>NZ_MUXW01000035.1 GCF_002015085.1 Glaesserella parasuis
TTGTACCGTCAGCACCTGCTGTTGCAGTAGTTACTTTCTTATCTGCACCATCACCTTCAGTTTTTGTGGTCGTAGTCGCATCTGGAGTAATTTTCATACCATTAGCCCCTGCTGGACCCGCTGGACCTGTTTCTCCTCGCTCACCCTTCTGTCCCTGAATACCTGGCATTCCTTGCGGTCCCGTTGGACCCACAGGTCCTCGTGGTCCTGCTGGACCCGCAGGGCCAGTTTCACCTCTAAGACCTGTATCACCTTTTGGACCTGCATCTCCTTTAGGACCTTGTATGCCCTGAGCACCCGCTGGGCCTGCCGGACCCACCGGACCTTGATCTCCTTTTTCACCTTTCGGACCCACTGGACCAATCGGACCTGTTGGACCAGCTTCGCCTTTTGGTCCAGCTGGGCCTTGCTCACCTTTAAGACCCTGTTCACCCCTAGGTCCTGCTGGACCTTGAGCACCGGTTGGACCCGCAGGGCCTCGTGGTCCCGCTGGACCCATATCACCTTTTGGACCCGGTTCACCCCTAGGCCCTACTGGACCCTTAGGTCCTGGAATACCTGGTTCACCTTTCGCACCATCTCTACCGTCTTTCCCATTAGTAATAGTATCACTGGTGCCATCCGTATAAGTAATTTTCAAACCACCATTTACCATTTCAGTCTTTGTAATTAACTTACCAATCGTAGAAATCGTAATATTTCCGTTCGTGTGTTCTAATTTAATATTATCTCCTGCAGTAAACTGGATTGTATTTCCATTCGTAATTGTAGCTTCATTGTTATCCGTACTTGTTTTAATCTTAAAAGACGACATTTTATCGGCAATCTGAGCCAGTTTAGTCTTAACGTCTTGTTCTAAACCTATTGTGATGGTTGAGTTAGACGCATTGGTCTTGATTTCGCCACTTGTGCCTTTAACTTCAAGTTTGCCACTCCAAATGCCTACCTTGCCACTGCTGCCGTTATCGCCTCCTGTTTGCATTGTAAGCGATTTAAGCTGTGCCACGTTTACTGCGTCAGTATCTACTTTACCTGCGGCAACATTAGTAATTTGGCGTTTGATTCTGTCATTACCCACAGAAACTGCACCAATAGGATTGTTGTCAACACTTCCTGTGGATTTAAAGCCGTTATCAACACTGCTTGCTGCTGTTACAGAATAAGACTGTTTTGCCCCTTCAATATCACCTGCCGTTTCTGCTCTTGAACCATAACCCAATGCAACACCACCGCCAACGATAACAAGTGAATTGCTACCCAATGCAGTGGCTCTATTAATATTTTGATTTGTAACAGCTTCTTCACCGACTGCAACAGAGTGTGTTCCTAGTGCTCTTGCTCGATGACCATAAGCCGCAGAATGAAAGTCTGCTATTGTTCTTGCTCCAACGGCTGTGGAATTGTTAGCTAATGCTCGAGCGTCAAAACCTATCGCAACAGCAGTCGTACTTTCAGCTTTTGATTGAGCACCAATAGTAATAGAACCATGCCCAACCTTACTATCTCTACCAATACCAATAGAATCGCCGTTATATCCTCGAAACCCTGCACCAGAACCATTTTGAAACCATTCTGCAGCTGAACCTACTGGACTAAAAAATATACCTAGTAATACTAGACTTAAAAGACTTAATTTAAATTTATCTTGCTGTTTATCTAAAAAATAATGTGAGGTGCATACTTGAGCTCTTTTATCCGTGTAAGTGGATGTTTTGGTATGAGATTTTACTAATTCAGATACAACAACCCAAGCCTGTTGAGCATGACTCCAAATAACTCTAAATATTTTATTCATAATAACTTTCCATAATAACTTTCTCTAACGCTTTTTCTAATAAAGCATCATAAACTTTTATTTACATTTTCAGGGTGTACAGATGCCCCCACTCCATTGTAAAAAAAAAACAACATTTACATAAAATAAAGAATAAAATAACAAGCATTTTTCAACTTTTATCAATAAAAGTTAGAAATAATAGGCGGAAATCTAATGAAAGCGGTGATTTAGATAGGATATTTTGCATAGTAGACAATGTTGGTAAAAAGTGGGCTAAAGCCTTATAGTACAAGGCTTTAAGCTCACTTTTGAAGAATATGCTCATTTAAATATAGAAAAAACAACAAATAGGTTGGAAGGGTTATTTAAAAAACAGGCTAATCATCATTAACCTGCGAATTGATGAACACAGCATAGCAATTTTACATGTTAATTGATAATAATTATCGTTTTATTTGAGTGCTATATTTTGTCAAGGTATAATCTTTCATTTTAAAGAGAAAGTTGTATTTGCGGAGCTTGGGTAGCAAAATGAGGAAAAATAGCAACTTCCGCTTTATACCATTTTTGAATAATCTCTTTTTGGATAACCTCTGCTGCACTGCCACAGGCTTGAATGTGCTGTTCTGCCAGTAAAATCAGTTGATCTCCATATAACGCGGCTAAATTGAGATCGTGCAAAATACAACATACCGTTAGCCCTTTCTTTTGGCATAGCTGTTTGAGCAAACGTAGGCAGTGTTGCTGATGGTAAAGATCAAAGGCTGACGTAGGCTCATCTAGAAATAGCAATTTACCTCGCATATCTTCACTCCAAAGTTGTAACAACGCTCGAGCTAGTTGTGTGCGTTGTTGTTCACCGCCAGAGAGCTGTCGATAAGCCTTATCTCGCAAAGCCGTACATTCTGTCACCATAATCACCTGTTCTAAATGCTGATCGACTTCCGTTTGGCTTCGATGATAGCCCCCCATTCTAATAACCTCTTCCACAGAAAAAGGAAAATTGAGCAGACTATGTTGTCGCATTACGGCACGATGTTGAGCCAATTCAGCTAAAGAGAATTGATCTATACCTTTATTATACAAACGCACTTCCCCGCTTTTTGCCGAGAGGTAGCCTGATAATAGGCGTAGCAGTGTGGATTTGCCCGCACCATTAGGACCAATCAGCACTGTCACCTTACCTTGTGGTAACGCTAAAGAGATATTGTCTAACAAAAGACACTGATTAATCGTTAATGTGAGCTTATCAGCGATCAGCAAGCGGTCTGATTGCAACATTAATTTACCTCCCTATAACGAACGACTAACCACAGAAAATAAGGTGCGCCAAGAAAACTGGTAATCATACCGACAGGCAATTCCGCTGGTGCAAATGCAGTTCGAGCAAACGTATCAGCGACAAGTAGCAAGATTGCTCCACAAAGAGCCGAAGCGGGTAGAACCCAACGATGATCAGCACCTAATTTAAAGCGAACAAGGTGAGGAATGACTAAACCGATAAACCCAATCGCACCACTCACTGCTACGGCAGAGCCTACTAATAACGCCCCAAGTAACATCAACAGTCGTTTTAGTTGTAGTACATTAATGCCAAGATAATGAGCTTCTTCATCACCAAGTTGTAACACATTGAGCTTCTGAGCGAGAGTAAACAAATATAAACAGGCGGGTAAAATCAGCGTACTTGCAATAAATAACGGCTGCCATTGTGCTTGTCCTAAACTTCCCATTGTCCAAAGTGTAAATTGACGAAGTTGCTGATCGTTACTGATATATGTCAGCATTCCGACAATAGCAAAACAAAGTGCGTTCACTGCAATACCTGCCAATAACAATTTTTGCATAGAGGCTTGAGTACGATGACTTAAGGCATAGATAAACCCAGTTACAGCAAGACTACCCATAAAAGCAAAAAGCATTGTGCTATAAATGCCCCACTCTGTTGGTAAAATATTTGGCAACAGAATAGAGAGGGCGACAGCAAGGCTTGCCCCGCTATTTACACCAATTAATGCAGGATCTGCCATCGGATTATGAAATAACCCCTGAAATACCGTGCCAGAAACCGCAAGGGCTAAACCAACAATGATGGCGAGTAAAATACGAGGTAAACGAATATTTAACCATATTTGCCACACATTACTGTTTAGGTCTGCTGCAATTAAGTCTTGCCACGTCAAAGAAAATGCCCCGACATTTGTTGCAATAAGTGCCACAAGCAGCAATACGATAAGTAGTGAGATCAGCCAAAGGGAACGGGACATTATTTCACCACTTGTTCAGCCGCAGTACGCATTTTTTGTAGCTCTTGCCCCATTGTTAATCCGAAAGCAAGAAACGCAATATCATCAACAACGACTAATCGCTTATGTTTTCCCGCGTTGGTATGTGCAAGTCCAGGTAATGTCCAAATTTCATCGGGAGATTTAAAATTTTCTAAGCTCAAATGGCTAAGCACGATTAAATCAGGATTTGCTGAAATCATTCCTTCTTGAGAAATCGGAGCAAATCTCACCGCGTCTTTCATTGCATTTTTTGCTCCAATTAACCGAATGGCAGTATCTGCGACTGTGCCTTTTCCAGCCGCCATTTGATGTATACCCGCTCGATTGAGAATAAATAAAATATTGACGTCAAGTGGAGATTTATTGACCGCATTTATTTCTTGGGTAAATTTATCTGCTAAAGCAGCCGCTTGCTGTGGCTTACCGACAATGTCACCAATACGTTTGATTTTTTCTACGACACTTTCAGGGCTATATTTAAGCGGTACGAGTTCCACCTGAATACCAGCAGATTTCAGTTGTTCTAATACAATAGATGGCTGCGAAACCTCACTCGCAATCACTTTTGTTGGTTTTAATGCCAAAATACCTTCCGTGTTTAACTGTCGCATATAACCAATATCGGGCAATGCTTTCACCTGTGGGGGATTAAGACTTGTACTATCACGCCCAATTAAATTTTGTTCTGCATTTAAGGCATAAATAATTTCGGTGACATCACCCCCAATACTGATCACCCGTTCATTTGTAGCCTGTGCAGTTATAGAAATTGCAAAACAAGCGGTGAGAAAACAGAAAAATCGAATGAATGGCATATAAACCTCCTAAATGATAAAGGTTCTCATTTTATATTATTGAGAATTATTATCAAGTGATTACATACCCCCCACTCACCTGCTTCACTACGCCCAACAACTCCAAATTCAGCAGCTCAATCAATGCGGTTTCTACCGCCATATCCGTCGCTTTGGCAAGATCATCAATGCTGATCGGCTCAAGGCTAATCTGTTCAAACAATTGTTGCTGACAAGCGGTCAGTTCAGGTAGATTTTTTGCAAATTTAGGGTCGGATTTCACCGCTTGTTTAGGTTTCGTATCAAATAGACTTGGTTGAATATGCACTGACTGCCGTTGCCACGCAATCGCATCTAAAATATCTTCAACATTTTCAACCAGCAATGCCCCTTCTTTAATCAATTTATGGCACCCTTCGCTATACGGGTTTTGTACTGAGTTCGGCAATGCAAAAACTTCTCGTCCTTGCTCTAACGCATAACGAGCAGTGATGAGCGAGCCACTGTTCACCGTGGCTTCAATAACCAATGTGCCTAGCGATAATCCGCTGATGATGCGATTTCGTCTAGGGAAATTTTCAGCAATCGGTGGCTGGCTAGGGAAAAATTCCGACACTAATGCACCGCTTGTATCAACGATTTGTTCCGCAAGTTTTTTGTGGCGGGCAGGATAGACTTGGTCTAGCCCACTGCCTAGAACCGCAATGGTAATTCCGTTTTCATTGACCGCACGTTGATGGCAAAATCCATCTATGCCTATGGCTAAGCCACTGGTGACAGCAAGCTGATATTTCACTAATTCCGCCGAAAAATGCCCAGCCCAGTGTTCACCATAGTGGGAATAATCTCGACTGCCAACGATGGCTATCTGCGGTAACGATAAACTTTCAATATTCCCACGCACAAAAAGCACAGGGGGAGCAGTACTGATCTGCTTCAGTAAAAAAGGATAATCTTCGTCAAATAAGGTTAAAATCCGTTGCTGATCCTGTTCCGCCCATTGCAACGCCTGATCAATCCATTTATGCTCAGGATTAAACCAACGCTGAATTTGCCGTTCATTCCAGCCCATTTGCTTTAATGCGATTTTGTCGTATTGACAAAATTCGCCAAAGTCCACTTCCGAGAGTAACCGCCCGATACGTTGTGCGCCAAGCTGTGGCACTTGTAACAGGGCTAATAATTTTGTGAGATGTGTCATTTATTATTTACCTTATCGTAGAAATATTAAATTTACTTCGATCTCACTCCCCTCTTTAGAAAAGAGGGGTTAGGGGAGATTTGACAGAAGTAAATAACGAAGAAAATAATTTATTTGGCAATCAATAATAAAAAAACTAAGGACTTTTTAATCACTCACTTCGTTTATTCGTCTGCCAAATCTCCCCTAGCCCCTCTTTGCTAAAGAGGGGGATAGCTAGAGGCTAGAAAAATATATTAATGGTAAGCTCCCTTCTACATACATTTCCCTAATCCTAATAAAAAGTTTAAAATAGCCAACATATTCTTTTTAATTTTTCGACGGAGATCGCAAAAATGGCTGTTTTAGACGTTTTAATTTACCCAGATGAGAATTTGGCTAAGGTTTGCCAACCCGTAGAAACGGTGGACGCAGAACTAAATACCTTTATTGATAATATGTTTGACACAATGTATGAACACGAGGGGATCGGGCTTGCTGCACCGCAAGTCAATGTGCTTAAACGTGTGATTACTATTGATATTGAAGGGGATAAAACTAATCAAATCGTGTTGATTAACCCTGAGATTTTGGAAAGCAGTGGCGAAACGGGTATTGAAGAGGGGTGTTTGTCTATTCCTGGTTGTCGAGCTTTAGTGCCACGCAAAGAGAAATTGACAGTTAAAGCGTTAAATCGTGAAGGTCAAACGTTTACGCTTGAAGCAGATGGTTTGTTAGCCATTTGTATTCAACACGAGATCGATCACTTAAATGGTGTGTTGTTTGTGGATCATATTTCCCAACTTAAACGCCAACGTATCAAAGAAAAAATGCTCAAACTGAAAAAACAGATTGAGCGTGCGAAATAAAGGAGAAGACAATGATTATTGTAACAGGCGGTGCTGGCTTTATCGGTAGCAATATTGTTAAGGCGTTAAATGCAATCGGTAGAACCGATATTTTAGTGGTAGATAACCTGAAAAATGGTGAGAAGTTTGTTAATTTAGTCGATTTAGACATTGCAGATTATTGTGATAAAGAAGATTTTATTGCTTCTATTATTGCAGGCGATGATTTTGGCGAAATTGATGCGATTTTCCACGAAGGAGCTTGCTCAGCTACGACAGAGTGGGACGGTAAATATTTAATGCAGAACAACTATGAGTATTCTAAAGAGCTGTTGCATTTCTGTTTAGATCGCCAAATTCCTTTCTTTTATGCGTCAAGTGCAGCGACCTACGGCGGTCGTTCGGACAATTTTATTGAAGAGAGAAAATTTGAACAGCCGTTAAATGTTTATGGCTATTCTAAATTTTTGTTTGATGAATATGTGCGTAAAATTCTGCCTGAGGCAGAGTCGCCAGTGTGTGGCTTTAAGTATTTCAATGTGTATGGTCCACGCGAACAGCATAAAGGCTCGATGGCAAGTGTGGCGTTCCATTTGAATACGCAAATTCTTAAAGGCGAAAATCCGAAACTATTTGAAGGTTCGGAAACATTTTTGCGTGATTTTGTGTATGTGGAAGATGTCGCTCAGGTGAATATTTGGGCGTGGCAAAATGGGATTTCGGGTATTTTCAATCTGGGTACAGGCAATGCGGAGTCTTTCCGTGCCGTTGCTGATGCGGTGTTGGCGTTCCATCAAAAAGGGCAAATTGAAACTATTCCATTCCCAGATCATTTAAAATCTCGTTACCAAACCTTTACTCAAGCTGATTTAACCAAACTGCGTGCGGCAGGTTATGATAAGCTGTTTAAAACCGTTGCAGAAGGGACTAAGGCTTATATGGAATGGTTGAATAGATAAAATGCAAGCGGTAAGATTGAGCTGAAATCTTACCGCTTTGTCTTTTAGATGTAGTGAGTTCCATTAAAATCCCAAATGGAGAAGGTATTTTATGAAATATAATCTCATCGCATTTTCTTTGCTTGCATTACCTTTAGTAACTAAAGCAAACCCAACTTGGGTAGATCATCAACGAATAAAATTACAAGAACAGCTTGCCAGCATTAAAACAGCATTTGAGTGTCGTATTTGGTGATGAAGATTTAGATAACCACGCTCAGGATCAAAATCAGTTGCAGCGTAATTATCGATCACTATTAAGTAGACATAAAAAGTATGATAGTAAACAGATACGAAATGATAATGCGTCTTTAGCATTACGTTGGTCTAAAGGTGTTAAAGCATTAGGGATTGATACTGATGTGGATTTAGGGATTCGTTCTGGGACAGACATATTCTTACGTTTCAAAGTAGCTAAAACCTGGCAACACAATGAGGTATTTTCTACTCGATTAGAGCAAATTTATCGATATGGTATAAAAAGTAAACACTACCTTCGTACTAATTTTGAAAATAAATTCCAGTGGAAGCCTCAGGTTTTTATCAATAATCATACCTTTCTACAATATACCCGTGATTTAGATGAGAATGTTGAATGGGGTAATAGTTTGTATCGTCAGCACGATTTTGCGGGCTATAAAAAATTGAGCTATGGTTTATTTGTTGGCGGTAACATCAATAAGAAAAAAGCGGATCTAACTCACTACGGACCTTTCATCAACTGGCAGCAACCAATTTGGAAAGACTGAGTGTTTATTCAGCCTGAAGTCCATTTTTACAATGATAAAAAACAAAATCGTAAACACCATTTCGGTGCTTTTTTACGACTTGAAGCGATTTTCTAACATCTTTTTTAGGCAAACAAAGTAACTATATTACAAATAGTGAAAATAGCATAATCAGGCGATTAAATATTATCTAACTATTTACTATCCCGACAATATTCTTGTAAATTTAATTAATATCTTATTTATAGTAATAATCTATTCTTGTGGTCTTGCCAGCTTTTTATAGAAAAAAGGGTAGACTAATTCTGTTATGCAATCCATTCCACTCAGAAAGCGATTATTAGAAGGCTATTTTTGTTAGGTTGGGTTACGTTGAGAGATGTGTAGAAACTTGAGTTGGCGGAGGCGTATGGGAGTTGAACCCACCCGAGAACGCTGGCATCCTCAACAGGATTTGAAGTCCTGCCACATCACCGGATATGACACACCTCCGAAAAAGTGGCACTATTCTACTGAATTTATTAGAATTGTGCAAAATTTCTGACGGATCTCTGCTATGCAATCACTATTTCGTTCAATTCCTGCAATTGATAAACTGCTAAAAACATCACAAGGTGCTGATTTAATTCAACAATTCGGACATCAAGCCTTTGTTGCTCAAGCTCGTTTACTGATTGAACAAGCTCGCCAACATATTCAGCAACATCAAAGTCTGCCTGACTTTCTACAAACGGAACATACGCTTTTTAACGAATTAACTCACCGCTTGCAAAGCCTTGCTCAAGTTAAAATGAAACCTGTGTTTAATCTGACGGGAACAGTTTTGCATACCAATCTTGGTCGAGGTTTGTGGTCGGAACAAGCGATTTCAGCTGCTACCAGTGCAATGCGAAATAATGTGGCGTTGGAGTTTGATATTGAAGCAGGCAAACGTAGTCACCGTGATCTCTATGTTTCTGAGCTGTTGCAACAACTGACAGGGGCGGAAGCGGCTTGCGTGGTCAATAATAATGCCGCCGCCGTATTGCTAATGTTGGCGACTTTTGCTCAAGGCAAAGAAGTGATTATCTCTCGTGGTGAATTAATTGAGATCGGCGGTGCTTTCCGTATCCCTGACATTATGGCTCAAGCAGGGTGCAAGTTGGTTGAAGTGGGTACGACAAATCGCACCCATTTAAAAGATTATCGCAACGCAATCAACGAAAATACCGCATTTTTAATGAAAGTTCACACCAGTAATTACCAAATTCAAGGTTTTACTTCAAGTGTGAGTGAAGAAGAGTTAGTGGCATTAGGGCAAGAGTTTAATCTGCCTGTGATTAGCGATTTAGGCAGTGGCTCGCTCACCGATATGCAAGCCCTAAACCTACCTGCCGAGCCGATAATGCAACAAAAAGTCGCTTCAGGTGTGGATTTAGTTTCGTTTTCAGGGGATAAACCACTTGGCGGTCCACAAGCTGGGATTATTGTTGGGAAAAAAGCCTTTATCGATCAACTTCAACAGCACCCACTCAAACGGGTTTTGCGTTGTGATAAAGTGATTTTGTCAGGCTTAGAAGCTACGTTACGCCACTATCTTTTCCCTGATCGTTTAACGGACGAGCTACCGACATTGCACTTGCTAACACAATCCCTTGATGGTCTGCAACAGAAAGCAGAACGTTTAAAAGAGGCGCTCTACAAGCGGTTAGATCAGCGCTATATTTTGCAAATCGAACCGAGTGAAGCTCAAATCGGCAGTGGTGCGTTACCGACAGAAAAAATCCCATCGTTTGCTGTGACTATTTCGGCAGATAAACAGAGCGATTTACTTGAATTAGAAAAACAGTTTAAAACCTATCCAAACCCGATTATTGCTCGTTTTGTACAACAAAAGATGTGGCTAGATGTGCGAAGTGTGGCGGAATTTGAAGAGTTGATAAAAATATTGGAAATGTGATCTCGAAAAATAAGGCTCAGATCACACAATTTCTGAGCCTTATCTTATTATAGCTAGACTTTGTTTAGATATAATAAAAAAGCCGAAAATAGAGTCGGAATTAGTAATTTTTTCATATTACGCATTCTTAAAAGTTAAAGCGTAGACCTAATTTACCGCCAAATTGTGAAGTGTCAGAAGCTAAACGATAATTACCAAAGTCATAGCCTATACTTATACGAAAATCCGTTGCTGTTCCTCCATTGAAATCATCGGGTGTAATTTTTGACGAACCGATATCCCCTTGAATATATACGTTTGCCAAAGTAGAAGTGCTGATAGTAGACAATGCTAATAATACAGATAAAGTAAGTTTTTTCATAAAGACCTCTTTTTGTAAAATAGTGAATGTTTTTTAATGTGCTTTGTAAGCAATTCGAATTATAGATCTAATTTGGTTATCAACCCAACATAAAAAGTTGAATTTTTATGGGATTTTAATATCCTTTTACTTAGGGGCAGTTTTATATTCACTACAACCTCATTTTAATGGGGTATATATGAATATCAATAAACAGAAGTTTGCAAAACAATTAGGTAGCAATATTGCAAAATATCGTCAAACTACTGGTTTAACTCAAGAACAGTTGGCGGAAAAACTTGATTTGGGTAATGAGACAATTTCACGCATTGAGCGAGGGGTGGCAATGCCGAGTTTAATGAGGCTGTTTGAATTTGCGAACGTCTTTCATTGTAATGTGGCGGATCTACTTGCAGGCAATTCGTCACTCAATAAAGATGATGCAGAATATTTAGCTACACTATTACAAAATACCTCAAAAGCAGACAAAGACTTTGTGATTGGTGTTGTAGAAAAATTGGTTGACCATTTAAAAACAAGATCTTAATCTTCTCCGTTAAACAAACAGAAGTCTCGGAGACAAAATGATCATCATCACCGCAGGACACGTCGATCACGGCAAAACATCACTTTTACACGTCTTAACAGGCACTCACACTGCTCACTTGCCTGAAGAGAAAAAACGGGGGTTGACGATCGATCTTGGATATGCTTATTTGCCGATTGAAAATGATATTTTGGGTTTTATTGATGTACCGGGGCACCAAAAATTTCTGTCTAATATGTTGGCAGGGCTTGGCGGTATCCAACACGCTTTGTTGGTGGTATCGGCAGACGAGGGGATTAAACCACAGACGGAAGAACATCTTGCTATTCTTCGCCTGTTGAATTTTAAGCAGATTATTATCGTACTCACCAAAGCAGACAGAGTGGAAGCGACTCGCACTACCCAACTGATCGAACAATTAAAACAGCGTTATCCGTTTTTGGCTTCAGCCCATTTCTTTGTGACTTCGGCTCAGACAGGCGAGGGCATTGAGCCATTAAAGCACCATCTGATCAGCCTTAATCACCAAAGCACACAAATAGATAAACCGTTTCGCTATGCGATTGACCGTGTATTTAATGTGAAAGGTGCAGGCTTGGTGGTAACAGGGACGGCGGTCGCTGGAAAAGTGGTTATCGGTGATGAATTTTATATCTCAAGCGGTCAGAAAGTGCGGATAAAAAACATTCACGCTCAAAATAACGAAGCATCGATCGGGGTAGCAGGGCAACGTTTAGCCTTAAATATCGCCAATGTGGAAAAAGAGCAGATTGAGCGTGGCGACTGGATTACACAGCAGGATCCCCAATTTGCTTGTGACCGCATTACCGTTCGCCTAACGACAGCCCAAGCTTTAAAAGAAAACAGTGTTGTGCATCTCTATCACTTTGCCAGTCACACTACCGCAAAATTAAATTTACTAGATGGAAGCCAATGCCCTGCCGATGATACCGCGATAGCCGAACTGATTTTAGATACGCCGTTGCACATTGCTTTAGAAGACAAACTTATTTTGCGTAGTGGCGACGACAGTCAAACCCTTGCTGGTGCAGAAGTGATCGAAATTCACTCGCCGAAACGCCATAAACGTAGCGAAGCACGCTTGAGTTATCTCTCACAGTTAGCTAACTGCACAAGCTATCAAGAACGTATTGCACTCTATCTGCAACATAAAGCGGTGAATTTGACCCAACTACTGTGGGCAGAGCAGATTTTTATTCGTGATTTAGAAAAACTGGCGGAAAAATCGGATTACTATCTCAACTCTAATCACCTGTTTAACGGGGCATTTAAAACTCAAATCCAACAACACATTGTGGCGAAGCTCGAAGAGTATCACCAACAGCATAGCGATCAGCTTGGGGTGACAAAGGCTCGTTTACATCGTATTGCTACGTTAGAGTTATCAGAACAACTTGCCTTTGCCCTCATTGACGAACTGATTGCCGATAACACTTTGGCACAAACACGCGGTTGGATCCATACCCCAACACATCGAATTGAGTTCAACGATGCCGAATTGCAAATTTGGGCAGAAATCCGACCGCTATTTGAACGAACCAATCAAGCCTTATGGGTTAGAGATATTGCTTCCGAACTATCCATAGACGAAACAGAAATGCGTAACTTGCTATATAAAGCAGGAAAGTTGGGCTATTTAGTGCCGATTGTCAAAGACCGTTTCTTGTTACACGAACAGATCAGTGCATTTGCTCAGCTTATCAAAAATTTCATTGAGCAACACGGCGAAATTTCGGTAAACCAGCTTAGAGATGAAATTCAATACGGGCGTAAAGTGACCGTACAGCTGATTGAATACTTCGACCGTTCAGGCTTCTTACGCCGTAAGGGGAATGTGCATTTGTTGAGGGATAGGGATACTTATTAGGAGCTATAGAGAGTACTACCATGTACGGAGACGAGGAATAAAATCTGAGAATTTTATGATGTGAGGCTAAAATTTCAGTGCAAGAAGCATATGAGGCTTTAAGATTAAGACCATATGACGCTAATAATAAGTATGGTTCTGATATTAGTGATCATAATAGATATAGCTTTTGGGCATTGGTTAATAATATTCCTTGCGACATCTCTATACAAAAAGAAGGCAGGGGAATTAAGCTTATGGTTACTAGAGGGGAAGATCATAACTTCATTCTTAGATCTCAAGGGTTAAAAGAAAGTAACATTCCAAAGAACTTGAAATCAATAGTGTAAGGAGGGTAGATGTTTATTTTAGGTATTATTTTGATTATATTAAATTTACTTATTAGTTCTAGACAAAAAACAATGAATTTGGGTAGAGAGTTAGATTATATCAACCCATTCTTATTTTTAGGTGGAGTTATTTGTATCATTGTTAGCTTTTTCTAATAAAATTCCTCTCTAAACAAGCGGTTAAATTGTTGCCAAACTTTGCAAAATCCGCTATAATTCCTAACCATTTAGGTAAAAATTGGCTGACAGCTTTGAGTGGTCAGCCTTTTGTGCTTGAACGCAAGTGTTGATTTTGTCATTTTAATCAACAAAATTTGCAAATCTCCTGCCCAATTTGACCGCTTACAGTAGTGATTTTTGACTGTTTGATTGGCAATTGGAAAATGACACCTCGTACAATTTTTTATAATGCCACTTCCTGCCAGTCTTTAGGCGGATTGTGAAAACTCAACCAAACAGAAAATCAGAGGCTATATTTAATGGCATACTCATATTCCGAGAAAAAGCGTATTCGTAAGAGCTTTGGCAAACGCTCACAAGTTCTGAACGTACCTTATCTATTAACAATTCAGCTCGATTCTTTTGATAAATTTATCCAAAGAGATCCTGAAGGACTTCAAGGTTTAGAAGCGGCATTCCGTTCAGTGTTTCCGATTGTGAGCAGCAACGGTGCAACTGAATTACAATACGTTTCTTACGAATTAGGCGAACCCGTATTTGATGTGCGTGAATGCCAAATTCGTGGTACAACCTATGCAGCGCCTTTACGCGTAAAACTTCGTCTTGTGACCTTTGATCGCGAAGCGGCAGCAGGCACAGTAAAAGACATCAAAGAACAAAACGTCTATATGGGCGAAATCCCATTGATGACCGACAACGGTACTTTCGTGATCAACGGTACTGAGCGTGTTATCGTTTCTCAGTTACACCGTAGTCCGGGCGTATTCTTCGATTCTGACAAAGGTAAAACCCACGCTTCAGGTAAAGTGCTTTATAACGCACGCATCATTCCTTACCGTGGTTCTTGGTTAGATTTCGAGTTCGATCCGAAAGACAACCTGTATGCGCGTATCGACCGTCGTCGTAAATTACCAGCAACCATTATTCTGCGTGCGTTAGGCTACACGACTGAAGAAATCTTAAATATGTTCTTCGAAACCGTGACTTTCCACATTGAAGACAACAAATTGCTAATGACCTTAGTGCCTGAGTATCTTCGTGGTGAAACGGCAGCTTTCGACATTGAAGCAAACGGCAAAGTCTATGTTGAAAGTGGTCGTCGTATCACCGCTCGTCACATTCGTGCATTAGAAAAAGACAATATTACCCAAATCCAAGTGCCGACTGAATATATTGTCGGTCGTGTGACAGCGAAAGATTATGTTGATCTTTCAAGCGGCGAAATTATCTGCCCTGCGAATATGGAAATCTCTTTAGAAATGTTAGCGAACCTTTCGCAAGCAGGTTACAAAGAGATCGAAGTACTATTTACTAACGATTTAGACTACGGTCCGTATATTTCTGAAACCTTACGTGTAGACCCAACTTACGATCGCTTAAGCGCATTAGTTGAAATCTATCGTATGATGCGTCCGGGCGAGCCGCCAACAAAAGAAGCGGCAGAAGGCTTATTCGATAATATGTTCTTCTCTGCAGATCGTTACGATTTATCTGCAGTAGGTCGTATGAAGTTCAATCGTTCATTAAATATTCCGGAAGGCGAAGGCTTAGGGATTTTAAGCAATGATGACATCATCGGCGTAATGAAAAAACTGATCGAAATCCGTAACGGTCGTGGAGAAGTGGACGATATCGACCACTTAGGTAACCGCCGTATTCGTTCAGTGGGCGAGATGGCGGAGAACCAATTCCGTATCGGTTTAGTGCGTGTTGAACGTGCGGTGCGTGAGCGTCTTTCATTAGGTGATTTAGACGGCGTAACCCCACAAGATTTAATCAATGCGAAACCAATTTCTGCGGCAGTGAAAGAGTTCTTCGGTTCATCACAACTTTCGCAATTTATGGACCAAAACAACCCGCTTTCAGAAGTAACACACAAACGTCGTATTTCAGCGTTAGGTCCAGGCGGTTTAACTCGTGAACGTGCAGGCTTTGAAGTGCGTGACGTACACACCACTCACTATGGTCGCTTATGTCCGATCGAAACCCCTGAGGGTCCAAACATCGGTTTGATTAACTCGCTTTCTGTGTATGCGCGTACCAACAACTACGGCTTCTTAGAAACCCCATTCCGTAAAGTTGTGAATGGTCAAGTGACTGAAGAGATCGAATACTTATCAGCGATTGAAGAAGGTGCTTACGTTATCGCACAGGCGAACTCAAACTTAGATGAGAACTTCCGCTTTACTGATACTTATGTAACCTGTCGTGGTGAACACGGTGAGTCAGGTTTATATCGCCCAGAAGAAATTCACTATATGGACGTTTCAACACAACAGGTGGTTTCTGTGGCGGCAGCATTAATTCCGTTCCTTGAACACGACGATGCGAACCGTGCGTTAATGGGTGCAAACATGCAACGTCAAGCAGTGCCAACATTGCGTGCGGACAAACCATTAGTCGGTACAGGTATGGAAAAACCAATCGCCCTTGACTCTGGTGTTGCGGTGATTGCAAAACGTGGTGGTACTATCCAATACGTTGATGCTTCTCGTATCGTGGTGAAAGTCAATGAAGATGAAACCGTTGCAGGTGAAGCAGGTATTGATATTTATAACTTAATCAAATATACCCGTTCAAACCAAAATACTTGTATCAACCAAATTCCTTGTGTGAAATTAGGTGAGCCAGTAGGTCGTGGTGAAATCTTAGCTGATGGCCCTTCAACGGATTTAGGTGAGTTGGCGTTAGGTCAAAATATCCGTGTGGCATTTATGCCTTGGAACGGCTATAACTTCGAAGACTCAATGTTAGTATCTGAACGTGTAGTACAAGAAGATCGCTTTACCACAATCCACATTCAAGAGTTATCTTGTGTGGCGCGTGATACCAAACTTGGTGCAGAAGAGATCACTGCAGATATTCCAAACGTAGGTGAGTCAGCATTAAGCAAACTGGACGAATCTGGTATCGTGTATATCGGTGCTGAGGTGAAAGGTGGCGATATTCTTGTGGGTAAAGTGACACCAAAAGGTGAAACCCAATTAACCCCAGAAGAAAAATTACTCCGTGCAATCTTCGGTGAAAAAGCATCAGATGTTAAAGATAGTTCACTTCGTGTGCCAAACGGTACATCAGGTACGGTTATCGATGTTCAAGTCTTCACTCGTGATGGCGTAGAAAAAGATAAACGTGCGTTAGAAATCGAAGAAATGCAACTTCGTGAAGCGAAAAAAGATTTAACCGAAGAGTTAGAAATTTTAGAAGCTGGTTTATTCACTCGTGTTCGCAACTTATTAGTAGAAGGTGGCGTGAGCGAAGCAGAATTAGATAAAGTGGCTCGTGAGAAATGGTTAGAGCAAACTTTAGAAGATGAAGCAAAACAAAATCAGTTAGAACAGCTTGCTGAACAACACGAAGAGTTACGCAAAGAGTTCGAACGTAAACTTGAGATCAAACGTAACAAGATCATTCAAGGGGACGATTTAGCACCGGGCGTATTAAAAGTAGTTAAAGTTTACCTTGCGGTGAAACGTCAAATCCAACCAGGGGATAAAATGGCGGGTCGTCACGGTAACAAAGGGGTTATCTCGAAAATTAACCCAGTTGAAGATATGCCGTACGATGAAAACGGTCAGCCGGTTGAAATCGTGTTGAACCCACTGGGCGTTCCTTCACGTATGAACATCGGTCAGATCTTAGAAACACACTTAGGTTTAGCGGCACGTGGTATTGGTGATCAAATCAACGCAATGATTAAACAACAACAATCTGTTGCGAAATTACGTGAATATATCCAAAAAGCGTATGATTTAGGACATGGTTCACAATCTGTAGATTTAAGCACTTTCTCTGATGAAGAAGTGATGCGTTTAGCGCAAAACTTACGTAAAGGTTTACCGCTTGCAACACCAGTATTTGATGGTGCGCACGAAAGCGAAATCAAAGGCTTATTAGAATTAGGTGGTTTACCAACATCAGGTCAAATTACCTTATATGATGGACGTACCGGTGAGAGATTTGAGCGTCCGGTAACCGTAGGTTATATGTATATGCTCAAATTGAACCACTTAGTTGATGACAAAATGCACGCTCGTTCAACAGGTTCTTATAGTCTTGTTACTCAACAACCGTTGGGTGGTAAAGCGCAGTTCGGTGGTCAGCGTTTCGGTGAGATGGAGGTATGGGCATTAGAAGCATACGGTGCGGCTTATACATTACAAGAAATGCTTACCGTGAAATCGGATGACGTAAACGGTCGTACGAAGATGTATAAAAACATCGTAGATGGTACGCACTATATGGAACCGGGTATTCCAGAGTCATTCAACGTAATCACGAAAGAAATCCGTGCATTAGCGATTGATATGGAGTTGGACGAAGCCTAAGAACGAAAATTTGCGGACACACGCAGTGTGTCCCTACATTTGTTCACACAAGCGGTCAAATCTTGCAAACAATTTGCCAAAACCGACCGCTTGCAACCAAAGATTTTCAGTTGAAATGGGCGACTATTTCAAGAACAAAAACCTCAAATCAGGGGCAAAAACGTGAAAGACTTAGTTAAGTTTTTAAAAGCACAATCTAAATCAAACGATGATTTTGATGTAATTAAAATTGGTTTAGCATCGCCGGACAAGATCCGTTCTTGGTCTTTTGGTGAGGTTAAAAAACCAGAAACCATCAACTACCGTACATTCAAACCAGAACGTGATGGTCTTTTCTGTGCACGTATCTTCGGGCCGGTAAAAGATTACGAATGTTTATGTGGTAAATATAAACGCTTAAAACACCGTGGTGTCATTTGTGAAAAATGTGGTGTTGAAGTAACTCAAACGAAAGTTCGCCGTGACCGTATGGGACACATCGAACTTGCTTGCCCTGTGGCACATATTTGGTTCTTAAAATCACTGCCGTCCCGTATCGGTTTAATCCTTGATATGCCGTTACGTGATATTGAGCGTGTGCTTTATTTTGAAAGCTATGTCGTGATCGAACCGGGTATGACCGATCTTGAAAAAGGTCAGTTATTAACTGAAGAACAATTCTTAGACGCTGAAGAGCGCTGGGGTGATGAATTCGATGCGAAAATGGGTGCGGAAGGTATCCAAGCGTTATTACGCGATATGGATTTAGAACACCAATGCGAAACCATGCGTGAAGAGTTACAAGAAACGAATTCTGAAACCAAACGTAAAAAAATCACAAAACGTTTAAAACTTTTAGAAGCATTCCAACAATCTGGTAATAAACCAGAATGGATGGTAATGACGGTATTACCAGTTCTTCCACCGGATCTTCGTCCATTAGTACCACTTGATGGTGGTCGTTTTGCGACTTCAGATCTGAATGATTTATATCGCCGTGTGATCAACCGTAATAACCGTTTAAAACGTTTATTAGATTTAGTTGCGCCAGACATTATCGTACGTAACGAAAAACGTATGTTACAAGAGTCTGTGGATGCGTTATTAGATAACGGTCGCCGTGGTCGTGCTATTACCGGTTCTAACAAACGTCCATTAAAATCACTTGCGGATATGATCAAAGGTAAACAAGGTCGTTTCCGTCAAAACTTATTAGGTAAACGTGTAGACTACTCAGGTCGTTCGGTAATTACCGTAGGTCCATACTTACGTCTTCACCAATGTGGTTTACCGAAAAAAATGGCATTGGAATTATTCCGTCCATTTATCTACTCTAAATTAGAAAGCCGTGGTATTGCTTCAACAATCAAAGCGGCGAAGAAAATGGTAGAGCGTGAAGAGCCGATTGTATGGGATATTCTTGCAGAAGTTATCCGCGAACACCCAATCCTGCTTAACCGTGCACCAACGTTGCACCGTTTAGGTATTCAGGCGTTCGAACCAATCTTAATCGAAGGTAAAGCAATCCAGTTACACCCACTTGTTTGTGCGGCGTTCAACGCGGACTTCGATGGTGACCAAATGGCGGTACACGTTCCATTAACTTTAGAAGCTCAGTTAGAAGCTCGTGCGTTAATGATGTCTACTAATAACGTACTTTCACCGGCAAGTGGTGACCCAATTATCGTTCCATCTCAAGACGTTGTATTAGGTTTATACTATATGACCCGTGAGAAAGTGAATGCGAAAGGGGAAGGTATGTATTTCCTTGACCCTCGTGAAGCAGAAAAAGCATACCGTACCGGTCAAGCAGAATTGCACGCACGTGTAAAAGTACGTATTACCGAATACGAGAAAAATGAAGCGGGCGAATTTGAGCCGAAAACTTCATTAGTGGATACCACCGTGGGTCGTGCAATTTTATGGATGATCTCGCCAAAAGGTATGCCATACAAATTATTCAACCAAACATTAGGTAAGAAAGCGATTTCAAAATTAATCAACGAATCTTACCGCCGTTTAGGTTTAAAAGAATCGGTAGTTTTAGCTGACCAAGTTATGTACACTGGTTTTGCGTATGCGGCACGTTCAGGGGCATCAGTTGGTATCAACGATATGGTTATCCCAGAACAAAAACACGAAATTATCCGTGCAGCAGAAGCAGAAGTTGCTGAAATTCAAGAGCAATTCAACTCTGGTCTTGTTACTGCAGGCGAACGCTATAACAAAGTGATCGATATTTGGGCGGCTGCAAACGAACGTGTTGCGAAAGCAATGATGGATAACCTTTCTACGGAAGAAGTCATCAACCGTGAAGGTAACCCAGAGAAACAAGCGTCATTCAACAGTATCTTTATGATGGCAGACTCTGGTGCGCGTGGTTCTGCAGCGCAGATTCGTCAGTTAGCCGGTATGCGTGGTTTGATGGCTCGTCCGGACGGCTCGATCATCGAAACACCAATCACAGCGAACTTCCGTGAAGGCTTGAACGTTCTTCAGTACTTTATTTCAACCCACGGTGCACGTAAAGGTCTTGCGGATACGGCGTTGAAAACAGCGAACTCTGGTTACTTAACCCGTCGTTTAGTAGACGTGGCACAAGATTTAGTGATCATTGAAGATGACTGTGGTACGGAAGAAGGTATCGTGATGACTCCACATATTGAAGGTGGAGACGAGAAAGTGCCATTACGTGAATTAGTATTAGGTCGTGTTGTTGCGGAAGACGTATTAAAACCGGGTTCAGACGAAGTGTTAATCGCACGTAATACACTGATCGATGAAAAACTTTGTGATGTTATCGATGAAAACTCAGTTGATAGCATCAAAGTACGTTCAGTAGTAACCTGTAACACAGACTTCGGTGTGTGTGCGAAATGTTACGGTCGTGATTTAGCACGTGGTCACTTAATCAACCAAGGTGAAGCAGTCGGTGTTATTGCGGCACAATCAATCGGTGAGCCGGGTACACAGTTAACGATGCGTACGTTCCATATCGGTGGTGCGGCATCTGCGGCAGCGAAAGAATCTAGCGTACAAGTAAAAAACAACGGTACGATTAAATTAACCAATGCGAAATACGTAACCAACAAAGATGGCAAATTAGTTTTAACTTCTCGTAATACCGAATTAACAGTGATTGACACCTTCGGTCGTACCAAAGAGAACTATAAACTGCCATACGGTGCGGTATTGAACAAAAATGATGGTGCAGAAGTGGCAGTTGGTGAAGTGGTTGCTAACTGGGATCCACATACAATGCCGGTTATCGCAGAGGTATCAGGTCGTATCCAATTCCACGACATCATTGATGGCTTAACCGTAACACGTCAAACGGACGAATTAACCGGTTTATCATCAATCGTGGTGCAAGATGTGGGTGAACGTGCAACTGCAGGTAAAGACTTACGTCCGGCATTAAAATTAGTGGATGCACAAGGTAACGACATCTTAATCGCAGGCACAGATGTACCAGCGCAATACTTCTTACCGGGTAAAGCGATTGTAACCCTTGATGATGGTGCAGAAATCGCAGTTGGTGAAGCATTAGCACGTATTCCACAAGAATCTGTGGGTACAAAAGATATTACCGGTGGTCTTCCACGCGTAGCAGACTTATTCGAAGCTCGTAAACCGAAAGAGCCGGCGATCCTTGCAGAAATCTCAGGTATCGTATCATTCGGTAAAGAAACCAAAGGTAAACGCCGCTTAGTGATTACCCCAGTGGAAGGCGAAGCATACGAAGAAATGATTCCAAAATGGCGTCAGCTCAACGTATTCGAAGGCGAAATGGTTCAACGTGGCGATGTGATTTCTGATGGTGCGGAGACCCCACATGACATCTTACGCTTACGTGGCGTTCACGCTGTAACTGAATACATCGTAAACGAAGTGCAAGAAGTTTACCGCTTACAAGGGGTAAAAATTAACGACAAGCACATCGAAGTGATCGTACGTCAAATGTTACGTAAAGCGGTAATTACCAACGCTTACGACTCTGAATTCTTAGAGGGCGAGCAAGTGGAAGTTGCACGCGTGAAAATCGCTAACCGCAAACGTGTTGCTGAAGGCAAACCGGAAGTGGAATTTGAACGTGAATTGCTTGGTATTACCAAAGCATCGCTTGCAACAGAGTCATTCATCTCTGCAGCATCGTTCCAAGAAACCACCCGTGTGCTTACCGAAGCAGCTGTGGCAGGTAAACGTGACGAATTACGCGGCTTAAAAGAGAACGTTATCGTTGGTCGTTTAATCCCAGCGGGTACTGGTTTTGCATATCATAAAGAACGTGCAAAACGTCGTAGCGTAGATGAAGAAATCAGCGTAGCACAAGCGGCAGTTTCTGCTTCTTCTTTTGCAACTGCGGAAGACATCGAAGCTGAAACCCAAAGCTTTGTTAATGACGAAGCAACTCAAAACCTTGCAGCATTATTAAATGCAGGGTTTGATGGTGATGATGAAGAGTAGTCACTTATAGGTGGGCTTTGCCCCACCGTTGTTAAAATGGAAAAGCCCTCAGAACTGTGAAGTTTTGGGGGCTTTTTGATGCAGATAGTTTTACATTATGAAGAGCAATTTGTATTGTTCAATAAAAGATATTTTTCTTAGAATGGAAAGTCAAACGTACCCAAAGAAAGCATTTACATAAAAATACAGGCATAGTAGACAAATTTGTCTACTATGCTCATAGTGAGAAACTCTCTAAAGGATTGAAGCATTATTGAACATTTTTATAGTATTTAAGTATCCTACCTACATAAATTGCATTTTTCCGTCTTTGATAAAAAATGAAGTGGCATTGTCCTGTCTTTTCCCTTGTATTGGTTTTAGCTGTTCTTGGGTAATTGCAGTAACAAAAACTTGTGAACCGCTTTGATACAGTCGATCAGCCAGTAATTCGCATTTTTGAGGGTCAAGCTCAGAGGCAAAGTCATCAATTAAAAAGATACATTGACGATTTTTTTGAGCAATAAAATACTCTCCTTGTGCAAGCCGCAAGGCACACATCAATAATTTAAGTTGCCCTCTAGAAAGTACGTCTTCTACTGGTAATCCGTTAGCTCGGAAGCGAAAATCCGCTTTTTGAGGACCGACCATAGTATATCCAACGGATCTGTCTCTTTCAAAGCCTTGTGCTAAAAGATCGGCGTAATCTCTTTCTTTTTCCCACCCTTGATAGAAAGTTGCTGTAATTTCTAATTCAGGTAAAAAGAATTGGCAGTTTTTTTCAATGTAGGTAAGAATAGATTCGGCATAGACAGCCCTAGATTGGCTAACTATTTGTGCAAATTTGCTAAGCTCGACATCCCATGGCTTTAGTTCATTATAATGACGAGTTTGTACAAGGGCTGCATTTCGTTGTTTTAGTAGTCGTTTTAGGCTATTCCAATTATGATAGAAGTCAGTATTTTGATGGAACAACCCCCAATCTAGGAATGCTCTGCGATATATTGGTCCTCCATTGAGCAATGTTAAACCTTCAGGGGTAATAACTTGCATTGGAAGAAGATAGGCTAGGTCAGCGATCTTTTTATTACTTTCCCCATTGATTCTTAATATAGTTTCTCCTTGACGATTTTTTTGTAAACCGACAGAGCATTCGTGTTTTTCTTCTTGGATTTTGCCAAATAAAGTGAATTCTTCTTGGTTGTACTTAATGATTCGATTACTAATATGACTTTTAAAGGATTTACCGTGACCAAGGTAGAAAATTGCTTCAAGTAGGCTGGTTTTTCCACTTCCATTTGCTCCAATAAAAAAGTTAAAGCCGTGGTTCAGCTCAAGATCCACAGCTGTTAAATTTCGGAAATTATTAATAATTAAACGAGATAGGGACATGCAAAGATTACTTTTAAATCACATAATAATCTATGTATTAGTTTATTGAGTTAGTAATGGATAATCCCACCAAATATCAAACAAATCACTCACTTCGATTTCAACTAAGCCATTAGCTTCTAACCATTTTTGCACTAATTGACGGTGAGATTCATCACATTTACCTAATTTTTCTAAGCAAATTAAACCTTCCCAATGCAAATAGCCGCTGCCTTCATAAGCTAAGCCATTTGGGCGAATTACTTCATCAATGAAACGATCAACAGTTGTATCAATTTGGTCAATACCAGTACCTTCTACAAATTGGAATTTCACTAAAAAGCCTAATTCTTGGAACTCTGCTAAGTGCATTTTTTTACGCTGTCTGCGATTACGAATTGGTTGAGCCATTTTCTTTCTCCTATTTGAGTAACATTATTTCTTAATAAAATATAAATCCCACACGCCGTGTCCCAACTTATGTCCTCGTTCTTCAAACTTAGTTAAAGGACGGAAATCAGGGCGAGGGATAAAATCGCTGGTTTCTGATGTATTTTGCAATGAAGCATCAAATTGACGTAATACTTCTAGCATATGCTCGGCGTAGTTTTCCCAGTCTGTCGCAAAATGGATAAAACCATTCGGCGACAGTTTGGTTAATACACGGGTAACAAATTCAGGTTGAACAATACGGCGTTTATGGTGTTTCGCTTTTTGCCACGGATCAGGGAAATAAAGCTGCAATCCACCTAATGATCCATCAGCAATACTATCTCGCAAAATCTCTGTCGCATCGTGGCAGATCACTCGCAGATTTTTAACGCCTTTTTCCAACGCATAAGCAATACAAGCACCAACCCCTGGTGTGTGGACTTCAATCCCAATATAGTTGCGATCAGGATTTTGTTCTGCCATTTCCACGAGTGAACGCCCCATACCGAAGCCAATTTCAAGCACTACAGGATTGCCGTTGCCAAAAATTGCCTCAAAATCAAAAGGCGTACTTTGGTAATCTAAACCGAGATTTTCCCAGTTATTATTCATCATATCACGTTGATAATCGCTCAAACGCCCTGTACGCAACACAAAACTACGCACTTTACGAAGATAGCGACCATCTGCAGTAAATTCAGCACGTTCAACGGTTTTACGTTTTTTATCGGCAAAAGTAATTTTTTCAGACATCTTAAGGTTCACCGATTAAAATCTAACAAGGGCAGAACCCCAAGTCCAACCGCCACCAAAGGCTTCAAGAAGCAATAGTTGCCCACGTTTAATACGCCCGTCACGCACCGCTTCATCTAATGCAACAGGAATAGTTGCAGCACTAGTGTTGCCATAACGATCTAAGGTGATCACAACCTGTTCCATATCCATCTCTAATTTTTTCGCTGTTGCACTAATAATGCGTAAATTTGCTTGATGTGGTACAAGCCAATCTAACTGAGATTTTTCCAAATTATTTGAGGTTAAAGTTTCTTCTACCACATCAGAAAGTTGCTTCACGGCTAATTTAAAGGTTTCATTCCCTTGCATTTCAATATAGCCAGATTGCTTATCGCCACGTTGAGCATAAGGCAACACTAACATCTCATTTTTTTCAGGGGAAGCGTGTAAATGCGTAGAAATAATACCCTGTTCAGCACTCGCTTCTAAAATAACTGCACCAGCACCGTCGCCAAATAAGATCACTGTGCTACGATCTGTTTCATCTAAATTACGCGAGTGAAGATCCGAACCGATCACTAAGGCTTTTTTCACTTGTCCTGTACGAACGAACTGATCTGCAACACTTAATGCGTAAACAAATCCAGTACAAGCGGCGGCTACATCAAAAGCAATTGCATCTTCAATGCCTAACAAACCTTGAATTTGACAGGCAGCACTTGGATAAGCGTGAGAATTACTGGTTGTTCCCACTACAATTAAATCGATCTCTTGCGGATCGATATTGACCTGTTCCAAACATTTTTTTGCCGCTTCAAAGCCCATTGTTGCAACAGTTTCATTGGCTGCAGCAATGCGACGTTCTTTGATACCTGAGCGAGTAACAATCCACTCATCTGAGGTTTCTACCATTTTTTCTAAATCAGCATTTGTACGAACTTGGGTGGGCATATAGCTTCCCGTCGCTAAAATTTTGCTATACATATTTTTTTCTCAACTTTTCTAGATTGCTAGATATTATAACTATAACCCTCTAAAAATAGTAGGGGATAGGGGCGATTATAAAGGTAAATCATTCTCGACAATCCGCAAAAAATCACTAGAATCATACCGCTTATATCAAAAGGAAATTCAATGAAACTCAATCCTCAACAACAACAAGCGGTAGAATATGTCAATGGTGCTTGTCTTGTACTGGCAGGGGCTGGTTCGGGCAAGACACGAGTGATCATCAATAAAATTGCATATCTGATTGCCCATTGCGGTTATTCGCCGAGGCAGATTGCGGCGGTGACTTTTACCAATAAAGCTGCCCGTGAAATGCGCGAGCGTGTGGCACATTCTATCGGTAAGGAAAGCAGTCGGGGATTGACGATTTCCACCTTTCACACCCTTGGTTTTGAGATTTTAAAGCGTGAACATAAATTGCTCGGCTATAAGTCGGGGATGACGCTGTTTGACGAACACGATCAGCTGGCGTTGTTGAAACATCTGTTGCCTGAAAATGTAACGGAAGATAAAGATCTGCTGAAGTTGTTAGTGGCGACCATTTCTAACTGGAAAAATGATCTGCTTTCGCCTGAACAAACGATTGCCTTAGCAAAAAGCGATCGTGATCGGGTGTTCAGCCATTTTTACGATCAATATCAAAATCAGCTCAAAGCCTACAATGCTTTGGATTTTGATGATTTAATTATGTTGCCGACTTTGCTGTTTAAGCAATTTCCTGAAGCTAAAGAGCGTTGGCAGCAGAAAATCCGTTATTTGTTGGTGGACGAATATCAAGACACCAACACCAGCCAATATGAATTGATTAAGCTGTTGGTCGGTTGTGATGGCAATTTTACCGTGGTAGGCGATGACGATCAGTCGATCTACTCGTGGCGTGGGGCAAAGCCTGAAAATATGGGGCGGCTGCAACAGGATTTTCCGAAGCTCAAAGTGATTAAACTCGAGCAAAATTACCGCTCTAGCCAACGGATTTTGCACTGTGCCAACATTCTGATTGATAACAACGATCACTTGTTTGATAAACGCCTCTTTTCGCAGTTGGGCGAAGGCGAAAAGCTCAATGTGATTGAAGCGAAAAATGAAGAACAAGAAGCTGAACGTATTGTGGGTGAGTTGATTGCACACCGTTTTTCACGCAAAACCAAGTATAAAGATTATGCAATTTTATATCGTGGCAATCATCAATCTCGCTTGTTGGAAAAGTTGCTGATCCAAAACCGTATTCCCTACAAAATCTCAGGCGGAACGTCTTTCTTTGCCAAAGCCGAAATCAAGGATATGTTGGCCTATCTGCGGTTATTGGTGAACCAAGATGACGATGCGGCATTTTTACGCATTGTGAATACGCCGAAACGGGAAATCGGGGCGGCGACGCTTGAAAAATTAGGGCAACTTGCCAATGAAAAACAGGTGAGCCTATTTGAAGCTATTTTTGATTTTGAACTGATCCAACGTTTAACCCCAAAACCGTATCAAGCCTTGCAGGACTTTGCTCGCTGGGTGGTGGAATTATCCGATCAAGCGGTCAGATCCGAGCCGAAATCTGCAATTCAGGATATGTTGGCGAAAATTCAATATGAAGCCTATCTCTACGAAACGGCAGCAACCCCGAAATCCGCAGAAATGCAAAGTCGCAATGTGCAAACACTGTTTGAATGGGTGGAGAAAATGTTGGAAGGCGATGAACTCAGCGAGCCGATGAGCTTAAATCAAGTCGTCACCAATTTGACCCTAAGAGATATGATGGAACGTGGCGAAGATGATGACGAAAGCGATCAGGTGCAACTGATGACATTACACGCCTCTAAAGGGTTGGAATTTCCACACGTTTTCTTGATCGGTATGGAAGAAGGCATTTTGCCACACCAAACCAGCATAGATGAAGACAATGTGGAAGAAGAACGCCGTCTGGCTTATGTTGGCATTACCCGTGCACAACAGACACTGACTTTTTCTTTATGCAAAGAACGCCGTCAATATGGCGAAATAATTAAACCCGAAATCAGCCGATTTTTACTCGAATTACCGCAAGATGATTTGCAATGGGAACGAGATAAACCTAAACTGAGTGAGCAAGAACGCCAGCAAAAAGTATCTGCTGGACTAAATAGCTTAATGGCTATGGTACAAGCGAATAGGAAATAGAATACTTGATGTTATCGAACAATTTGTATTAATGGTGAAATATCATCGTTTACAAAGATTTCTTTTTCAGCCATTGAGGCTATTTGTTCGTGGGAATATTTTTTGGCGTTGTATACAACAACTATGCTTGTATCTCCAATATGTAAAAAGTGATTTTTTCCAAAATCTGTGTAACACGTTGCTCCGATACTAATAATTGCTTTATTGGGATAATCTGCTTTTTTAATTAGTTCAGATATATTATTCATTGGATCTTGATTGGGTTGGTTGTTCATTCTATCAATGATCCAAGCTAACAATTTCTGATGGAAATAGCTATAGCTAATAACTGGACTATCTACTCCATATTCCGAAAGTTTGCCATCACGTTTATGAAAACAGGCAATGTGGTAGCTATCTAAATTTCCCCCCTGTTCAAATTTATCTAATGCAATTTGTACAGAAGAAATACCTTTTGAATGGGCTCCCCAATTTTTCTTTTCGCAAATTTTACGGGCATCAGGCCGGCGAATTGAACAATCATTATAGGCTGCAAAATGTGTTGGTCTTAATGCAATCACACGACCTTCTTTATATTCAATATCACAAATTAATGCAACTTCAGGTTCAATTTGGAGATTGTCTGCTTTCTCAGGAAAAACAATGATATCGTGAGAGAGAGGATATGTTGAAAGAAATTGTTCATTTTTGTCTAGATGTTCGCTAGGAACATAAAAGGGAAAAATAGCTTTTGGTTGATGAACTTCGCTAGTTTGAATTTTCACAAAATCCCTATCCTCTCCAGCTTGTTCTAAATGCCCAGTAAAATTACCAGCAACGCCCAGTCCAATGAATTTAGAATTTTCCATACCTAATCTCCAAGAAATTCAATATATGTAAATATTATTTTACTGATTTTATACAGAAATAACGATAGGTATTGTAACTATTTGTTATTCAGGCAGTTCTTTTTAATACCTATTAATATGATACATGTTTTTTATAAATTGTATTTGTTTTTCAATAAGTTAGCATTATACTGCACAGATTTTAACATCGGAATCCCATAGTGTTCAAATATCAATGTACGGGAATATTTCGTATCAATGATAATTGAATATCAATTTTTCTTAAGAGAGTCAATCAATGAAAAAAATGATATTGAGAGTGGTTAATAACCATCAAACAAAAGACATTGTTTTGAACGGTGCTAAAACGGTTGTTCAAAAAGCAGAGAAAGGAACAAAATACCAACTAATAGATGAACATGGAAATTTAATTACTAATGCTAAAGCGGAAGTTGTTGGAAACGATCTTGCTATTTCGGTAGAAGGAAGTCAGCAACCTAGTTTAGTGTGACAAGATTATCAACTACATTATCCTATAGAAAATGCACAATATTTAGCAAATACTCAAGCCTCATTTGCTACAGCAGAAAGTGCCGCAGCTGCAGCTGAGATTTCGGCGGTTGCTTCCACAAGTATCGCATCAACATTAAGCACAGCACAACTGGTTGGTCTTAGTTTAGGTGCGGTAACTGCGGCAACAGCTGGCGTTGTATCAGAAACAGTTAGAAACCATACGAGTAAATCGTCTTCATCCTCAAAATCATCAATGCAATCAAATCATGTTGAGAATAGTGTACCCCAAATTACTCTAGATCAGATTACCAATGATAACCTTATTGATTATATAGAATCTCAACAGGAAAAAATTACGATCACTGGGTCTGTGACTAATGCAAATAACGGTGATATTGTTACGTTGAAAGTAGGGGAAGCAGTATCAACTGGTCCGGTTACAGATGGACGTTTTGCGATTGAAGTGGATACCAAATCCCTCGTTGTGCATCAAACCGTGACAGCAACGATTGCGAATGTCAGCGATAGTGAAAATTATACGGTGGAATTGCCAGAATTAACCTTCGATAAGGTAACGTCTGATAATACTATCAATATTGATGAATCTAAAAAATCAGACATTGCGCTGACTGGTAGTGTTACTAAAGCCCCGGAAAATTCAACAGTAAAAATTGTGGTTGGGGATCAAACTTTTACTGCGAAGGTTGATGCACAAGGCAAATTTAGCCTACCTGTAAGCGGTGATTTACTGTCAAAAAATAGCGTTCTTAAAGCAACAGTAGAAACACCAAATAAAGTCCTTTCTCAAGAAGTTACGCATAATTACCAAGTGGATTTAGAAGCACCAAAACCAACCATTGATCTTAATCCAATTACGGGCGATAACAAAATCACAAGTTTAGAAGCTAAAAATGAATTAACGACGGTGACTGGAACGGTCACTGGCGTAGAAGACGGTCAAGAAGTCACTGTTTCTTGTGGCTGTGCAAGCTGTTCAGGTGTGCAGTGGATTGATATGATGGCAAAAGTTAGCAATGGTGAATTTAAAGTTGATTTTAAAACGGCAGATTTACTGAGAGCTAATGTGAATACTGTAAAAGCCAGCGTAACAACTAAGGACGCAGCAGAAAATAGTGCAACGGCGACGGATAGTGAGACCTATACTCAGCCAGTAGAATTAAAAACAAATGCGAGCTTAGGTAGTTCAACGGCTCCTTATAATTTAACTAGCCTAAGCGATACAAATAAAATTAATAAGGCTTTTGCGGATGCTAATCCTGTAATTGATTATTTAGTCGTAGTACATGGGTTAGGTAATTACAAGTTATCTCAGGCAACAATTGAACTAAATAACGGCAAAACCTATAAACTAGAAAATCCAAACCCAAGATTTAAAGTACAAATTCCAGTTAGCGATCTTGCGAACGGTACCAAATTAAAAGTGACAGTAACAGTGATTGATCCTGCAACGCAAGCAACGAAAGATCTTTCTCGTCACATTAATTATGTCTATGACGTAACAGCAGAAATTCAAGCGACAATTGATACGATTAATGAAGATAAAACAATTGCTTTCGCAGATTTAGGTAAAGAGACGCTGTTAAAAGGGGCATTAACTTACGATGAAAATGATATCCGTGAGCGTGATCTTAGTATGACGCTGACAGCTGGCGGTGTTACTTATACGCCTGAAATTGTGGGTAAAACTTGGTCTGTTAAAGTGCCAATGTCTGTGCTTGCGAATGCTGAGGGAACACAAAAAGTCGCGATTGAAGTTACCGCAAAAGATAAGATGGATAACCCAGCAAAAGCTACTGTAGAAAAAGAATATCAAGTTGATACGGTTGCGCCTGAAGTCAAACTCAGTCTTGATTCTATTGCAGGCGATAATGCAATTAGTGCCGATGAACGTTCGGGCAATATTACGATTAAAGGTAAAGTAGAAGGCGAATTGACTGCAGGAACAAAAGTGAAGCTGTTGATTAACGGCCAAACAACTGAAGTTGAAGTTAGTTCAGATGGTACTTTCACTCACAATGTCGCAACAAACGTTTTAGTTGATAATCTTACCATGGTAGTAAGTGCAACCTATCTTGCTACAGATGCCGTAGGTAACAGCACAACGGTTGATGCTAGCCAATCTTATAGCCTGAAAAATGGTGATATTGATATTAAATTAGACAGTATTACAGCAGATGATTTAATTAATGTGACGGAAAAATCAGCAAATGTCACAATTTCAGGAAATATTTCAGGCTCTGCAGCTCAAGCAGGACAAAAAGTAAAAATTGTAGTAAATAATCAAGAAAAAGAAGCTACAGTAGGCGATGGCTTAAAATTCAAACTTGAAGTTCCAGCAAGCGATTTTATTGCGACCGATAAATATGTGGTAAAAGCAAGTGTTACAGGCAATAACAATGCTTCTGCCAATACTGCTCGTGCTTATAGTGTTGATAAAGAAGTCGTTGCTCAAATTGATATTAAGAAAGTGGGTGATTTTTCGTTAAATATAGGCGAAATCGACCCGCTTATACGAATTAAAGGCAATGTGGAGTTCACTGATGCCTATGCTGTGGGCTTAAATCACAAACGCTTGTTGGAAGTGAAAGTGAAATTTGGCGACAAAGTTTATAAGGCTGGCTTCCACGATAAACAATTCTTCCTTGATATTCCTGCAAGTGAATTAGCTGAATTAACTGGGAAGGACGTTTCGTTATCGTTTTCTTTAGCAACAGGCGTTAAGGGTGACTACCATAACAATATTTATGGGCTAACCAAAAAAGATGATGGTTCCTATGCGACTTGGATCAGTTATGGAACAGAAGCGCCAATTGTACAAAAAGTGACTTTCGACAGTCCGCATTTAGAAAAACAATCTGATACCAGCTACAAAGTAAATTACAAAGCAGAACAACAGGTTGAGGTAAGCGGAACTGTTACAGCAGCGGCGAATAGCTCTGTGAAAGTCGGTGATACTGTTGTGGTCAAAGTAGGTGAAAAGAGCTATGAAACCAAAGTGCAAGCGGGTAATACCTTCTCGACAATGGTTGATAAAAAAGCCTTAGCCCAAACCGATAAAGTAACAGCAACATTAACAACCAAAGACTTAGCTGAAAAGGAGATCCAAGTAAGTGATGTAGAGAGAGTTGCAACACCAAGTAATGTAAGCAGTACGCACGTTATTGTACAAAATCAACCACCGAAAGAGATTAATAATGATCACTCTACTGATGGCTATAATTTCCCTTATTTTATTGAAAAATTAGGGGGAATTAGAGGGTCTGTTAAAACGGTATTAGGTGGAGAAAGCACACCGTTAGTCTATAAATACCATATAGTTACTAAGGCAGAGTTAGCTGATCCAGCTAATATTGAAAGTAGTCGTGAAGTCAATGCGAAATATGAAGACTACATTGGAGCAGATGTCTTCCATTCTCAATTTATCAGTGACTTCCGTGCTGCTTACGCCGAGATTGGTAAATATATTAATGTAAACTTTGTTGAAGTTGATACGGTCGCGGAAGCTGATACTAATGTTTATATTGCTGCAGCAGAAAAGCTTCGTGGTTATGCCGCTTGGGCTTGGTCTGGTTATAACATCATTTGGAATGGGGGGATCTCTTACGAGAAACCAACAATCAATTATTCATTCTATACCGCCTTACACGAAATTGGGCATACCCTAGATATGGCTCACTCAAGCAATGGTTTTAAAAATACCTTCCGAGCTAAGGAAGATACTCTTGAGCTAACTAATATGTCTTATAACAATGGGGTAAAAGACAATTTATTCTATAACCTCAAAACCTTGCGTATGTATGATATTGCTTATCTACAATATCAATTTGGTGTAAATAAAACAGCCCGTGCAGGTAATGATGTGTATACATTCAAAGCCTACAATGCTTATTCACCAGATGGCGATATTTATATCTGGTACGGTGCTGGTGTGGATACTTTTGATGCCTCAAATGAAGAAAAAGGTGTAAATGTTGATTTAACACCAGGCTCTTGGATTTATGTTGGTGAAGAACGTGAACAAACCTTGGTGATTAAAGAGGCTAAAACCTATACTCCACAGGAGTACTTCGGTATGCCAAAAGAGACGGTGATTACGGATAGACTTTGGAAGTCTCTTGGTAACACCACTTTCAATGAATACACCAAAGGTCAAGCCTTTATCGGCTTTGGTACCCAAATTGAAAATCTTGTAGGGTCTGCTCATAATGATAACCTGACGGGTAATGTGGCGGATAACAATATCTACGGCGGAGCAGGTAACGACAATATTAAAGGTGGTGCAGGGAATGATTATCTAGATGGTGGCGAGGGTACAGATACTTTAGCCGGCGGATTAGGTAATGATACCTATGTGGTTGAAAATCTTTCTGATACTATTACTGAAAATGCAGATGAAGGCGATGATACCGTATTAAGTGCGGTTAATTTTGATTTAACCACTCTTACTAATGTAGAGAATATTACCCTTATTGGTACAACGGCGAATGCAGCAACAGGTAATGCTTTAAATAATACCTTAGTTGCGAATAATATCGGCAATACCTTAACTGGTGGTGTGGGTGATGATCGCTTAGTAGGAGGATTAGGTGCTGACACATTAATTGGCGGAGAAGGTTCTGATACCTTTGTATTTAATACCACCTTAAATGGCAAAATCGATACCATTGATTTACAATCAGGTGATAAAATTGAATTTTCTCGCGAAATTTTCACCGCTCTTACGCCTGATAACGTAAATGAATTTATCTCATTACAAGAGGGTAAATTGTATTATGATAGTGATAAGAGTGGTCCAAATGAGCCTGTTCACTTTGCAACAACAACCGGTCTAATTAATGAGTTATCTCAAGTTCAGTTTGTTGTTGTGTAATAATGTATCAACCAAAGAGCCTAGTTAATAGGCTCTTTTCTTTAAAAGGAGAATATAGTAATGGCAAAAATTACGTTACAAATTATTAATCGCCGTATTGAGAAAGTAACCCTAGAAACGGGGAAAACTTTGGTTAAAAAAGCAGAACCAAATACCACATATCAGTTATTAGACGAAAAAGGACGATTGATGACGGATGTAAAAACAGAAATAGCAGGTAATGATTTGGCTGTTTTTGTTGAGGGAGCTGAACAGCCTATGATTGTGCTACAAGACTATCAGCTCTATTATCCTAGTCAACCAGCTCCATTTTTAGCTGAAACTCAAGCATCTTTTGTTACGACAGAAAGTGCGGCAGAAATATCCACACTGACTACGAGTTCTTTAAGCACAGCACAATTAGCGAGTATTGTTTTAGGGTCTGCTGCAACATTGGGTGTAGGCATGGGTATGTTTCAGAGTTTTAAATCTAATAGCACAACTCGTAGCTCATCAACTTTACCACTAGAAGAACCTAAACTGCCAGTGGAAGAGCCGAAACCACCAGTGGAAGAGCCAGAAGAAATGCTTAAGCCTGCAGAAGATAGATCTGCATGGGAAATTGTTCCGCAATCGAAACCTGCAGTTGAGCCTGAAATTGAGCCGACGCCAGTGCTAACACCTCCGTCTAAAGTAGTTTTGCCAGCGTTACCGACATTAGCTCCACTCATTGAACCTGCATCAGATAAAGCCCCTGTCGCGACAATAGCTTGGGATCGTTATATTGGAGGTGAGGACGGTATTATCAGTAAGTCGGAAGTGGAGGGAAAAGTCAGACTTTCAGGAACTTATGATGTTAAAGGTTCAGTTGGAGCTGTTCTAATTACAGTCTCGGGATTGCCTCCTATGGCAGTGAATGTTGATTCAACAAATAAAATTTGGTGGGTAGAGGTTGATACGCCGTTGTTGTTGGCAAAAGGTGAAGGAGAACAAACGCTTACAGCAATGATTAACGCTGTACATAGTACAAAAAGAATACTAAGAGGCAGAGCAAGTGCAGAGTTGAAATATACCGTTGATACAGTGGCACAAGAGCCAGAGATTACTTTTGATAAGATCACAGGTGACAGTTTATTAAGTTTTGCGGAACAAGAAATAGAGAAAACCACTATTTCAGGTTCGGTGAAACATGCGAAAGATGGGGACTATGTCAAATTAGAGATCGGGCAGTCAGTTTATTATGCGGAAGTGAAAGACGGTAGATTTTCAAAAGAGGTGAATACAAAAAATTTGATTGTTCACGAGAAAGTATCTGCAAGTATTGAAACGGTAAATGTGAGTGGTGATGTTGCAAGAGGAACGGCAGAAACCTATGCGAATGTCGAGCAAATTCCTTTAACGGTTAAACTCCATTCTGTGACGGAAGATAATATTGTCAATATCGCAGAATCCGAGAAAGAAATTACCTTGTCAGGGACGGTAACGCGTGCGGAAAATGGTTCAAAGGTAGCATTGACTATTGGCGATCAAACCTTGATTACAACGGTAAATAATGGCGAGTTCAGTCTGCCAGTAAGCGGTGCGTTATTGGCTAAAAATAACAAAATCAGTGCGGTGGTAAAAAATACGGAAAATATGACCGCTAGTACAGAGTATGCTTATGAAACAGCGTTAGATAAGCCAACGATTACGTTAAACCCGATTACAAGAGATAACAAAATTGATAGTGCTGAAGCAGAAAAAGCAACAACGGCGATCACAGGTTATGTAACTGGTGCGAAAGATGGTAGCGAGGTTGAGGTTTCTTGTGGTTGTCCTTATTGTGTGGGAGCCACTTGGAATACGGTCAAAACCAAAGTCGTTGGTGGGGCATTTAAAGTTGAATTTGCCACAGCAGTATTGACTGCTGACAATCATAAAATGATTCGAGCTAAAGTGGTCGCAACGGACGAGGCAGGCAATAGCGGTGAGGCGGAAACATCTAGGGTTTATCAAGTAGTGCATACGGGAAGTGATGCCAACTTAGCAGATTTAAAACCTGTAGGAGATAAAAATAATTTTAATAAGGCTTTTGTTGAGAAAACTGAAAAATTTGTTTATCGCGGTACGGTATGGGGAATATCCATTATTCAAGGTAAGGATATTGTTGAGAAAGTTGAGGTTAAATTAAACGGTAATACTTATTTAACAACTTTAAGTAAAAGTGAGAGTAATAATGTGTTGCGAGAGTTTAATACTGAGTTAAATGTTGCAGATTTTGCAAACAGTAATGAAATGTATGTTGTTGCGACTATTTTTAATAAAGAAAGTGGCAAGCGTTTTGTGATTTCGGAAAAGGTGGACTATCGCTATGACCTTGATGCAACAATCGGTGTGAACATTGATCCGATCAATGCCGGTAAAACCATTGTGGTAAAAGATTTGGCAAAAGCGACCGCTCTTTCGGGAACCTTAGATTACGATGAAAGCGATTTTAATCAAAAAGATATTCGGGTTATCGTAACGGTAAATGGTAAAGACTATCAAACGAATGTATCAGGTAAAAGCTGGTCTTTAACGTTGCCGACAAGTGAAATGGCGACAAAAGAGGGGGAAAATAAGCTTTCTGTTAAGGCAGTGGCAAGTGATCTCGCAGGCAATCCTGCAACGGCAGAAAATACAACCACATATCAAGTGGACGTTACTCCACCTATGCCAAAAATTACTTTAGATACGATTGGGGAGCATAATGCGGTGTCAAAAAATGGCAGCAGTGATGTTCGTGTATCGGGGAAAGTTACTGGCGATTTTGTCGCTGGTGAAAGTGTGATGCTCACGTTAAATGGAAAAAGTGTTGCTGCAGTGATTCAGGCTGATGGGCAATTTAGTATTCATATGAATGAAACTGAATTGGCGAATAGCCTTGTTCCAAGTGTATTGGCAAGTTATACCACCAAAGATACGGTGGGCAATATCGGGGTTGCCCAGACGGACTTATCTTATAGTGTGACACAAGGCGATATTCGGATTCATTTAAATGATGTGACGACAGATAATGTTATTAATGTGACAGAACAATCTGAAACAATAAGATTATCTGGGGCAATTTCAGGCAGTGCTGCAACAGAAAGTGCGGTGGTAGAAATTACGATTAATGGTAAAGTGTATAAAGCCACTGTTGCAAATGATTTGAGCTTTAGCTTGAATGTGGCTGCGACAGAGTTGATTAATACGCCAAACTACAATATTAAGGCTGTAGTTCGTGCAGGTGAAAATTCGGCAACAACGGCAAAAACTTTCCTCGTTGATGCAAATGTAGCGGCTCAAATCGATCTTACTTCCCTAGAGGAATTTAGGTTTACTCTAGAAGAAAAGAACCCTATTGTGCGAATTTCTGGCGAAGTTGAATTTGATGGCGTTTATGCACAGGGTAAAAATTATAAGGAAGTGCGACAAGCTACTATTACCATTGGTAGCAAAGAATATAAAGTGGGGGTAAATGATAAAACCTTCTTTGTGGATATTGCGGCGAGTGAGTTAAAAGGACTAAATGGACAGGCAGTTTCGGTGAAATTTACACCAAATCCTAAGGTATATACGCTAACGAAAAGAGATGGGATTTATGATCGCCATTATATTGATGCGCCTGAAGTGACGACAAAAAGTATGACGTTGAAAGGGGATTATCTTAAAGTCACGAATTTGGATCAGTATTCCATTGCTTATCAAGAACAGACCGCACTTGTTAAAGGCTCTGTTTTTGGCACTGCAAAAGAAGGGGATAAAGTTGTGCTTACCGTAGGGGATAGAACGGTGACAACGAAAGTGTTAGCAGATAAAACGTTCTCTGCAGAAGTTTCAAAAGTGCTGTTATCTACTAGTGATAAAATTTCAGCGACGTTAGAAACTACGGATCTTTCGGGTAAAAAAATCCGAGTTGTTGATCAGGAAGTGTATGGGGTTGCACAAGATGTCACGGGCGAGAAAAAAATTGGGCTAATTCCAGTACCAAAAACAGTGCAAGATGATCATTCACAAGCGGATTGGAACACGGCTTATTTTGTCAAACGTTTAGGTGGATTTGGTACAACCTACAATGTTCCGGCAGGTTCGCCACAAGAGAAACCTGCGGTGATTAAATATTATTTCCACGGTTCAGAGCAATTGGAGTTTGAAACAGGCGGAAGTGTTCCAAGCGATGCGTTACAAGATACGAGATTGAAAGAGATTTTTAGAGAGGTTTATGATCAATACTCAAGCTATCTTAATGTTGAATTTGTAGAAAGCAAGGTAGTTCCTGTTACAGATAGACAAAGTCTAGTGATTAATTTTGGCAAAATGACGAACGGTTCTGCTGCTGTGGCAATGAGTGGTGGTAATATTACTTGGAATGCAGGAAATGATTATAAGAGTTGGGGAGAGGATTACAGTTATTATACGGCATTGCACGAAATCGGTCACACCTTAGGGATGCCACACACTGATTCCACAACAGAATTTGGTAAAGACTATTTGATTGAAGACAGCTCTGAGTTTTCGGTGATGTCTTATAATCGTTATGTAAATAATAGTTTATATCAGAAGTTACACTCCTTGCGGATGTATGATTTAGCCTATTTACAAAATCGCTTTGGAGTGAATGCGAAATCTCGTGCTGGAGACGATATTTATACCTTTGCTGATTTTAATACTTATGCCTCCGATGGTGGTCGTTATATTTGGGATGGCGCAGGAATTGATACCTTTGATGCATCTAAAGAGCAAGCAGGGGTCTATGTTAATTTAAATCCAGGCTCTTGGATTTATGTGGGTGAAACTAAGGAAAAGAACTTCGTTATTAAGGCTGTTAATAGCAATACACAAGATGTCAAAGTGTATTTTGATTTGCCAAAAAGTGCGATTGTGGATAGCAACAACGGAAAGATTAATGAAGCGATTAGTATTCCAAATGTGGAATACACCAAAGGTCAAGCCTATATTGGACAAGGTACGCAAATTGAAAATCTGCTTGGTTCTGCACATAATGATACCTTAATCGGTAACGCTGCAGATAATAATATTTATGGCGGAGCGGGCGATGATATGATCGAGGGCGGAGCTGGCAATGATTATCTTGACGGTGGCAAAGGTATGGACACCTTAAAAGGCGGACTAGGCGATGATCTGTATTTTATTAATGATGCAGATCTGATCGTTGAAGATGTAGATCAAGGCACGGATTGGGTAATAAGTACGGTTAATTACCAGCTCACCGCAAATGTCGAAAATCTAACACTCGTGGGTTCCACTGCAACACAAGCTACGGGCAATGATCTAGATAACATTCTTATTGCAAATAATATCGGTAATACTTTAACTGGCGGTAAAGGGAACGATCGTTTAGTGGGCGGCTTAGGTGCTGATACATTAATTGGCGGGGAAGGTGAGGATACTTTTGTTTTCAATGCTAGTTTGAATGGTAAGGCAGATGTTATTACCGATTTCAGTGCTGAAGATAAAATTGAATTATCCAAAACGATCTTTAGTAGTTTAACAAGTGCAGATAAAGTGATAGAACATATTCAATATGATTCATCAACTGGGAAATTAAGCTACGATAGTGATGGAAGTGGAAAAGGCAATGCGATTCATTTTGCAACACTTTCGACATCATCGCTTTTCACAGTAGAGAGCAATGTATTTATTATTGCTTGATGTATTGTGAAAAAGTAATGAAAATCGACCGCTTGTCGTTAAAAATTCATTCAAACTGAATTATTTTTCAACAAGCGATCATTTTTTTCA
>NZ_MUXW01000036.1 GCF_002015085.1 Glaesserella parasuis
AGAAAAGGTTTTATGACAGGATGAACAAAAGTACCTCTGAATATTATTTTTCTTTCCATGCTTTTGGATATTGTTCTTAAGGCAAAAAGGACAGTTTTTTGTTCACATTTTAAAAAGTGGGCTTAAAGCCTTGTACTATAAGGCTTTAGCCCACTTTTTTACCAACACTTTTGTCTACTATGCCAGAAACAGGGTATCATCACCTATCAAGTACTTGAATTATTAATGCCGATCTCAACCGCATTTATTGCTTATCTGCTCCTAGGTGAAACCATTTCATCAATGCAACTTGTGTTTGCAGGGATTGTGATTGTTGGGGCGAGTATGGCATTGGGGTTATTACATTAAAGGAAAAGAGAGAGTAAATTATATTATTCTCTCCTGAAAAACTACGAGCATAGCAGACAAAAATAATTAAAGTATAAAGGCTTGTCTACTATGCATTTAAAATTAAAGTACTTTTACAATCGCTTCACACAATGCGTCGATATTATCTTCGGTAATACCTGCCACATTGATACGGCCTGAACGCACTGCATAAATCGCAAATTCATCGCGTAAACGATCCACTTGTTCAGGGGTTAAGCCACTAAACGAGAACATACCGTTTTGTGCAATGATAAAATCGAAGTTTTGAGTTGCACCTTTCTCTTTCAACAATGCCACAAATTTTGCACGCATCTCTTTGATACGGTTACGCATTTCAGCCAGTTCTTCAATCCAGTTAGCTTTTAATTGTGGATCAGCTAACACTGTCGCAACGGCACTTGCCCCGTGTGAAGATGGGTTAGAGTAAAGCACACGGATAATTGATTTCACTTGGCTGAACGCATTATTTGCCACTTCTGCACTATCTGCAACTAAGGTAAATGCCCCAACACGCTCGTTGTATAAACCAAAGTTTTTAGAGTAAGAGCTTGCCACTAACACTTCACGGTGATTTTTCACGAAGGTGCGTAAGCCAAAGGCATCTTCCTCTAAGCCGTTTGCAAAGCCTTGATAAGCAAAGTCAAATAATGGTAACCAGCCTTTTTCCGCAGACATATTGGCTAGGGTTTGCCACTGTTCTGGAGTTGGGTCAATCCCTGTTGGGTTGTGACAGCAACCGTGGAAAAGCACCACGTCGCCTTTACCTGCTTGGCTTAAATCTGCAATAAGATTATCCCAGTCTAATGCTTTGGTTTCTTTGTTGTAGTAACGATATTCTTTGATATTGATACCCACTGCGTTGAAAATTGCATTGTGGTTTGGCCAAGTTGGGGTTGAAATCCATACGTTTTGCGTATTGGTTTGGCGTTTAACAAATTCTGCCGCAATGCGTAACGCACCAGTACCACCAAGGCTTTGTGCTGTTTTAGCACGGCCAGAGGTAATCACTTCCGCACCTGCACCGAATAATAACTCTTGAGTTTGTGCATTGAAATCAGCAATACCGTCAATCGTTAAGTAATTTTTGGTATTCTCTTTAGCCAGTAAACGCGTTTCTGCCTCTTTTACCGCTTTAACGATAGGCGTTTGCCCCTTCGCATCTTTATAAACCCCAATCCCTAAGTTGATTTTCTCAGGGCGAGTTTCTGATTTAAATGCTTCGCCTAAACCTAAAATTGGATCGGCTGGTGCTGCTTGAATGTGGTTAAACATTGACATAGTTTTCCTCTTAATATGTGTTTGCAAATAGGTGGATTTATACGAGGATTTATACCTTTTGGCAAGGGGCAAGCGGTGATTTTTAGTAAATTATTTGCGAATAGAATAAAAATGTAAATATTCCAAGCTACGATATTCTTTTTACAGTTTGAACAAGCAGAAATAAATTAGCACACAATCATCACTTGAATGTGAGATAAATTGCTCTATAATGTCGCACAAAGTAACACTGAAAGAGGTAGTTATGCAAGCGACATTAAGACAACAAGGTGGAGCCGCTGTCTTGACTGTACCAATGGCAATATTGCAACAAATGGGGTGGCAAATTGGTCATAAAGTCAATTTGGAGACAAGGGGAGAAAGTGTCATACTCACCCCTATTAAGCGTCAAGCACGAGGTCGTAAGACAGTTGCAGAATTGTTAGCAGGTATTGATAGTCAAGAAGTTGCGGAGTTGAATACAACAGTGGCAGAATTTACCCAATCTCAACCCACTGGGAAAGAAGTATGGTAATGCGTGTTCCGAAAAAAGGAGAGATTTGGTATGTTGATCCAGATCCAACGAAAGGTCACGAGCTTCGCTTTCCCCATTATTTCATTGTGGTATCAGACGAATTATTGAATCAAGCATTAGGCACAGCAATTTGTTGCCCAATATCTACGGGTGGCAATGCGGCTCGTTCGCAGAATATAACTGTTGTGCTTGATGGTAGTAGTACAGAATCAGGTAAGGTAACAGGTGTTATTTTATGTCACCAAGTAAGAGCCTTAGATTTAAAAGAACGCCAAGCTAAGTATGCGACTAAAGCAGAGGATTATTTAATTGACGAAGTCATTATGAAATTAGTTGACTTAATTGATCCACAATAAAACATCTAGGGCTATTTTACATATGTATTTTTATATAATTTTATGTTTTAATACGCCCAATTTTCTCAACACAATTAAGGTGTAACAATGAGCTGGATTGAAAAAATTTTAGGAAAAACGTCCTCATCATCAAGTGGTAAATCAAAAATTCCAGAGGGCGTTTGGACAAAATGTACAAGTTGTGAGCAGGTTCTTTATAGCGAGGAACTTAAACGCAATATGCAGGTTTGCCCAAAATGTGATCATCATATGCGTATTGATGCTCGTACACGTTTATTGTCTCTTTTAGACCAAGATACTGCGGAAGAATTAGAGGCAGAACTTGAACCACAAGATGTGTTGAAGTTTAAAGATCTCAAAAAATATAAAGACCGTTTAACTGCGGCTCAAAAACAAACAGGCGAAAAAGACTCGTTCATCGTAATGTATGGCAAGCTATATGATATGCCTATGGTTGTTGCTTCTTTTAACTTTGAGTTTATGGGCGGCTCAATGGGATCTGTTGTTGGAGCAAAATTCGTTCGTGCAGCAGAAAAAGCATTAAGCGAAAATATTCCGTTTATCTGTTTCTCTGCTTCAGGCGGTGCGCGTATGCAGGAAGCGTTATTCTCATTAATGCAAATGGCGAAAACCAGTGCGGTATTGGCAAAAATGAAAGAAAAAGGCGTGCCGTTTATCTCTGTTTTAACAGACCCAACCTTAGGTGGTGTGTCGGCAAGTTTGGCAATGTTAGGCGATATTAATATCGCAGAGCCTAAAGCCTTGATCGGTTTTGCTGGTCCACGAGTGATTGAACAAACTGTGCGTGAGAAATTGCCAGAAGGCTTCCAACGAAGTGAGTTCTTAATGGAAAAAGGGGCGATTGATATGATCGTACACCGCAAAGAAATGCGTGATACCCTTGCTCGTTTACTTGCGAAAATTACTCATCAGCCGACGCCATTTAAAACGGGCGAACTTGTTGCAGAAGAAGTGTAATGAACGCATTAATTTCACCAAAAGCCACGGATTCATTGGAAACGTGGCTTTCCTATTTAGAAAAAAGCCATTTCAAACCGATTGATATGGGCTTGGAACGTATCCGAAAAGTCGCGGAAGAATTGGATTTACTCAAGCCAGCCCCTTATGTGATTACCGTTGCAGGTACAAACGGCAAAGGTTCAACCTGCAAATTGCTAGAAATGGCGTTATTAAAAGCAGGTTTAAAGGTCGGGGTCTATTCATCACCACACTTAATCCACTATAACGAACGTGTGCGTATTCAAGGACAAGCGGTCGGAAATGCTGATTTAATTACAACTTTTGACTATATTGAACAGCACAAATCAGCCTCTTTAACCTATTTTGAGTTCGGTACTTTAGCAGCGTTAGATCTGTTCCGTAAGGCAAAGATTGATGTAGCGATTTTGGAAGTAGGATTAGGTGGGCGTTTAGATGCCACAAACATTGTCGATCCTGATTTTGCGGTAATCACTTCGATTGATATTGACCACGTTGAGTTTTTAGGCGATAACCGTGAAGCGATAGGTCGTGAAAAAGCAGGGATTTTCCGTCCAAATATTCCTGTGGTTATTGGCGAGCCTGATTGCCCCCAAAGTATCTTAGACTATGCAAAAGAGTTGCAATGTCACGTTTTTAGACGAGATATAGATTGGACATTTTCAGCAGAATCTGACCGCTTGCAATGGCAATCGAAAACCAAATCTTTAACTGTTCCACTGCCTAAAATTCCACAGCCAAACTGTGCCACAGCTTTAGCGGTTTTAACTCAGTTACCTTTTGGACTCAGTGATGAAATCCTTGCTCAAGCGGTCGAAGAGGCGAAGATGACAGGACGTTTTCAATTATTAGGCGAACAAGATTTTGCAAAATGTTCACAAAACAGACCGCTTGCACAAGTGTTTATTGACGTTGGACATAATCCCCACGCTGCACGTTATTTAGCGGATCGTCTTGCAGAATGGATTCAACCAAACCGCAAAATATATGCAGTATTCAGTGCCTTAGTGGATAAAGATTTATCGGGTATTGTTGAGCCTTTGGAAGATCTGATTGACGAATGGTATTGTGCGGGGTTACAGGGTTATCGGGGGCAACGTGGCACAGAGGTAAAAAGTAAATTACTTACTGCTTTACCAAATGCCAAAGCCGTTGCCTATGAAAATGTTATTGAAGCAAGCCAAGTTCTTTTTGAAACAGCGAACGAACAAGACATTATTCTTGTGTTTGGTTCATTTCATACTGTTGCAGATTTTGTGGTGTGGATTGAACAGTAGGATATGAAAAACGGTAGGTTTGGCGACTTACCGTTCTGTTCATTTACTTTTTACTAGAATGTTCAGCCATTTTACGTCTAATTTCTCTACGTTCTTTAGAAAGTTCAGCATTACGGATAGTATAATCATCAACTCGGTTTTCATAGTCATCTCTCATGTTACCTATGATTACACGTATGTCTTGGATAGACATATTGTCAGTAATGTACTGATTTAGATTATCAAGTAATAAAATACGCTTTTGATTATCACGGATTTTGCGATCATTATCTGCTGTTTCACGTAATAATTTATTTTTTAAACGATAAAGATGCACATAATCTAGCATATCTTGAAATGATTGTTTTTTGCTATTTTCCATCTATAGTTCCTCTATTTTGATAAAAGATTCCTGTTATGCTAGACGTTTTATACTCTATCGTCAAAAGGTTTATATAAAAATTTTCAAGAAGTTGCTCTAAATCAACCCTAAGTAAAGGATATAGGATAAGAAAAATAGCACTGTTATTTAACAGATAATCTATGCTAAAATCGGAAGATCGAATATTGAGAAAATTTAAATATTGGGAGAAATAAATGATGAGTGCAAATAAACGTTCTGTTCCGACGCTTTTTTCTACTAAAACAGATATTTATAGTCATCAAGTACGTATCGTTTTAGCTGAAAAAGGCGTTGCTTATGAAATTGAAAATATTTTACCAGGCACAATTTCGGAAGATTTAATTGAAGTCAATCCTAGAGGTACTGTGCCAGTGTTGGTTGATCGTGATCTCATATTATCAAATGCACGAATCATTATGGAATATCTTGATGAACGATTTCCTCACCCGCCATTAATGCCTGTTTATCCTATACTGAGAGCTCAATGTCGTTTAAATATACATCGTATTCAAAATGATTGGTTCTCTTTAATTGATTTTATTGAACGTGATCCAACTACAGCTGAAGCTCAAAGAGCATTAAATCAGCTACGCGAAGAAGTATTAGCATTAGGTCCAGTATTTTCAGATTCTGATTATTTTTTGAGTGAAGATTTTAGTCTAGTTGATTGCTATGTAGCCCCTTTATTGTGGAGAATGAATACTCTAGGTGTAGAATTTAATGGGGCAGGCTCAAAAGCGGTTAAAGCATATATGAATAGAGTTTTTAAACGAGATAGCTTTGTGCAATCTATTGGAGGTAGTACACCCAAAAATTTAATGGATGATAAAGACTGATATGAAACCTTTAAGACCTTATTTATACCAAGCCTATTATAATTGGATTTTAGATAATGAAAATACCCCATATTTATTAATAAATTCGGAGTACGTAGATACAGATGTTCCCCAAGAATTTGTGCGTGATGGTAAAATTATCTTAAATATTTCTCCCCGCTCTATAGGACAATATGTTGTTACTGATGAAGCAATTAGTTTCAATGCAAGATTTCAGGGAATTACTCGTGGAGTTTATATTCCATTCGGTGCTGTCGAGGCTATTTATGCACAGGAAAATGGTGACGGTGTAATGTTTCAAGAAGAAGAAGCTTTCTATCAAGAAGACACATATTTAGATAGAGTAAATAGAGCGCAGTCACTCAAAAAAGTTACTAAGAAAAAATCATCTCATTTAAAGTTGGTTAAATGAGTTATCTGAGGGGGAAATAGTGCATTCCCCCTTCTGTCTAGTTTAAAAAACAAACGTTTATTATATTATTTCCTTATTTCGATTAGAATTTTCTTGCAATAGTATATTAATTTTTATATCCTTCTTTGTACTATTTTAATAGTACATTAATACATCAAGTTAAATTAAGGAAATTCATATGAAATTGAGAAAAACAATTCTTTTTTCTGCACTTGCTGCTTTCGCATTTAATGCATCTGCGCAGGATAAAATCCATAATGTTGCAATTACTGCAATTGTAGAGCATCCTGCATTAGATACTATTCGACAGGGTGTTATTGAAGAACTCGCTAGAGAAGGCTTTGTTGATGGAAAAAATATTAGTATTAATTTCCAATCTGCTCAAGGTAGTACATCAACTGCAGCTCAAATTGCACGTAAATTTGTAGGTGATAAAACAGATATTATTATTCCTATTACGACACCAAGTGCTCAACCTGTTGTTGCAGCAACACGTTCAATTCCTATTGTATTTTCAGGTGTAACAGATCCTGTAGCTGCCAAGTTGATTAAATCTTGGGAACCAAGTAAAACAAATGTAACGGGCATTTCAGATCATAAACCAATTGAACCACAATTGGCACTAATCCAAAAACTAGTACCAAATATTAAAGCTCTCGGATATGTTTACAGTGCAGGAGAGGTAAATTCAGCTGTTGTGTTAGAAGAATTAAGGAATGCAATAAGAGGTTCTAATATTGAGATTATGCCTGTAGCTGTGCAGCGTAGTGCAGATATTGGCACAGCTGCTCGTAGTTTAAGTGGAAAGGTGCAAGCTATTTATATTACAGAAGATAATGCTGTAGTATCTGCCTATGAAGCATTACACAAAGCAGCACTTGAAGCAAAAATTCCTGTTATTGCTGCGGATAAAGACACTGTAAAAAGAGGAGCTCTAGCTGCTTACGCAGTGAATCAATATGATATTGGTGCAGAAACAGGTAAAGTTGCAGCAAAAATCCTCAGAGGCGAAAAAGCAGGTAATATCGCAACCCAGTCTGTAAGTAAAATGGAATTATCCATTAATCAAAAAACAGCAAGACAACTGGGACTTTCAATACCAGAATCATTGCTTCAAGAGGCAAAAGAATTATTCTAACATATCCTAAAGAATAATATATTGGGCTGTATAACTGACGTATTTAAACGGACTGAGTCCAGTAGCAACTGGATTCAGTCTTTGAACTAGCAGTTTATTTTTTACTGAGTCGCCTGAATTGCCGTTAATGCAATGGTATAAACAATATCATCAACCAAAGCACCACGAGATAAGTCGTTTACAGGTTTACGCATACCTTGTAGCATTGGACCGATAGACACGAGATCCGCAGAGCGTTGAACCGCTTTATAAGTTGTGTTACCTGTGTTCAAGTCTGGGAAGACGAATACGGTCGCTTTACCTGCAACAGGGGAGTTAGGCGCTTTAGAGCGAGCCACATCTTCCATAATTGCCGCATCGTATTGTAATGGACCGTCAATAATAAGGTCTGGGCGTTTTTCTTTCGCAATACGAGTTGCTTCAGCTACTTTTTCTACGTCTGCACCAGCACCAGAAGTTCCTGTTGAGTAAGAAATCATTGCAACACGAGGATCGATACCGAATGATTTTGCCGATTCAGCCGATTGGATAGCGATTTCGGCTAATTGTTCAGGTGTTGGATCTGGGTTTACCGCACAGTCACCGTAAACAAGTACTTGATCTGGTAATAACATAAAGAACACAGATGAAATAATAGAGTTACCTGGTGCTGTTTTGATAATTTGCATTGGTGGACGGATTGTATTTGCAGTCGTGTGAACTGCACCTGAAACTAAACCATCTACTTCGTTTGCTTCTAACATCATTGTACCGAGTACAACAGTATCTAACAGCTGTTCACGAGCAACAACCTCAGTCATACCTTTGTTTTTACGCAATTCGACTAAACGAGCTACATAGTTTTCACGCACTTCAGCTGGGTCAATAATGGTAATGCCTTTGCCTAAAGTAACCCCTTGAGCTTCAGCAACACGTTGAACATCAGCAGGTGGCGCTAAAAGTACACATTCTGCAATGCCACGTTCCGCACAGAGTGCAGCCGCTTTAACGGTACGAGGCTCATCACCTTCTGGTAACACAATGCGTTTTTTCGCTTCACGCGCAAGTTCGGTTAATTGATAACGGAATGCAGCAGGGGAGAGGCGACGAGCGCGAACTGCACCTTTAGAAATACCTTCAATAAAGTCTGCATCAAATTGTTCTGAGACATATTGTTTAATCGCATCAATACGCTCTTTATCATCAACTGGTACTTCAAGGCTGAGGCTTTGTAGGCTTAATGCAGTTTGCCAAGTGTTGCCTTCAATACGGAAAATTGGTAAGCCAGTTTCAAAGGCTTGTTGGCAAAGTTTGGCAATTTGAGTATCAATTTTGTAGCCACCCGTTAAGAGTAACGCACCGATTTCCACGCCATTCATTGCTGCTAAAGATGCTGCAACGATAACATCAGGACGATCTGCAGAAGCAACTAATAAACTGCCCGCTTTAAAGTGATCAACCATATGTGGTAGGCTTCTTGCACAGAATGTTACACTACGAATACGGCGTTTATGTACTTCACCTTCATTAATAATTGCCGCACCTAGGTGTTTTACAAGATCGATTGCACGGGTTGCAATTAAATCTGATTTCCACGAAATACAAGCTAGTAATTTGATTGGACCAGCTTTGAACAGGTTTTCCATTTCAAGAATGTTATTGCTGCTGTGTTGGAACGAGTCGAAGATTTCGGTTAAATCTGGGCGTGTACGACCTGACTCATCAACAGAGGCATTAAATTTGTTAATAACCACACCGAGTAGGTTAGGGTTGTGGCGACCACCAAATAAAGAAGCTGCCGCATCAATACGCTCTTTAAGCTGAGCTGGTTTGTCTGCCGCTGGCGCTGCAACTAACACGATTTCAGCGTCTAATGCTTGTGCAATTTCATAGTTAATGCTGTTTGCATAAGAATTTTTCCGTGTTGGGATTAAGCCTTCAATCACAATAATATCGCTTGTTTTAGCGAGTTTTTGATGACGCTCAACCACTTTTTCAAGTAATACATCAGTTTGTTTTTTTGCAATTAATGTTTCCGCTTCACCTAGCATAAATGGTGTACCTGTTTCGGTACTTTGTGAAAGGCGGATAATAGTGGTTGAACGGTCAAGGGTATCTTCACCACTAATAGGTTGTGCGATAGGTTTTAAGAAACCAACTTTTGCCCCTTTTTGTTCAAGAGAATGGACTAAACCAAGACTTACACTGGTTAAACCAACGCCGGTACTGATTGGAATTAAAATAATTGTTCTGGACATTGTTTTTTTCCTTGTTACAAGCGGGTAGAGTAGTCAAATTTTTTGCAAAATCTCACCGCTTTTGTGATGTAAAAAGTAAAAAACCTGCCATCTGGCAGGTTTTAGATATTATAACGCTAAGCGCGCTGTATCTTGTGCAATAACAAGTTCTTCGTTTGTTGGGATAACGAATGCACGGAATGCAGAATCAGCAGCAGTAATTTCGCCTGATTTACCAAAACGTGCTGCCGTATTTTTCTCGCTATCAACTTTAATACCGAACAGTTTTAAGTAATTTAAGGTTAATTCACGCACTAGGCCTGCGTTTTCACCGATACCACCAGTAAATACGATTGCATCTAAGTGATCGTCACCTAAAACAGCCATATAAGCACCGATGTATTTCGCTAAACGGTAGCAGAAACCGTCCATTGCACGTTTTGCATCTGCGTGAGTTGCGTAGTTATCTTCTGCATAACGGCAGTCGCTTGTCACTTCCGTTAAACCTAATAAGCCAGATTTTTTCACTAATGTTTCTTCAATTTCTTTTACAGACATACCTAACGTATTGTGCATAAAGAAAATGATTGCAGGGTCTAAGTCACCTGAACGAGTACCCATTACTAAACCTTCTAATGGAGTGAAACCCATTGAAGTATCAATACATTTACCATTACGGATTGCAGCAACTGAAGCACCGTTACCTAAGTGACAAGTAATCACGTTCACTTTTGACGGTTCAACACCCACAACTTTAGCGACTTCACGGCTCACATAATAGTGGCTTGTACCGTGGAAACCATAACGACGCACGCCGTGCTCTTTATATAAAGAGTATGGAAGTGCATAGAGATAAGCGTGTTCAGGCATTGTTTGGTGGAATGCTGTATCAAATACCGCAACGTTTTTCTCTTTTAATTCAGGGAATGCTTTGAATGCTTCTTCAATACCGATTAAGTGAGCAGGGTTGTGAAGTGGTGCAAATGCTGCAGCTTCTTTGATACCTGCAACCACCTCATCTGTAATAACGATAGATGAAGTATATTTTTCACCACCGTGAACGATACGGTGACCGATAGCACCAATGCTGTCTTTTAATTCTGCACTTAAAATGTTTTTCACGATGTAGTTAAGTGCTTCACTGTGAGCTGCACCAGCACCTAAATCTGCAGCACCTTTCTCACCGTTTAATTTCCATTTAATACGAGCATCAACTAAATTAAAGTTTTCAGCTAGACCTGATAATTTTTCATCGCCAGAAGCAGGATCAAGGATAGCGAATTTTAAAGATGAGCTACCACAGTTAAGAATAAGAATATTTTTTGACATTGTCGAAACACCTATGTGATAAGAAAAAAATTACACCTATGTGATAAGAAAAAAATTAACACGTTTTGGATAAACGTGACTGCGTGCCTATGATACGCCTTTTACACTTGAAAATAAATTGATCTCAGTAAAAAAGGGAAGAGAAAAAGAAAGAAAAGCCTTAAATTTATCCGCTTAAATTTGTTATTTAACATAATATAAGTTATGCGAAACAATAGAATAT
>NZ_MUXW01000037.1 GCF_002015085.1 Glaesserella parasuis
GCAGGCAAAATACCCGCTTGTAAAGATGCATCAAAAAAATGGACAATGCCGATTCAGAACTGGAAACTGGCAATGAATCGATTTATGATTGATTTTGGTGATCGCCTAGACGATCACCGTTAAGTTGAAATGGGTGTTTACACAGAATTTGGGATAGGGTCAATTTGTTATAAGCTCCTATCATATCTACCACTGATAACCTACCCCCACAGAGCCGCCCATTTCACCACTAGTATTTGCATTACCTTGTAATTTAAGGATCAGCTTGCCGTTATCTGATGCTCTTGAGTAACCCACAGCCAATGCAGATTGACCTTTGAAAGTCCCCGCTGATGCTGCAATCATTGACTTACCTGGGAGATAAACCTGTGGTAAACCTGCTGCGGCGTTAGAACCTGCAATACCCGCACGCAGAGCTTTATTATTACGGTTGATCTTATTGTGAATATCGCCCATATGCACCTTGTGCTGAGATATTAAGCTATACAACTGGCTACCATTAATCGCATCGGTACTTTGCTCAGAGATTAAACCTGGTGCAACGTTTTGAATACGGCGAGTTTCCATTGTACCATCGCTGTTTACATTACCCACGCTCACCACGCCTTTCACTTCAGTAGCTTTGCCACCTGCGTAAGCGTTATACACACCACCTATTACTTGGTATTCTAAAGCACCCGCTCCCGCAGTGGTTGCACCTGCTGCCACATAGCCTGAGTTTGTACCCAAGAAGACAGAGTTGCTGGTTGTGTTTTTC
>NZ_MUXW01000038.1 GCF_002015085.1 Glaesserella parasuis
AACCAACGCAAGTACTTTTTTAAAGTTTTTTTCTAAATGTTTTGTTTTTCACCAAAAAATAAAAACCATAAGATATAACCTATTGATTTTAAACAAAATTATTTTTCAACAAAATTCAGTATATTTAAGCGTTTAAATCCCCAATTCTGCATTACCTTTTCTCTTTTTAGGAAGTCTTCACTATTTTGCGTACAAAATGCCTGATTTTCTTTGTTTTCGTTATTCACATTCCTCTTCACATCTTGTAACAAGCTCACTACACGGTTCGCAATCCCATTGCCCGGATCAACAAAAAAACTCACCCGTGGCAATAGTTGTTGCAACTCTTCTTTGACCAATGGGAAATGGGTGCAACCTAAAATCACCGTATCTAGCGTCGGGTGTGATTGCCATTCTTCAACAACTTTTTGCAAGCGTCGCATATCCACCGAACCCGTTTGCTGTTTTTCTTCGACGATTTCCACCAAATCTGTTGAGCCAATGCGTTCTACCACACAATCTTTTGCATAGCGTTCAATCAACTCATCGACATAAGGGCGTGTTACCGTGCCTTTGGTCGCAAGCAAACCAATTGTTTTGGTTTGAGAAATTTGAGCGGCAGGCTTAATCGCAGGCACAGTCCCGACAATCGGCATTGCAAACCGCTCTCGTAAGACAGGTAGCACAACCGTACTGGCAGTATTACAAGCAACAACCACCATATCAAGCGGATAATTTTCTGCAATTTTTTGCACAATACCTACCGCTAGTTCGATCAGCACCGCTTCTGATTTTTCAGAATAAGGGAAATACGCGTTGTCAAAACAGTAGAGATAATGGGCATCTGGCAGATTTTCACGAATAGCATCGTAAATAGTCAAACCACCCATTCCTGAGTCGTAAAGAAGAATTGTTGGTTTCATTATATTTTGTAATTAAAGAACTTCGAGCGAATGCTACGCCTTTCTTGATGTGGTTTCAAATGAAAATTGTGGCAGAAACAGCTCTCGAATTTCTAACGGATAACCTTTGAGTAGCAATGTTGAACGGCGAGCATATAAGCCCGTCTGCTTGTCTTGGCTCCATTCCAAAGTTAAACGCTGTGGATTTTGCGGAAATAGCCACAAACCAATAGGATTATCTCCTAGGGTTAAAACGGCTTGTGCCACATTCTCAATTGTTTCTTCCGCTAATAGCGTTTGAGCAAAAATCCACACCTTATCATCACCACTTAACACCACTTCTCGCACCCACGTTTTTGCAAAATATTGCTCAAATCCGACCGCTTGCCAGCCCTGTTGAACAACTTCAACGTCTAGCCTTTGACAAATTTGTTGCAACTTTTCGGTTAAAGAGTTCGTATGTAACAGCCATTCTGCAACTTGACTTGGCAAACCCGTTTCCGCCGTCTGCCAAGTTGATGTGGCTAATAAGGTTCGATACTGCTCGAAATCCTGCATTTAAGCCCCTAGCTGTTTGAGCAAAATCTGCTCTAACACATCATAGCCTTGCTGAGTAAAGTGCAATCCGTCGTGACACAGGTTTAGATCCAATTTGCCTTCTTCATTAGCAAAGGCATTCCACGTTTTCACATAACGAATATCGGAAGGGCAATGTGCTTCAAGGTATTGATTTAACGCCAAAATCGCAGGATTGTCTGTGGTCGCAATGTTATTCACAGGGGTTGCTTCTAATAAATAGTAACGAGATGTTGGGGCTAACGTTTTAAAGGCGGACACAATCTCGTTAATCCAGCCTAACACTTGCTTCGGCGAATAATCAGGTTCTTTTACAATGTCATTCACCCCTAAAAAGATAAACACATCTTCGCCTAACTGTTTGATTAAATTACCTTTAACAATCAAATCAAGGTATTGACGAGTGCTAGTACCAGATAACCCTAAATTTGCCACCGTTTTACCTGCAATATTCGGCGTGCCTTGTTCCATATCAGACCACATATCAAATAGTGAGTGACCAACAAGGGTAATTTGAGCTGTTTTATCAAACTCAGTCTGTTTGCTTAATGCCCTGTCTAAAATGTCTTGATCTGTTTTCATATGTTATCCTTTGTCTAAAGTAATGATTAAAAACCATCCTACACAACAAATCCCACTTTCTTATACACGTCGGCTAAGGTTGCTTTCGCTTTTGCTCTCGCTTTTTCTGCACCTTCACGGTAGATATTTTCAAGCAATGCTTCATTGTTACGGAAATGGTGATAACGTTCTTGAAGTTGGCTTAACATTGCGGAAACTTCGTCGGCGACGGCAGTTTTTAAGTGGCCGTACATTTTGCCTTCAAATTCTGTTTCTAATTCAGGAATTGTCTTGCCTGTGACGCTTGCCAAAATATCAAGTAGGTTTGATACGCCAGGTTTATTTTGAACGTCGTAACGTACAACAGGTGGCTCATCACCGTCGGTCATTGCCCGTTTGATTTTTTTCGCCACTGATTTTGGATCTTCTAATAAACCGATAACGTTATTACGGTTATCATCTGATTTTGACATCTTTTTCGTTGGTTCAAGTAGCGACATAATTCTCGCCCCTGTTTTGGCAATAAAGACTTCAGGCACAGCGAAGATTGGCTCAAGGACATTTCCCTCTGCGTCTTTTTTGCCGTATAACGCATTAAAACGGTTAGCAATATCACGGGTGATTTCTAGATGTTGTTTCTGATCGTCGCCTACAGGCACTTGATTTGCTTGGTACAGTAGAATGTCTGCCGCCATTAGCACTGGATAAGTAAATAAGCCCACGTTTACGTTATCTTCGTGGCGAGCTGATTTGTCTTTGAATTGTGTCATTCGCCCCATTTCGCCGAAGTAGGTATAACAGTTTAAGATCCAAGCGAGTTGGCTATGTTCAGGAACGTGGGATTGAATAAAAATAGTGCTTTTGACTGGATCGATACCACAAGCAAGGTAAATGGCGAGTGTATCTAAGGTTGCTTTGCGTAACGCTTCTGGATCTTGTCTCACTGTGATGGCGTGTAAATCGACGATACAAAATAGACATTCATATTCATCTTGCATTTTAACCCAGTTACGTAATGCCCCAAGGTAGTTACCTAAACTTAATTCGCCCGATGGCTGTACGCCACTAAATACTATTGGTTTTGACATAATCTTTCTCTTTTTAGTAAAAAATCTAGCGGTGTGATTTTGGCAGAAATTTGCTAAAAATGCCAAGTATTCAACCGCTTATCATTTAAGGAATTAATCCTCAATCCCCAAACTTTCCCAGATTTCATCAACACGTTTGACGACATCGGGATTTTTGGTAATCGGCGTTCCCCATTCTCGTTGGGTTTCACCTGCCCATTTATTTGTGGCATCAATGCCCATTTTTGAGCCTAATCCTGCGATAGGGGACGCAAAATCAAGGTAATCAATCGGTGTGTTTTCGATTAATGTCGCATCTCTTGCTGGATCGCAACGAGTGGTAATCGCCCAGATTACATCTTTCCAATCTCTCGCATTGACATCATCATCACACACAATCACAAATTTGGTGTACATAAACTGTCTTAAAAATGACCAAACCCCCATCATTACTCGTTTGGCGTGTCCTGCGTATTGCTTTTTGATCGTGACTACCGCTAGGCGATAAGAACAGCCTTCGGGCGGTAAGTAGAAATCAACGATTTCAGGGAATTGCTTCTGCAAAATCGGGATAAACACTTCATTCAAGGCTTCGCCTAAGACCGCAGGTTCATCAGGTGGTCTGCCCGTGTAGGTGGAATGATAGATGGCATCTTTTCGCATTGTAATATGCGTCACGGTAAACACAGGGAAATACTCTTGTTCATTGTAATATCCCGTATGATCGCCGTAAGGTCCTTCCAATGCGGTTTCGTTAAGATCGATATAGCCTTCAAGCACAATCTCAGCACTGGCAGGCACTTCCAAATCATTGCTGATGGATTTCACCACTTCGGTTTTGTGTCCACGCAATAACCCTGCAAATGCATATTCTGATAAAGTATCGGGGATCGGCGTGACGGCGGCTAAAATCGTAGCAGGATCTGCCCCTAATGCGACCGAAACAGGAAACGGCTTATCGGGATTAGCTTCTTTCCACTCTTGGAAATCCAACGCACCGCCACGATGCGATAGCCAACGCATAATCAATTTATTTTTAGTGATTAACTGCTGGCGATAAATCCCCAAATTTAACCGCTTTTTATAAGGACCTTGCGTAATGGTTAAGCCCCAAGTGACAAGCGGTGCGACATCACCTTGCCAACAGTGCATAATCGGCAGTTGATACAGATCGACATCATCATCCGAGATCACCACTTGCTGACAATCTGCTTTATTCAACACCTTACTTGGCATATTCAGCACTTGCTTCCACTGTGGCAACTGTCCGATTAGATCTTTAAAGCCTTTTGGCGGTTCGGGTTCTTTTAAGAACGCCAACAACTTGCCTAGCTCTCGCAAGGCTTTGGTATCTTCTTGTCCCATACCCATTGCCACCCGTTCCGGCGTGCCGAATAGATTGCACAGCACAGGCATTTTGTAGCCTTTCGGGTTTTCAAATAAGAGAGCCGGACCACCTTTACTCAAAGTACGATCCGCAATCTCGGTCATTTCCAAATAAGGATCGATCTCTTGAGTAATACGCTTCAGTTCGCCTTTTTGCTCAAGCAGATCGAGAAATTCTCGCAGGTTTTTGTATTTCATTGGATTCTCCATTGCAAGAAAATGCAATTTTAATAAAATTTCTAATCTAGAGAAATAAAAGAGCTGACCCCAGTATGATACTGAAATCAGCCCATTAAAACTATCTATTTAAAGATATAGCCACACTATTTGGAATATAATGCAATAAATACAACTAAACTATTTACTTAAATTATCAAAGAAGTTTTTCACCCCTTTGAAAAAACCTTCGTGTTTTGGTCGATGTTGCCCTTTGCCTTCCAGACTTTCTTCTAATTTACGTAACAACTCTTTTTGTTCTTCATTAAGCGATACTGGGGTTTCAATAATCACTTTACAGATTAAATCCCCTGCATAGCCACCTCTTGCACTGGTTACGCCTTTACCACGCACGCGGAACAGTTTGCCCGTTTGGGTTTCGGCTGGGATTTTGAGTTTCACGCGACCGTCTAATGTCGGCACTTCAATCTCGCCGCCTAATGCCGCCATTGTGAAGCTGATTGGCACTTCGCAGTAAAGATTTGAGCCGTCACGCACGAAAATATCGTGGTCTTTCACGTGAATTACCACATATAAATCCCCTGCTGGAGCGCCGTTTTCCCCTGCAGCCCCTTCACCTGATAAGCGAAGTTGGTTGCCGGTATCTACGCCTGCTGGAATGGTGACCGAAAGGTTTTTGGTTTTCTCAACACGTCCATCACCGTGGCAAGATTTACACGGTTTCTCAATTTTCTTACCGGTGCCGTGACAACTTGGACAAACGGTTTCTGTCATAAAGAAACCTTGCTGGCGACGAACGCGTCCTGAGCCGTGGCAGTGCGGACAGGTTTCGACCTTGCTTCCCGCTTCAGCACCAGAACCGTGGCAAGTATCACATTGAACAAGAGTTCGAATGCGAATATCTTTTTTCACACCACGCACAGCTTCTTCTAGGGTGATTTCGAGATCGTAGCGTAAGTCATCACCACGCACGACACGTTGGCGACGACCGCCACCACCGAAACCTCCACCAAACATTTCGCTGAAAATATCTTCAAAGCCGCCGAAACCGCCACCACCAAATCCGCCGAAGCCACCTGCTCCGCCGCCTTGTTCAAAGGCTTGGTGACCGTATTGGTCGTACATTGCACGTTTTTCATTGTCGCCTAAGACTTCATAGGCTTCTTTAATCTCTTTAAATTTTTCTTCAGCTTCTTTGCTGCCTTGGTTTTTGTCAGGGTGATGCTTTGCCGCTAAACGTTTGTAAGCACGTTTAATCTCTTGCTCACTTGCCCCTTTTTGTAAACCAAGGACTTCGTAATAATCTTTTTTTGCCATAATTATTCAGTGTTTTGCAGAATTTTGAAGGAATTTGATCGCTTGTTATATGCACTAAAAGGGCGTGTTACCACGCCCTTAAATTCCTAGTAGTTAATCGTCTTGGGTAAAAAAAGCAAAGTAATTTATTGTATCTTCTAGAATTTTTACATTAGAATCACATTCCCAATCTGATTTATTATTGAAAAAACCTATAGGATATTCATATATATACTGACTTATACCATAATCTTCATTATAAAGTTTATAACAATTTTCAGTCCCCATAGATCTTTCATCACTATCAACTAATTCACATTCAAAATCTTGTACGGGAATCTTAATTTCAATGCCCTGATAATTAATTAGTACATATTCCATATATACCTCTTATTTATTATCCTTCACTTCTTCAAACTCAGCATCGACCACGCCGTCGTCTTTTTGACTTTGTTGGGCTTGTTGCTGACCTTGTTGAGCCTGAGCTTGACCTGCTTGGATTAACGGCTCGGACGCTTTTACGAGGGCTTCGATTTTCGCTTCGATATCCGCTTTATCTTCACCTTTCGCTGCTTTTTCTAATGCCGCTACCGCTTCTTCGATCTTCGCTTTATCTGCATCAGCAAGGTTGCTACCTGCTTCGGCGATCTGTTTACGAGTTGAGTGAGCAATTGCGTCCGCTTGGTTGCGAGTTTGCACTAACTCTTCAAATTTACGGTCTGCTTCTGCGTTCGCTTCCGCATCACGCACCATTTGCTCGATTTCCGCATCGCTTAAGCCTGAAGATGCTTGGATCTTAATTTGTTGCTCTTTACCTGTGTTCTTATCTTTCGCTGAAACGTGGATAATACCGTTTGCGTCAATATCAAAGGTTACTTCAATTTGTGGCATACCACGTGGTGCAGGGTTAATGCCTTCAAGGTTAAACTGACCTAATGATTTGTTATCCGACGCACGTTTACGTTCACCTTGTAAAACGTGAATGGTTACTGCACTTTGATTATCTTCCGCCGTTGAGAACACTTGCGATTTTTTCGTTGGGATCGTGGTGTTTTTCTCAATTAAGGTTGTCATCACGCCACCCATTGTTTCGATACCTAATGATAACGGGGTGACGTCTAACAATAATACGTCTGTTACATCACCAGCTAATACGCCACCTTGTACCGCCGCACCGATAGCTACCGCTTCATCTGGGTTTACGTCTTTGCGTGGTTCTTTGCCGAAGAAGTCAGCCACTTTTTTCTGTACTAATGGCATACGGGTTTGGCCGCCAACTAAGATCACATCGTTGATCTCAGATACGCTTAAACCTGCATCAGCTAACGCCACTTTTACTGGCTCTAATGAGCGGTTTACTAAATCTTCTACTAACGCTTCTAATTTCGCACGAGTTACAGTTAATACTAAGTGTTTTGGACCTGTTGCATCTGCGGTGATATACGGAAGATTTACTTCGGTTGATTGAGCAGACGAAAGTTCGATTTTCGCTTTTTCTGCCGCTTCTTTCACACGTTGCATTGCCATTGAGTCATTGCGTAAATCTACGCCTTGCTCTTTTTGAAATTCTTCAACAAGGTAGTTAATTAAACGGTTGTCGAAGTCTTCACCACCTAAGTGAGTATCACCGTTGGTTGCACGCACTTCAAAGGTTTGTTCGCCATCTAAGTTATCAATTTCGATGATAGACAAGTCGAATGTACCACCACCCAAGTCATACACTGCAACAATTTGGTTTTCTTTTTTAGAGTCTAAACCGTAAGCCAATGCCGCTGCTGTTGGTTCGTTAATGATACGTTTAACTTCTAAACCTGCGATACGACCTGCATCTTTAGTTGCTTGACGTTGAGCATCGTTAAAGTAAGCAGGCACAGTAATAACCGCTTCAGTCACTGGCTCACCTAAGAAATCTTCTGCAGTTTTCTTCATTTTTTTCAATACTTCCGCAGAGATTTGCGGTGGAGCCATTTTTTCGCCTTTTACCGATACCCACGCATCGCCATTGTCTGCTTTGGTAATCTCAAACGGCATAATTTCAATGTCACGTTGAACTTCAGAATCAGTAAAACGACGACCGATTAAACGTTTAATCGCAAATAAAGTATTTTTCGGGTTAGTGATCGCTTGGCGTTTTGCTGGCTGACCAACTAAGGTTTCTTTGTCTGTATAAGCAATGATTGACGGAGTAGTACGCGCACCTTCTGTATTTTCAATTACGCGTGGTTTGTCGCCGTCCATTACCGCAACACAAGAGTTGGTTGTACCTAAGTCAATACCGATAATTTTTCCCATAGTTTGATTCCTCTAATATAAATTTGGTTACTTGTGGGACTGAACCATCATATTCAACGTAGGGACACACTGCGTGTGTCCACAGACTGTTCCTACTGTGTATAGATGGATAACATCCGCCACTTTGTTAAAAAAGAAACGGGAAGTTGTGCTACGTTCCCGCTCAGACGGAACAATAAATAGGGATAAAAATGTGGGCTTCAAGGGTAAAACTAAAAAAAATTTAAAAAAATATGTATTATCACACACACACGCACTATTTCTCACTACGGCACAATCACCGTAAACACATAAGCCGCCATATTAACCAAAAGCACTACGCCATAAAGCATATTCGATTTGCCGTGATTAAGAGAAACCATCACAACGAAAGCAGATAATGCGAGTAGCACCATTGATTTCCAATCTAAGCCTAACACCATATTAATATCAAACAGTAGGCAAACAATCACAACAGATGGAATAGTTAAACCGATACTGGCTAACGCTGAACCTAACGCTAAATTCACACTAGTTTGTAGTCGGTTACGGCTGGCGGCTGTCAATGCTGCCAAACCTTCAGGCATCAAGACAACTGCGGCAATAATCACCCCGACTAGAGATAACGGTGCGCCTGCAGCAACCACCATTGCTTCAATCGCAGGGGAAAGCCCTTTCGCCAGCATTACAACGACACCTAAACAGATCACTAGCAGCAACAAACTGACCAATGCTACTTTAGTCGAAGGTGGCTCTGCGTGATGGTTTGGATTATCATCATCGGCTAAGAAATAATCACGGTGACGCACGGTTTGCATCATAATAAAAGAGAAATATAAAACGAGCGAAGCAATCGCAACAAATACCAACTGAGAGCTGGTATAAGTTCCCCCTGCTGAACTGGTGGTGAAATTAGGCAAAATCATTGTTAATACCAAAATAGACACTAAGGTCACTAAAGCGGTACTCACTGATTTTTTATGAAAAAATTGAACGTGATGTTTAATACCACCAATTAATAAGCAACCACCTAAAATCCCATTCAAAATCAACATAATCGCCGCAAATACGGTATCTCTAGCCAAATAGGTAGCATTGTCACCCCCAGCGATCATCAGCGACACGATTAATGCCACTTCAATAATCGTAATAGCGAGTGCTAGAATAATAGTACCAAACGGCTCTCCAACTTTATGTGCTACCACTTCTGCGTGATGAACTGCAGAAAGCACACTACCAATCAATAACGCACCTCCTCCAAGTTGTAGCCAAATGTTCTCTTTCACGCCAACAAAATAGATAGCCCAAGCTGCAAGCGGTAAGATCACCGACCAAATTGGCAAAGGGGAATGGGAATGTGTCGCCATAATGTCTTCTCCTTTATTTTTATCGTTTAACAATCCTGCTCTTTTGTACTCATAATCTCAATAATTTGTCTATCCATATAGACCATACTTTTTGTCGCAATCGCACATAGGTTATTGATTGATTTATCAACGCTATGTTCCACGATACCTTCATTGCCAGTCACTCGGCTATTATCTAACGCCATTAACACCACTTTGTAGGCAGATGATACCCCTGTTGAAACTTTCATCGCACAGCTATTTGCCGCCCCATCACACAATACACCGCTGATGTCGCCGATCATACTGCAAATCGCCATACTAATGGCGTTAAAATTACCTTTCAGCAAATATGCCATACCTGCCGCACTGCTCATTGCCGCGGTAGTCACAGCACAAAGAGCCGACAGTTTTGGCAACTTACTATGAATATAGATTGCAATCGTATGAGAAAGAAATAACGCACGGATAAGTTGCTCATCATCGGCATTCACAAAACGTGCCACAATCACTGACGGCATTGTTGCCGCAATGCCTTGATTGCCCGAACCCGAATTGCTCATCGCCGGCAACAAGACACCGCCCATTCGAGCATCGGATGCTGCGGTAGTTTCAATTACAATGCGTGACAATAAATCATCAGACATCAACCCAAGTTCAATCTGCTTTTTCAAGGTTCGCCCGATATGCAAGCCATACTCTTTTTCTAAACCTTCTTTCGATAACGCAGAATTTAATTTAGCAGCTTCGGCAATAAAGGCAATCTGTTCAAGGGGAACTTCCATTGCAAATTGATAAATCTGTTCAGCAGAAAGCTGATTGAAAAAGTGATAATCGTCTGCTGTTTCAACCGCTTGCGTTTGTTGCTGGAACAACACTTCCCCATTTTTCTCAATCAATACCACATTGGTATGAGTGTCTTGAATACAGACTTTGACCCAACCCGTTTCACCTAACAATAAAGCTTCCGAATAAAGCGGAAAATCCACATTCGCAATATCCACACTTACCTGATTGGTATCTAACATCGCTTTTGCTTTGGCGACATCTTCGGCTTGAATATGTTTCAACACTTCCAAACCTGCCTCCGCATCACCAGCAATTGCCCCCACAGCAGCCGCAATTGGCAAGCCCACCATACCCGTTCCTGGCACGGTAACCCCCATACCATTTTTCATTAAATTAGGGGATACTTTAGCCTGAATTTGAACAGGCTCGCCACCTAAGTATGATTTCGCAATTGCAGCCGCTAACGCCAACGAAATGGGTTCTGTACAGCCTAATGCTGGGGCAACATCTCGTTTCACAATGGCGATTAATTGTTCTGCAAATTCAAATTTATTCATTCTTTTTTCTCTTTAGTAAAATTTCTCTCTATTCTAACCGCTTATTGCATAATCAAAAAGCAACTTTTTTGCTTGCTTTTAATTGCATAAAAATGCATTATTCAAACATAATTATTCATTATAATATTTAAATTTATTTTTTGATAATTATCACTTGAACGCAAACGTTTGCTCTAGTAAACTTAGCCGCCTATTCCTGAGTAAGAGATTAGGCAGCTTACAAAATGACAGCCAAAATTTCAATAATTAGGAGTACATATAATGTCTGAACCTGCCATTTTAGTTCTTGCCGATGGCTCTGTGTTTCACGGAAAATCTATTGGTTATCAAGGACATACCATTGGTGAAGTGGTCTTTAATACCGCAATGACGGGCTACCAAGAAATTCTCACCGACCCTTCATACACTAATCAAATTGTTACATTGACTTATCCACATATCGGTAATACAGGAACAAATAGCGAAGACGAAGAAGCCGATAAAGTGTATGCTGCAGGTTTAATTATTCGTGATCTTCCCCTTATTCATAGCAATTTCCGTGCTAACTCTTCCCTTTCTGATTATCTGGTTAAACATAAAATCGTCGCAATTGCCGACATTGACACACGCCGTTTAACTCGAATTTTGCGTGATAAAGGCGCTCAAGCAGGCTGTATTTATGTCGGTGATGATATGGCTAAGGCTCTCGAACTTGCCAACAGTTTCGGCTCAATGGCTGGGCAAGATTTAGCCAAAGAAGTGACCTGTAAAGAGTTATATCAATGGACGGAAGGTGAATGGCAACTTGGCAAAGGTTATGTGCAACAAACTACCCCTGAATTTCACGTTGTCGCTTACGATTTTGGCGTAAAACGTAACATTTTAAGAATGCTTGCGGAACGTGGCTGTCGTATCACCGTTGTGCCTGCAACAACCTCTGCAGAAGCTGTACTAGCCTTAAACCCAGACGGTGTTTTCTTATCTAACGGACCAGGCGACCCAGAGCCTTGCACCTATGCAATTACCGCTATCCAAAAATTATTGGCAACGAAAAAACCGATTTTCGGCATCTGTTTAGGGCATCAATTACTCGGATTAGCCGCAGGCGGTAAAACGAAAAAAATGGCATTCGGACACCGCGGCGCAAACCACCCTGTACAAGATTTAGATACACAAAATGTGCTGATCACCAGCCAAAACCACGGTTTTGAAGTTGATGAAGCGAGTTTGCCTGCTAACGTTCGTGTCACCCATCGCTCACTCTTTGACGGCACAGTCCAAGGCATTGAACTCACCGATCAATCGGCATTCTCGTTCCAAGGACACCCAGAAGCCAGCCCAGGGCCGCACGATGTGGCATACCTGTTTGACCGCTTTATTGATGAATTGAGAAAGGCGAAAGGTTAATAAGCGGTGAGATTTGAAGGGAATTTTGCAAAATTTCGCTGAAAAGTGACCGCTTGTATTCAAGTCCCCTCCCCCGCTTGCGGGGGAGGGGATTAAATAGTGGTGGATATTAAAAGACAACCAAATTCAACAACAGAGAAAAAACTATGCCAAAACGTACAGATATAAACACGATTTTAATTATTGGTGCTGGTCCGATTGTCATTGGGCAAGCGTGTGAATTTGACTACTCAGGGGCGCAGGCGTGTAAGGCGTTGCGTGAAGAAGGGTATAAAGTGGTGTTGGTGAACTCAAACCCAGCGACCATTATGACCGATCCAAATATGGCGGACGTGACCTATATTGAGCCGATTGAGTGGCGAACGGTAGCGAAAATCATCGAAAAAGAGCGCCCTGATGCGATTTTGCCGACAATGGGCGGTCAAACGGCATTAAACTGTGCTTTAGATTTATCTCGTAACGGGGTGTTAAAACAGTTCAATGTTGAGCTGATCGGGGCGAGTGAAGATGCGATTGATAAGGCGGAAGATCGTGGTCGTTTCAAACAAGCGATGGAAAAAATCGGTTTGTCTTGCCCGAAATCTTTTATTGCTCATACCCTTGAAGAAGCTTTGAAAGCACAGGAAGCGGTTGGTTTTCCAACATTAATTCGTCCATCATTTACTATGGGCGGTTCAGGTGGCGGTATCGCTTATAACCGTGATGAATTTTTAGCAATTTGCGAACGGGGATTTGAAGCGTCTCCAACCCACGAGTTATTGATTGAACAGTCTGTGCTCGGTTGGAAAGAGTATGAAATGGAAGTGGTGCGTGATAAGGCGGACAACTGCATTATCGTTTGTTCAATTGAGAACTTCGACCCGATGGGCGTGCATACGGGCGACAGTATTACTGTTGCACCTGCACAAACCTTAACCGATAAAGAATATCAAATTATGCGTAATGCTTCTTTGGCGGTGTTGCGTGAAATCGGCGTGGATACAGGCGGTTCAAATGTGCAATTTGCGATCAACCCTGAAAATGGCGAGATAATCGTAATTGAAATGAACCCGCGTGTTAGCCGTTCTTCTGCCCTTGCATCTAAAGCGACAGGCTTCCCGATTGCAAAAGTTGCAGCGAAATTAGCGGTCGGTTATACCTTACATGAACTGCGTAACGATATTACGGGCGGTTTAATTCCAGCTTCTTTTGAACCAACCCTTGACTATGTCGTAACCAAAATTCCACGTTTCGCCTTTGAAAAATTTTCAAATACAGACGACCGTTTAACCACACAAATGAAGTCTGTGGGCGAAGTGATGGCAATGGGAAGAACTTTCCAAGAAAGCTTACAAAAAGCGTTGCGTGGCTTAGAAACAGGGATTTGTGGTTTTAACTTGCTATCGGAAGAGCCTGAAAAAATCCGTCGTGAACTGGCAAACCCAGGCCCGAACCGTATTCTTTATGTTGCTGATGCTTTTGGTGCAGGCTTTAGCTTGGACGAAGTTCATCACTATTCCAAAATCGATCCGTGGTTCTTAATTCAAATTCAAGATTTGGTGCAAGAAGAGCTTGCTCTTGAGAAAAAACAGTTAAGCGATTTGGATCATGAAGAATTACGTCGTTTAAAACGCAAAGGTTTCTCGGATAAACGTATCGCCCAGCTTACCAAAGTCAGCGAAAAAGCCGTGCGTGATTATCGCCATACCCTTGGCATTCTACCAGTTTACAAACGTGTCGATACCTGTGCAGCAGAGTTTGCTTCTGATACGGCTTATCTCTATTCTACTTACGAAGAAGAGTGCGAAGCGAACCCATCTGATCGTAAAAAAGTGATGATTTTAGGTGGTGGCCCGAACCGTATCGGACAAGGGATTGAGTTCGATTACTGCTGTGTTCACGCTTCCCTTGCCTTGCGTGAAGCTGGCTATGAAACCATTATGGTGAACTGCAACCCTGAAACGGTTTCAACAGATTTTGATACCTCTGACCGCTTGTATTTTGAGCCATTAACGCTGGAAGATGTGTTAGAAGTGGTGCGTGTAGAACAGCCGTGGGGCGTGATTGTTCACTATGGCGGTCAAACGCCGTTAAAACTAGCGAATGCTTTACACGAGAATGGTGTAAACATTATCGGCACGTCAGCAGACAGCATTGATGCGGCGGAAGACCGTGAACGTTTCCAAAAAATCCTACACGATTTGAACCTAAAACAACCTGCTAACCGCACAGCTCGTAATGCACAAGAAGCAGTGGCGTTAGCAAATGAAGTAGGTTATCCGTTGGTGGTTCGCCCATCTTATGTACTTGGCGGACGTGCAATGCAAATCGTCTATAACGATGAAGAATTGAACAAATATATGCGTGAAGCGGTGTCTGTGTCTAACGACAGCCCGATCTTGCTCGACCACTTCTTAAATAATGCGATTGAAGTCGATGTGGACTGTATCTGTGACGGCGAAAACGTGGTGATCGGCGGTATTATGCAACACGTTGAACAAGCAGGTATCCACAGTGGCGACTCGGCGTGTTCTCTACCAGCTTACTCATTAAGCGGTGAGATCCTCGATGAAATTCGCAGACAGACTAAAGAAATGGCGTTTGCCCTTGGGGTGAAAGGCTTAATGAACGTACAGTTTGCGGTACAAAATGATGTGGTATATGTTCTTGAAGTAAACCCTCGTGCCAGCCGTACCGTGCCGTTTGTGAGTAAAGCGACAGGTCAGCCGTTAGCTAAAATCGCTGCACGAGTAATGGCAGGGGAAAGCCTTGCAGAACTCAATGCTCTGGAAGAGGTAATTCCACAAAAATACTTCGTTAAAGAAGCGGTATTCCCATTCATCAAATTCCCAGGGGTAGATACAATTTTAGGCCCTGAAATGCGTTCGACAGGGGAAGTAATGGGCGTGGGCGAAACCTTTGCCGAAGCCTTCTTCAAAGCACAGTTAGGAGCAGGGGAACGTATTCCAAGAACAGGAAAAGTGTTCTTATCGGTAGATAACAACGATAAACCTCGCTTACTCGATGTGGCAAAACGCCTACAAGAGCAAGGCTACGGCTTATGTGCAACCTTAGGCACAGCAAAATTCTTACGCGAAAACGGCATTGCGACCCAAATCGTCAATAAAGTGCGTGAAGGCAGACCACATATCGTTGATGCGATTAAAAACGGCGAGATTGCGATGGTGATCAACACCGTAAACGGTGAGCCTGAAGTGATTACCGACAGCCACTCAATCCGCCGTACCGCACTGCAACAACGTGTGCCTGTCTATACCACGATTGCAGGGGCTGATGCGATTTCCTATGCCGTTGAACATATTAACGAGTTTGGGGTGTATTCGGTGCAGGAGTTGCATAGTAACTAGATTATAAAAAGAAGAGCTTGAATATACTTTACAAAACTAATGTTATTCAAGCTCTTTACTAATCTATTTAGACAGATTATTAATATGGATATTAGGCATAGTACACAATTTTAATAAATAATACCCCAATACTGCGGAGATACCTGAACCGATTAAGATTCCTAAACGAGCAAGAGAGATAAATTGACCGTCAGCTTCATCGCCACCAAAAGCAAGTCCTGCCAAGAACATTGACATTGTAAAGCCGATACCACAAAGGATAGAAACAGCGAAGATTTGTTTAAAATTCATCCCTTCTGATAACTGTGCGATACCCAATTTCACGGCAAGGAAGCTAAAGCTAAATACGCCTAAGGTTTTACCTACTAATAAACCTAACGCAACCCCCATTGTAAGCGGTGAGAATAATGTGCTTAAGCTCATTCCTGCTAAAGATACGCCAGCGTTTGAGAAAGCAAATAGCGGTAAAATCACAAACGAACACCACGGTGCAAGAATATGTTCAAAATGAGCCAATGGTTCTTCCCCATTTTTACCTTTTAATGGAACGCAGAAGCCAATAATTACCCCCGCTAATGTGGCGTGAACCCCTGATTTTAATACTGAAGCCCATAAAATTAATCCAACGACCATATAAGCACAAATTGCCGTAACTCGCATACGATTCATTATGATTAAAGCAGTAATTGCTATGACTGCTGAAATCAGGGCTGTGGTACTTAATTCGTGAGAGAAAAAGATAGCAATTACGACAATTGCCCCCAAGTCATCAATAATCGCTAATGCGAGTAGGAAAATTTTCAAAGCAAATGGCACTCGTTTGCCGAGTAATCCTAAAACTCCAAGTGCAAATGCAATGTCTGTTGCCATCGGAATCGCCCAACCTTGCTGAAATTCTGGCGAATCACTATTAATCAATGTGAAAACAAGAGCTGGTACAATCATTCCCCCTAATGCACCAATAGCGGGGAAAATTGCACGTTGGTAGCTAGAAATTGCTCCAACCATCATTTCACGCTTCACTTCTAGCCCTATAAGGACAAAAAACACTGCCATAAAGCCGTCGTTTACCCACATTAACAACGGTTTATGAATACTGAATAAACCAATCTGGATACTGACAGGCATACTTAAAAAATCAAAGTAGAGGTCTTTCAAGGGCGTATTTGCAAACAGCATTGCTAACATTGCAAAAGCAAGCAATAAAATACCGCTTGCAGACTCTAGTTGTAAAAATTTTCGGATATGCTGGATCATTCTGTTAACCTCTTGTTATGTAAAATTCGTCAATCTTTCTTAAATCTTTTTTCTTTTAACAAAATCAGCGTGTAAGATCAAGGCGAAGCGGGCAGATACTGCAGAAAATTTGTAAAATTTGTTTGATCAACTTCACGAAAAGTAGCAATAAAAGATTTGAATTTATGTTTGGGGAAATTTCTAGATTAGCCTTGATCTTTTTGGTATTTATCGCTAGAATTGCAACTCTTTTTTATGATCCTCGTTTGGCTTATAGTCAATTTTTAATTTTTAGGTAGATAGCAAATGAAACGTACATTTCAACCATCTGTATTAAAACGCGCTCGTACTCACGGTTTCCGTGCTCGTATGGCAACTAAAAACGGTCGTCAAGTATTAGCACGTCGTCGTGCTAAAGGTCGTAAAAGCTTATCTGCATAATGGCAGATAAGTCAGCCAAAACACTCAGTGTGAATAAGCTAACTTTTTCTCGGGAGCTACGTTTGTTAGCTCCCGTTCAATTTAAATCGGTTTTTGAACTGCCTCTCCGTGCTAGCACGCCTCAATTAACCCTTTTATCTCGCCAAAACGATATTGAACACGCTCGAATTGGTCTTACTGTTGCTAAAAAGCATCTAAAAAGAGCCCACGACCGCAATCGTATCAAACGCATTGTGCGAGAAAGTTTCCGCTTGAAACAACATCAACTTCCTGCTTACGATTTTGTCTTTGTGGCAAAAGGCGGAATTGGTAAACTCAGCAACCAAGAACTATTTGAAACCTTGGATAAACTATGGCAACGCCACATTCGCCTCGCTCAGAAAGCACAACAGGAACAGCATCAAAACTAAGTCTTTTGGCTTATGTAATGCTCGCCCTTGTGCATTTTTACCGCTATGTCATTAGCCCATTAATTGGGCCTCGCTGTCGTTTTTATCCCACCTGTTCTACTTATGCCTTAGAAGCAATTAAAATTCACGGTGCCATAAAAGGTGGCTGGCTTGCTCTAAAACGTATTCTACGTTGCAATCCATTGAGCGAAGGAGGCGAAGATCCTGTTCCACCGAAGTGTAATTGCGGTACAAAACATAAATAATATTGTAGGTTGGGCAGTAATGCTCAACTTAATCTATCTTGCCCAATACCAACTTACCTGCAAAACGTTGCGTTAATTCATGCTGAAACAGTTCCACTTGTGTGGGGTTAATTGCTAAGATTAATTCCACTTTATCACTAAATTGTTGCTCCACCAGCTCAATATCCCGCTCTACAATCAAATGTTGAATCGTATTAAATTGCTCATATTCACACTGCAAGCGGTAAGATTTGCGTAAAACTTTGCGAATTTTTTCGACTTGCAATAGCCCTTGTTGTACACCATTGCCATAGGCTTTAACGAGTCCGCCTGTGCCGAGCAAAATTCCACCGTAATAACGCACTACCACTGCACTGATTTCCCCCAAGCCTGAACCTAGCAAGTAATTAAGCATTGGTTTACCAGCTGTCCCTGAAGGTTCGCCATCATCAGAAAAGCCATATTGCTGTGAATCATTCGGCTGCCCTGCGACCGTTGCCCAGCAATGATGTCGAGCATGCGGATGTAAAGCTCGTATTTCAGCCCAAAAGGCTTTGGCTTGTTCCATTCCTTCTGTATGGCGAATGTAGGTAATAAAACGACTTTTTTGATCTCTTCTTCAAAGATCACTTCTGCTTTGGGGATAAAAAATTCCATATTCTCAACTGGTTACTTCATAGAGTTCTATCATGCTTTAAATGATGAGATTTGATAAATCTCTTTCAAATTGTTAAAAAAATGTGAAATCATTCAAGTTTTTAAGAGAAAACGTTTGCATAACAGAAAAAAGTCGAGTATATCTTATATCGTTTTCCTATTTGAGTTATAGGTCAAACGCAACATCTTACTTTTCCCAATCCTGAATTTTTAGAGGAAATAGACATGAAAAACTTTTTTAAATTATCGTTAGTTGCAAGTTTAGCAATGGGTTCTATGGCAGCTCACGCAGAGGACAAATTCGTCACTATCGGTACTGGTGGTCAAACAGGCGTTTACTATGTAGTGGGTCAATCAATCTGCCAATTAGTAAACCGTGACACAGCAAAAACGAATGTGAAATGTAATGCGCCATCTACAGGAGCATCTGTTGCAAACTTGAATGCGATTGCCGATAAACAGATGGAAATGGGTATTGCTCAATCAGACTGGCAATATCATGCTTACAATGGCTCAAGCTCATTTGAAGGCAAGAAAAACGACAAATTACGTGCGGTGTTCTCTATTCACCCTGAACCATTCACTGTAATGGCTCGTACCGATGCAAAAATTACTAACTTCGATGATTTAAAAGGTAAACGTGTGAATGTGGGTGACCCAGGTTCAGGTACACGTGCAACCATGAACGTTATTTTGGCAGCAAAAGGCCGGACAGATAAAGAGTTCAAAGTGGCTTCTGAATTAAAACCGGCAGAAATGGCATCAGTGATGTGTGATAACAACTTAGATGCAATTACTTATAACGTAGGTCACCCAAATGGTGCGTTAAAAGAAGCTGCTGCATCTTGTGATGCACACTTAGTGCCGGTAACAGGTGAAGCGATTGATAAATTAGTGGCAGATCACCCTTACTATGCGAAAGCGACGATTCCGGGCGGTTTATATAAAGGTACAGATAACCCAGTAGATACTTTCGGTGTGTATGCAACACTTGTAACTTCTGCGGATGTGGATGCTGACCGTGTTTATACCGTGGTGAAAGCCGTATTTGATAACTTCGATCGTTTCAAACGTTTACACCCTGCGTTTGAAAACCTAAAAGAAGAAGAGATGATCAAAAATGCGCTTTCTGCACCATTACACGAAGGTGCAATCCGTTACTATAAAGAGCGTGGCTGGATGTAATTCATCCGTTTCTTAATATGAAGGCAGGAGTAAATCGCTTCCTGCCTTTTGTCGTTTTCATCAAGCGGTCAGATTTGGCTGATTTTTTGCAAATTTTTGGTTAAACCTAACCGCTTGTCTTGGGTTTTCTCGGAGGAGTTTATGTCTGCTCAATCCAAAACTGTGGATTACGATGACCTGCAAGATCTCGTCGCCTCAAATGACTCAGGCGGTCGTAACCCGACAGGTTTTAGTAAAAAATTAATTGTTGTTACAGCGATTTTATGGTCGCTATTCCAAATTTATTACACTTCGCCGTTTCCGTTTTGGCTGCAAGAAGTGGTGAGAGATTGGGGCTGGAATCTGAACGTGGTGGTAGATGATACCAAAGCACGTTCTATTCACCTTGCCTTTGCAATGTTCCTTGCTTTCTTATCTTTCCCTGCATTTGCAACATCACCAAAACATCGCATTCCTTACCAAGATTGGTTATTTGCAACCCTCGGGGCATTCCTTGCGGCATACTATATTTTCTTTTATGAAGGGCTAGTTACCCGCTTTGGTGCGCCGAATACGCAAGATATTATTGCCGGCTGTTTAGGCATTTTATTATTGTTAGAGGCTTGCCGTCGTAGTTTAGGATTACCATTAGTGATAATCGCTGCGGTATTTTTACTCTATAACTATTTCGGACAATTCTTACCAACCAGCTGGATCATCAGCCACCGTTCTGGTTCATTATCTCAAATCATTAACCAACAATGGATTACAACGGAAGGGGTATTTGGTGTCGCCCTAGGTGTTTCAACCAAATATGTATTCTTATTTGTGTTATTCGGAGCTTTATTGGATAAAGCGGGGGCAGGTAACTATTTTATCAAAACGGCATTTGCTTATTTAGGTCACTTTAGCGGTGGTCCGGGTAAAGCTGCAGTAGTCTCTTCGGCGTTAACGGGTTTGGTTTCAGGTTCATCTATTGCCAACGTGGTTACCACAGGTACCTTCACCATTCCGATGATGAAACGTGTCGGTTTGAGCTCGGAAAAAGCAGGGGCGATTGAAGTTGCTTCATCAGTGAACGGACAAATTATGCCGCCGGTCATGGGGGCAGCGGCGTTCTTGATGATTGAATACGTCAATATGCCGTATAGCCAATTGATTGTGCATGCGTTCTTACCTGCATTAATTTCTTATATTGCTTTGGTGTATATCGTTCACCTTGAAGCGCAAAAAATGGGCTTAAAAGGATTGGATCGTGTCGAACCTGTGAGCCCAATTTTAATCACTTTGCTTAAAGTCGTAAGCTATATTTTAGTGACACTTGGCTTGGCAATTGCGGTGCATTATGGCTTAGGCTGGATTAAAAATGTTACACCTGATTTTGCCTTCTTGATTGTGTGTATTCTATTGGCGACAGTCTATATCAAATTGATTCACCGAGTTTCACAATTCCCTGATTTAGAAGCTGATGATCCAAATTCACCGGTCGTATCATTACCACGTCGCAAACCAACTGTGAATGCAGGCTTACATTTCTTATTACCTGTTGTAGTATTGATGTGGTGTTTAATGATTGAACAATTCTCTCCAGGGTTATCCGCTTTCTGGGGAACTGTTGCGCTTGCAGTGATTTTAGTCACACAACGCCCATTATTAAGTTTCTTCCGTAATGATGCGGGTAACAAAGTTGCGCTATTTAAACAAGGCATTCAAGAGTTAGTGGACGGTTTGGAGTCGGGTGCAAGAAATATGATTGGTATCGGTATTGCAACAGCAACCGCAGGTATCATTGTAGGTGCGGTATCGCTCACTGGCTTTGGCGTACAGCTTTCAGGTATTATCGAGATGCTCTCAATGGGCAATATCTTATTAATGCTGATTCTGGTTGCGCTCTTTAGCTTAATTTTAGGAATGGGCTTACCGACCACGGCAAACTATATCGTGGTATCTTCATTAATGGCATTGGTGATTGTCGAAGTCGGTAAACAAAACGGCTTAATCGTGCCATTGATTGCCGTCCATTTATTCGTGTTCTATTTTGGGATTATGGCGGACGTAACGCCACCGGTTGGTTTAGCCTCTTTTGCAGCGGCTGCTATTTCAGGCGGTAGCCCGATTAAAACTGGTGTGCAAGCATTCTACTACAGCTTAAGAACAGCGATTTTACCGTTCCTATTTATCTTCAATACCGATTTACTCTTAATTGATGTTAGTTGGGCGAAAGGGATTCTCGTCTTTATCAGTGCAACCACTGGGATTCTGCTCTTTACGGCAGGGACGATGAACTATTTCTTTACCAAAAATAAATTATGGGAAAGTTTAGTCTTGATCTTCGCTGCCTTTATCTTGTTCCGTCCAGGTTTCTTTATGGAACATATTTCACCAACTTCACGCCATATTGAGCCTGCTCAAATGGTTCAGGAGTTAGGGAAAGTACCGGCAGGGCAAAATTTAACGCTTAAAGTGGCAGGTGTAAACCCTTATGGTAAACCGATTGAATTCTACTCACAGCTTACAGTGCCTGAAGGTGCAACGGGCGAAGAGCGTATCAAAGCAATGGGATTAACCTTGTTGGATACCGGAGAGAAAATTGAAATCAACGGCGAAATGTCACCGAAGATCTTAATTGATAATGTTGAAATTGATTCACCGGCCGCTAAAGCAGGTTTAAACTGGGATCAAACCATTCTTGATGTAGCGTTACCACAAAACTCGCTTCCAAAAGAATTAATGTTTATTCCGGCTTTCCTATTAGCGATTTTTGTCGGCTGGAATCAGCGCCGTCGCATGAAAAAATAAGGACAAATTATGTATAACAAACTTCTCCTTGCGATCGACTTAAACGATCTCAATAGTGCTAAATATGTGGTTGATACGGCATTAAAACTCACAGGGAACAATTCCGATGCGGTGTATCGGGTTGTGACCATTATCGAATCCATTGACGACAGCTTTATTTCTGCTTTTCTACCAAAGAACTTCGACAAGTCTGTGATAGAAGAAGCGAATAAAGCCTTACATGCCTTTACTCAAGCCAACTTCCCAGAGGGCTCAAAGGTTCAGCACATAGTAGCTCACGGCACCATCTACGAAGAGATCAACCGCATTGCCGAAGAAAAATCCGTTGATCTGATCGTGATGTTGGCAAGCAGTAAACCTAATGCAAAAGGACTGAGTTCAAATACGGTAAAAGTCGCTCGAAATAGCGACAAACCAATTTTAGTTCTGCGTTAGGCAATCAATACAAGCGGTAGGATTTTGAAGTATTTTTGCAATTTGCAAAATATTTGCGAAATCCCACCGCTTTTGTCATTAAGAAAATCTTATTTTTCTGTCAGCTAAACATAACGCTATATCGAATTAAAGGAAATAGCCTTATTCAAAATTTCAAATCAAGCACTTTTCCGTTATACTTTTCATTAATGAGAGTGACTAAAGGAGCCGATTATGACCCCATCTCAACTTATTCAAGCTAAACACACTGAAATTATGGCAATCAGCCGGCAATTTGCAGTGGAGAATGTGCGCATATTTGGTTCAGTCGCCAAAGGGAAAGACACAAAAAATAGTGATTTAGATATTTTGGTAGATACCACACCTAAAACGACAATGTTTGATCTATGTGGTTTACAAATGGAGTTGGAAGATTTGCTAGGTATAAAAGTTGATGTACTTACCCCACGCAGTTTACCTGAAAAATTTCGTCAGCAAGTATTAGCAGAGGCAAAATTATTATGAGGCTAGATTTTGTAGTAGTCTATGAAACGGCTATTACATCTGTGCCTGAATTATTAACTCAAATTGAAGCATTAATATTGGAGACACAAAATAAGCGCTAGAATTTTGGAAGTATTTTTGCAATTTGCAAAATATTTGTGAAATCCCACCGCTTTTGTCATTAAGAAAATCTTATTTTTTCGATCTGCGTCGAAAAATGAAAAATATCAACTTTTCTTCTTATACCAGCTTTCTATAATGCCTTTTCACTTATCTCAAGGGCAGATTTATGTTACATCTAGAAAGCTATCAAAATTGGTTAAAATCACTTAAATATCACATTCACCACTCCCAGCAACGAGCTATGCTTGCGGTGAACAGCGAAATGGTTTTACTTTATTGGAAAATCGGACAAGAAATTTTACAGCGTCAGCAAAGCGAAGGGTGGGGAGCAAAAGTCATCGATCAACTTTCACGAGATCTCACTGCAGAATTTTCAGATATGAAAGGTTTTTCCAGTCGAAACCTGAAATATATGCGAAAATTTGCTCAAGAATGGACTGAATTTGAAATTGTGCAAGAGGTGCTTGCACAATTACCTTGGTATCATCAAATTGCTTTACTAGATAAGCTGAGTGATGAACAGGAACGCCTTTGGTATGCTCGCAAAGCAATTGAAAATGGCTGGTCTAGAAATATGCTGGTACATCAAATTGAAAGTCAGCTATTTTACCGTCAGGGTATAGCCATCACGAATTTTGACAAAACCCTGCCAGATACACAGTCTGATCTAGCAAGGCAAGCCTTTAAAGATCCCTATATTTTCGACTTTTTAAATTTAACGGAACAACGCCACGAACGTGAATTAGAACAGGCTTTAACCAAACATATTACACAATTTCTATTAGAGCTTGGTGCTGGATTTAGTTTTGTAGGAAGCCAAGTTAAGTTAAATGTTGGGGGTGATGATTTCTATATTGATTTACTGTTTTATCACTTAAAATTACGCTGTTATGTTGTTATTGAGCTGAAAACCTGCGATTTTAAACCCGAGCATATCGGACAACTTAATTTCTATTTGACTGTCGTCGATAACCAACTAAAAACAGAGATAGATACGCCGACGATTGGACTATTGTTGTGTAAAAATCGCAATAAAGTTGTTGTGGAATATGCTTTACAAAATAATCCATTACCCATTGGCGTTGCAGAATATCAACTTCAGCAACTGTTGGCTGAATTTGATATGGAATAAACCGATATTGGTTTGGTGTTAAACAATAAAATGAAGCGGTAGGATTATGATAAAACATTGCAAAATGTTGTCACAATCCTACCGCTTTATATTTTGAACTATTTACTATTGAGCAGATAATTTTTCTTTTAACAGGCTAATTTCATTTCTTAAACTTTCAATCACATCATCTTTTAATTTAATAATTTCATCTTTATGGGCAAGCATTAAATTTAGTTTTTCAACATCACCATTTCCTGAAAATATATTTGAATTCGTATTATTATCACCTGAACAAATATAAATTCTACCATCTTCCCCATAAGTTAATAATTCATAAATATCCGCATTTAATACACCCAAAATTTGTTCTAATCTCTCAAAATTCACTCGGGTTTCACCACGCTCAATTTTAGCATATCCCTTAGTAGACATACTTAATTTAGTCGCCATTTCTTCTTGTGAAAGTTGATGATCTTCACGAAATAAACGGATTTTATCATTGATATTCATAGCCTTGCCTTATCAGTACTTTTTAGGGTGGTAATGTGAATGTTTTGTGGATTGTAGCATAAGTGAACGGTTTGTAGAATGGATATGTTTATTTTATGTGGTTTTACTAGATTTTTGTTATGTTAGATAATTCACTTAGTTTTAAATATTTGCTCGTTGATTTTGATAACACGCTAGTCTTCACAAATGAAGCTAATAATCTCGCATATCGCCGTTCAATAGAAGATATAGCACAAATGAAGATGAGTGACAAACAATATCAACTAGTAGTTTCTTCTATGCCTGATCAGCGTATCACTGCAGCAGGTCTTTATGAGATTATTTCGGAAATTCTTAATACTATTCTTGATGTACCTAAAATTGCCACCTATAAGAATAAAATCTATCCTGCTTTTATATCCTATATTCAGAAAAATGATGTTTTGATTAGAGCATTAGAAAACATTAAATCTAATCCTGAAATTACAATAATTTTAGTTACAAATGCAAATCCACGACGTGTTATTCCTATATTAGACTTTTTCGATTTGGAAAATCTATTCGAACGAATTTTTTACACTAATAATAGTTTAGATAAATATTCATTAGTTATTTCTCAATTAAATTTAGATCCTGATAATTTAATAATTATAGATGACGATCAAAATCAACTTGACTCTGCTAAGTTATCAAGTGTTTCAGATATACGACTTATTAAAATCAACCCTATAGGAGTTAAAAATGACTTTACATTCTCATCAACTTGAAATAAATGAATACTTACATCAAGTAATTAAAGCCTACTATGTCTTAGATTATTTTGGGTGGGGAAAACCTAATAATCCTGATTTTATTAATGATCTAAAAAATGATTTTGGAGAAAAAAGTGATTCTGTTTTAGATAATGCCTGTAAGAAACTCAGGGCTAATAGCTATGAATCGATAAATGAAATTATTAAAAAGGAAAAATTAGATACAATTTGTATCGTTCCCCGAGCTAAAAGAGAAGCTTACTATAAACCTAATCAGCTTCTGTTTTCTGCTACAATGCGACGCATTGCATTGGATATTGGAGTAGATATAAAGCATATTCTAAGAATAGAAAATACAAAAACTACTCACTTCCATCATAAACCTGAATATGGCGGTGATGGAGATTCACCCTATCCTAGTATTACTAAGAAAACCTGTCTGATTTCATTTGGTATAAAAGGAAAAAATATTTTACTTATTGATGATATTTATACTAAAACTATCAATATTGATGAAGACTGTATTCAGGCATTATTAGATGAAGGTGCAAATAAAGTTGTATTATTTACAGTTGCAAAAACAGCTCATCATAGTGATAGCAAGCAGGGCGTTCAATATGATTTCGATGCTTTTGGTAACCCAATAAATAGTTATACAACTACTCGCTATGATAGTAATTCACTAGGTGTCCAATACGATGCCTTTGGTAATCCTATCAATAATAGTAAAACGATTCGCTATAATAATCGTTCAGGTAGGCTCCAATTTGATGCTTTCGGTAATCCAATCAATAGTAGTAAAACTGCTCGTTATAATGACAGATCACGCAGTTCCCGATTAGATGCTTTTGGCAACCCCGTAAATACGTCAGATGATGACATCCCTTTTTAAGGATAAAACAATGAAATATAGTGATAATGCTCTAAATATTCTTACCGCAAAAACGTTCAATGGTATTGGAGATGCTTGGATCAATAAGAATTTAAGTAAAACGAAAACTTCTCCTCTTGAGTTAATTGTTGAATTACTAGCCAAAAGTGTAAAAAAGGAAACTGTTTCAGAAGAAATTTTCTTACAACGAAAAAGCAATATTGAAAAACAGATTTTACTTTTGGGAGATAGTTGTGATGGCGTTGTAGCGATCGGAGATGAAAAATTTCCTACTCATCGTGGAGCAGTAAAAGAAAGTGAACAGCCGAATGTCCTTTTTTATAAAGGTGATCTAGGTTTACTCAGTTTGGAAAATACTAATGTAGCTGTGATTGGTGTTTTAACGCCAGATGAAGATACCGAAATGGATGAACGTAAAATCGTTAGCCTTTTAGTGCAACAAGATGCAGTCATCGTAAGTGGCCTTGCTCAGGGCTGCGATTTTATCGCTCACGATCAAACGCTCAAATTCGGTGGGGCTACGGTAGCAATTTTACCTAGCCCATTAAATAACATAATGCCTGTAAAACATCGTGAATTTGCACAACAAATTTTTGAAACGGGTGGATTACTTATTACTGAATATTACGATGCTCCTAGCACTAAAATGGAATTAAGCTCCCGTTATATTAGGCGAGATCGTTTACAGGCGTTATTTAGTGATATTGTTATTTTAAGTGCCAGTTATACTCCAAATAGTGTGGATCCTACCGCATTGAAAATTGATAGTGGCTCACGTCACGCAATGGAAAAATCTTTAGAGTATAGTATTCCTCGTGCGGTTATTTATCACGAGAAATACCAAAGAAACCCTAAATATGATTTAAACCGACAAGTAATGAAAGATGCAAAGGTTATTGTGATTGATCCAACCAATCCAATGCCAATGATAACGCAGATTTTAAATTTGGATAAAAGCCCATCATCAAACCAAGAGAGTGATGATGGACAAATGGGATTATTCTAATTTAGGTGATAGTAATTTGAAACAAAAAAGGCATAGCAAAAAATCACTGCTATGCCTAAATTTTGTAAATAATTTGCTCAATCCCACCGCTTACCCTTCAAAGGGATTAAACACCTTCACGCCTGTGCAAGCAAAATCAGCAGAGTTTCGAGTGACTAGCGTTAAGTTATGTTGAATTGCACTGGCGGCAATCCACGCATCATTTTCAGGCGCGTGATCAGGGATATGTAATTTAGCACAGATTTGGGCGGTCTTTTCGTCTATTTTCAGGATTTTGCCGTGAAATGTCGGTAAAACCACACTATCAAGCCAAGTTCGTAAAACAGCCCCTTGGCGAAAATCCTTATGTTCTTTCGCCAAAATACCACGCTCAATTTCCATCAAGACAACAGCGTTGATAAAAATATCTTGTGCTGAGATCGTTGAAAACCACGCAACAAAATTGGGATTGGCTTTACCTTGTTTGATTTTACGAACTTCGCTCACTACATTTGTATCAAGTAAATACATTTTCACTCCTAGTCTTCCAAATCTACAAGACGACGCTGTCCACGACTGCGTGGTTGTAATTCAAGCTCAATGTCTTCATTATCAACAGGTAATAAAGCTTCCAAAGCGGAACGGAACGGCTTCGCCTGCTGTACTTTTTCATATTCCCGATATGTCATTAACACAAATGCAGGTGTACCACGATTGGTAATGATCACAGGTTCTAGCATAGCGGCTTTTTGAGCTTGGCTAGGACGTTGATTAAATTCACGGCTGGTTATAACTGGCATTTTGTACCTCCGTTTTAATGTAGATAAGTAGTTACAATCTTACTGCGATTGGCGAAATAGGACAAGCGTAAAAAGTGGAATATGATTTATACAGTTTAATTACTCTTATTTTGTTTCAGCGTTCAAACCATTTTTACGCTACAATAATGCCATTCAACAAAATGACTTTTGATTATCAACAATGAAAAAACTCAACATTATTTTTGCAGGCACCCCTGATTTTGCCGCAACCCATTTACAAGCCTTGTTAAATTCGGAACATAACGTTATTGCTGTTTACACACAGCCAGATAAGCCTGCTGGGCGTGGGAAAAAGCTACAAGCTAGTCCAGTTAAACAGTTGGCGGAGGCGCACCATATTCCTGTGTATCAACCGAAATCGTTACGCAAAGAAGAGGCTCAGGCAGAGTTACAGGCGTTAAACGCTGATGTGATGGTTGTGGTGGCTTATGGCTTAATTCTGCCAGAAGCGGTGTTAAAAGCACCGAAATATGGTTGCTTAAATGTTCACGGCTCGTTGTTACCTCGTTGGCGTGGGGCTGCGCCTATTCAGCGTTCTATTTGGGCTGGCGATACGGAAACGGGCGTGACCATTATGCAGATGGACATTGGCTTAGATACGGGCGATATGTTGCATAAGGTGACAACACCGATTTTAGCGACGGAAACGTCTGCCAGCCTTTATGCCAAACTTGCCGAACTTGCACCGCCCGCATTGCTTGAAGTATTAAACGGTTTAACAAGCGGTCAGTTTAAGCCTGAAAAACAGCAAGACGAGCAAGCGAACTATGCCGAAAAACTTACGAAAGAAGAAGCAAAATTAGATTGGAATATGACCGCTTGTCAGCTTGAGCGTAACATCCGTGCCTTCAATCCTGCCCCGATGGCATATTTGACCTTGATGGTGAATGAGGTGGAAGAGCGGATAAAAGTGTATCAAGCGGAAGTGCTACCACATCAAGAGAAAACGGTCGGCACGGTGTTGGCGGTGGATAAAAACGGTATCCAAATTGCCACACAACAAGGTGTGTTAAACATTACCCAACTTCAGCCAGCAGGCAAAAAACCGATGTCCGTACAAGATTTTTTAAACGGACGGGGGGATTGGTTTAAGGTAGGAAGCGTTCTCTAATGAAAAAACATTCCACTCGTGCCGTTACGGCACAGATTATTTTACAGGTGTTGGATCAGGGCAAATCCCTTTCAACCTTGATCCCCGAAGCACAATCGCAACTTGATAGTAAAGATTTAGCGTGGGTACAGGAAACGACCTTTGGTATTTGCCGTGTGTTGCCCCGTTTAGAAGTGATTATCAAATTGTTGGTAGAAAGACCGCTGAAAAACAAAACTCGCTTGGTGCATTGTTTGCTTTTGGTTGGCTTATATCAGCTACTTTATATGCGAGTACCACCACACGCTGCGGTAGATGAAGTGGTTAATGCGACAAAAGTGTTAAAGTTAGATAGCTTTCGAGCCTTGACTAACGGAGTACTTCGCCGTTTTCTGAGTGAGCAAGAAGCAATTTTGGCGAAAGTGGATAAACATTGGCAAACACTACACCCTGAATGGTTGGTGAATAAGCTGAAACAAGCCTATCCGAATTGGCGAGAGATTGTTGATGCGAATAACCAAAAACCGCCGATGTGGATTAGGGTGAATACTCAACGGACTAACCGAGCGGACTATGTGGCATTGTTGGGCGATCTTGCAAAAAATCACAAAGAAGCAACCGCTTGCGTGCCTGATTGTGCCGTTTTATTAGATAAAGCGGTGTCGGTCAGCCAGCTTCCTCACTTTGAGCAAGGTTGGGTAACGGTGCAAGATGTACACGCACAATGGTCTGCCGAATTACTTGATGCACAAAATGGCGAATTGATTTTAGATGCCTGTACGGCACCGGGGGGCAAGACAACCCATATTTTAGAAAAAGCACCGCAAGCAAAAGTAATTGCATTAGATATTGAAGAAGCCCGTTTAGTTCGGGTTAAAGAAAATTTAGCTCGTTTAAACCAAACGGCAACGGTGATTTGCGGTGATGCCAGCCAGCCTGAACAGTGGCTTACAAGCGGTGAGATGTTCGATAAAATTTTACTTGATGCCCCTTGTTCTGCAACGGGGGTAATCCGTCGTCACCCAGATATTAAATGGCTACGCAAAGAAGAAGATATTGCTGAGTTGGCAGAATTGCAGGGAAAAATTCTCAAAGCACTTTGGGCAAGGCTCAAGCCAAACGGTGTGTTGTTGTATGCTACTTGTTCTGTGTTACCAGAAGAAAACAGTCAGCAAATTCAGCACTTTTTAGCTCAAACCCCAGAGGCTAAATTAGTCGAAATCAATGTGGGTGGCGAGCAATGTTTAATGAAGCAATTCTTTCCTAAACAAGATGGGGGAGATGGATTTTTCTATGCGAAGTTAGTGAAACAGGCGTAAAACGGTGAGTAGGCAATGAAAATCATCATTTTAGGTGCAGGGCAAGTTGGCTCAACACTGGCAGAAAATTTAGCGAATAATGATAATGACATCACCATTATTGATGATGATCAGCAACGTTTAGCTCAATTGCAAGATAAGCACGATTTACAAGTTATTCGTGGTAATGGGGCTTCACCTCGTATTTTACGAGAGGCGGGAGCAAGTGATGCGGATTTATTGGTTGCGGTAACAAATAATGATGAAAGCAATATGATTGCTTGTCAGATTGCATATACGCTCTTTAATGTACCAACTAAAATTGCCCGTATTCGTAATTCGGATTATGTCCGTGAGCGTGATACCTTATTTAATAACGCCGTATTGCCTATAGATCATATCATTGCACCTGAATTATTAGTTACACAGGATATTTTACGCCTTATTGATTACCCAGGTACCTTGCAGATTGCCCACTTTGCCGATGAATTAATTAGTTTGGTGAGTTTAAAGGCGTATTATGGCGGTCCGTTAGTTGGTTATCCTATTTCGGCATTAGGCGATCATTTACCTCATGTTGAAGCCCGAATTGTGTCAATCTTCCGTCAAGAAAAAGCCTTTATTCCTCAAGGTTCAACGATTATCGAAGCTGGTGATGAAATCTTTTTTGTCTGTGCTACGCAACATATCAAAGCGGTAATGGCAGAATTACAAAGGCTGGAAAAACCACATAAGCGAGTAATGATTGTGGGGGGCGGAAGCATTGGAATTGCACTTGCTAAAGCACTTGAGGATCGTTGCAGTGTTAAACTGATTGAACGAAACCAAGAAAGAGCCGAAAAACTTGCTTCTAAGCTGTCTAAGACTTTGGTGTTATGTGGCGATGCGTCCGATCAAGAGCTGTTATTTGAAGAACATATTGAGAACATTGATTTATTCCTTGCTTTGACGAGCGATGATGAGGCGAACATTATGTCGTCTTTGTTAGCAAAACGGTTAGGAGCAAAAAAAGCGATCGTTTTAGTGCAACGAATGGCATACCTACACCTTATTCAAGGCGGAACTATTGATATTGCTCTTTCGCCACAACAAGCGACAATTTCCGCTTTGTCAAGCCACGTCCGCAAAGGCGATATTGTTCATGTAGCTTCGTTTAAACAAGGTTTAATGGAAGGCATTGAAGTGATTGCTCACGGCGATAAAGAAAGCTCAAAAGTGGTTGGTCGCAAAATCAGCGAGCTAAAACTGCCACAGGGAGCAATTGTGGGGGCGATTATGCGAAATCATGAAGTGCTGATTGCCCATAAATCTACGGTGATTGAGGAAAACGATCACATTATTCTGTTTGTGAATGATAAAAAACAGTCTGCCGAAGTGGAAAAACTCTTCCAGTTGAGTGCGTTTTTCTTGTAATAAGTAAGGAGTAATAGAACTAGTATTAACTTACCTATATTGTATCTAATACAAAATCTATTTCGCCTCTCTTTCTAGCTGAGATGTAAGTCACAAATAACGGGCAAATCTTCAAAATAAAATAGTTCTATGCTCGCTTCCATTTTATATGCTATGTTCGTGTAAATAACAATGGATAAAAATAATTTTATACGTCATATAAACTCCACTACATATGTGTTTAACAACACATTCTACTTATCTTATCAATCTAAAATTAAAATAAGTACTGATTTTGAATGAAAGAGTAAATCAAATTTAATTATTGGATTTCTCTTTTAACCACCATTACTTAGTTTTTATATTGCTAAGTTTGAATTATTAGACTTGATTTATATCCTGTCATTATTACTATTTAAGAAAGTTAAATTATCAAAGTCCGAATATTCAAGTAGCCAAAGTTTATTTTCGGTAATTTCTGACGAAATAAATAAAAAGCATCATATTCGGAAACGCTAAAGGAAAACTACGCAAAGCGTAAAATCCGTAAGATAAAATGGTCACAAGGAGAGATTACTGGTAGGTACAAAATACTAATTGTGCATAACCATAATGAGTAAAGAAAACGATAATATTATTCTGTTTATAAATGATAAAAAACAATCTACAGAAAGAGAGGGAACCTCCTGTCAAAGATGGTTTTATGGTTCTACAAACGGATATATCAAGATATCTTTTTTCAAAAAATGTGATTGTGATCACAGAATTACTTTATAAGCCTTTAATATAATATAGACGAAACAGGATATTTAATAGTATATCTGATACATAAATGCAACCGCTGAACGATATATTATTAATAACTATTTCAATCAACTATTTATAATATATTCATTACATCTTAAAGGAGAAAACTATGATTCTTGGCTGCCCAAAAGAAGTGAAAGTCCAAGAGTATCGTGTTGGCTTAACCCCTGCAAATGTGCAATCTTATGTTGAAGCAGGGCATACTGTTTATATTGAACACGGTGCAGGTGCTGAAATTGGTTTCCCTGATGAAGCGTATCAAGCCGCAGGTGCAACTTTGACTGACAAAGCAACACTCTTTGCAAAAAGTGATATGATCATCAAAGTGAAAGAGCCGATTGAATGTGAATATCACTACTTCCGCGAAAATCAAATCCTTTATACCTACCTACACTTAGCCGCAGACAAACCGCTTACCGAAATGTTGCTTGAACGCAAAATTCAATCTGTGGCGTATGAAACCATCAAAACCCCTGCAGGTTTACCTTGCTTAGCACCGATGAGTGCCATTGCAGGACGTTTGGCGACCTTAGAAGCTGCGAAATATATCCAAAAAACCTTCGGTGGTGCAGGTGTGTTACTCAGCGGTACAGCGGGTACACCAAAAGCGAAAGTGGTGATTTTAGGTGGTGGTGTTGTAGGCTTAAATGCGGCTCAAATTGCGATGGGTATCGGGGCTGATGTCACTATCCTAGATATTAACGCTGCTCGTCTTGCTTATATCGATCAAATCTTTGATATGCGTATCAAAACACTCACCAGCTCTCGTGGCAATATTTTAAGCCTATTACCAGAAGCTGACGTGGTGATCGGTGCGGTACTAATTCCAGGTGCTAAAGCTCCGCACTTACTACGTCGTGAAGATCTCAAATTGATGAAAAAAGGTGCAGTATTAGTGGACGTAGCAATTGACCAAGGCGGTTGCTTTGAAACTTCTCACCCAACCACACACAATGAACCTATCTATGAAGTTGATGGCGTAATCCACTACTGTGTGGCAAATATGCCAGGCTGTGTGGCTCGTACTTCAACCTTAGGTTTAACCGACTCAACCTTAGAATTTGGCTTGAAACTCGCAGCACTCGGTGTAAAAGAAGCGTGCTTGTCTGATCCAGCTTTATTACAAGGTTTGAATACTTACAACGGTAAATGTACTTTCAAAGGTGTGAGTGATGCCTTTGGTATTGCTTATACCGATCCAAAAGAAGCATTAAATTAGGGGCTGTCCTAGATAACGACTAAAAGCTCTATTTTAGGTTAAAATAACCAAATGAGAAAAAGTCGCCTAAGTCAGCATAAACAAAATAAACTCATTGAGCTGTTTGTGGCAGGTGTCACTGCTCGAACAGCGGCTGAGCTGGTAAATGTAAATAAAACGACAGCAGCCTATTACTTCTATCGTCTGCAATTGCTTATCTATCAAAACAGCCCACATATGGAGATGTTTGAAGGTGAAATTGAAGCCGATGAAAGCTATTTTGGCGGCACTCGCAAAGGTAAACGAGGTCGTGGAGCTGTGGGTAAAACCGCTGTATTCGGGCTTTTAAAGCATGATGGTAAGGTGTATACCGTCGTTGTACCGAATACTCAATCTGCGACACTTTTACCGATTATTCGAGAAAAGGTGAAGCCTGACAGCATTGTTTACACCGATTTTTATCGAAGCTATGATGTTCTTGATGTGAGTGAGTTTAATCATTTTCGTATCAATCACAGTACTCATTTCGCAGAAAAACAAAATCATGTAAACGGAATTGAGAATTTTTGGAGCCAAGCTAAACGTCATTTACGCAAGTTTAACGGTATTCCCAAAGCACATTTTGAGTTGTATTTGAAGGAATGCGAATGGCGTTTTAATCACAGTAACTTAAAATCTCAAATTTCCATTTTAAAACAATTAGTTAATGGCAGCTTAAGTTAGTTATCTAGGACAGCCTCATCTTTTATATATCTACTAAAACAAAAAACCGCAGGCTATCTCTAACCTGCAGTTTCTTCTCTTTAATAAAACCCCGACGATGCTCTACTCTCACATGGGGAAGCCCCACACTACCATCGGCGTTACAGCTTTTCACTTCTGAGTTCGGGATGGAATCAGGTGGGACAACT
>NZ_MUXW01000039.1 GCF_002015085.1 Glaesserella parasuis
ACACAGAATTTGGGATAGGGTCACGGCAGCAATTATTTTTTTCATCTACTTCAGACCATTTTTTCTTTAACGACTTCCCATTCCATTTCATTGAAATTCAAAAAGTATCGTCATCAATTCTAGTCTGAATTTCTGTTAGATAAAGTGTATTTGTGAGAGGTATAGCTTGTTTAAGTAGCTTGCCTCCCCCAATAGTCATGATTTCATTGCTACTATAAAAGCCTATTCCCATTGTTGCCGTGCAAGCGAACATCAGAAAGCCCATTATTTGGCAACGCTGTTCATCACTAGACTTGGACTAAAGAGAAAATAACAGCGCATATAATGTATTTCCTTCATAATAAAAAGAAATGCGCCTACCAACGACTACTTAAACAGTCATAGATAGACGCATAATTAAACTATAATAACGATGGCGCTGCATCTAATAAAATTTTGGTGTACTCTTCTTTTGGTGTGTCGAAGACATCGGCAGCATTACCTTGCTCAACAATCAATCCACCATTCATTACCACAATTCTATCCGAAACTTGGCGGACGGTTTGTAAATCGTGAGAAATAAACACCATCGCAAGATTTAACTCTTTTTTCAGATCGGCTAACAGGTTTAGCACCTGCGCACGAACAGATACGTCAAGTGCTGAGGTTGGTTCGTCTGCAACGATCAGTTTTGGATTTAATGCTAACGCACGGGCAATCGCAACACGTTGTTTTTGTCCGCCAGATAAACGAGTTGGCTCAACAAGTGCGGCGGAACGTGGTAAACCAACACGAGAAAGTAAGTCGTAAACACGTTTTTCACGTTCGTGCGGTTGCAGTACATTGTGAATATCCATCGGGTCTTTCAAAATATCCAATACTCGCATACGAGGGTTTAACGCTGTCGCTGGGTCTTGGAAGATCACCGATACTTGACGACCAAACTGTTTACGAGCTTCTGCACTACCGTATTTCATTTGTAAGCCGTTGAATTTGACTGTACCTGATGTCGGTTTTTGTAAGCCGATAATCACGTTTGCTAGGGTAGATTTACCGCAACCAGATTGACCTACTAAACCTACCGTTTCACCTGCATTGACTTCTAAGCTCACGCCACCTACGGCTGTGAATTTTTTTGGGTTAAACAGCGTGCCATCACGAGATGGGAACTGTACAACAATGTTCTCTAATTCAATGATAGGCTGTTCTTTTAATGGTTTCATACTCATTGTTTATCCCTCCAAATGTGAAGCCCAAAGGTGTTTCGGATTGTCGCTTGCTGGTACAAGTTTCAAGCGTTGATTTGGATTTGCATCTGGACGTAATGAACGGCTTGCAAAGCGGTCGCCTTTCGCAAAATCAAACGGTGATGGAACACTACCTGGGATTTGATATAAACGCTCTGCACGACATTCTGTTGAGAGTACAGAACCGAGCAAGCCTCGTGTATATTCGTGCGTTGGGTTAGACAATAACGATGATGTCGGTGCCATTTCCACTACTTGTCCTTCGTACATTACGGTGATGTGGTGCGCCATTTGTGCGACTAATGCAAGATCGTGGCTCACGAACACCATTGCAAAGCCAAGTTTTTCACGCAATTCGTTGAGCAATTTAATCACTTCGGCTTGAACAGTTACGTCAAGAGCTGTGGTTGGCTCGTCAGCAATAAGTAATTTTGGTTCACGCGCTAGAGCCATTGCGATCAATACACGCTGACGCTGACCACCCGATAATTCGTGTGGGTAGCGGTTTAAGGTTTTCTCTGGATCGAGTTTTACCCATTTTAATAGGGTTTCAGCAGATTGTTTACCTCCACGGCTGATAAGCTGTGCCATTTGGTCTTTGATACGCATTGATGGGTTTAATGCACTTAAAGCATCTTGGTAGATCATTGAGATCTCGTGTCCACGCAATTCGTTAAGCTTATCGGTTTTTAAGAGATCGTGTTGGTTGCCTGCACGGTCGGTAAAGAGAATTTCCCCTGTGATTTTGGCTGTCGGTGGTAATAAGCCCATAATTGAGAAGGCAGAGATAGATTTACCACAGCCAGATTCGCCCACTAATCCCATTGTTTCGCCTTCATTAACGGTAAAGCTGATATTATCAACAAGTGGAATGTCGCCATAACGATTTGGGAAACGGATTGAGAGGTTTTTTACCTGTAAAATCGGTTTGGCATTTGGGTTTAGTTGCATACGGTCTGTGCGAGTAGCTTCTTTCTCGTGTAATTTGAGTAAGTAGCGTTTTAATGCAAGACTTTCTGCCATTGCTTCTTGTACATCCGTTGAAAGCGGTTTTGATACGTCTTCTTTTGATGTGGTTGGGCTACGTTTGAGTTTTGGATTGACTAACGCATCTGTTAAGCCTTCAGAGAGAATGTTGAGCGAGAGTACCGTTAAGAGTATCGCTAAACCTGCAAAGGTTGTTGCCCACCAGAAGCCACTTAATACGATGTTACGTCCTTCTGACAGGATATTTCCCCAAGATGGTTGTGGAAGTTGTACACCTGCACCTAAGAAAGAGAGAGAGGCTTCAAGTACAATCGCATCAGCCACCATTACGGTTGCAAAGACTAACACTGGTGCGGCAGAGTTGCGCACAACGTGTTTGACTAAGATGTAGGTACGGCTACCACCGATAACACGTTCTGCACGAACATAATCTTCTTCCCATTGAGAAACTACGTTTGCACGCACCACACGAGCAAGTTGTGGGGTATAAACAATCGCAATGGCTAAGATGATAATCGGTACTGCGTTACCTAAGGTTGCAAGTAATACCGCTGCAAGTGCAATACCAGGGAATGCCATTAAGATGTCCATAAAACGCATAATGACTTCGTTACCGAGCTTGTCTGCGGTCGCAGCAGTTGCCCCTAAGATACTGCCGAGTACAATGGCAAGTGCTACTGCACCAAGTCCGATAAAGAGTGATGTTTGAGCACCGTAAATTAAGCGAGATAAAATATCACGTCCAAGACGGTCTGTCCCAAACCAGTAATCTGCATTTGGTGCTTGAACTGGGCGAAGGGTTTGCAATGGGTCGTATGGTGATACCCACGGTGCTAAAATAGCTAGTAATGCTACGAGCACAATAAATCCTAATGCGAGTTTAGAGGCGGTTGATAATGCTTTAAATCTTGCCCCGCCTGAAGCAAGTCTATCAGCTAATCCTTGGCGAAACATTATAAACTCCGAATTTTTGGATTAATCAGTAAGTAAAGAATATCGACAATGATATTCACCAAGACGAAAGTAAAGGCGATAGTCAATACGACCCCTTGTACAAGGTGTAAGTCGTGGTTTACGATACCGTTAAAAATCAATTTACCCATTCCTGGTAAGTCGAAGATTTGTTCGATAACCACTGCACCACCAAGTAGGTAGCCGACACGCAAGCCTAAAACAGTAACTGGCGTAATCAAGGCATTACGCAATACGTTATGACGAATAACTGTTGCATAAGGTACGCCATTACCAATCGCTGTACGCACATAATCTTTGTCCATTTCTTCTACCATTGTGGTACGCACCACACGAATTAATGACGCACATACTGGGATTGCTAATGCTAATGATGGTAATGCCATTGAACGGAAATACTCTGTTGGGTCTTCACTAAATGGCACAAATCCACCTGATGGAAGCCAATCTAATTCAAGAGAGAAGTATTGAATTAATAAGATACCTAACCAGAATGATGGGGTTGCCACCGCCGCCACTGAGAGTAAGCGAATAACTTGGTCTGCCCAACGGTCACGGTAAAGTGCCGCAATAATCCCTAAAGAGAATGATACGATTGCTGCTAAAAAGACCCCGATGAAAGTCAGTTGTAATGTGAGAGGGAAGGCTTTAGCAATTAATGAGGTGATTGGCTGTTCTGGCGGTGTGGTTAGACCAAAGTCAAGTACCAAAACGTTACCAATGAAACGAAAGTATTGGACGATAACAGGATCGTTCAATCCGTGTTGTTCACGATACAATTCTTTCGCAGCATCACTTGCACTTTCACCTAATGCAACAGACGCTGGATCTCCAGGGGTGAACTGTAGAATGATAAAAACTAATGCACTTACGCCAAGCATCATCAGTGGTAATGCCATTAAACGACGTAGTAACAGACGAAGTACGATTTCCATTTTTTTCTCCGACTACAAGAAAGGTTAGTGGGATAGGTTTATATAATTTTTATAAGAAAAGCGGTGAGATTACCGAAAAGGTTTGCAACTTTTACAACAATCTTACCGCTTGAAAGAAACCTTAAGTAAGATGCTACTTTAAACGCCTTCACCCGAAGGTGAAGGCAATATTATGATTATTTACGGCTTACACCAATGAATGACATACCTGTGGTTGGTAGTGGTTGGAAGCCCTCTAATGCTTTGTTACTCCAAGCTGTTGGAAGTTTACGGTGAATAATTGGATAAAGTGCTGCTTCTTCAGCAATGATGTTAATCGCTTTACCCCAAATTTCACGAGCTTCTGCTGGAGTTTTCGCAGCCACGGCAGCGTCAAGAAGTTTTTGAACTTCTGCATATTCAGGTGTATTTGACCAACGGAAACGTTTTTTCGGCCATACATCACCACGGTACCACCAGCTTAATAATAAGTCTAAGTCGTTACCGAATACTGATGGGTCACCTGGTGCAATTAACACTTCAAAGTTACCAGCATCAACACCGTCATTGTATGGTGATTGTGAAGCGATGTTTGTCACTTTCACGCCAGGGATTTTGTTCCAATCTTCAAGGATCATTTGAACAGAGTCCACAACCCATTTATGTGCAGTTGAACGTGTTGTAAATTCAAGTTTATCTACACCAGCTTCTTTCAACAATGCAGCCGCTTTTTTCGGATCGAAATCATAGACTGTTGATGCTTTCACATAGTCTGGGTGAGAATCTTGAACATAAGATGTCGCTGGTTTTGCGTTGCCTAAGAACACCACATCAACTAATTTTTGTGTATCAATCGCATATTGTAATGCTTGACGTACTTTCTTGTTGTTAAACGGTGCTTTTTCACAGTTAAACATTAAGAAAATTAAGCCGAATGATTGAACAGATTCTACAGAGGCTTTACGTTTTAAGCGAGCTGCATCTAAGTAGGGTACGTTTTCAATTGCTTGTACACGACCTGACTCTTGTGCTGCAACACGCGCTGCGTCATCAGAGAGTAAGAACCAAGTCATTTTCTCAACAGTTGCAGGATATTGACCTGTATAAGCTGGGTTTGCTTCAAATACGATACGGTCATCTTTTACTGCTGAAACGAATTTATATGGACCAGTACCAACAGGGTTTGCATCAAAGACTGATTGACCTTGGGCTTCAATTAATGCTTTTGGTACGATTTTGATAATGGTTAAACGTTCTTTGAATAACGCAAATGGATATTTCAATTTAAACTCAACCACTTTGTCATCAATCGCTTTGACTGATTGAATAAACGGAATGAATTGAGCAAAGAGTGATTTGGTATTTGGATCTAATACACGTTCAAATGAGAAAACAACGTCTGCAGTAGTTACTGGTGTGCCATTGTGGAAAACAGCACCATCGCGTAAAGTCACACGATAAGTTACATCGTCAACTTTTTCTGGCTCTTTTGCTGCAAGTGCTAGATATGGCTGGCGAGTTGCTGGGTGTAGATCAACTAAACCTTCAAAAATGTGGATATTAGCCGCCATTGAAGATGCACCAGTTGAACTCATTGGGTCAAAACCTGTTGAAATCGGATAAGCAATACCTGCCTCAATAGTCGTCCCTTTTGCTGGGGCTGCATAGGCTTTAGAAGCAAAAGTACCGATTGAACCTGAGAATGCTAAACCAGCACCAACACCTACAACTAATTTCATAAAGCCACGGCGAGATTCATTGTGTTCAAAATGTTTAGTCATATTAGACTCCTTGATAGTGTCGTTTTTGTTAAATGGTTATGTGCTAGACACATAAAACAACCACAAAGTTTCGTATTTACCTTTCATTTTGAAGTGAATTAATCAAAATGAAAGGTAAAAATGAATTGAAAACATCATAACACTAATCAAGGCGATGTCAATATATTGACAAGACGAGTATTTACATTTGTGATCTACTTCACGAAATCAGAACATAATCTAGCTTTGACTAGGTTGATAACCTACATCTTCTAAAGCGGGATTATTTGCCCCTTCCTTTGCTAATTGATCGCAAATCTCATTCTCTTTATGCCCAGAATGGCCTTTGACCCACTGCCATTCAACCTGATGGCGTGTTATGGCTTTATCTAGAGCTATCCACAAATCCTGATTTTTAACGGGCGTATTATTACTGGTTTTCCAGTTGTTTTTCTTCCAATTAAAAATCCATTTTTGAATGCCATTTTGCATATATTGGCTATCGCTATGCAAATGTACACTACAAGGTTCTTTCAAGGCATTTAGAGCAGTGATCACGGCAAGAAGTTCCATACGATTATTTGTCGTCAAGTAGTAACCCTGACTTATCCGTTTTTCTTTGCCTTGATAACGCAATAAAATACCAATGCCCCCCTTACCTGGATTTCCCAAGCAAGAACCATCAGTGAAAATATCGACAAGTTTCATTTTATGAAATGATTTTATATAGGTTATCCCTCTTATGCTCCCCCTACTTACGAGGGAGCTGCCGAAGGCTGAGAGGAAGATTATAACACGATAGTTTTATTTTGATAAACAAAAACACGATCAGCAAGCACCAATTCTAATGCTCGGCTCAATACCGTTTTTTCTACATCTCGCCCTGCACGCATCATTGCATCTGCTGTATAAGTATGATCCACATTAATCACATTTTGCATAATAATCGGACCTTCGTCTAACTCATTATTGATAAAGTGTGCGGTTGCTCCAATAATTTTAACACCACGCTGATAGGCTTGTTGATAAGGCTTCGCACCGATAAAGGCAGGTAAAAATGAATGGTGAATGTTAATCACACGATTTGGGTATTTCGCCACAAACTCAGGATTTAATACGCGCATATATTTTGCTAACACAATATAATCTGGGGCATACTCATCAATTTTATCCGCTAGTAGTTTATCGTGTTCTACACGAGTTAAACCCTCGTGGCTTACTAAATGGAACGGCACATCAAAACGTTCTGCTAAACTTCTTAATGTATCGTGATTACCAATCACAGCCGCAATTTCAACATTCAAACCACCATAATAGGTCTTCATTAAAATATCGCCTAAACAGTGTGCTTCTTTAGTGACTAAAATTACAATACGTTTACGTTGTTGCGGAACAAGTTTATAAATAGATCCTTTTGGCAAGGTAAATTCTAAATCGGCTAATAGGGTCTGATCGTTGAAAATACCTTGTAATTCAGTACGCATAAAAAAGTGGCGAGTATCACTTTCAACAAACTCACTATTTTTAATAATGTTTAATTGATGTTTATAACAAATATTCGTGATTTTAGCGACAAGCCCCGTATCATCAGGACATTCCGTTAATAAAATTTTATTTTCAATCATTTTGTTTTCTCTATTTATTAGAAAAATAGCTAATTCATATCAATCATAAAAAAGAAAACCCACATCTTGTGGGCTTCTCTGTATTCATATCAAATTAGATTGCAAAATCTGCTAATGATTTACCCGCTTCTAATGCTTGTTGAATTTCACGAGGCGTTCTGCCTTGACCTGTCCAAGTTTTTTCATTACCGTTTGCATCAATGAATTTATATTTTGCTGGACGAGGATCACGTTTTTTACGTTCTACTTTGGTTGTACCTGCTAATAATAACGCAAGTTCTTCTGCTGAAATACCATCTTGAGCAAGTAACTCTTTGTATTTATTTAGGCTTTCTAGACGTTTTGCTTTTTCTTCTTGTTGAACTTTAATTTCTTCACGTTTTTCTTCAATAACAAGTGCAATTTTCTCTGCGATAAGTTCCAATTGTTCAATTGAAGCTTCACGAGCAATTACACGCAAGCTACGAATATTTGAAAGCGTTTTTAATAAATCAGTCATTGTTTTCTCCTAAATGTAACTAGTTCATATCAATTTAGACTTTTTTTTATATTATCGTAATAATTATTTCAGGTAAATACACAAAATAAAATTCTTATTATATTTTGATAATAACTTAAAGCAAACTAGAATAAATCTGACATATTAATTTATCAAAATCCATCTTTCCCCTATTGGCAACCGCCGTTTCTTCAGGTAAGCTATTAGTGTCCTACAAATTGTAGAGGTGCGAATGCGATAAGTATTCTTTCAGAGTGGAAAACGATGAAGAAAGAGGAAAGGCGTATTCGCCGAAATCAATTAAGCGTCATCTTAATTGGTTGGTATCGTTATCGAAAGGAACGATACTGTCATAGCGGAGGCTATGGAGTGCTACTGTTAGGCTGGGTTTATTCTGTTTTTCTTTTGTTCCCTTCCCTAAACACCTTGCTTCATCAAAAGTAAGTTTATTCCAGTAGATCTCTTTCTTTGTTTGACGTGTTATTTTATTAAAAACAATCTTAGAGGTTTTATGAATCTAGTTGATTATTCAAGTTCATTGTGGTCTGTAGTGCCTGCATTATTAGCATTGGTACTTGCCATTATTACTCGTCGAGTATTACTCTCATTGAGTATCGGGATTATTGTCGGTGCGTTAATGCTTACCAGTGGCAACCCGATTGATGCCTTTTTACATTTGAAGAAAAATATCACTTCGTTAATTTATGGCGGAGAAGGATTAAATTCAAATAACGTACACATCATTCTTTTCTTACTTTTATTAGGGGTACTCACCGCCTTATTAAGCATTTCAGGCAGTAACCAAGCCTTTGTAAATTGGGCCCAAAAACGTATTCAAGGAAAACGTGGTGCAAAATTAATGGCGGCGGCGTTAGTGTTCGTTACCTTTATCGACGATTATTTCCACAGCCTTACTGTAGGTGCAATTGCACGTCCAGTAACAGACAAATTCAAAGTTTCTCGTGCCAAATTAGCTTATATTCTTGACTCAACAGCAGCGCCAATGTGTGTGTTAATGCCAATTTCAAGCTGGGGTGCTTACATCATCACTTTAATTGCAGGTCTATTAACCACTTACGGCATTACAAACTACACTCCATTGGGGGCATTTATGGCAATGAGTGCGATGAGCTTCTACGCTATTTTCTCAATGATTTTAGTCTTTGTAGCTGCTTATTTCTCAATCAACTTAGGCTCAATGGCTCGTTTTGAACAACAAGCTGAGCAAGCTGCAGATGTTGAAGAGCAACAAATTGTCGAAGCAAGTGGTAGTGTGATGAACTTAATTTTACCAATCATCACCTTAATTTTGGCAACCCTTGCAATGATGATGTACACGGGTGACCAAGCTCTAGCAGAAAGTGGCAAACCATTTGATGTATTAGGCGCATTTGAAAATACTACTGTAGGTATTTCATTGGTTGTAGGAAGTTTGAGTGCATTAGCTGTAGCGACTTTAATGATTGCAATAGGACGTAAAGTAACAATGAGTGATTACTGGAAGTCGTACGGTATCGGTGCAAAATCTATGATGGGTGCAATCACCATTTTATTCTTTGCTTGGACAATTAACGGCATCGTAAGCGATATGCAAACAGGTAAGTATTTATCAACCCTTGTTGCTGGCAACATTAACCCTGCATTTTTACCTGCAATCCTCTTTACATTAGGAGCAGCAATGGCATTCTCAACAGGTACAAGTTGGGGAACATTCGGTATTATGTTACCAATTGCTGCAGCTATGGCTGCCAACGCAGAACCCGCATTATTATTACCTTGCTTATCTGCGGTAATGGCAGGTGCAGTATGTGGTGACCACTGTTCACCGATTTCGGACACCACCATTTTGTCTTCAACAGGTGCACAGTGTAACCATATGGATCACGTTACTTCGCAGTTACCTTATACGCTTGTCGTTGCGGTGGCTTCAGCAGTGGGTTATTTAGTGATTGGTTTTACTACCTCTGCATTCCTCAGCTTTGCAGTAACAGCAGCGGTATTAGTTACTCTTGTTATCCTATTCAAGCGTAAAAAATAGTGATATCAGCTCTTATAGTAAGATATGAGTAAAACAAAGCGAATCCTCGTAATTCGCTTTGTTTATTTATAGCAACCGGTTAAAATAGCTCGATTTTTTACATTTTATGGATAGATTATGCTTCCCGAACTGGGTTATTTCTGTTTAGTCTTATTAGCTGGTATTTCAGGGTTACAGGTTTTATGTTCCTTATGGGGAGAAATTCGCCATCAACCCTTTTGGTTGAGTGGAAATCGCCTATTTAGTTTAATTCAAGCCTTATTAGCCTTAGCATGTTTTGGCTGTTTAGCCTACGCTTTTATCTATGATGATTTCAGCGTTGCCTATGTCGCTGCTCATTCTAATAGTCAACTACCCTCATTCTTCAAATTTGCAGCCACTTGGGGAGGACACGAAGGGTCAATGCTGTTTTGGCTAACGGCATTGGCATTATGGACAGGCATATTTTGCATTTTTTCAGGCAAAATCGACCGCTTGTTTACTTACCGCACCCTAGCCTCTCTCGCCTTAATTATTTTAGGCTTTGCTTTGTTTATTCTCTTGGTCTCTAATCCATTTGAGCGTAGTTTTCCCCCTTCCCCAGAGGGGCGAGATCTTAATCCTATGTTGCAAGATGTCGGATTAATTTTTCACCCACCACTGCTTTATTTAGGCTATGTAGGCTTTGCTGTCACATTTGCAATGGCAATGGCAATGTTGCTTGGTGGCGTGTTTGATTATGCTATTGCTCGTTGGATCCGCCCTTGGACAATGGTAGCTTGGGGATTTCTAACCGCAGGCATAATGTTAGGTGCTTGGTGGGCTTATTATGAACTTGGCTGGGGGGGGGGCTGGTGGTTTTGGGACCCTGTTGAAAATGCCTCTTTAATGCCGTGGTTACTTGGTACTGCTCTGTTACACAGTTTAGTCGTTAGCGAACAGCGAGGCATTTTTAGTTATTGGACGATTTTATTAGCCATCTTTGCCTTTGCATTAAGTCTGTTAGGCACATTTATTGTTCGTTCTGGGGTTCTTACTTCTGTTCACGCATTTGCAGTGGACGCAGAGCGAGGAATGGCTCTGCTTATTTTGTTCTTTAGCTTGAGCTTTGTTGCATTGGCTCTATTCGCTTTACGAGTGAATTTATGGCAAGGCAATGTTCGTTTTCATCTGTTTTCAAAAGAAACGGCATTATTATTGGTTAATGGCTTATTTGCATTAGCCACGCTGGTGGTTATTCTTGGCACATTTTATCCGATGATTTTCAGTGCGATGGGCTGGGGATCCATTTCAGTTGGTGCGCCTTATTTCAACACGATTTTTGCCCCTTTAGCATTGATTTTGTTATGTCTAATGGGATTTGCAATAGTGCTACGTTGGAAGCATATTCCACAACGTCAAATCTTATGGCAACTGGCATTATTACCCGTTGCGGTGCTACTTAGTTTAGGCTTCAGTTATCAAGTTTTGCCACAAGTCTATGTGCATCAATTGCAATGGCAACCTACTCTTTTTATCTCACTCGCGATTTGGGTTGTACTAACTCATCTACCTTATCAGCGATTTATGTGGCAAATCCGACCGCTTGCAATGCGACTGGCTCATATTGGTTTTGCGATAAGTGTGATTGGGGCAATGATGAATAGCTATTATGCTGATGAAGTTGGCGTGAGACTAAAACCAACGCAGTCTGCTGAATTAGCAGGGCTACACTTTGAATATGTCAAACACCACAATGAAATTGGGGCAAACTACACTGCCGAAGTAGCAGAGTTTCATCTTTATGATCAACATCATCAAAAATTGGCAACCTTGTTGCCCGAACGCCGTTACTATGATGTCCGTACAATGACAATGGCAGAAGTGGGGCTAGCCCATTATGGTTTAGATGATATTTATATTGTGATGGGCGATAAGTTTGGTAATAAAGAGTACGCATTTCGTCTGCACTACAAACCTTATGTTCGTATTTTATGGCTAGGCGGTGCAATAATGGTCTTGGCGAGCCTATTGGCATTGGTTGGTTATCGGAGAAAAAAATGAAAAAAGGATTGCTGTTTTTACCGCTTGTTATCTTATTTGCGGTTGTACTTTTTTTAGTAATGCAATTAAAAGAAAAAGACAATGTGTCGTTAAGCGAAGATTGGCAAGGTAAGCCGTTGCCTGAATTTAGCTTAAAACATTTACTGGATAATCAAGCGGTTATCAGTAAAGCAAGTTTACCAAATGAGCCTTTTATTTTAAACGTTTGGGCGAGTTGGTGTACTTGGTGTATTAAAGAGTTTCCGATTTTACTTGAGATGAAACAACAAGGGGTAAAAATTGTTGGGCTGACCTACGCAGATCGCCCCGAAAATGCACGGCAAGCCCTTGCTCAGTGGGGAAATCCATTTGAGCTAGTGATTGATGATTGGGATAAAGGTTTTTTAACGGAAACCCTCAGAATTTCTTCTGCCCCCTCAAGTTATCTCATTGATAAAAATGGCATTGTTCGTTACCAACAAAAAGGCTACAACCCTAATTTTGCTCAAGATTTTATGCCTCGTTTGCAAGCATTGAAGGAACAGGATAAATGAAACGGATCTTATTTTTACTGTTCAGTTTTATCGCCCTCGTAGCTCAGGCAGAAATGGTAGATACCTTTCAGTTTCATTCTGATAGCGAACGTATTCGTGCGATTAACCTAGCGAAATCATTGCGTTGTTTACAGTGTCAAAACCAAAATCTGGTAGAGTCCAACGCTTCTCAAGCCTACAAATTACGCATAGAAGTCTATGAAATGGTCAATCAAGGAAAAAGCGACCAAGAAATCATTCAAACAATGACAGAGCGCTTTGGAGACTTCGTCCATTATCAGCCACCCTTTAATCCTCAAACGTGGGTATTATGGGGAATGCCTGTTGGCTTACTTATTCTACTCTTTAGCCTAATTTTTTGGCGAACACGGAGAAAGCAAAATGATTAGGAACGAGCTTAATCGGACTTATTATCAACAAGCGGAACGATTTGCGGATACTTTTGCAGAGAAAGAGCGTACTGAATATTTAGCCGAATTGGCAAGTCGCCAAGCATTTGAACAACAAAATGAAGTTGTATCGCAATGGCAAAAAAATCCACTTAAACGCCCGCTTGTAGTGACTGTTTTGTTGATTGCCCTTGTCTCTAGCATTATCTATTATTGGCAGACAGGGCGTTATAGCCTTGCTATTCAAGGGGAGCAGGCTTTTGCTCAATTTCAACAACAACGTGCAGAAGAAAGTAGCGAACAGCGTAATGATCACTATATTACCAACCTTCAACATCAGCTTCGCCAAAATGCCAATGATGGCAAACTCTGGTTTGAACTAGGGCAGGCTTATTCGCTCAATAACGATTTTGAAGCAGCCTTAACCTGTTTTCACAATGCTCAGACCGTGCTAGGCGAAAAGGCGAGTATTTTAGGTGCAATGGCAACAGCCGATTACTATTTAAATAAACAACGACTTTCCCCACAAGCAAAGGCTTGGCTTGAACGAGCGTTACAAATTGATGACAAAGAGAGTGCTAGCCTACTTCTGCTTGCCTCCGATGCTTTTTTACATAACGATTTCAAACAGGCAATTCATTACTGGGAAAAAGTATTAGACAACCAGAACGAAGCCTTAGATCGTAAAGAGATCATTCAAAGTATAAAAATGGCGGAGCAGATGTTACGTGAGAAATAGCGCCATTTATGGCTATTTGATATTGATCATCACAATAATATTTTAAAAGATTCTAAATTTTTAATCTTAGTTTTTCTTTATAACAAACAACACCAACTCTCTCATCTGGAAACTTACCGATACTTTTGCTTCCAGTGGCAAATCCGCCGTTTGGTAAGCGGTGACATTTGTGCCGTTTATTGCAATTTGATAACGGTAGAATTGCCCTAAGAACAGTTTTTCAACCACCACACCTTGCCCGTTGTCATCGGCTTTCAGGGTAATCTGCTCAGGGCGGAGCAACCAATGATAATCACCAAGCGGATACTCGATTTCAGGGAATTGATAAGTACCAATCGGGCTTTCAAGGAAGTGATTTTCTAACACTTTGCACGGCAGGTAGTTTGTACCACCTAAAAAGTCAGCAACGAAGGCATTCACTGGGGCGTGGTAGAGCTCGGTTGGCGTACTGAATTGTACGATCTTACCTTGATCCATCACTGCAATTTTATCCGCAAAGGCAAAGGCTTCTTCTTTGCTATGGGTAACGAAAATCGCAGGGACTTTTTGGCTTTTTAAGATCTGTTTAATCTCTTGGATCATCGCATAACGGGTTTGGCTGTCGATGTTGGAAAAAGGTTCATCGAGCAGTAATAATTCAGGTTCACAAGCTAAAGCACGGGCAATGGCGACACGCTGTTGCTGTCCGCCAGAGAGTTCGTGTGGGAAACGTCCTTCAAAGCCTTGTAGTTTCACCACTGACAACATCTGTTGGGTGCAACAATGTTGGTCGGATTTACACATTTTGCATAAGCCGAATTGAATATTTTGTGCTACCGTTAAATGCGGAAATAGGGCGTAATCTTGGAAAATCAGCCCGATTTGACGCTGTTCAATCGGTTTTTTCTGCAAATCTTCCCCTGCAAGAAAGATTTTACCTTCACTAATCGGAAGTAAACCTGCAATCGCTTTGAGTAGCGTCGTTTTGCCACAACCACTTGCCCCTAATAGACAGACGATCTCATTTTCGCCTACGGCAAGATCGAGGGATTTTAGTACCACATTGTCGTCAAATTGACAGCTCAAATTTTGAATATCAAGTAATTTCATATTAACGTTCTTTTTGCGATTGAGAGATTAACGAACGGGTCAGCCAAATAACAGGGATTAATCCAACCAACACTAACACGATGGCAGGCAAGGCGGCACGCTCTAATTGTTCATCTGAGGTAAAGGTGAAAACGTGGGTCGCTAAGGTATCAAAGTTGAACGGTCGCAATAACAGTGACGCATTTAACTCTTTCATACTTTCAATAAAGACCATCAAGCCTGCGGTAATAATTCCTTTGGTAATCAAAGGGATATGCACACTTCTAAACATTGATAAGCCTGTTTTTCCCATTGTTTGACTTGCCATATCTAACGACGGCGAAATTTTGCCGAGAGAGGTTTCAAGACTGCCGATTGCCATTGCGGAAAAGCGGATTACATAAGCAAGGACTAAGGCAAACAGTGAACCAGAAAAAATTAAGCCGACAGGGGGTAGATCTAAGGATTTCAGCAGGGCGTGTAGTTGATGATCGGCAAAGGTCAATGGCGACAATAAGCCGATTGCCAGTACAGTCCCTGGAATGGCATAGCCCAATGAGGAAAATTGCAACGATAAGCGGGTTGATTTCGCCCAAAATCTGCGATTGACCGACAGACGATGAGCAAAATGCAGTAACATAGCAAGGGCAACGGTAATAATCGAAGCAATAATAGAGACTTTTAAGCTATTTAAGGCAAATTGCACAAAATCTAAATTCCACGACTGTTCAAAATAGTGGAAAGACCAGTAGATTAATCGACCGAATGGAATAAAGAACGCCAGCGCCAACAAGCCCCAGCACCAACCTTGTGCAAGCCACAGTTTCCAACCTGTGAGCTGTTTGAACGAGGTTTTCTTTTCATAGCCACGCTGATAGCTTTTTTGTTTACGACGGCTATATTGCTCAAGGCTGATAAACAGAAAAATCATCAGCAACATAAAAATGGAAATACGGCTTGCAGTGCCGAGATCTTGAAAGCCGAGCCACGAGTCGTAGATTGCCGTAGTCAAAGTTGGCACAGCAAAATAGGACACGGTGCCGAAATCGCCTAAGGTTTCCATTGCGACTAACGCCATACCGACAGCAATTGCAGGGCGAATTAAAGGGAAAGTAATTTTACGGAAAATATCCGCCGGCGATGAACCTAACATTCTGGCACTGTGAGTGAGGTTTTCGGATTGTTCTAATAATGCCACTCGAACCAGTAAGAAAATATAAGGGTAGAGTACAAGGGCAAGTACAAAGCAAGCACCGTAAAGGGTGCGGATTTTCGGAAACCAATAATCGTGCGGTGTTTGCCAACCGAAAATACCACGCAACATTTCCTGAAATGCCCCAGAATAGTCGAGCAAATCGGTATAAAGATAAGCGATTAAATAAGCAGGCATTGCTAACGGCAAGCAAAGTAACCATTGAAGCGTTTTTTGCCCACAGAATTGATAATTTGCAACAATCCAAGCGGACGGTAATGCAAAAAAAAGTGCAAGGACTACAGTGCCTAAGACTAACAAGCTTGAGTTAAGCAGATAAGTACCTAGCATTGTATCCCAAAGATGAACGAGATTTTCCATTTCACCTTCAAAAGCGTGATAGCCAATGGCAAGCAACGGAAGAAGGATTAACAGCGTAGTTGCAAGAGCGGAAAGTTGCCAAGTCAGGTATCGGTTTATCATAAATCGATCAAAATCTCATTCCATTAAAAAACAAAATTCCCCCTTTTTGTAAGGAAGGGGGGAGATTGTAGGGATACACTGCGTGTGTCCGTTTAAATTTTACATAAAATCTATAATTAGCAGACACACTGCGTGTGTTCGTTTAAATTTTACATAAAACCCGTAATTAGCGGACACACTGCGTGTGTCCCCACGGGCATTTCAGCATTAATTATTTCGCACCGAAATCATCAAATTTAACTTCATCAACTAATTTCAAGGCTTTTTCATAGTTTTTCGCAATGTCTTCTAATTTTAATGCATCGGTTGAGTAAGTACCCCAACCTTTTACAAGATCAGAAGGTGCAACATCAGCTTTTACTGGGTACTCGTGGTTAAGTTTAGCATATAAACCTTGAGCTTGGTTGCCGCTGAGATACTCAATTAATTTAATTGCATTTGCTTTATTTGGTGAATGTTTCGCTAGCGCAACACCACTGATATTAACGTGTGTACCGTATTGACCGTTAGGGAAGTTAATGATCGCAGACTCAGCCCAAGATCTTTGTTTCTCATCATCTAACATTTTACCGTAGTAGTAGCTGTTACCTAACGCATAATCACAGATGCCTTCTTTGATCGCTTTAACTTGGTCACGGTCGCCACCTTGTGGTTTTTGTGCAAGATTTGCTTTTAAATCCTCTAAGAATGCTTTCGTTTTTTCTTCACCGTAGTGTTCGATCATTGCAGCAAAGAGAGAAACGTTGTAAGCATTTTTGCCTGAACGAACACACACTTTACCTTTATATTCAGGTTTAGCTAAGTCTAAGTAATCAAAGCCAGCAGGTAATTTGCCAACACGGTCTTTAGAAGTATAGATTACACGAGCACGTTTGGTTAAACCGAACCATTCGCCATTTGAATCACGGAACTGTGCAGGAATGTTTTTCTCTAAAGTTTTTGAGTCCACTTTTTGAGCCAAACCAGATTTCACAATTTGCATTACACGGCTAATATCTACCGTTAAAAGCACGTCCGCAGGGCTTAATTCGCCTTCTTTTTGTACACGTTCAACTAAACCTTTGTCTGCAAAGATCACGTTTACTTTGATACCTGTTTGTTTTTCAAAGTCTTTTAACATCGGCTCAATTAAGTACGGCTGACGGTAAGAGTAAACATTGACTTCGTTTGCAGCTAACGCAGAAGTTGAAACAACAGAAGATAATGCAAGTGCAAGCACAGAAAGAGATTTTTTCATAAAAATGTCCTCATTAAGAAAGAGATAAACTCACTATAAATAGCGAGCGTTTACAAAACAGTGTGAGTTTAAAATGTTTAAATTTTTATGTCAATAAGAACTATTTTTATTTACTAATAGGTAGTTAATTTCATTCTTAATAAGATGAAAAGTGAAACCTTTTTGGGGCATCCTATAGTCGCAGCATATTATCCGGTATTATGAATCAAGTGCACAAATACCTCATTTCAATAAAATCTGTGCATAATACCTGCTGTTTTGTTAGCAATAATTTTGCTTTCAATGAAGTTAATGTTTGCTCGTATAATTTTGTACTGCCTTCGTGATTAATAGAGCAACAGACTGTAAAGCCCATGTTAAGCAGAGTATTGTCTTTTTCATTTAAATTATTCCGTAAATTAAGATAGGTTAAAAACTAACTTAATTGTGCAAAAAGAAACAAAATGCAATCAAGATTTAATTGATAAACATTAAATTTAGCGTCTAAAAAATATTTAGAGATGAAAGAAAGATTTTAACGATTATTCAAATAGCATTTATAAATTAAATCTATTGAATTAGATCAAAATAACCGTAGTTTTTTATAGGGATAATGTATCCGCTTTTTACTTTATGGAGTGTTACCAATGAAAAAACTACTGTTATCAGCGATTGCCTTAGGCGTTGCTGGATTTTTAGGGGTGGTTGGGTATGTGCATACCTTTGACCAAGACCAAGCAGCAAAACTACTTGCACAAACTAATTTTAGTGGCAAACAACAAGAAGTGGCGAAAGTCTTTTTTGAAAATGGCTGTCAGTATTGCCACTCACCAAATGTAGATAAACCTTTCTATGCTAATCTTCCTGTTATTGGCTCGATGGTTGAGAAAGATGTTGCAACAGGCAACCGCTTTTTCCGTTTGGATAAAATGTTAGAAGGAATGAAAGATCCGACTAAATTATCTGAAGCGGATCTGGCTAAATTAGAAACAGTGTTACGCAACGACACAATGCCAATTGCGAGCTTTATTCATATTCACTGGGGTTCTCGTCCTGATGAGCAAGAAAAGCAAACGGTGCTTGACTGGATCCATCAACAGCGTGCGGAACATTTTGTGCCGAAAAATACCGCTGGTGTTGATCCAACTCGCTTAGTTCAACCTATTCCTGATGCATTAACCACAGATCCACGCAAAGTTGCCTTAGGAGATCAAATCTACCACGATGGGCGTTTATCAGGCGATGGCACAGTGGCTTGTAGTAACTGCCACCAGTTAGATAAAGGCGGTGTGGACGGATTGACCACATCAACAGGTATTCATGGACAAAAAGGCGGTATCAATGCCCCAACGGTATATAACGCAGCCTTTAACCACTTACAATTCTGGGACGGTCGCGCCAAAGATTTAGCCGATCAAGCAAAAGGCCCACCGCTTAATCCTGTTGAAATGGGTTCGCATAGCTTTGATGAAATTCTGGCGAAATTCAAACAAGATCACGCTTTTATGCAAGAGTTCTTAGCGGCTTATCCTGAATTAACCGCAGACACTTTAACCGATGCTATTGCAGAATTTGAGAAAACCTTGATCACACCAAACAGTGCTTTCGATAAATTCTTAAAAGGCGACCAAAATGCCTTGAATGATGCACAAAAACGTGGTTATGAAGCATTTAAATCGGCGAAATGTGACACTTGCCATACGGGTACGGCAATGGGTGGACAATCCTTTGAATATATGGGCTTGTATGATGATTATTTCAAAGCGCGTGGCACACCGATTACCGCTGACGATCACGGTCGTTTCTCACAAACCAAAGATCCTGCCGATATGCACCGCTTCAAAGTACCAACCTTGCGTAATGTGGCTTTAACTGCCCCTTATATGCACGACGGTAGCGTTAAGGACTTAAAAGAAGCAGTTCGAGTAATGGCTCACTATCAAAGTGGTAAAACCTTAACCGATCAAGAGTTGAACGATATTACTTCATTCCTAGAAGCCTTAACCGGTGAATATCAAGGTAAAGTATTAACTCGTCAGGATTAGCATAAATTGCTAAGTCGTCACAAAAACGATATAGGAGAAATTAATCTCTGACATATCGTAAGAATAAGAAACTAAAAGGGCTGAAATCAATATAATATTGTTTTCAGCCCTTGATTAATAATTTAGATTTATACAAACCTTCCTTGCTTAATTTTCATCAAACAAGAATTTTTCAAAACATTAGCGACGTAAACCTAAACGTGCGATAGTTTCTGAGTATTTAGCAAGATCAGTACGTTTTAAGTAGTCTAATAATTTACGACGACGTGAAACCATACGTAATAAGCCACGACGACCGTGGTGATCTTTTTTGTGCTCAGCAAAGTGTGCTTGTAAGTGGTTAATTTGTGCTGTTAAAAGAGCGATCTGAACTTCTGAAGAACCAGTATCTTTTGCATCACGACCAAATTCAGCAACGATTTTTGCTTTTGCTTCTACGCTTAGAGACATTTTTTACTCCTAAAAAGTAGTTAAGTTAATATTCATCAATAGCCGATCTCTAATTCAGCTACGACACGAAGTTGCGTATTTTAAAGAGAAAAGCTGTCAAGAGCAATGCTTTTCTCTCAGAATAGCTTAAACTAATGTTTGGCATCCGATTGACTTTGTGGTTGTAGATACTCTTCTCGATTCGGATCAACTTGTTTTGATTTACGAATCATTGGCTCAATAGTTGTACCTTGTACCAAAATAGAGAACATCACAACAGAATATGTCATCACCAGAATTAGATCTTTAACATCAATACCATTTGCATAAGCAGTTTTAGCAGGAATAGACAGCGCCATTGCTAATGCCAAACCACCACGTAACCCGCCCCAGCTCATGATTTTTAAGGTATATGGATTGTAAGTACGGAATTGTTGTAGCACTTTATACGGTAACCATAAGCTGATATAGCGAGATGCTAAGCAAATTGGAATTGCTAAAATCATCATCATAATACCGTAGATATTAAAATCGACAAGTAAGATCGCAAAACCGATAAGGAAGAAAAGTAGCGAGTTTAAGAAATGGTCAATCATTTCCCAAAAGTGATCAAGATAACGTTGACTCTGTTCAGAAAAACCTGAACGGCGAGTCCAGTTACCAATCATAATACCTGCCACAACCATAGCCAGCGCACCTGAAACGTGCAACACATTGTTTGCAAACATAAAGCCTGCAGTTGGAATGGTTAGAGTTAATAAAATTTCTAAGCTACCGTCATCAGTCGATGAAATTAAAATATGTGCAAGAAAGCCTAAAACGAAGCCAAATAAGATCCCCCCTATCGCTTCGTGTAGGAATAAACTCATAATTCCGCCGAAACTTGCTTCTTGGCCACCAAATGCGACTGCAAAAATAGTGACAAAGATGACCAAACCAACGCCGTCATTGAAAAGCGATTCACCCTCTACTTGCATAGATAAGCGTTTCGGTGCGCGTAAATTTTTAATAATTGCAAGTACCGCAATTGGGTCAGTAGGAGAGATTAATGCACCAAAAACGATACAGTAAATCAAGCCAATTTGTAGCCCAATTAAGTTGGCTACGCCATAGACGAAGAAACCGATAATCAAGGTTGAAGCTAAGGTTGAGAATAACGCAAAAATGGTAATTTCCCATTTTTGATCTTTAAGAACAGGGAGCTTAATCCCTAGTGAGCCTGCAAAGAGTAGGAACCCTAAAATCCCGTTAAGTAAGAAGCTCTTGAAGTCGATCTGCTCCATAACTTCTGTTGCTACTGCACCAAGGTTAAACCAACCGAAAGTTCCTAGTAAAAGCAGTAAGAGGGAGCCAATCATTGCCGCAGCAGTAATAGCAATAGTAGACTGAATTTTGTCGCTGATTTTATGAGTCACAAAGCCTAATAAAATGGAGAGAGCGGACAGAAAGCAGATATAAGCATAAATACCCATGTGGTATCCTTATAAAAATAAGTTAATTTGAAGAGTAGAAAACTGGCAAATTAAACCAAATTTTTACTTAAATTGCAAAGTCTAAAGTTGTATAAAGAACCGTGCATAGCAAGGAAAGGTTTGAGAATTTATGGCTTTACAGTATAATTGAAGGCAATTTTTTATAATTTAGGAATAATAAAATGATCGAAAAAATGCATGAGAGAACCAGTGGTCCCTTATTTAAAGTTGTTTTAGCCTTAATTTCTCTTTCGTTTGTATTAGGCGGTATTGGTGGCGGGTTGATGGCTACAGACAATTCCGTCGCCAAAGTCAATGGAGAAGAAATTTCTCAACAAGCATTTGATCGAGCAAAAAATCAGCAACAGAATATCCTAAATGCTCAATTAGGCGAGCGTTTTTGGGATTTAATGGATAATCCTGTTTATGTCAAACAGTTCCACGATAGTATTTTAAATGGTTTAGTTGATGATGAACTTCTTCGTCAATATGCTAAGAGCCTTAAAATTGACATTAGTGCCGATCAAATTAAATCAGAAATTGTAAACAGCCCAGCTTTCCAACAAGATGGTAAATTTAATAATAATTTGTATCAGCAAGCATTACGAAATAATGGTTTAACGGCAGATGGTTATGCTGCAATTGTTTACGAAGGTATGTTATTTGCGCAAATTCAAGAGGCTATTGTAAATAGTAGTTTTACAGTTCCAGCACAACAAGAACTATTAGCGAAATTACTTTTACAAAAACGCCAAGTACGTTTAGCGACCTATTCAATTGCAAAAGAAGCAGCAAATCAAACTGCTTCTGTAGAGGATATGCAAGCCTATTACGAAGCAAATAAAGCGAATTTTGTTAATCCAGAAAAATTGACAGTAGAATATATTTCTGTTGAACCAAAGGATTTGTCTAATAAAATTCAAGTCACTAACGAACAAATTGACACTTATTATCAAACAAACAAAGCTAAATATACGACAAAAGGCGAAGCGAAAATCGCACATATTCAAGTAGCAACTGAAGCGGAAGCAAATGAAATCGTACAAGCGCTCGCTAAAGGAGAAGATTTTGCACAATTAGCAAAATCAAAATCGCAAGATAAATTATCTGCTGCTCAAGGCGGGGATTTAGGTTGGGCGAAAGCGGGCGTATTTCCGAAAGCCTTTGAGAGTGCGGCAAATGCATTGAATATCGGCAAAACAAGCCAACCAATCAAAGTAGATAATGCTTTTCATGTTATAAAAGTGTTAGAGCGTAATACGGAAACTGTAGTGCCATTAGAAAAAGTAAAAGATCAAATTACCGATACAATTCATAATGAATTACTTTTAACGGAATATTCGAACATAACCCGTGAAATGGCAAACGTAGCGTTTGAAAATAGTGGCTCACTTGAAGCTGCTGCAAAAGTAGCGAATGTTCTAGTTCATAAAACAGAGGCTTTCACACGTGAAACTGTACCTGCTGAACTCAATAATGAGAAAGTCTTACGTGTTTTATTTGATAGTGAAGTTCGTCAAAATGGGCAAAATTCAGAAGCTATTGATGTGAGCGATGCAACAAATACTAAAACCATGTTTGTTCGCGTAAGTCAATATCAAGCTGAAAATGTACAAACTTTTGACGAAGCAAAATCAGCGGTTGAACAGGCAGTAAAACAACAAAAAGCAGTTAAAGCCTTAGAAGAGAAAGCGGCTACACAAATTACAGCATTAAATAAAGGCGAAAAAGTAGAAGTCGCATTTGGTGCAGTTGAAGAACTTGTCTTTGCACAAGCTCAAATTACTGAACCAACTTTAGCACAAGCAGTCTTTTCAATAACAAAACCCGCAGAAAAACCAACATATCAGACCGCTCGTAATGCGAATGGTGACGTGGTTATTATCGCTTTAGATAAAGTGAGCGATGGTTCGGCTGACGAGTTTAAACCTTTACAAGCACAGTTTAACCAAGCAGAGCGAGTTGTGTTACGTAATGATTTACTCAAAGATTTACGTGAACGTGCAAAAATAGAAGTAAATCAAGACTTCCTTGACCAACTCGAAAGCAGCAAATAATATAAATGTGAGTTTTGTTAAAAATTTGTAATTGACTTTACCTATAAATTTCCGCAAAATTCGCGAAAATTTTTTAATCTTCAGGGCAGGGTGAAATTCCCGATCGGCAGTAAAGTCTGCGAGCGGCGGCGAAAGCCAAAGCAGGAACCGGTGAAATTCCAGTACCGACAGTAATAGTCTGGATGGAAGAAGAGCTAGAATATCTACACTTGAACATTTTCGAGTGCTTTTCTTATGCTTTTAACGACTTGAGATCGTGAGATTTCAAGGCTTTTATTTTTCCTTCTCCCGCAAGCGGGAGAGGGTGGAGCAAATTCGGTAGAATTTGCGGAAGGAGAGGGCTTACAATAAACACGCCTCTCTCTGCTTTTCGTAAAGCTGTTACTTTGCTCAAAGCGGTCTCACTCCCTTAAACGGGAGGGTGTTGCCTTTCTTCCTTGCCCTTCAATTTGTAATTCAAAAAACCAAATGACACACTCTATTTTTATGACTCGTGCCATTGAACTGGCTGAACTTGGTCGTGGCTGGACAAATCCTAATCCGTTGGTTGGTTGTGTGATTGTCAAGGACGGCAACATTGTTGCGGAAGGTTATCACCAACTCTACGGCGAATGGCACGCTGAACGCAATGCGATTTTACATTGTCAGGAAGATGTAAGCGGAGCAACGGCTTACGTCACCCTTGAGCCTTGCTGTCATCACGGGCGGACACCGCCTTGTTCAAATTTGTTGATTGAACGAGGGATTAAAACTGTTGTTATCGGCTCAAGTGATCCCAATCCCCTTGTGGCAGGCAAAGGCGTGGCACAACTTCGTCAAGCTGGGATTGAGGTGATTGAAAATGTGATGAAAGCCGAATGTGATGCGTTAAATCCTATTTTTTTTCACTATATTCAAACCAAACGCCCTTATGTGTTGATGAAATATGCGATGACCGCAGACGGTAAAATTGCCACTGCAACAGGCGAGTCCAAATGGATCACAGGGGAACAAGCCAGAGCTAATGTGCAATGTACCCGACATCAATACAGTGCTATTATGGTTGGGGTTGATACGGTGCTGGCGGATAACCCGATGCTCAATATCCGTATGCCGAATGCCAAACAGCCAGTGCGGATTGTATGCGATAGCCAGTTGCGTACGCCATTAGATTGTCAATTAGTCCAAACTGCCAAAACCTATCGCACGATTATTGCGACGGTTTCAGATGACTTGCAAAAAATCGCCCAATTCCAACCGCTTGGGGTGGACGTGTTGATTTGTAAAGCAAAAGACAAGCGGGTCGATTTAGCCGATCTTTTGCAAAAACTTGGTGAACAAGGGATTGACAGTTTATTGTTGGAAGGCGGTTCAAGTTTAAATTTTAGTGCGTTAAACGCTGGCATTGTAAACCGTGTGCATTGCTATATCTCCCCGAAATTAGTCGGTGGCGTAACCGCCAAAACGCCAATCGGTGGCGAAGGGATCGGTATGTTGGCAAATGCGGTGCAATTGAAAAATGCAAAGATCAGCCAAATTGGAGAAGATCTGCTGATTGATTATGAAGTAGGGACACACTGTGTGTGTCCGTAACAGCCAATTTTTAAGGTAGGGACACACTGCGTGTGTCCGCAAAATGAATGAATAACGGACACACGCAGTGTGTCCCTACAAAGGATGTATTATGTTCACAGGCATTATTGAAGAAGTCGGCAAAGTTGCCAAAATCCACAAACAAGGAGAATTTGCCGTTTTAACTATTACGGGAAGCAAAATTTTTGCGGATATGCATTTAGGTGACAGCATTGCGGTCAATGGTGTCTGTTTAACCGTAACCGAATTTGGCACAAACCATTTTTCTGCAGATGTAATGTCGGAAACCCTCGCCCGTACATCATTAGGCGAATTACAGCCGAACAGCCCCGTTAATCTTGAACGTGCAATGTCGGCAAACGGGCGTTTCGGTGGACATATTGTGTCGGGGCATATTGATGGCACAGGTGAAATTGTCAGCATTACCCCTGCGAATAATTCAGTCTGGTGTCAGATCAAAACAACAGCAAAGCTGATGCGTTACATCATTGAAAAAGGCTCGATTACGATTGATGGGATAAGTCTGACTGTGGTCGATTGTGATGAAAATAGCTTCCGAGTGTCGATTATTCCACATACCTTAAGCGAAACGAATTTAGGCACAAAAAAGGTCGGCAGTATCGTGAATTTAGAGAATGATGTGATTGGAAAATATGTGGAAAAATTGCTGTCGCCGAAACAGAGTGAGCCACAGAGCAATATTACAGAAGAATTTTTAAAGCGGGCTGGATTTTAAGTAGGGACACACTGTGTGTGTCCACAAAATGAATGAATAACGGACACACTCAGTGTGTCCCTACAGTATTAAACGAAAAGGAAAGCAAATGTTTCAATTTTCAAGCGTAGAACAAGCCTTAGACGCATTACGCCAAGGCAAAATTATTATCGTCAGCGATGACGAAGACAGAGAAAACGAAGGGGATTTTATCTGTGCGGCGGAATTTGCCACTCCTGAAAATATCAACTTTATGGCAACTTATGGTAAGGGCTTGATTTGTATGCCAATTTCAACGGCGATAGCCAAAAAGCTCGACTTACCGCAGATGGTTTCTTACAACACCGATAACCACGAAACTGCCTTTACCGTTGCTATCGATCACATTGATACAGGCACGGGCATTTCGGCTTTTGAGCGTTCGCTTACTGCACTGAAAGTGGTGGACGACAACGCCAAACCAAGTGATTTTCGCCGTCCAGGGCATATGTTCCCCCTGCTTGCAAAAGACGGTGGCGTGTTGGTGCGTAACGGACACACAGAAGCAACGGTGGATCTGGCTCGTTTAGCAGGGCTTAAACAGGCAGGGCTGTGTTGTGAGATTATGGCGGACGACGGCACAATGATGAAAATGCCTGAACTACAAGCCTTTGCCACAAAACACAATATGCCGTTTATCACAATCGCCCAGCTTCAAGAATACCGCCGAGCAAAAGATTGTTTAATTGAGCAGATTTCTGTGGTCAAAATGCCTACCAAATATGGCGACTTTACCGCACATAGTTTTATCGAGAAAATCACAGGCAAAGAACACGTTGCCTTAGTGAAAGGGGATATTGGCAATGGCGAAGAGGTGCTGTGCCGTATTCACTCTGAATGTTTAACCGGCGATGCCTTTGGTTCACAACGTTGCGACTGCGGTCAGCAATTTGCCGCTGCAATGAGCCAAATTGAGCAAGAGGGTAGAGGCGTGTTGCTCTATTTACGTCAAGAGGGGCGAGGCATTGGCTTAATCAATAAACTGCGTGCTTATGAGTTGCAAGATAAAGGAATGGACACCGTCGAGGCAAATTTAGCTCTTGGCTTCGGTGAAGATGAACGTGAATACCATATCGGTGCACAGATGTTTCGCAGTTTAGGCGTAAAAACAATCCGCTTGCTAACCAATAACCCAGCGAAAATCGAGGGGTTACAGCAAGTTGGCTTAAATATCGTGGCACGAGAGCCGATTATGGTTGAACCGAATAAACACGATTTGGAATACCTTAAAGTTAAACAAGTTAAAATGAGACATCTGTTTAATTTCTAAACTTGTTAAATAACATTCATTTTACGGACACACGCAGTGTGTCCCTACGACAGTTTTATATCAATTTACATTCAATATAAGGAAAAGCAAAAATGGCAATTATCACAGGTAATTTAGTGGCAACAGAGTTAAAATTCGGCATTGTGTGTGCGAGATTTAACGATTTTATCAACGATAAACTGTTAAGCGGTGCGATTGACACACTCGTTCGTCACGGTGCAAGCGAAAGCGATATTGATACCGCTTGGGTACCAGGCGCATTTGAAATTCCGTTGGTCGCGAAAAAAATGGCGGAAAGCGGTAAGTATGATGCGGTGATCTGCTTAGGTACAGTAATCCGTGGATCGACTACGCATTATGATTATGTGTGTAACGAAGCAGCAAAAGGCATTGGGGCAGTGAGTTTACAAACAGGTGTTCCAGTGATTTTTGGTGTATTAACCACTGAAAATATCGAACAAGCTATCGAACGTGCAGGCACAAAAGCAGGCAATAAAGGCTCTGAATGTGCGTTAGGTGCGATTGAGATGGTGAATGTGTTGAAGGGACTTTGATATTTTTATTCACTAGAGCCTTCTCCTTTTATGGTCACATTATGGCGATCGTCAAATAACACAATAAACTACTTTGGATAATACAATTTACCTTCGCCATATAAAAAGAGTTTATAACAACAACCCATCATCACTCAACTTCTCGTGGCGACTTTGCTCAAATAGACGCAATAAATCTGGTACATCCATCTTCTTGCGGGCATCGCCCGCCACATCAAAAGCCACCTGACCTTGATGCAACATTACAGTTCTATCCCCATAATCTAGGGCTTGTCGCATTGAGTGCGTCACCATTAACGTAGTGAGTTTTTGCTCTCTAACAATTTTATTCGTTAATTCTAACACGAAAGCGGTCGTTTTCGGGTCAAGTGCTGCAGTATGTTCATCAAGCAGTAAAATATTTGAAGGTTGCAACGATGCCATTAATAAACTAACCGCTTGGCGTTGCCCCCCTGATAATCTGCCCATTTGGTCAGTCAGACGATTCTCCAAGCCTAATCCAAGTAAGGATAATTTCTCTTTGAACAGCTCTCTGACTTGGCGGTTCAGTGCAAAATCTAACCCTCGTTTTTGACCTCGTTGATAGGCTAAAGCCATATTTTCTTCAATGGTTAAGGCTTCGCAAGTTCCTGCCATTGGATCTTGGAAAACACGGGCAACTTGGTTAGCTCTTTGCCAGCTAGTCAATTTACTGACTTCTTTACCTTGAATAAAAATCTCACCGCTATCTATTGGATAATCGCCACTGATGGCATTAAGTAAGGTCGATTTTCCTGCCCCATTACTGCCAATTACCGATACAAATTCCCCTTCGGCAACATTCAGGCTCAATCCTCGTAGTACAGGATTTTCAATCACAGTGCCTTTATTGAACGTAATAAATAGATTATTCAACTCAATCATTATCGACCTCTTTTTGCAGTGAATTTGTGCTTGAATTTAGGTAACGTAAGAACCGCTACAACTAATAATGCTGTGATTAAATTAAGATCTTGAGGCCCAAAACCGATACCACTCAGCGTTTCATTATTTAAGGCTAATGCAATGAAAAAGCGATAAAGAATAGAGCCAATAATTACCGCAGCAGTTAGACAAATAATACGTTTTGCAGAGAAAATCGCTTCACCGATAATCACTGCAGCCAATCCGATCACGATAGTACCGACCCCAATCGAAATATCAAAGCCACCGTTACTCTGTACATAAAGCGAGCCTGCTAATGCGATCAATCCATTAGAGATAGCCATACCAAGCAAGGTCATCTTATTAATTGCAATACCTTGAGCTTTTGCCATACGGGGATTTGTCCCTGTAGCACGCACAGCTAAACCAATTTGTGTCGCAAAGAAAAGATCGAAAATCAACTTCGCAATAATCACCACAAAAATTGCCATTAACAGTCGCACCATTGCTAATTGAACATCATCTTGAGCAGTTATCGCATCATAAATCGTCGCTTCGCCCAGCAAAGAAACATTAGGCGATCCCATAATTCGTAAATTGATCGAATAAAGTGCAATCATCATCAAAATGCTGGCTAACAATTTTTCGATTTTAAAACCAATATGCAGACTTGCTGTAATCATACCTGCAACAGCACCAGCCAACATTCCGCACAACGTGGCGATCCAAGGATCGATATGATGCAAAATGCAAAGCACACAAACACCGCCACCTAAAGGAAAAGAGCCATCAGCGGTTAAGTCTGGGAAATCTAGAATTTTGTACGAAATCAGCACCCCTAGAGCAACGAGGGCATAAATCAAGCCTAACTCTAAAGCTCCGATCCAAGTGACATTGGTGAAATAAGTCGTTAAAAATTGAAGTAAGGTATCCATCTTTAAATACTACTTTACTAGTACAACAATGTTTTGCATTGTACGCTATTTCAGATAAAAAAACAGTAAAAAATAGATTTTTGTAAATTTTTTTCACGCAAACCTTTGCTTTTCAAGGGGTTGCCGACAAGAGAAAAAATAAGCGGTAAAATAAGCAATAGATTTTTCAAATAATAGAGGATACAAATACAATGAACGCAATTGAAATTTTAGGCTATGTTGCAATGATTTTAGTCGCAGGTTCTTTCTTATTAAAAGACGTAGTAAAACTTCGTTTAGTGAATGCACTTGGTGCTGTATGTTTCGTGATTTATGGTATTTTGATTAATTCATTCCCTGTAACAGGATTAAATATCTTTGTGGTGTGTGTGAATGGGTATTATATTTGGAAGAGTCGCTGTTCCAAATAAAGAGTTCATTTAGAATTGCTAAATAATAGGCATTTGATTTCATAAGTAATCAGATGCCTATTTATGTATAGTAAAGAGTCATTCATGTAGAGCTCTTCTAGAGTTCTATATTTTCAATGTTGCTGACCTAATATCACAAAGCCAATGCGGCGCCGTTGTGCGATGCAAGATTTTAAACGATGAGCTTGCAAAATTCGGCGATATTTACTGATGGTTAAGCGTTTAACACGCTGTTTCAATTTACGTTTTATCATAAATACTCCTTATTTACTCTATTTTTAATTGATTTTTATGATTTCCTGTGTGTTATTTGAGTTTGATGTTTCTTGCTCTTTCACTCTCTGATGATTGATCAAGCTATTGTAATAACGTCGGATATTTTCTACATATTGAAAGGCTTCAAATCCACGGGCATATCCGTATTTTAGTTGAGTATAGTAATGTTTTTTAGCAAGTAGAGGCAAATTTTTCTTTACATCAAGCCAATTATCTGGATTTCCTCCAAGTTGTTTAGTTAAACGCCGCACATCAATCAAATGTCCCATTCCCATATTATATGCCGCCAAGCTAAACCAAATACGATCTTCCGATGCAATACTTTGAGGTAGCTGATTCATTAATAAATGTAGATATTCTGAGCCAGCTTTAATACTTTGTTCAGGATTAATACGATCTGTCACATTCATCCTTTCTGCGGTATCTTTAGTGAGCATCATTATGCCTCTCACCCCTGTTGGTGATGTTGCCGTAGGATCCCAATGAGACTCTTGATAAGCAATGGCCGCAAGCATCTGCCATTCTAATATTCCTCGGTATTTTTCAAATAAATGTAAATATTTAGGCAAAACAGTGTCGATAGCTTTTAAATAGCTTTGGCTATCCACATAGTCAAAGCGATTTAAATAATTGAAATATTTTTCCTCAATTCTTGCTATTAAGCCTGTTTCATTCGCATTATCCATAAAACTTAATACGGCAGCTTGCAGTTCACTATACCCGCTATTTTGTAAATACCATACAACAGGCTCCTCATCGGTTAAATCAAATCCAACGGCAACATCAGGTTTAATATGTTGTGCAGCTGAGACATCAATAGACACGGCTACAGTATAAGGAATTTTGCCATCGGCTACTTGTATTAATAATTCCTCTTGAGTGAAATTGTCTGTTACTTTCCATTTCAATGAGGGGTACTGTTCTTGCAATGTTGTTAAAATTGGAATAACAGCTGAACCTGCAGGGATTAGTAATTCATCTTTTAAATCACCAATGCTGTAAGGGCGCTGACTTCCTTTTTTATACACAATCTGCCATGAGGCAGAATAATAACTTGGACCAATTTGGAATTTATCTGCATTTTCTAATTGATATAGCAATCCTGCAGCGGCAATATCAATTTCATTGAGTTTCAAACCATTAAATAATTGTTCGCTATTATTGTAGTTTTTAACTTCTAACCCGACACCTAAATATTCAGAAAACGCTTTAGCAAGCTCATATTCTATCCCTGCGGTTCCTTCTGCTCCCTCAAAATAAGAGATGGGGTGATTAATCATTCCCACCTTCAGTATTTTACGTTGTTGGATCTGCGTATAACGATTTTCTTCTGCCTGCATTGCTTGTTGCCAAGGAAATACCATATCCCATGCCCACAGCAATAATGCAATCCCACATGCAATTCTGATAGCTAAGCCTTTCAATTTCTCCTCTCTAACCTTCACTCTCAACAGAGTGCTGTAGTTTAGCAAATCTATTATGAGTTCAATATGAATATATTCTTAATAAATCAATTTAGTTTAACCAGTATTCCCAGTTTGAAAAGAGGAATTAGGGGTTGATATGTCGTTGATAAGCTAGAAGCGTATTTTGCATTAACATAGCAACGGTCATTGGTCCAACACCACCTGGTACTGGAGTAATGAATTTTGCCTTTTGGGAAGCCACTTCATATTCAACATCTCCTACCAATTTTCCCTCAATACGATTAATGCCCACATCAATCACTATGGCATTTTCTTTAATCCATTCCCCAGGAATTAAATTAGGCTTTCCAACTGCGACTACTAATAAATCGGCTTGGCGTACATGATTTTCTAGATTCTTTGTAAAACGATGAGTGACAGTGACAGTACAGCCTCCTAGTAATAGTTCCAATGCCATTGGACGCCCAACAATATTGGATGCTCCAACGATAACGGCATGTTTTCCATAAAGATTCTCCCCTGTTGTTTCTAAGAGCTTCATTACACCATAAGGGGTACAAGCTCTTAATGTTGGAATACGTTGGCATAAACGCCCAACATTATAGGGATGAAAACCATCGACATCTTTATCTGGAGAGATGGCTTCAATGATTTTTGTTGTATCAACATGCTCGGGAAGAGGGAGCTGAACTAAAATACCATCAATTTTTTCATCATTGTTTAATTTGTTGATTAAAGAGAGCAGTTGTGTTTCCGTTGTGTCTGCAGGTAAATCATAAGATTCAGAATAAATTCCTAATTCCGCACACGTTTTACGTTTACTCCCAACATATACCTGTGAAGCGGGATCTGAGCCAACGAGAATGACGGCTAAACCAGGAGCACGGTATCCTTGTTGCACGTAAGACGCAATGTGTTCAAAAATTTGAGTTTTAATTTGTTGTGCAAGTTTATTACCCGAAATAATTTGTGCGGACATGACTAATTTTCCCTATGTAATTGACAGTATACATTCGGTATTCTCTCAAAAAAATTGCTTTTTAGTAAGCATTAATCTTGAAGATGTTTAAAGAACGAACATTTAATTGCAATTACTTAAAAACTTATTGACCTTAATAATAAAATTTTTATAATAGCACGCACTTTTCAGGACAAGACGGCGAGTAGCGCAGCTTGGTAGCGCAACTGGTTTGGGACCAGTGGGTCGTAGGTTCAAATCCTATCTCGCCGACCATTCTATCGTTTTCAAACTACTGTCTTATCATAGTGCAATGCGCCCTTAGCTCAGCTGGATAGAGCAACGCCCTTCTAAGGCGTGGGTCAAAGGTTCGAATCCTTTAGGGCGTGCCATTATATTCTTTTAAAATCAATCACTTATAAGCTATGCAACTAATCTTAATCTGGGCTCATTTTGCGAATGTTCCGTAAATGTACCGTAAATTTCGACCTTGTTTGCGTGTTCCAATAAGTGTTCTGCATTTAAATGAGCATACTTTTTAACCATTTCTAAGGTTTCCCAGCCGCCTAATTCTTTTAATGTGAAAAGTGGTGTTCCTGCTTGAACGTGCCAACTCGCCCAAGTGTGGCGGAGATCGTGAAAGTGGAAATCAGATAATAAGCATTTTTTTGTAGATAAATTAAATGCTTTTCGGTTAATATCCTGTAAAGGATTACCGTTTCTGCCCACAAATACATATTTAGAATGGCGGTGGCGGATAGATTCAAGAAGTTTTATGGCTTCTTGGTTTAATAATAGCGATCGTGCCTTACCTGACTTTGCAACATCATTAGTCACGATTGCTACTTTCCTTTCAAAATCTATCTTATCCCAAGTCATTGTTAAAATTTCTGTCCGTCTTGCTCCTGTCATCAAAGCAAATTTGCAGATAGACTTCATCCAGTCGGAACTCAATTTATCTATGAGCTGTTTTGCTTGCTGTTTCGTGATCCAACGCACTCTAATTGGTGGCTCTTTCTTTTTCTCCACATATGGCACAGAATCCAGCATACCGAGCTTATAGGCAATATTTAATACCCTTAGTAAAGATTTAACATACTTATTTTGCGTACTATGAGATAACGCCTGTTTAGTATTGGCATTCTTTTTGGGGATATTTAAGATAATTTCTTGTGCTGTTAAAGAGCTGAGTTCTCGACCTGCGAATTTAGATAGCCAGTACTCTGCGTGTCGCTTTTTCGTGGCTTTATCCTTTAATTCTTCGGCTGAACGGACATAATGCAATAAGGCATCTTCGAAGATATATTTTCTCTTTGTTTCGAGCTTATCTTCTGCCCACATTTCTTGCTTGAGTTTGTCGTGATACTGTTGTGCTTCACGTTTTACAAGCGTGCGAGTGCTTCTCTTAATTCTCTTGCCGTTTGGGGTTGTGATATCAACCCACCACGGACCGTTTGCTTTTCGTCTGTAGATCGACATTTTCTTTTCTCCTCGACCGACAGAGATACCCCACGGTCATTATTCGCTTGTTTTTTCACTCGGTCAAGATCTGATCGTTTAACCCTCCAAATTCTAGATCCTGCCATTTTAAAAAATCCCCAATCTGCTAAATGTTGGCGGACGGTGTTTGGGTGGCAATTTAACTCTTTGGCAACTTGGTTAATTGTTAAATGTTCTATGTGTGTCATACTTTTTACCAAAATAAAAAACCTAGCTTTCGCTAGGCTTGTTCGTTGATCCATTCTCTTAGGTTTTTCCATTTTTGGTAGTCGCACTGGTCGCCTAAGTAGCAATATCCTCTATTGTCTCTTAGGTCGTCTTCGTGGGATTGTAGAGCCTCATCTAAATCTCGAATGATGATGTCTTTGGCGTGTTTAGTAAGATCTTGCCAGTGTCCACGAATAAGCTCTACGCAATCTTTCACGGCAAAGGTTCTACGCCCCATACAGTAGCGTAATGACTGTATGGCGAGCGTTTGAAAAGTGCGGTGGTTTACGCTGACGGTTTTAGTCATTGATTACTCTCACTGTTATTTCATATTTTGGTTTATTGTGTTCTAACAAAATAACAGGTTCATTACGTTCAATACAATGTTGAGCAACACAATATAATGCCATTAACGTTACATCTTGCTTTTCTTTCCAATAAAGCCCATTTTTTTCGAGATGCCCAGCATAGATTTGATTAGTCAATGGTGATACACCTAATTTAATTTCTTTCATTGTTTTTCTCCTATAAGTGGGTTATTTTCGGGTTTCGCAGATGTAGCCGTCGCAGTCGTTGTATAACTCGAGGTGGTCGGCTACGAGGTAGAAAGCGGTTAAAAATAGTAGGATTTTTACGTATTTCATCGTCATTTTCTCTTAATTTGGGTGTGGGGAACCGCCGCACGATTTTTGCAATGTGCGGTCGGTGTTGGGTTGTGGTTAAAATCTTGCTAATCGTTGTTGATTAAGCTGGGGTAAGACTTGTTCAATAAAAGGGTCAAGCCATACGTTAAATTCGTGTGCGATGTCGTAGGCTTTTCCTGCAATATCGTTTTTAACATAGCGAGAAATGCCTAAATCTTCGTACAGTTTACGATGAAATACTTCGACTTCTTTTGCAAAGGCTCTGGCTCTTACTAGGTATTTGGCAATTTGTTCTGCATCTAAACCTGCAATGGTGATGTCTTTTTTACTGCGGTCAATCGGGCGGTATTGATTGCCGAGTGTGTTTAAGAAGTTGATAACGTGTTCAAACATTGTTTGCGGTAGTTGGTCATACTTCGCTACGTTAAAAGTGCTTTTGAGCCGAGAGTAGATTTCTTGCCAGTGTAATCCTGTTCGATAGTGAGCCTGTTGTACCGCTTCCTGTATAGCTCGTTGTTGCTCAGGGGTAATTGTAAGCGGTGCGATTTGTGCAGAATTTTGCAATTCGCCTTTATGCATTGCGAGAAACGCTCTTAATACGACCAAGTGGAATTTTGGGCTGATCCACATTGCGTAAGCGAGGGCGAGTTCTTCGCAGGCGTATGTTCCGCCTTGTGTGCCTCGTAGGGTTTTAAGTGGTTGCGTTGTTGGATCTTCTTTTTGGATTTCTTCGATCAATTCTTTTGTGGTATCTAAGCGAACGAAACGATATGGCTCGTGTTTAGCTTCATTTCCGCTGACACGATGTAGATCTTTTAGATTGAATAAGTTGTCTAATTGACCGATTGAAGTTTTAAGAATAGTTAAATTTGACATTTTTATGCCCCTAGAAGTTTGTTTGTATTCGTTCAACTTTTGTAGGGTTGAACGGGCTTCAACAACCGCTTCTAGACGGCGGAGCTTATTTCCCTTTCAGGTATTGTATTTGGCTCTCTCGACCCGTCCATTGAAAACCCCAGATCTGGGGTTTTAAGGATTTTGCAAATTTTAGGCATAAAAAAACCGCTATGCTATCGGGTGCGGATTGCCGCTAGAAGAATTGTTGTGCGGTTATCTTAATCCGAAGGGGGGCGGTTGTCAAACATAAAAATATCAATTATTTTAGTTTAACCTTGAATAAGGTCTTGATTATTTATTTAGTTTAACCTAAAATATGTTTGTTTTCGGAATGGTTCTGAAAATGAGAAGCCCAGCTTTCACTGGGCTACTAAATGGAGCTAGGATATGAAGATTTTCAGAGTTCTAATCCTAGTTACCGTAGTATTACTAACCTGTTGTTCAGGTACTGTAGTTTAAGGTAACTCCTGAAGGGGGAAGGTCGGATGTCCCCCTGACGGCTCCAACTATAAGCCTTTTGGCTTAAAAGATCAACAAGGAATTTCTATGCAAACTGAAAAACGCTCTCGTGGTCGCCCAAAATCTGGTTTAACTCTTCAGGAACTGCAAGCAAGAAGCGAAGCTAAGCGTGGTGTTAAGCTCAAAGGCTTTAAACTTCATCAAGAAACGATTGAGCTTATTGAACGCCTTGCCGAGCAACACGGTATTTCACAAACGCAGGTGATTGTGCAAGCGGTTGAGTTATTTAATCAGAAAGGGGCGTAATGCCCTTTTTTGATTTTGGGTGGTGTCAATCCCACAGACTGAAATCCCCTTGAGTTGTGCTAGAATGTAAGTGCTCAATTTATATTCATCAACAAAAGGAGATTTCAGTATGTGGGAAGCGTTGATTGCATCTCTTTTTTCTCTCTTAAAAGAACATTTCGACCATATTATTATGCGTATTACGACTTGGTGCTTATCGTTTATTCTTTGTTGGTTGTACTTGCCTTTAAGCTTTAAATACGGCTTAGAAGCACGTCCATTGCCAGCATTACCTTCTTATGCTCTTGTTTATTTATTCTATTTGACTGCTGCTACTGCATTCTGGCAAGGCTTTTTTATCTTCTTGGATATAATGGGGTTGATCATTGAAAAAATTGTTAAATGCAAAGCTATTCAACCACAAGCCAATAGGGTTAAGGTTGATAAGCAACAGGAGAAGTAAACATTTTTTTAAGGTCATTTTTATTCCTTTATTGAAAAACACCCACCTGTTACAGTGGGCTAACGGATCATCATTATGATTACGGGTGTTTTAAGTGCTTACCGTGTACACTTTTGTTCAGTCCGATTTTGACGAGATCGGGAACTCGCCTTTGGTATTCACCACAAACACGCAAAGGAAATTGATTTTATTTTGAGCGAGCTGTATTATTTCTATACCACAAACACAAAATAAGGAATAAGTATGCCTAATCTCATCATTACCTATGATTTACGAAAAAGTCGTGACTACCAAAAACTCTATGATGCAATTAAAAGCTATGGTACTTATGCAAAAGTGTTTGAATCTGTATGGTATGTGCGTTCAAAAACACACACTGCAACGCAATGCAGGGATTATTTAAATCAGTTTATTGATACAGACGATAGGTTGGGTGTTTTTGATTGCTCGAATAACGATTTTGCAACAATGAGAGCCATAAATAAAATTTCAGACTTGTGGGAAAATTAATCAGATTTTAGAAATCGTTCTCCCGTTTCATTGTTGATAATTTCACTTATTACTTCAGCATCACTGTATTTGTTGATCGCAGAAATGGCTTTGCAAGCCTTTAGTTCCAAACCGTCATAATACGGAGTAATTTTGATGGAACTTAGAACCGCTTCTATAATTTGGTGTTTTTGCACGGAATTAACGGTTGAGCTTGTTATACTTTCCGCTTTTGAGTAGTTTTCTGTGTTCATTTTGTTTAACCTCTTTTGTTTGTTGCCATTCAAAACCGCTCTCTAGTAACGCATATCAGGTAACTAGGCTGATATGTGGCTGTGGGAATAAGAGCGGTTTTGAATGGCTAGATGCCGTCTCTCCGAGCTGTCACGTTTTTAGCTAACGTTTGCTGTCTGTTGCTTTTTCATTGTTCACCAACTAAAAAACAGACCAAAAAATGTGGTTCTGTCCCCACTATCCGTTCCACTCACTGGCAAACTTGGCGATAGTGGGTTAGTCGTCACCTCAATGGTTCTGTTGCCAATCTGCCGTCACGGCAGTTTTTCACATAAGACTAAACGTTCAATCAGCCAGCGGGGCTTTTAATCCGCTAGTTTAAGCAACTGCACTTATTGACCGCTTGAGGTGTTTTTGTCTGAATTTTTAAAGAGCATTGAGCCGTAGCTCGTTTTGATGGCTGTATAATATAGCTTTGGTTGTATTATGTAAATAGCTAAAGTTGTTTTATCTTATAGTTATTTATAGCTTTTGTTGTTAAGCGGTTGTTTTTAAATAGGAAAAAATTTTTCGGTATGTGTTTGATTGCTTGTTTTTTAATCATTTTCTTGGTGTCAGGAAGATGTTTTTTGCAAAAAAATGATGGAATGTGACCGCTTGTAGAATTGTAAATGGGCAAAATGTTGCCCTTTTGGTGCAAGATTTATCCAAATTAAGAGAGTACAATAAGAGAATCTAAGAAAGGGGGATTTATGAAAAAGCAACTGACTAATAAAGAGGAATTTGGCATTGCCATACAGCAATTTATTGATGAATTTTTAGAGCAAAACCCTATCTACAAAGAATTAAAACTCAGTGAAGAGCAGATGTTAATTCTTGTTGAAAAGCTGATTATGCCTAAATTCCAAGAGCAGTTCGAGTTTGACAAGAAATTTATGCATAAATGGGGTAGGGGATAAAAGAAAACCGCCACGGTGGGCGGTTTGACTATTTTAGATTTGTGAAGGTTAGAGTTAATCTTCTAAACATATCAGTAACTAACATAATCATACTGTACATAAAAACAAACGAAGTAAATAATAAACAATATATTAACCATTTACCAGATAAGAATGTCCCAACATAACTAAATAGCATAGAAATGCTAAATCCACTGATTAAATATTTCAAATGTTGCATTATTTGGGCATACATACCATTCTCTCTCATCACTTTGATAAGAGAATGCTCACTAATTGTTACTAATATAGCAATTATCGCAAAGATAAAACCGATTAAGGTTGCTGATGATGTAAATAAATCACTTAGCAAATCTCTAAGCTCATTGACTTCAAAAAGTTTTAATACATTAAAGTGCCATAGGCTATAATGCATTATGACACTGGCTAAAAAGGCAATTTTCTTCCAGTGTTTTATGTGCATAATTATCTCCTACTCTTCGTGAGGTTCATCTAAATAGTCTTTTAGTATATTACTACGCTGTTGTTTTAAGCCTCGCATTTTAGTAAATATTTGGTTAATGTCCTCTTCTTTTCTTGATGGAGCAATTAAAGAAAATCGATCTTTCAGAACATTATGCAGTAAGTCTATTGGTTGCTCAGCATTCAATAAGGTGATTTTTAAGGCTCTCGTTTTATCATGACCTAATAAAATCTTAATGGTTTCCCATGTGCTTGAAAGCAAGCCTGTTTTGGTATAATTAGATAAAACAACTTTTTGAACATTTACACCAAGATTTGTCATTTCATCAAATTGCTCTTGAATCCAAGGATCTTCACCTTCTCTAGGTGTTTTGCGTTTAGGTCTTGCTAGCTTGTACTCAAGTTGCTTAAGGGGTGGGTGTTGTTTACCATTGATAAATTCTTCAGCCCCAATTTCTAACATTGAAATATCACTAAATTTAGTATCTAATGATAGATATTTAGTCAGGTGAGTTAAATAGGAATTTAGATGTTTAACTTTACCAAATAAAGAACTATTTTGATATAGTAGGATTTCTTCTTTTTCGCCATAAAAGAGAATAAAATGATTTCTCTCAATAATAGATTCATCTTCATCTAAATCAATAAGTGATTCTTTCCCTGTTCGCTTATTTCCTTTATGTAGAATATCGTCCCTATAAGTGCTGAAATAGCCGGAAATAGAGTTTTCGAATTGAGAATTATCAGAGTAAATACATACCCTTCGAGCGTAGTTACCTATAGTTACTACTGGCATTGAATCTTCTTTAAAATGGTTTACTAAATCACGAAAATTATATTTTTCATATTTATTTGCATAGTAACGGATATTAAATGTATGTTTTTTTTAGTTGAGACATTTATTATTTCCTTAATATAGTATAAAAGATACCTACTTAAACCACCAAACCACGTTTCTGTTACCCAATAAAATTCAACTGCTGCTACAAGTAGCTTCTATGCTCAACCGCCACGCCAAACTTTTCTACCGATGATTTGTAAGTTGTTTAGATCATCATCCATTACATCAATAGGATCGTACTCAGGATTAAAACTCACAAGTTGAATGCCTTTGCCTGTTCTAATAATTTGTTTAATGTAGAAATGCTTATTGTAAACAACCGCATAAACCTCACCATCCGCAATTTCTGTATCAGAAATATCAACAATAACAGTATCCCAATCTTCTAATACGGGAGCCATGCTATGCCCACGAACATACATTGCCTTGCAGTTTTTAGGAGATAAACGTTTTACTTTGAACCAAGCTTCACGAAATAAAAGTGGTTCATCTGATTTTCGAGGAACCCATTCAATCACAGGTTTTCCATTACCTGCTGATAATTTAATGTCATACATATCAATACTAATGTGTGTGTCGCTATAATCTTTATCCTTGTCAATGACATCTACATCATCACTTGTTTTTGCAGCCATTTCACCAATACCGAATTGCAACCATTCTGGATTAACTTTCAAAGCTTTTGCCAACTGGTTGACGTATTTAGTTTCTCCGCCTTTTTCAATTTTCTGAATGGTGTTTTGAGATACACCAACTTCTTCAGCAAGCTTAACTTGAGTGTAGTTTGCTTGAGTTCTAGCGAATTTTAATCTCTCAGAAAGTGTGTTCATAAATACTCCTAGTTTTATCTCATTTTAAAACCAAAGTTTTAAATCACCAAAAACATAAAGCTATAAAATTCTTGCATTAAAACAACCAAAGCTATAATATAATACCTTAGCCAAGATAAAAATTAACAACAGGGTTGTTTTTATGAATGAGAACATTGAATTAGCTATCAAAACGTTAGGTTCTCAAGTGAAAGTTGCTAATGCTTGCGGAGTGAGTCAAAACGCTGTGAGTAAGTGGCTAAATGGCTCTTCTAAGGTTTCGTTAGAGCATGCTTTAAAGCTAGAAAAAGCAACTAACGGAAAAGTAAGAGCTGAAGATTTTGACTTGAGCTACGCAGATTTACTTTCACGAACCTAATTTACCCAAAGGAGTGTG
>NZ_MUXW01000040.1 GCF_002015085.1 Glaesserella parasuis
CGTCGATTAGCGTTGAACTTGAGCAGAGTATGAAAGGGAAATTGACCGCTGCTGGTTGGTCAGATGAATTTCGAGATGAGCTGTTGCTCGGCGTGTAGGTTGAAAAATGGACAACATATGTGGTTGCCCTGGCGGTTGTTATTTAAAATCACAAAAAAACATCGCACAATACATTGAAATTTAAGATAATATCGAATAATTGATTACTCAGAAAGGCAAGAAAATGGCAAAACAACAATCTATTGAACCGAATATTGCAGATTTAGCGAACGGCTGGCTGAAAAAATACCAATTAGACTACAAATTAGAACAAGAAACGCTGAATGATGAAATTGATAAAGCGTTGAAAGATTACTTTTCTAAAAATGGTGGTGTGGGAGCAAATCGTCCAGATGCCAAATTGTTGTTACAGGCGACCGATACTGAATATTACCCGATTTTGATTGAATACAAAGGCTATGGCGACAAGTTGGTCAAATTAGATGCCGAAGGCAATGTAGATAATCGCACAGCAAAAAACGAACCGAATTTTAAACACATCAACGGCTATGCGGTGAATGGTGCGGTGCATTATGCTAATGCCTTGCTCCATCACACCAGTTATACCGACATTATCGCTATTGGTATGACGGGAGAAAAAGACGAGAAAGGTAATATTCGTCATCAAATCGGGGTTTATTATGTGTCTAAATCCAATCTTGGTGTAGGGCAAAAAGTTGGCGAATTTAGCGATTTTTCTTTCCTTGCCAAAGAAAATTTTGATGATTTTATTGCACAAATCAAACATCTAACGCTTTCACCTGAAGAATTAGAAAAACTCAAAGAAAAGCGTGAAAAAGAGATCGATACCAGCCTAACCAAACTCAACAATGATATTTACCAAAATGAAAAAGGCTTGGGCGAAAACGACCGTGTTTATCTGGTTGCCGCTTCTATTATTGCGACACTGGGCGTGGCAGGCAAAGTGAAGCCGTTAGAAAAATCTGATTTAAAATCTTCTGAAGAAGAAGGCAATCGAGATGGCGAGATTATTATTCGTAAAATCAACGCCTTTTTTAATGAAAAACAATTGCCACAAGACAAAAAAGATTTAATCATCCGCACTTTGTCTAATACGCTTTTAACCGATAACATTAACAAACCGCAAAATGGCGAAAGCCAGCTTAAGCGAGTATTCACCAAAATTGTTGATGATTTAGGTATTTATTACAAAATCGGTTTAACGACTGATTTTACAGGCAAGCTATTTAATGAAATGTATTCTTGGTTGGGTTTTACTCAAGACAAACTTAACGATGTGGTTTTAACACCGTCTTATGTGGCAACTTTGCTGGTTAAATTAGCTCGGGTAAATAAAGACAGCTATGTTTGGGACTTTGCAACAGGCTCAGCCGGGCTTTTGGTCGCTGCGATGAACGAAATGCTCAAAGATGCCAAAGAGGCTATTCATTCGCCCGAAGAATTGCGTCAAAAGGAAGCGCATATTAAAGCAAAACAGTTGTTAGGCTTGGAGTTGCTTTCTAGCGTGTATATGCTTGCTATTTTGAATATGATTATGATGGGCGATGGTAGCTCAAACATCATCAACAAGAACTCACTGACCGATTTTGACGGCAAATATGGTTTTGGCAATACCGATGACAAATTCCCTGCGGACGCTTTTGTTCTCAATCCGCCTTATTCAGCGGTGGGTAACGGAATGAACTTTGTAGAAACCGCTTTAAATATGATGAACAAAGGCTATGCGGCGATTATTATTCAAAATTCGGCAGGCAGTGGCAAAGCAAAAGAAATCAACCAACGCATTTTGCAAAAACATACCTTAATTGCCAGTATTAAAATGCCGACCGATTTATTTATCGGTAAATCCAGCGTACAGACCAATATTTATGTGTTTAAAGTGGGTGAAAAACATCACGCTGATGAAATGGTAAAATTCATTGATTTTAGCAACGATGGCTATACCCGAACCAACCGCAGAAAAGCCAGCAACAACTTAAAAGATACCGACAACGCCCGTGGACGCTATGAAGAAGTGGTCAATTTGGTGCGTTTTGGCAAGTCTAAATTGAAGTTGTTTAGCGAAAAAGAGTATTTTGAAAATACCATAGACCCCAAAAACGGTGCAGACTGGAACCAAACCGCACCGATAGATACCAAACCAACGCTTGATGACTTTAAAAAGACCGTGAGCGACTATTTAGCGTGGGAAGTAGCAAATATCCTGAAAAAACAAAACCCAAGTAACGAACATTTGGGAAAATAGAAGCCCATTTAACGCAAGAATTGCAACAGGTTAAATGGGCGGAATACGAGTTGCAGGAGTTGTTTATAATAGAGGGGACAAAGTCTCTAGATAGTAATGCGATTGACTTTGTAGAAAAAGGTATAAATTTTGTAGGAAGAACATTTGAGAATAATGGCATTCAAGGTTTTATTGAAAAGAGAGAGTTTGAACCTAATAGTCCGTTTACTATTACTGCAACTGTAATTGGTAATTATAAATATGTGAAATATCAAAAAGAAGAATATTATTGTTCACAAAATATAAATAAACTCACACCAAGGGTGGTTATAAATAAATGGAATGAAAGAGTTGCTTATTTTTTTGTGGCAAATATTCAAAAATTTGTTTCTCTTTATGATGGTCAGCAAGGAGGATACAAACTTGATGACATAAGACGACATAAAATTAAGCTACCAATAAATAATAACTCAAATTTGGATAAACTTGCCCAGATTGACTTTGATTTTATGGAAAATTTCATCGCCCAGCTCGAGGCGTTCCGCCTCTCGCAGCTCGAGGCGTATTTATTAGTTACAGGTTTAAAAGATTATACGCTTACCGTTGCTGAACAACAGGCTCTTGCTGATTTTGAAAAGGGTAAAGTGGTTTGGGGTGAATTTAAAATGAGCGATTTGTTTGAGAGAATATCCACAAGGAAATTAAATTATAAAGCTGTTGATTTGCCAAAAGAAGCACAAGGAGAATATGTATTGCCTTGTTTAACATCAAGTTTTCAAAACCAAGGCTTAAATTATTATGCACCACAAAAAGGAGCAACTATATTAAAAAATGTGATTTCTTTACCATCAAATAGCGATGTCTACAGAGGGTATTATCAATCAAGAGAATTTACAGTTTTGTCAGATGCGTACGCTATTCGATGGAGCAATAAAAAAGTTCCGTTTTTGTCACAGCATTACCTATTTAGCGTTGTGTGTATTAATAAGGTGACAGATTTAAAAATTTATTCATACAAAAATAAACTTGGCGGTTGGAATGTAGTGCAAAATAAGTACATTAATTACCCGATCAAAAACGGAGAGATGGATTACGGTTTTATGGAAACCCTTATTTCTGCTGTGCAAAAGCTGGTGATTAAAGATGTGGTACGTTATGCCGATAGCAAAATCGCCGCCACCAAACAAGTGATTAACGGCTGATTGTAAGCGGTCAATTTTTTGCAATTTATTGCAAGAAATTGACCGCTTGATTTTTGGGGTAAATGTGATTTGCCCCTAAGTTGGTTTTGCAAATTTCTTTTTAAATCCTACCGCTTTTTAGCTATTTATCGCTTTTCTTTCGGTTGCAACTTTTACATAACATTTGTCCATTATTCAAGTCAGTTTTACCGCCTTGTGACCAAGGGGTAATATGATCAGCTTCCATTTCCTCTATCTTGAATTTACCATTGCAATGTGGGCAAATGCCATCTTGCCGTTCAAACATTGTGCGTTTATCTTTATCTGTAAAGGCTCTTAAGCTCAAATAACGTTCTTCGCCAGTTAAAATATAAGCATAAATGCCAGATTTCTTGCTAACTTCGTCATCTTCCATTAGTGTTTTGATTTTAGCTTCAAGTGTCGTTGGGTTTAGATCCCTTTCTTTATGAGTGTTATAGAATAGTCCCCATTCAAGCCCTTTCATTTCCTTGCGGTAGTTTGGGAAGGTGGTTTTTACCCAGTTGATGACTGATTGAAAATAATTCCATAATTTTGTGGCGTGTTCATCGTGTTGATGTAATGCCATATAGCTTTCAATACTTTTGTGGGGATTGCTTTCTTTATCATTTTCAGTGGGATAAATCCATTCCAAAACAGTTTCCAAAAATTCTTGACGAATAGGCGAGCCTTTCACATATTTATCGCCAAGACTTGACGCAACACAGCCTGATTTTGAAAAGTATCGTTTAGCGTCAGTTAGCCAGCTACCTGCATAGACTGCATTTCTCAATTCTTGATCAGTAAGTTTTTCGCCCGCAATATTAATAGTTTTAAACCACGCCAATTTTTCACTATCCGTTCCTTCGCATTGGTAAACGGTTAATTCATAATCTAAAAAAGTATTTTTCTGGTCTTGAGTGAGATTGTGAAAATATTGATATTCTACGGAAAAATCACCTTTCACAAATTGGCAAATAGAAATAGTGCGTTGCTGACCGTCTAATACTTCAAACGTGCCATCTTCACGTTTTACCCAATACATTATGTTGAGCGGAAAATGTTTCATTACAGTATCAATAACGGCATTTCTTTGAACTTCTTTATAGACAAATTCACGCTGATATTTAGGGCGAATATCCAATTTGCCATTATAACCTGTTACACCATTTTCAGCTGTATCCGAGTAGTTTTCAACCAAATCACGGATTTTGATATGAGTTAGTTCAATTTTCATCTTTATTCCTTTGCAAAATTTGGGGGAAATATTACCGCTTGTGTTTAATAACAATTCTTACATAGGTAGGCTTTCCATTTATTGTTCCATCCTTGTCCTTAATTAAACCGTGTTCTTTAAATGGAATTTTATTGCTAATTCTAAAATCGTTAGCACTTAAAATTTCAAATTGGTCAGGATTATATTTATCCATAAATGTTATAGGTACCCCCATTGCACCTTGATAATCAAAAGGAATATCTTTAACTTTATTTACTTCAATTGCGTCGTAATTATCATATTTTGGATATTCTTCCTCTGAGTAAGCTTTATAGAGCAATAATTCTTCGTGGCGTTTGGCATGGTCTAAATTGGTAAACCAACAAATATTCCCCAAACTCCGCCATTTTTGTCCAGTTTCATCTTGCCAATAACGAGTTGCTTTTTCTTCGTAATAATCAGGTACCCTAAACGCCATATCACCGCTTTTATTACCAAGCCAAATTTTATTTTCTTTAATTAACTTAAATGTTTCTTTATAGGTAATCGCATTTTGATTGCCGACAATGACAAACTTTTTCTCATACTCCATTAACTGAGCAACATATTCACGAAATAGGGAAAAAGGCGGATTTGTTACCACAATATCCGACTGCTTTAGAATTTCGATACATTCAGGGCTACGGAAATCACCATTTTGTTGCAATGGAATACGTTGAATATCTTGAAAGTCAATTTTGCCATCTGTGTTTAAATCTAATTCACGATCAATTTCTAATTTATACGTTGGCTCATTGGCATCAAAATGTGTTGCAATTAATTTTTTAATACCAAGATGTTCAAAATTCAGTGCGAAATAGCGGAAAAAATTACTTTCTTCAGGATCGTCACAGTTGCAGAAAATAATTTTGTCTTTGAAGTGTTGTGTGTAATGGCGTAACTCGTTTTCGATATCGACAAGTTGTGTATAAAACTCATCATTTTTTTCACGGTTAGCGCGATGAAGATTTTTATTCCCAGCCATTATGCCACCGCCTTTTTGACGATAGCACTTGACAAGAGTTGAGTAAAATTTAAACTATTTTGCTTGCTTGCTTGCTTGCGTAGTGTTGAACATTATTAAACCTCTTTTCTTACTCAAAAATTAGAGCTGTATTATAGCCAGTTTGTAGGGATATTTCAGTAATGTTATCGACGTTATTTTGCAAAAAAGTGCGGTAGGGTTTTGCGAAGTTTTTTCAGTTTGCAAATTTCTTTTCAAATCCCACCGCTTACATCTCCCTACACCCCTTAAACCACCCTATCCAGCCTCGTCTTCACTTCTTTCCACTGTGGCATCATTTGCCCCATTAGGCGGTAAAAACGTTCGCTGTGGTTGTGTTCGGCGAAGTGGCAGAGTTCGTGCAAAATCACATAATCAATGCACTCTTTCGGGGCTTTGATTAGGTGGGGGTTAAGGCATAGTGAGCCTTGAATGGAGCAACTTCCCCAACGGGTCTTCATTGTGCGTAAGCGAATGTGTGGGATTGTCGTAACCCAAAAGATTTGCGGTAGCAGCCAATTTAAACGTTCGGCAAAAATCTGTTTGGCTTTTTGTCGATACCAGTTATCCAAACATTGTTGAACTTGTCGTGCCGTTTTTTCTCGCACAGACACTTCCAACTGCCCACGCCATAAGCGGACTTGGTTGGGTTTATTTGGCGTTTCATATACCTTTAACAGATATTTTCGCCCTAGGTAGCGGTGGCTTTCGCCGCTGATATATTGCCGTTCAACAAGCGGTGGGTTTTGTTGGAAAAATTGCAATTGGTCGGCAATCCACAGACTTTGTTTGCTGATGGCAAAAATCAGCTCATTTCTGATCGCTTGTGGCGGCGCATAAGCAATGATGTCGCCCGTGGGTTGCACGGTTAGGCGTAGCCGTTTATATTTGGCATTCTTGACCAAGCGAACGGTAAAATGTTGGTCGCCATAAGGAATGATAACCCGATCAAACTTATCCATTTGAACGCCCAACTCGCACAATTTGTACTATCCGTTCGACCATCTCTTTGGCTTGTAACATACCGCTGCCGTTGGCTTGGCAGATTTTAAATATCATCGGCAGTAACTGTTTACGAATGTCTTTTTCCACTTGTTCAAGGTTGATGGAATGTTCGCTCAAACAGCGTAAAACCGCCTGATCGATCTCAAATGCCAAATCAACCCAAAAGTCTTCGCCTTGCGATAGGGTTTCAGGTAAAACTGTTTTAAATACGCCGAAATAGGCTTGTGCCGCATAGTTGCCGCCAAAGCGGTCTGGAATATCGGGCAATTTACGTTCTGCCATTTGTTCTTCAAATTCTTTAAACAGCAGATACTATTTTATCGGGTGGTCGAACAAGGCTTCAGCTTCTTCAATGGCTTGTTGCAATAATTCGGAAAAACGGGCTTTGGCATAAGGATCGTTGTCAAAATCAATCTCAAGGCTACGAGCAATACGAGAGCGAATTTTATCGGCTTCGTTGCGTGTTTTGGTGTCGTTCCACGTTTGATATTCCGTTTTGCCCATTTTATTGACCGCATAAATGCCGTCTGCTTCTTTTACGCCTAAGGCAACAACGTGCTTATCGATTAATTGCTCAACTTGATGGGCATATTCGCGATAATCCACTTGCTCGCCGGCGTCCTGTTGTGCCAAACGGCGTAGTTGGGCAAAAAAGGCGACGGTGTTTTTATATAAAGTGCGGTCGGCATCGGTAAAGTTTTTGTCTTGATAAAAGGTTTCCGACTGCAATGCCACCTGTAAACAGCGGTTAAAGGCAGTTAAAGCACGGTAAAAATCATCGCGTATTTTGCTGTTTTTATCGAAAAACAGGCCGCTTGTCGGGTCGAGTTGCATAGTTGGAATAAGCTGGCGGCGAAGTTGTTCAAGATCCATTTTATTTTCAACCTCGGCAAACATTGCCCAAAGCGCTTGATACAAACTCGGCAAACGCAGATATTCGCTTTGCATTGAGCGATAAAGCCTAGCTAAATCCTCAATGGCATCACCGCCTTGCGTTCGGTTGGCTAAATCTTGGTATTTGGCAATCGTTGTATCCAGCTCTTTTAAAATGCCCCGATAATCCACCAACAGCCCGTACTCTTTTTGTTTATGCAAGCGGTTTACCCGTGCAATTGCTTGAATAAGGTTATGCTGTTTTAACGGCTTATCAATATACAACACTGCATTGCTCGGCTCATCAAAGCCCGTGAGTAACTTATCCACCACAATTAACAAACGCAACGGACTTTCAGGATCGGCAAAACGACTTAACACTTGTTGCGTGTAACTTTCTTCATCGCCTTGCACGTTGGCTGCCCACCAACGCACCACTTCATCACTTGCCTGTTCGTCAAGCTGCGTATTTCCTTCACGGCTGTCAGGCGGACTGATCACCACCGCACTTTCAAACAGCCCGATCTCGTCCAAATACCGCTGATAACGAATTGCTGTCGCTTTGCTTTCGCATGCCAGCTGACCTTTTAAGCCTTGCGGAATTTTATTCGCCAAATGTTCCGTAATATCTAAAGCGATTAAATGAATACGGTCATCAGCTTGATAAATCTGCCCTTTACGCGAGAATTTGCGTTTTAAATCCGTTTTTTGCTCTTCGTTTAACGACTTGGTGATCCGCTCAAACCAGTTATCAATCGCCTGTTCATTCACCGACAATTCAGGGATCCGCTCTTCATAAAGCAGTGGCGTTACCGCTTTATCTTCCACCGCACGTTGCATCGTATAAGCGTGAATGATGTTGCCAAATTTTTGTGTGGTTTCATCGTCTTTTAACAACGGCGTACCGGTAAAAGCAACAAAAGCCGCACTAGGCAAGGTTCGCCGCATTGCCATATGATTTTCACCGCCTTCGCCGACAACGCACGCTCTTGCCCAAGATAGGAAATCGAACGTTGGCTCAACACCTCCCGCAACACCACGTCCAACACCACATTCACTGCCTTCCCCCCACGATAAGCTAAGGCTTGTTTAGGAGAAAGATACTGCCAGCCAAGATTGTGTAAAAGCAAAATGGCTGGAAGTTTGGAGGTGTGTTTTTCGAGGGTGTGGGGGATTGTAGAAATCATCTTACTCGCCTAAATTTTCTTGAATAGATTTTCGATTGCAGTCATATCACGATCTTTTGATAAAATTTCTAAATCATTTTCTTTAGCTGTTGCAAAGTGAAACATATCAAATTGATACTTTTCAATAACCTTTTTACTTCCATTTTTTTGATTTGCTTTATCCAAACGAAATAGATTTCGAGCTAAATCAGCAATATCATCATTAATATCAATGGTCTGAAATGCTTTTAAAGCACTTTTTAACGTATTTAATTTTTCAATATTATCCCATTCTACACCACGTAAAACTTCATAACGAATTAATGGTGTCAAAAATAATAAAGTTTCAGGATCTTCAAGTTTTAATGCTAAATCTTGTAATACTTCCGCTTTTTTAGTTGGATTTGCATTTGGATCCGCTAAATAAATTAAATAATTTGTATCTAATAAATAACCTTTCATTATTTAGCCTCCAAATTGGCTAGTTCTTGTTGAACTAATTTTAACAAGGTTTTTTTCGCTTCTTGCTGCCCTTCTTCTTGAGCCCTGTTAATTTTTAACTGATTTAAATTTACATCAAAAGCATCATTTAACAAATCAATAAAAGAAACTTTACTTGGGTAATCAATAAGTTCAGCATACACAACGCCGTCATCTTCACAACGTTTCAAACGGTAGGCTTCACCGTGATTTAATTGACTAATTACAATAGATGAATGAGTAGTAATAAAAAAGATTGTTTTAGGGAATAAATCTTTTAATAAAGGAATAATATTTGCTTGCCACTTATTATGTAAATGGCTTTCTATTTCATCAATTAAGACTATACCTGGAACATTCGCAATCTGTAGCTCATTCGTGAAATAACTGTATCCTGCAATAATTGATTGGATAATTTTTAAAATAGAAGTAAAACCGCTGGAAAGCTCTGATATTTCACGTTTTTGATTTTCTATTTTTAGAAAAACTCGATTATCGCCTGATATTTCAAGAAAATCTTTATCAATTCTATGATCTATTTTATGTAATAAAGATAATAACGTTTTAATTTCAATCTCTCGATTATCTTCTTTAGACTGATAAGGATTTGATGATAAAGCACGCTGAACAATCCATTCTTCAATATTAGAATCCATATTCAAATTTTTCAGATTTTGTGGATTTCCATTAAAACTTGTCAATAAATACTCTAAATACCCTTTTTGTCTTTTAGATTTATTACCTAATTTAGAAACATTTCCTCTTTCATACTCATAGACTTTCTCATTTATCGCGCCACGATGTTGCGCAGATAAATAAACGACTGGATAAGAATGCATAGCCAAAATAAATGCATAACTATGATTACCTAAAGAAAAACCATCATTCTCATTAAAACTGAAAGAAATATCATCGATAGTCGCAGATTTAAAAGGAATTAATAAATGTTGTATATAAAAATCTGTTTTCATTGCTTGTTTGTTCGTAAATAGCAACATAGCAAACAGACTTTCTAAAAATTTTGTTTTTCCAATCCCATTTTCCCCAATAAAAGTATAAACCCGTTGATTAGGAAATAATTCCACTTCAATCGTGCCGACACCTTTGACTTGTTCAAAATGAAATTTCTTTAAATGCAATGTATTATTCATCTGCTATGTCCTCTTCAAAACAAACATTTCTTAGACAATTTTATTGCTTTACCAAATGCAATCATTCTTAGTTAGATTAATATTGAGCATTATCTTTTATTATAGCACATCTGCTAACTTTTCCCTAGTTAAGTAAACGATATTAATAAAGCACCTCTCGCAACACCACATTCACCGCCTTCTCCCCACGATAAGCTAAGGCTTGCTTAGGAAAAAGATACTGCCAGCCAAGGTTGTGTAACAACAGAATGGCTGAGAGTTTGGAGGTGTGTTTTTCGAGGATTGAGAGTGCGTAAGACATATTTTTCTCTTATTTAGTTGAAAATAATTTATCTAGCTGCCAGTTTAACGGATTATTTTGAATATATTCACAGATTTCAATATAGGATTTTTCATTCCTAATAATATGTTCATAATAGCTTCGTTGCCACAATCTTTTATTAAAATAAGCCCAATTATTTTCTTTCACATTTCTAATATAATGATTAGTAGTCATTGTTTTAAACCATTGAATTATTGAAAATAGAGAAGGAGATTTATCATTTTCACTGTTTTCTATATTCAAAATAAAATGAATGTGATTTGGCATAATAACATAATCTAAACAGTAAACATAACTGAAATGTTTTTCTATTTCTTTATACCAATATTCAATCATTTTTCCTGCGTCATTTAAAATTGTTTTATTTTCATATATATCGCCTAACAAACATAATTTGTTATTAATACATACAGTAATAAAATAAAATCCGTTTTGTGAATAATCATATTTTTGCAAACGAATAATTTTTATTTGTGGTTTATTCATACTATTGATTTATACCGTAGATACCATAAAACACAACAAATTTCCCCCTGCAAATCAATTTATCCCATCGGGCAAATCGTGTATGATCCGCCTGTTTTTAACCCTATTTTGAGATAATAAGATGAAATGTGAATGTCAAAAAGTGACACATCAGCAGCCTGAGTTGTGTGTGGCTTTAACTCAATATCGCTTGATTGAAGTAGCTGGGATTGATGCGGAAAAATATCTGCAAGGACAGCTTACTTGTGATGTAGCGAAACTTGCTGTTGGTGAGCAGACCTTAACTTGCCATTGTGATCCGAAAGGAAAAATGAGTGCGTTGTTCCGTTTATATCGTGCAACGGCGGAGCAGTTTTTTCTGATTATTCAACAAAATCTGTTGCCTGAAGCACTGGTGCAGTTAAAGAAATATGCGGTGTTTTCCAAAGTGACCTTTACTGAATTAGATCAGGCTCTGTTTGGAACGACAAGCGGTGAGATCATTGCAAAATTTAACGAAAATGTGACCGCTTGTTACCTTGATGAAGAGCCTAAACGGGCGATCTTTTGGGGCGATATTGCGGTAGAAGCCAATGGCGATGGCAGTTTGTGGGATCTGATTGATATTCAACAGGGCGTGCCGTTACTCTACAAGGCTAATCAGTTTGAGCTAATTCCACAGGCAACCAATCTGCAACAGCTTGATAAAGCGATTTCCTTTACTAAGGGGTGTTATATCGGTCAGGAAACCGTTGCTCGTGCGAAATATCGTGGTGCAAATAAACGGGCGATGTTTACCTTTGTGGGTAATGTGGAAGGGGAAATCGAATTGCCAGCCGTTGCATCTAGCATTGAAATGCAGTTGGGCGAGAACTGGAAAAGCACTGGGACAATTTTAGCGGTCCAGCGTTATCAACAACAGCTTTGGCTACAAGTAGTGCTGAATAAAGAACTTGAGCCAGAAGCCAATTTCCGTGTCGGCAATGTCAGCTTGGCATTATTTGAACTGCCTTATAGCTTGGAAGAAAATTGATGTTTGAATATCCAAAAGCAAAGCTCATTGCAGGGGTGGACGAAGTTGGGCGTGGGCCTTTGGTTGGGGCAGTCGTGACGGCTGCCGTTATCCTTGATCCTAATCAGCCGATTGAAGGGCTTGCCGACTCGAAGAAACTCTCGGAAAAACGCCGTCTTGCGTTGGCGGAAGAAATTAAAGCGAAGGCATTATGTTGGTCTTTAGGGCGAGCAGAGCCAGATGAAATCGATCAGCTGAATATCTTGCACGCCACAATGTTGGCAATGCAACGAGCGGTTGCAGGGCTTCGTATTCAACCTGATTTTGTACTGGTGGACGGCAATCGTATTCCAACCTTGCCTATGCCTGCACAAGCGGTCGTGAAAGGCGATAGTTTTGTTGCTGAAATCAGTGCGGCTTCTATTTTAGCCAAAGTGGCACGGGATCAGGAAATGGACGAACTGGATAAACAGTTTCCTGAGTACGGCTTTGCACAGCATAAAGGCTATCCAACCAAGCTACATTTTGAAAAATTAGAAAGTCTGGGCGTAACCCCTTATCACCGTAAAAGTTTTGCCCCTGTTGCACAGCGATTAACCAAAGAATGAAAAAAGACGAGATTTACTTACAGCGATGCCTTGAATGTGATAGCGTTGTCAGCATAGCAAAAGATCTACCCAATCAGACCGCTTGTTGCCCGAATTGCAATGAAGTATTGCAATCTGGTAACCGTTGGAGCTTGCGACGTTGTGCCATTATCGCCTTATCTATTCTTATTTTATTGCCTTTTGGCTTATGGTTGCCGTTGATGAATATCGACCTACTAGGCGTACCGATTTATGCGTCCGTCTGGGGTGGGGTATGGAAAATGGCGACGGAAGGCTTTCCCTACACAGCATTTATGATTTTGCTCTGTTCGGTGATTATGCCTTTTGCCTTTGCTGGCTTGGTATTGTTGATCTTTATTCAACGGCTAATCCACCATAGACCACGCTACACCTTGATTTTACTCAGCAAAGCGAAACAGTGGGTGATGTTAGATGTTTATCTCGTGGCGATTGCCGTGGCGGCATTTAAAGTGCGTGAATATGCCAAGTTGGAGTTTGACTACTACATTATCGCATTCATAATGACAGCGATTTTAACCACGTTACTGTTTATCAAAATCGATCCAAAACGGTGGTGGGAACGGTTTTATCCTGAATATCATACGTTGCCTGCGGATCACCCTTGCCAACCAAGTATTTGCTCGGCTTGTGAATATACCTTTGATGAAAATATTGTGGATAAAAAAGGGCGACATCGTTGTCCACGTTGTGAAAGCAATTTAGATGTATCCGACAGCATTAAACTACAACGAGTATGGGCGACTTTGATTGCTGGGGCAGTGATGATGATCCCTGCCAACCTTTTGCCGATTTCATCGACCGAATTTGCTGGGGCAACTTCCGCAGATACACTGATGGGCGGGGTGATTTTATTTATGGAAATGGGCAGTTACTTAATTGCAGCCATTATCTTTATTGCTAGTATTGCCGTGCCGTTTAGTAAAGTTGCCGTGATTTTCTACTTGTTGCTTGCGATCCATTACCGCTGGAAACACCCAATTCACTGGCAGATGAAACTACTACACTATGTTCACTTTGTTGGACGCTGGTCAATGTTAGACTTGTTTGTCCTTGCACTGATGATGTCTTTGGTTGAACGTGGGCAAATTATCAGCTTCTCGGTGGGTGAAGCAGCCTTTTATTTTGGAGCAGCTGTTTTTCTAACAATGATTTCATCATCAAACATTGATGCCAGAATGTTATGGCGGATACATCGAGAACATAATACAACTCAGCAAAGCGGTTAGATTTGAACAAAATTGTGCAAAGGTTTATACTTCCACCAATAAAATTGAAAAAAGGAGCAAGTTATGCGTGTTAATACTTCTGAACTTTGTGATATTTATTCCGATCAAGTAGATGTCGTCGAACCTATTTTTTCTAGCTTTGGCGGACTTTCATCTTTCTATGGCAAAATCACCACAGTAAAATGCTTTGAAAGCAATGGCTTAATTGCAGAAGTGTTGGAAGAAGAAGGTCAGGGACGAGTGCTTTTAGTCGATGGCGGTGGTGCAGTGCGTCGAGCATTAATTGATGCAGAACTCGCCCAACTTGCCGTGGATAATGGCTGGGAAGGTATTATTGTCAATGGTGCAGTACGTCAATTAGATGTATTAGAAACCCTAGATATTGGTATCCAAGCCCTCGCCCCAATTCCTGTTGGTGCTGATGACTCAATGGTGGGTGAAGTTGATACCCCTGTCAATTTTGGTGGAGTGACCTTTTTACCTGAAGATTATGTCTATGCGGATTTAACAGGGATTGTGTTATCGCCAGAGTTGCTGGATTTACAATCAGAGGATATAGAATAATTCTTGTATTTTCCTTTGTATGTATCGGAAAGGGAGTAATACAAAATAGCCACTAAAAAGTGGCTTAAAGCCTCTTATAGCGGCATTATGTAGCAGTTGAATAAAAAAACAAAATGCAATATTAACCGCAGTAAATTTTCAATGATCTTAATCGCTAAGGACCTTTATTTTAGTGAATTTTAGCTGTTTTTCCCCACTTTTCATTCATTATAAAAAATACCTGTGTCTGAATGTACTATTTTAGAAACAGGTATTTACACAAATCTAGTTATAGACTCATTTATCTTGGTGATTATTATTCCATTTCATTATATCAAAGAATGTTTTCATCTTTATTTTCTCTTTCAAGCACGACAAAATAAATTCTACAATCTATTTATAATATTTTATTCATAATGAATTGGTCTTATCTTATTGATGCAGTCCCACGTTTTGCTGATGCTGCACTGATTACCCTAGAACTCTCTTTTTGGGGAATTTTGCTCTCTTTTTTGCTTGGATTAGTGATTGCAGTTATTACCGCTTATCACATCAAGCCACTTTATTGGCTAGCCCGTGGTTATATCGAACTTTCTCGTAATACGCCTTTATTAATTCAACTTTTCTTTCTCTACTACGGCTTGCCGAAAATCGGCATTAAGTGGGACGGTTTTACTTGTGGTGTCATTGCTCTTGTTTTTCTAGGCGGAAGCTATATGGCAGAAGCACTGCGAGCTGGTTTGCTCGCCATACCTAAAGGACAAACGGAAGCGGCTAAGTCCATTGGATTAAATCCATTCCAGATTTTTCGCTATGTTATCTTTCCACAAGCGTGGGCAATTTCATTACCTGCCTTTGGGGCAAATGTACTGTTTTTAATTAAAGAGTCTTCAGTGGTAAGTGCTGTTGCTGTGGCGGAGTTGATGTTTGTGACTAAAGATATTATTGGTATGGACTATAAAACGAACGAAGCACTTTTCCTGTTATTTATCAGTTACTTAATTATTTTATTACCTATTTCATTACTGGCTCGTTATGCGGAAAACAGAGTAAGGAGAGCAAAATATGGCGTTTGATTGGTTATTTGAAGGTGAAAATGCACGACGGTTAGCTCAGGGTTTATGGATTACCGCACAAATTTCTTTTATCTCCGTTGGGATCTCGCTGATTGCTGGCACATTGTTTGGCTTATTTATGCGATCTCGCCATATTTTAGTGCAGTCCATTAGTCGTCTTTATCTCGAAACCGTCCGAATTGTGCCGATTTTAGTTTGGCTATTTATGCTCTATTTCGGGCTTTCTACTTGGTTCAATATTCATATCAGTGGCTTGTGGGTCTGTATTTGGGTCTTTGTTATTTGGGGAACAGCAGAAATGGGAGATTTGGTGCGGGGGGCTTTAACGTCTATCGACAAACATCAAATTGAATCCGCCAAAGCTATTGGTTTAAAACCGTGGCAAATTTTCTGGTTCATTGAATTACCGCAAGGCACAAAACGAGTTCTACCGAGTACTATCAATCTCTTTACTCGTATGATTAAAACCAGTTCTCTTGCAGCATTAATCGGTGTGATTGAAATAGTTAAAGTCGGACAGCAGATCATTGAAAATTCACTATTTACCAATCCACATGCCTCTTTCTTCGTTTATGGATTGATTTTTGTGCTGTATTTTGTGATCTGTTATCCGCTGTCGTTGTGGGCGAGTTGGTTAGAAAAGAGATGGGTTTGGGCTATTATAAAGCACCTGTTAGGTGCTTTCAGATTATTGACAAAGAGCTTGTAGGGTGGGTCTTGACCCACCATATAGCCGTAACATATTGATTTTATTGGTGGGTTAAAACCCACCCTACAATATTCAATCCATCTAATATATGGTTTGTCATCAGCCTGAAGCACCAGTTAGGTGCTTTTTTTTCTTTTGTAAGCGGTAAGATTTCACTCAAATCTTACCGCTTTCTTATAACTAAACTTCATAAAAAATAGTTTTTAAGACTTTCCCTTTCTTTTCATCTTACGACACAATCACACCATTGATTGACACTGATGATTAACTTATGCCGTTATTAACCATTCGACATTTACATAGAACCTATGGCGACACCGTTGCTATTCCTGATTTAAGTTTAGACCTTCACAAAGGGGAAGTGGTAGTTATTCTTGGACCATCGGGTTGTGGGAAAAGTACCTTGTTACGTTGTGTCAATGGTTTGGAAGAAAAACAAGGTGGCACGATTTCAATGGCTGGCGTAGGCGAGTTTGGCAAAGATTTAGATTGGGAAACCTCTCGCCAAAAGGTCGGAATGGTGTTTCAAAGTTATGAGTTATTCGCCCATTTGAATGTGATTGACAATATTCTGCTAGGTCCGCTGAAAGCACAAAAACGTGAGCGAGCAGAAGCGGAAGCGCAAGCAGATAAATTACTTGAGCGTGTGGGCTTGCTGGATCGCAAAACGGCTTATCCTAGAGAGCTTTCAGGCGGACAGAAACAACGAATTGCGATTGTTCGAGCGTTATGTATGAACCCTGAAGTGATTTTACTTGATGAAATCACCGCTGCTCTCGATCCCGAAATGGTGCGAGAAGTGCTTGATGTGGTGTTAGAACTTGCCGACGAAGGAATGTCGATGTTAATTGTGACACACGAAATGGGGTTTGCGGAAAAAGTGGCTGATCGCATTATCTTTATGGATAAAGGAACTATTATTGAAGAGAGCGAACCACATCAATTTTTCCATCAGCCGAAAACAGAACGAGCTAAACAATTTTTACACGGTATGGATTATTAGAGAAATCCCTCTTAATCCCCCTTTTTCAAAGGGGGAAATGTTCAAATTCAATAATATACTTTACAGGAGAAACCTATGAAACTTAGCACAACATTAAAAACATTATTAGCCACAGCCATTGCATTTGCCGGCGTGTCAAACACTGTTCAAGCCTCTAGCGACAGCTTTGCTCAAATTAAAGAGAATGGCGTTATTCGTATCGGTGTTTTTGGAGATAAACCGCCCTTTGGTTATGTCGATGTTAACGGTAAAAATCAAGGCTTTGATGTCGAGATTGCCAAAGACATTGCAAATGAATTACTGGGTAGCCCAGACAAAGTCGAATTTGTTTTAACTGAAGCTGCAAACCGTGTGGAGTATTTAAAATCGAATAAAGTTGATTTGATTTTAGCGAACTTCACTCAAACACCAGCTCGCGAAGAAGTGGTTGATTTTGCAAGTCCTTATATGAATGTGGCATTAGGTGTGGTATCGCCAAAAGGTGCACCTATTACCGATATTGCACAGTTAAAAGGACAAACCTTATTGGTGAACAAAGGAACAACCGCTGATGTGTATTTCACCAAAAATCACCCTGAAATCACGTTGTTGAAATTCGATCAAAACACCGAAACCTTTGATGCGTTAAAAGATGGTCGAGGCGTGGCATTAGCACACGATAATGCGTTACTTTGGGCGTGGGTAAAAACAAACCCAACCTTTGAAGTCGCCATTGGCAACGTAGGTCCAACAGAAAATATCGCACCAGCAGTACAAAAAGGTAACAAAGCTTTATTAGACTTTGTGAATAAAGCGATTGCGGACTTTAAAGCAAACGGCAAATTAAAAGCCGCTTACCAGAAAACTCTTGTCCCAGTTTATGGTGAAAAAGAAGATTTGTTGGCGAAGTAATAGGGAATGATCTGCACCCTAAAAGTTGGACTAAACAGCTAGCTGATTAAGGTGCTGATATTTATAACTAATCTTTCAAGCAATAAAATATAGAGAAAGCCATGATCTCTTTGAATCCTCGTTAATTGTTATCCACACAACTTTGTGAATACCGAATTATCTGTAGGAAAGGGTTATATTTTTTGCTAACTAGATGACGCTACTGTTAAGACACTGCCACTTTAGTTAAGGGAATTAATAATTGGAAGGAATAATACTCAAATGCTAAATGAGGCCCCACATCCACAAGTAGAACTTGCATTTGGATTTTGCACAACAAAACGTGAGCCTTCCAACCCTTCAACATAGTCTATAGTAGCTCCAATTAGATATTGGAGACTCATTGGATCGATAACTAAAGCTACATCTAAATTTTCAATGGTTAAATCGCCCTCATTAAGTTTATCATCAAAAGTAAACCCATACTGAAACCCACTACAGCCGCCACCTGTAATATAAACACGTAGACGGAGCTCTGGGTTTTCCTCGCCTTCAATCAAGAATTTAACTTTTTTTGCAGCAGCATCTGTAAAAATAAGAGGCACTAAGATATCACTCATTATTTGTCCTAAATCAAAACTTGTAACCACCTACATTATCTAACAATTATGAATTAAGGGCAATGGGATGGTATCCCATCCCTTAATTTAAAATATTCCAGCAATTAAAGTTAGGGTTTATAAATAAACTCTACCCCTTCATCATCTTCTTCTGTCCAACCGTCATCATCTAAGTCGTCCCAATCATCTTCGGTAATCGGGTTTAACATCGCTTGTTGGTGATAGTCGTCCCACTTGAATGCAACTTCTTCCTTCGCTTTTTCCTCTTCTTCAACACGCGGATTCGCTTCGATAAAGTCCATAATATCACGGGTTAAAGCGGATACATTTTGCCCTGTCGCTGCAGAAATCAAGTAGTAATCCCCTTCCCAACCGATCTCTTCCACAATTGCTTCGGCTCTTTCTCTCGCTTCTTCTTCGCCAATGGTGTCGATTTTGTTAAACACCAGCCATTGCGGTTTATCTGCTAATTTTTCGCTGTATTGATAGAGTTCCGACTCAATAATAGAGATATTTTGTGCAGGATCGCTCTCATCAATCGGCATAATATCGACAAGGTGAATGAGTACTCGGCAACGCTCTAAGTGTTTTAAGAAGCGGATCCCCAAGCCTGCACCTTCTGCTGCACCTTCAATCAACCCTGGAATGTCTGCCACCACAAAGCTACGATCCGCACCAACTCGTGCTACCCCTAAACTTGGCACAAGGGTTGTGAATGGGTAATCTGCGACTTTCGGTTTTGCTGCTGATACTGCACGAATAAAGGTGGATTTTCCTGCGTTCGGTAAACCTAACATTCCCACATCTGCAAGTAACATCAATTCTAACTGTAAATCACGTTTTTCCCCTGGTGTGCCGTTGGTTTTCTGGCGTGGTGCACGATTGACTGACGACTTAAAGCGAGTATTCCCCAAACCGTGATAGCCACCTTTTGCCACCAACATTTTCATACCGTGTTTGGTTAAATCGCCAATCACTTCTTGGGTATCGTTGTCAATCGCACGGGTGCCAACGGGTACACGCAAGGTGATGTCGTTACCACGATGTCCTGTACAACCCGCACTGCGACCATTCTCGCCACGACCTGCGGCAAAGCGTTTTTCAAAACGGTAGTCGATAAGCGTGTTTAGGTTCTCATCGGCAATTAAATAGACATCACCACCATCACCACCATCACCGCCATCAGGACCACCTTTTGGAATAAATTTCTCACGGCGGAAGCTGACACAGCCGTTACCGCCATCGCCTGCTTCCACTCGGATCAGGGCTTCGTCAATAAATTTCATATCTTCTCCTATTTCCCATACAAACTAGGGAAATGCTTATTTTCTTTTAACTAATTTATGTCCGACCGCCGATAAAATCGTGCCAGACACCACAATAAATGCGCCGATATAACTCAATAAATTCATATCAGGGCTTGCAAAGGTATCGGGAAATGCCCAATGTCCAATGCTTGAAAAAACCATCGTAAAAATCGGGACTAAAATCGTGACTACACTTACTTTTGATGCGTCCCAGTGATTTAATGCTTCGGCATATGCCCCGTAGCCAATCAAGGTATTTAAACAACAGAAAATGAAACAACCCAATAAAAACGGATCAAATTCATCTATGTTTATCTGGCTGGCAAATGGTGTGAGTAGCAATGCACAGCCCGTATAAATAATCAGCAAAATCTGCTGTGAGCTAAATTTTGCCAACATTATTTTTTGGGCTATCGCATAAACCACCCAAACAATTGCTGCTCCTGCACCGACAAGCAACCCAAAAGCATAAGTGCCTAACTGGAAAATTTCCTCAAAACGCTCATTAAAAAAGGCGATTAAACCAATAATGAGCAATAGCAAGCCGATTTGCTGATGTCGCCCAAATTGTTCTTTAAAAATCACCACACCACATAAAATCATCGTAAACGGCGCCAATTGCCACAATACTTGGCTAGTTGTCGGTGAAATAAAGTTTAAACTATAGCTAAACAAGAAAAAGTTCAGCGATAAGCCTACCACGCCTAACCCGATTAACCAAAGAAAACGTGGAGTGAAAGCGGTCAGTTTTGGCAATTTTTTTGTAAAGCCTAAAATGAGTAACAAACCGATTGCTGCCACAATAAAACGAGCCCATACGAGCGTTTGAGCATTCACAACACTCAACACTTTTTGTGCTGCAATCGGCACAGAACCCCACATCATTGCAGTAAGCAAGGCTAATGAAAATCCAAGTAATGGACGTTGTGGTTTCATATTAAATCCGTTTATGTCGATAAAAAAGTTTATGCCCAGCGGCAGAGAGCATTGCTCCACATACCACGACAACCGCCCCTAAATGCGTTAGGTGATTAAAATCAGGTTCCGCAAAATGTTCAGGGCTTAAATAAAATGCCAACTGTGAAAATAAAATCGTACAGATAGGAATAAGTGGCATCATTACGCTCACTTTAGTCACTTCCCAACGATTTAACGCTTCGGCATAACTGCCATAAGCAATTACCGTGTTTAAACAGCAAAAGATCAAGCAAGCTACCGCAAAACCACTGAGATTATTGACTTGTGAAAGATCCGCCAAAGGCGTAAAAACAAGGCTACAACCACAATAAATAAACAGTAAAATTTGCTGTGAACTAAACCGATCTAGCATCATCTTTTGGGCAATGCTGTAACAGATCCAAATCAGGCTGGCACTAACAGCACAGATCATTCCCCAAGCGTATTCATTCATCTGAGCAAGATCGTCAAAACGATCATTGAAAAATAATCCCAAGCCAATCAGCACGATAACAAAGCCGATTTTCTGATGTAAACCGAAGCTCTCTTTAAACAAATAGACACCGATAAACGCCATAATCAAAGATGAAAAAGGGCTAATCACTTGGCTGGCTGCAGGTGGAATATGATTTAACGCTAAATTAAATAAATAAAAATTGCAGGATAAACCAAATACCCCAAGCAATAGCAGATAATAATGACGGCGAGTGAAAGCGGTCACTTTCGGCAATTTTTTTGCAAAGAATAAAATCAAAAACAACCCAGCCATTGCAGTCACAAATCGAAACCAGACGATCGTTTGAGCGTCCATAAATTTCAAAACTTGTTGCAAGGCTATCGGCAACATACCCCACATCATTACAGCAGTTAAGGCAAAGAGAAAGCCAAGTAAAGGTTGTGATTTTGACATAAATTTTTTGTTTCAATGGTAATAAAAAACCCCGCTAATTGATTAGCGGGGCATTTTAATCTTATTCTTTTGAAGATTATTCAGCAATGATGCTTACATATTTGCGATTTTTCTCGCCTTTAACTTCAAATTTTACTTTACCGTCAGCAGTTGCGAATAAAGTGTGGTCTTTACCCATACCTACATTGCTACCTGCGTGGAATTTTGTACCACGTTGACGAACGATGATGCTACCTGCTAATACAGATTCGCCACCGAAACGTTTAACACCAAGGCGTTTAGCTTCAGAGTCACGACCGTTACGAGTTGAACCACCAGCTTTTTTAGTTGCCATCTACTTGATCTCCTCTGAAATTATGCTTGAATCCCAGTGATTTTCACTTCTGTGAACCACTGACGATGACCTTGTTGTTTACGGCTGTGTTTACGACGACGGAATTTAACGATGCGAACTTTTTCGCCACGACCGTGTGCAACCACTTCTGCCACTACTTTACCGCCAGCAACAACTGGGGTACCGATTTTAACATCTTCACCATTAACGACCATTAACACTGAGTCGAACTCAACTTTTTCACCTGTCGCTACTTCAAGTTTTTCTAAACGAACAACTTGACCTTCGCTTACTCGGTGTTGTTTGCCGCCACTTTGGAAAACTGCGTACATATTTACTCCGCTAATATGTGCCTATCGCTATGCGTTTGGCACTCTCAAATTCATATAAAATAGGTGGACAATTCTACGCAAAAACTCAAATGAGAGCAAGCGAGAAATTGAGAAAAATTTGAAATTCTTCAAAAACAAACAAAAAAGATCGTTTAGAGAAGGATCTTTAAACGATCTTTTTAAGCTCACTCAACACATTAGAGCTGAGCCCACTTCCAATTTCCATTCACCGCTGTACCTAATACCTCAAACTGATGATTAAACGCAGTTAAATTGGCAATTTTGCCAGCTTCAATGGATCCTAACTTATCTTCAACATGAATAGCACGAGCTGGATATAATGTACACATACGGATCACTTCATCTAACGGAAGATCAGTATGTTGCGTCATATTACGGATCGACTCGATCATTGTAATCGCCGCACCGCCAAGACTGCCAAACTCATCGACACATTTACCGTCTTTGTACCAAACTTTCTTACCTACAAAGATAAAATATTCCATATCAGTTGTACCAGCTGGGGCAACCGCATCGGTTACAATCACCAATTTATCGCCTTTCACTTTCTTCGCAATACGCACATTACTCCAATCAACGTGCAAACCATCGACAATGATACCAGCGTAAATATCGCTATCCAACACTGCACCAACTACTCCACCATCACGCCCAGAGCCGATCGGCGACATAGCATTATGCAAATGGGTAGCAAAGCCAATGCCTTGCTCAATACGTCGTTTTGCTTCAGCAAAGGTCGCATTTGAGTGTCCGATAGACACAATAATCCCAGCTTCAACAAATTTCTGAATATGATCTGCCGTTGGGTTGTCTGCTGCGAGTGTTAATTTCGTAATGACATCACCGTTTTTGCAAAGAAAATCCAACATCTCACCGCTTATTTCACGGATATATTCAGGACGATGTACCCCCTTTTTCGCCACACTTAAATAAGGTCCTTCCAAATGCAAACCGAGTGCTTGGTTTTTATATTTAGCCAAATAGTCACGCATTACTTGCACCGCTTGTTTCATTCCTTCGTCAGGCGAAGTAATAAATGTCGGTAAATAGCTTGTTGTACCCGATTTCAGATTGGTTTCTTGCATAATTTCAAGGGTTTTAACACTAATGTCCTCATTAAATGTCACACCACCACAACCATTTAACTGTAGATCAATAAAACCAGCAGAAAGATTTGCGCCCTCTAAATCAATCTGATGAACCCCATCTGCAACTTGACTTTGATGAACCACAGCCTCAATCTGCTCACCATTAACGATCACAGCATGCTGATATAGCACATCACTTCCCGTATAAATCACACAATTTGTTAGTGCATAACACCTCACCTTTTCCTCCTAGCGAGCTATATTTTGCTCTAATTGTTTGAAATACTTAACTGTTTTAACTTTCAATTCTTGTGTTGCAGGTTCATCACAAACGACGATTGCACGACGATGTAGTTGTAACGCACTGATCGTCCATAAATGATTTACAGCCCCCTCAACACAGGCTTGTAATGCAAGGGCTTTGTTATAACCTGTGACTAAAATTAATACTTCTTCTGCATCCATGAAAGTCCCTACGCCCACCGTTAAAGCAAATTTTGGTACTTTATTGACATCATTATCAAAGAAACGAGAGTTCGCAATCAACGTATCTTCGGTCAAAGTCTTGATGCGAGTGCGAGAACTTAACGATGAAGCAGGTTCATTAAAGGCAATATGCCCATCAACACCCACACCGCCTATAAAGAGATGAATTTTGCCATAAGAACGAATTTTTGCTTCATAACGTTCACATTCAGCATCCACATCTTCTGCCATTCCATTTAGGATATTCACATTTTCTACTGGAATATCAATATGGTTAAAGAAGTTATGGAACATAAAATAGTGGTAACTCTCTTTATGTTCTGGGGGTAGCCCAACATACTCGTCCATATTGAAGGTGACAACGTGTTTGAAACTCACTTCACCTGCTTTATACAACTTAATTAATTCTTTATAAGTTTGAAGTGGCGTTCCCCCTGTTGGCAAGCCAAGTACAAAAGGCTTTTCTGCAGTAGGTTGGAAAGCATTGATTTTATCTACAATATAACGAGCAGCCCAACGGCTCACTTGTTCAGCACAATCCAAAGGCACTAAACGCATAAATCCTCCTAGAAAAAGTCAAATTTGAAATAAAACTTCATTGACGATCATTATAAAGAAAGATTTGCTTCATTTGTAGAAAATTTACTTAAAATTTGAACAAGATCATAATTTATCATGAAAAAGCCCTTGCTCAGATACAATCAATATTTTTAAGTTCCTACAAAGTATTCCAGTAATACTCCAATAGGATGAATAGAATATTGCGGGTTATTCATCTAAAAGTAATTATCTTTATTCTGAAATAGTAAACTAAAACCAAGCTAGATAATCTCAAGAAGATTGGGACTATAGTTCATAAAAGCATAACGATAGTGTAGTTTATGCCTGTAGTACCAGAATATATATTTGGATCTTAAACTACTCCGTTTATTCCAGTATATCTCATATTCTATAACTTATGACTTCAGAGCCCCATCATAAATATGTTCTGCATCACCTGTCATATAAAGCGGTGAACCTACACCTTGCCATTCGATATGCAAGGTTCCACCCGGAAGATCTACTTGAACACGGCTATCTAATAAGCCTTGCATAATCCCAACCGCAACAGCCCCACAAGCACCGCTACCACAGGCTTGTGTTTCGCCTGCACCACGCTCAAACACTCTTAGTTTGATATGATTTCGATTGATGACTTGCATAAAACCGATATTGGCACGCTCTGGGAAACGTTCGTGGCGTTCAAGTAAAGCCCCCAATTCATTGACATTGGCGGTTTGAATATTTTCAACCTGTAACACACAGTGCGGATTACCCATTGAAACGACACCACATAACACCGTTTGAATATCCGTGCGTAAAATATAATTTTTTTCAAACTTATTTGCGGTAAAAGGAATTTGTGCAGGTTCCCAAATCGGTTCCCCCATATTTACGCGAACTTGACCATCGTCTTGTAAACTTAAAACCATTTTGCCTTTCGCTGTACTCACGCCAATATCCTGCTTATTGGTTAAGCCCTTTAAGGTAACAAATCGAGCGAAACATCTTGCTCCATTTCCACACTGAGAGACTTCACTGCCATCAGCATTAAAAATACGGTAGTGAAAGTCCAGTTCTGGATCATAGGGTGGTTCGACCAATAGTAGTTGATCAAAACCTACGCCACGATGGCGATCTGCCCATTTACGAATGAGTTCTTCCGTTAAATAAACATTCTGCGTTACTCCGTCAATCACCATAAAGTCATTGCCAAGTCCGTGCATTTTTGAAAACTGCATAATTTTTCCTATTATTAGAATTTTTTATTGATCTAGATCATAACGATTATAAATTTTTATGCTATATTGCACACCCTTTATAAAAGGGCGAACAATCGCCAACTCTTCCTCAGTATGAGGGCTTTTTCGTTAAATTACAATGGAGACAAATTATGTCTGCTATGTTTCTTATTGAATTTGCCGTTGTATTACTCTGTATTTTAATCGGTGCGCGCCTTGGTGGTATCGGTTTAGGGGTAATGGGCGGTTTAGGTTTGGCAATCCTCTCTTTTGGATTTGGCTTAAAACCTGCAGGTCTTCCAATCGACGTTATGTTTATGATTATGGCTGTAGTTTCTGCTGCTGCTGCAATGCAAGCCGCTGGCGGTTTAGACTATATGATCAAAATCGCAACAAACATTTTACGTCGTAATCCAAAACACATCACTTTCATCGCACCAGCGGTAACTTGGACATTTACTTTCTTAGCAGGTACAGGTCACGTTGCTTACTCTGTATTACCTGTGATTGCAGAAGTTAGTCGTCATAACGGTATCCGTCCTGAACGTCCACTTTCAATGGCTGTTATTGCCTCACAATTTGCTATTGTAGCAAGCCCGATTGCTGCCGCGGTAGTGTCTGTTGCTGCAATGATCGAACCACAAGGTTATAGCATTGGTGACATTTTATTAGTGACTATTCCAGGTACGATTTTAGGTCTTTTCTGTGCGTGTTTATTCGTAAATAAAATGGGTAAAGAGTTAAAAGATGACCCTAATTATCAACGTTTATTACAAGATCCTGAGTATGTGGCAAGAAATCACGCAGATACAAACCCAGCTGAGATCCAAATTAGCCCAACGGCTAAAACCTCTGTAAGTTTATTCTTATTTGGTGCATTACTTGTTGTGTTTATGGGTTCATTCAAAGAGTTACGCCCAGTATTCGACGGCAAAGCAATGGGAATGGCTCATACTATCGAAATCGTGATGCTGACTGTGGCTGCATTAATTATGCTTATCTGCAAACCAAATGGTAATGCGATTACACAAGGTTCTGTATTCCACGCAGGTATGCGTGCGGTTATTGCAATCTTCGGTATTGCTTGGATGGGCGATACTTTAATGGACGCTCATATGACCGAAGTTAAAGATATGGTGAAAGGCTTAGTTGAAACTGCACCGTGGGCATTTGCGTTCGCATTGTTCGTACTTTCTGTATTAGTAAACAGCCAAGGTGCAACAGTAGCAACCCTATTCCCGTTAGGTGTAGCGTTAGGTATCCCTGCACCAATCTTAATCGGGGTATTCGTTGCAGTAAACGGTTACTTCTTTGTTCCTAACTACGGTCCAATCATTGCGTCTATTGACTTTGACACGACTGGAACAACCAAAATTGGTAAATTCATTTTCAACCACAGCTTTATGATCCCAGGCTTATTAAGCATGGCATTCTGTTTAGTGTTTGGCTTAGTATTAGCGAATGTTTTACTCTAGTAGAACTTCAATTTGATCTACACTAAAAGCTAGACTTTTTAATAGAAGGGCTGAGTGCTATATTTAATAGCGCTGTGTCCTTTTATCCTTATTTGAAGATACATATCAGACATTTCTGGTTTAATCTCAATACCTTTATCTGTCTAAGCGTCACTTATAAAAATGGCTCATAGAATAAAAATAGCTTAAAGTCTTTATTATAAGACTTTAAGCTATATGAAAAGGCATTTCTCGTTAAAAAGTATTATTAGCTAATAATTTCTAGTCCTTTTTTAATGTTACACACCGATTTCCCACTAAAAAAGCAATAAGTCCAATTACTAATGCTGGCACGATGGCGTGAAAGCTAAATATTTTGATAGATAGGCTTGTCATTAACACATAACTTGATAAACCTGCAATCATTGAACAAATAGCCCCTGTTGCATTCGCTTTTTTCCAGAATAGTCCCAATACAATTACCCATAAGAATGTCGCTTCTAACCCTCCCAGAGAGAGTAAGTTTAACCAAATGAGCATTTCAGGTGGGTTAATGGCTGCGATCACCAATAAAACGCTGATCACTAGGGTAGTGATTGTCGAGAAACGTTTAATTTTTTCTTCATTTTCAACCGCTTGTGGCTTAATTGCGAGATAGAGATCTTTAATCAGGGTTGAAGAAGATTGAATAAGCATTGAGTCGATTGAGGACATAATGGCTGCCATTGGTGCAGCTAAGAAAATGCCTGCAACAACAGGCGGAAGTACTTGTAACATCAAGGTTGGGATAACTTGATCGGCAACTTTTAGATCGGGAATCACCGCTCGTCCCAACGCACCTGCTAAATGCATACCAAACATCAACACAGCAACAACGACAGTGCCAATAATCAAAGCTCGATGTAAAGCCTTGCTATCTTTATATGCCATACTCCGCACTGCAAAATGTGGCAATCCAATTAGACCAAAGCAGACCAATACCCAGAAAGATGTCATAAAGGTGAAGTCTAGTGGACGTTCATCAATACCATAAGGTGCAGTCAGTTGAGGGTTGATATTTTCTAACTGGGTAATTGCAGCATCAACGCCTCCCGTTGCATAAATTACACCGCCAAGCAGTAGTAATGTGCCTACAACCATCACTAAGCCTTGAATCGTATCGGTCAAAACGACGGCACGAAAGCCCCCGATAAAGGTATAAATACCAACAGTGACCGCAAAAATAATGATCGCGGTGCCGTAGGAAATGCCAAGCGTAGTTTCAAGCAAACGTCCAGCACCGATAAACTGTACGGTCATCATTGCAAAGAAAGAGAGCAATAGAGCAAAGCTAGCAATCCACACCACAAAGCGATGTTGATAACGTGTTAACAACAAGTCGTTGATCGTTAAACTTTTGTTTTGGCGAGCAAACATCGCAATGCGTTTGCCAACAATCCCTAATGAGAGCAAAACGGCTGGCACTTGAATCATTGCCAATAAGACCCAGCCCAAGCCATATTTGTATGCCGCACCTGGCCCGCCAATAAAGCTACTTGCCCCAACATAAGTGGCTGCTGTCGTCATTGCCAAAACAAAACCAGACATTGAGCGTCCACCGACGTAATATTCTGATAAAAAGCTACCGCTTGTACGTTGGCGATAGGCATAATAGGCTACGCCAAATACGAAAATGAGATAGGCGATTAAAGGTAACAACAACTCAAGATTCATCTTTTCCCCCTAAATCAATATCTTGATAAATCCATTTTACTACTGCGCTGATCAATAACGTTAATACGATTGGAAGATAGACACAACTTAATTCAAACCAGAGGGGAAAGCCTAAAAAACCTCGCCCTGCAGGTGAAAAATAAGCAAAACCGACCCAACCCATAACATAAAATAGCGTCAGATATAATGCCCAACGCACTTCACGATCTATTTGTTTAGACACCTTCATAGTCCTCCTATTTTTTAGCTAAAATAAAACCTCGCAGTTGAGAGGTTTGAAATCATTTAATATTGCCACTTATCTGGATCTATTCCTAGCTCTCGCATTTTCAGTTTTGCTTCCTCAGGAATTTCATTGCTACGTTCTTTCATTAAATCATCGTCGGTTGGCAATGGCTGACCTGTAAAGGCGTGTAAAAACGCTTCACAAAGCAATTCACTGTTTGTGGCGTGGCGTAAATTACGAATTTGACGGCGAGTGCGTTCGTTAGTCAAAATTTCCAATACTTTAATCGGAATAGATACCGTAATTTTCTTTACTTGTTCACTTTTTTTACCGTGTTCAGCATAAGGGCTGATATATTCACCGTTCCAATCTGCCATTGTCCGTTCCTAAATATAAAAGTTGGCGAGCATTTTAATCAAAACTTTATGTTATTGCAATCTTGAATAATAGCGCCTGTTCAGATGTAAGGCATTGTTCTCCATCTAAAAATAATGTCATTTTCCTTGACGGCTCAATTCTAAATCTGTACCATTCGCGCGTTTTTTTTACTTGAGGATACACATTTTGGACAGTCACAGTCGATACTTATCAGTTTTTTAACCCACCTCGTCCAAAACATCTTTGCCGACGAGCGTCGGTAATTCTTATCAGTATCTTATATTTTGTTCCTTTTTGTTCATCGCCTCATATCCAATTTTTAGGAGTATGAAATGATCAGAGCTTTTTCGTTAAATAACGATCGCCTAGTCAGTGTAGATGAAAATATTCAAAATCAATTTAATGAAGCTATTTGGATCGATTTGATTGATCCTACAGATGAAGAACGTGGTGTTTTAGAAACGCGATTAGATCAGACCCTTGCGGAAGAACACGAATTGGAAGACTTAGAGGCTTCTGCACGTTTTTTTGAAGATGAAGATGGCTTACATTTACACTCATTCTTCTACTGCTTAGATGATGACGACTATGCCGATATTGCTACTGTTGGTTTTACTATTCGGGACGGGCGTTTATTTACATTGCGTGAACGGGAACTACCCGCTTTCCGTTTGTATCGAATGCGCTCCCGTCGTGCAAAATTGATAGATGGCAATGCTTACGAGCTTCTACTTGACCTATTTGAAACTAAGATTGAGCAGTTGGCAGATGTTATTGAGAATATCTATGCAGATTTAGAAAAATTAAGCCGTGTGGTTCTCAGTACTCATGAGGGTGAAAATAAAGGCGAGCATAACTTTGATGATGCCCTTGCTGAATTAACGGAACTTGAAGATGCCAGTTCTAAAGTTCGTCTATGTTTGATGGATACTCAGCGAGCATTGAGTTTCTTATTGCGTAAAACCCGTTTGCCAAATAATCAGCTTGAACAAGCTCGTGATATTATGCGAGATATTGAATCACTTCAACCGCATAACGAATCGCTTTTCCAAAAGGTAAACTTTTTAATGCAAGCAGCAATGGGTTTTATCAATATTGAGCAGAACCGTATTATGAAATTTTTCTCGGTAGTGTCCGTGATGTTCCTTCCTGCAACATTGGTCGCATCTACTTACGGTATGAATTTTGAGTTTATGCCAGAACTGGGATTTAAATATGGTTATCCAATGGCGATTGGCTTAATGATTTGTGCTGCTGCGACACCATATCTTTATTTTAAACGCAAAGGGTGGCTATAGATATTTAATTTTGTCCTTTAAGCCTAAATCAAAAAAAGTGATGTTCGCTGCATTAATTAGTTCAACTTCAATGATTGTCACCAGATAATAGCCACGCATAACGTGGCTATTTTGCTTTTAACGTATTTTCTCAATCAACTCCACCACAAACGCCAAGCGATCTTCTGGTCGTTCCATTGGCTTGGTAAAGCGGAATTTCAACGGGCCGTCAAATTTATAGACATTTTTATCCGCTTGGATCAGCTTTAAAAACTTCATCGGATCAGGCGTTGCGGTTGGTTTAAACTCTAGATAACCGCCGTTGATCCCTGCATCAACTTTTTTCAACTGCAACCCTTTTGCCAAATGGCGTAACTGAGTAATCTGGAACAGATTTTTCGTGGCTTCTGGCAGTAAACCGAAGCGGTCAATCAGCTCAATTTTCAGATCTTTTAAGGCTTCATCACTCTCTGCACTGGCAATGCGTTTGTAGAACGACAAACGCATATTCACATCAGGCAGATAATCATCAGGCAGTAACGCAGGCACTCGCAATTCAATATCCACTTGCTGTTGGGTGATTTCGTCTAAAGTCGGTTCACGCCCTTCTTGCAAGGCTTTGACCGCATTTTCAAGCAGTTCCATATAGAGTGAAAAGCCTAAGCTCTCAATCTGTCCGCTCTGCTCACTACCGAGTAATTCCCCTGCCCCACGAATTTCAAGATCGTGGGTCGCCAGCACAAAGCCTGCTCCAAGGTTATCAATGCTACTCATCGCTTCTAACCGCTGTTGTGCATCTTTAGTCAGCGTTTTTGGTGGAGGGGTTAGCATATAAGCATAGGCTTGGTGGTGCGAACGACCAACACGCCCACGCAGTTGGTGTAGCTGTGCCAAGCCGAATTTATCCGCTCGCTCAATAATAATGGTATTGGCGGTCGGCACATCAATCCCTGTTTCAATAATGGTTGAGCAAACCAACAGATTAAAACGTTGGTGGTAGAAATCAGACATTACCCGTTCCAACTCACGCTCTCGCATCTGCCCGTGTCCGATCACAATGCGAGCTTCCGGCACCAGTTCGGCAAGCTGTTGTGCAGTATTTTCAATAGTCGCCACATCGTTATGCAAATAATATACTTGTCCGCCACGCAGAATTTCACGCAAAATCGCTTCTTTGATCACCGTATCATCGCTTTGTCGCACAAAGGTTTTGATTGATAAACGGCGAGCCGGCGGACTAGCGATAATCGACAGATCTCGCATTCCGTTCAACGCCATATTGAGCGTTCTTGGAATTGGCGTTGCCGTGAGCGTGAGAATATCAATATTGGCACGCAGTTGCTTAATTCGCTCTTTTTGACGCACGCCGAAACGGTGTTCTTCGTCAATCACCAACAAGCCAAGATCCTTGAACTGCACATCTTCTTGCAATAATTTATGCGTGCCGACCAAAATATCGACTTTGCCGTCCGCCACTTTTGCCAGAATTTCCTTCTGCTCTTTGGCGGTTTTGAAACGGGAAAGCACTTCCACGTTGATCGGATAATTGGCAAAACGATCTTTAAAATTCTCAAAATGTTGTTGTGCCAACAAGGTTGTTGGGGCGAGGATCGCCACTTGTTTATGGTTCATTACCGCCAAGAAGGTCGCTCGCATTGCCACTTCGGTTTTACCAAAGCCAACATCGCCACACACGAGGCGATCCATCGCTTTCGGCAAGCACATATCGCTAATCACTGCATTGATCGCCGTTTTCTGATCTTCGGTTTCTTCAAACGGGAAAGTGTTGCTAAATTGCACGAATGCATCACGATCATACTCGAACGCAAAGCCTTTTTGCGACTCGCGTTTCGCATAGACATCCAGCAACTCCGCCGCCACATCACGAATTTTCTCCGCCGCTTTTTGGCGAGTTTTCGCCCACGCTTCCGATCCCAACTTATGCAACGGAGCATTTTCGTCCGTGCCGCCGATATAACGGCTAATCAAATGAAGCGAAGCCACAGGCACATAAAGTTTGGCATCGTTGGCATAATGCAACACAAGGTATTCTGCCTTAATGCCGCCTGCATCAAGGGTGGTTAAACCGCCATAACGCCCCACGCCGTTTTCCAAATGCACCACTGCTTGCCCGATTTTCAGTTCGGCAAGGTTGCGGATCAAAGTATCAGGATTAACAGTTTTACGGCTTTTCTCTTGTCGGCGACTTTGCTGAACTTTTTCGCCTAACAGCTCCGTTTCGCAAATTATCGCCAGTTTTTGACCGCTTGTTTCAATAATAAAACCTTGATCAAGCGGTGAGATCAGTAAAGAAATTGGCGAATTGATCTCCGCCAGTTGCTTCACTTGCTTTGGTTTGATATTTAACGGCGCAAGTAACTCCAGCAAGGTTTCCCGTCTGCCTTCCGTTTCCACCGAAAAGAGGATTTGCCCCTTAAATTTCTGCTGAAACTGTAAAAAAGCGGCAAAAGGCTCTTTTTGGTTGGATTGCACCGCAATGTCAGGCAGCGGCTCAAGGTTAGCGTTCTGCTTCGCCGTCGAACTGCGGATTTTCTCGTTGGTTAAAGTTAAACGAGGATAGCCTTTTAGCTGTTGGTTAATCTGATCGATATTGAACCAAAGCTGTTCAGGTGGAAGTAGTGGTCGCATCGGATCGACACGGCGACTATCATAACGTCTTGCGGTATCCTGTTGAAATTGCTCGGCTTTTTGCTGAATATCGGCAAAGGTAATAAACAACGTCTGTTCAGGCAGATACTCAAACAAGCTCGCCATTTGCTCAAAAAAGAGCGGTTGCCAGTATTCAATCCCTGCATTCAAAATGCCTTTGCTCACCTGCTGATAAATATGCTCAGGTTCGCGGCGGATTTCACCGAATTGTTCACGGAACTTGCCACGAAAATACTCGATCCCGTTGCTATCTGTCGGGAATTCGTGGGCTGGCAATAAATTGATTTCGTCTATCTGTTCAATGGTGCGTTGATTATCCACATCAAAGGTGCGGATCGTGTCAATTTCATCATCAAAAAAGTCCAAACGATAAGGCGAATTCGCCCCCATCGGATAGAGATCGAGCAACGCTCCACGCACTGCATATTCGCCATATTCCAGCACCTGTTCCACCGCTCGATAGCCGGCATTTTCCAGCTGTAAACGCAATTTCTCAATCGAAAAACGGTCGCCTTTTTTAATCAATAGTACATTGTTTGCCAAATAACTCGGTGGGCAGACTTTTTGTAATAAGGTATTGATTGGCAATAGGAAAATCTGCTTCTGCCCTTGTTGCAACTGAAATAATGCAGACAGACGGGCGGAAATAATGTCTTGATGAGGCGAAAAATTGTCGTAAGGCAAAGTTTCCCAGTCAGGAAAAAGCTGAACAGGCAGTTTCGTGAAGCTCGGCAAACTTTTTTCCAACCGCAACGCTGTGCGAGTATCAGGTGTCACCACCACCGTCAAGCCTTGAAACTGCTGGCTAGCCTGCACAATCGCAAGGGTATCCGAATGCCCGATTAAATTGCCTAAAGTTTGATGATCTTGATGTGTGCTGTCCGCTTTCGGCAGACGAAATTGAAGTTCAAATGACATACAAGCGGTTTGATTTATCCGAAATGTTGCAAATGGAAGAATTGTACTCGCTATGGGGACGAGTTGCAAAAGATTGAAGGGAATAGGAGCGTTTGTATTATGTGAGTGAATCTTAAAATGCTTACCAATAATGATGATCTTTGTATCATAGAGAATAATTAAAGCACGATATGAATAATAGTTCTTTATATAAAAAATCAACATTGTAAAATATATTCATAACATAGGATTAGCTACATATTCAGATAGCCGTTTATAGATATTCAAATGTCCTTAGAAAAACTACTACTCACTCGTCGTTTTATTTCGACCCTTGCTTATTTTTCAATGCAAACGGTCTTTTTTATCTACCTGCAACAAAAAGGCTTATCTAACGCTCAGATCGCATTTTCGTTGTCGGTACTGTTTTTTTGTAGCCAAGCCCTTGCAATTTTTGCAGGGGTGCTAGGCGACCGCTATGGTTTGGCTAAAATGATGTTAGTCGGCTGTATGCTCGATGTGATCGCCTATGTTTTCTTCTTGTCTGCGGAAAGCTACACGGTGCTATTAATGGCGACAATGTGCTTTGGTATGGGAAGTTGTCTGTTTGCAACTAATGCAAGGGCGTGCTTACTTGCATTGGCTGGCGATGAATATGCGGCGAAAACCCGTTTACAAGGCAAATTCTTACGGGTCACCAGTATGTCGTCGATGGCAGCTCCATTGCTTGCAATTCCCTTTATCAAGTATGAGCATATCAATGCGTTAATCTGGTGCTGTTTTTTATTGGAAGCGGTGTTATTTGTGTTTATGGCAAAGCCGTTCTACCAAATGGAAAATGTGAACAATTTAGTGAAATTTCGTTGGGGGCAAATTCGGGAAATCATCACCAAAGAGTTTATTTTTGTTCACTTAATGCTGTTTGTACCGTTAAGTGTTGCAATGTCGTTTTTTGTGATTTTTCCTTATCTGTTTGACAATAAACTCAATGCCCCAGAGCAGATCCCGATTGCGTTATTTATCAATGGGTTGATGACCGTTGCCCTACAATCGTATTTCTCCAAGCATATCAATTTAACCCGTAAGCAACTTATTTTCGTTAGCCCGATTTTAGCCGTCGGTATGGTTGTGCCTTGGTTTATCACCTTGCATTATGCTTCGTTGGTTTCTGGCTATCTCTATCTGGTGATTTTTACCTTGCTTGAAGTGTATGCATTAACGGCAATGGCGAATTTATTAGTGAAATTTGATAACGGTAAAAATCGTGGATTTATCTTCGGATCGTCCCGCTTGATCCAGTCGATTTTGACGATGATGGTGATGAATTTAATTCCTGTGTTGTTTTTGGTATAAAAATAAGCGGTAAGATAATGTATTTTGCCTTCATCTTACCGCTTATAGGGAATGCTATTTTAAAAGATACTCTCTTAACTTCGCAAAATCTGCCGCCATTGTGTCCGACAACAGTTCCATTTTGTTATGTTTATCTAACGCTTCGGGTAAAGGCAGTTCAATGTCTAAAATACGCTCTACGCTCTCTTTGAATTTCGCAGGGTGTGCGGTGCAAAGGAAAATACCTGTTTCGCCAGCTTGTAGCTGATCTTTCAATACTTGGTAAGCGATTGCCCCGTGCGGTTCACATAAGTAACCTTCCGCATATTGTGCTTTTAATGCTTCTTCGGTTTCTGCATCATTTAAGGCATCTGAACCTAAATTCGCCAAATTCCAACCATTACGTTTAAACAGCTCTTCAACACGTGACCAGTTGTTCGGACGGCTTACGTCCATTGCATTTGACAGTGTCGCAACCGTTGCATTTGGCTCCCATTTACCTGATTTAAGATAACGTGGCACAGTGTCGTTCGCATTGGTTGATGCGATAAAACGTTTAATCGGTAAGCCTAAAGTTTTGGCAATTAAGCCTGCAGTTAAGTTACCGAAGTTACCGCTTGGTACAGAAACTACCACATCGCTATGTTTCTCTTTTGGCAACTGGGCTACAGCTTCAAAGTAGTAGCACACTTGAGCAAGCAAACGGCTGATATTGATAGAGTTCGCAGAGTTTAAACCGATAGCTTGACGAAGTTCTGCATCGTCAAAGGCTTGTTTAACTAACGCTTGGCAAGCGTCAAAATCCGACTCAATTGCCACGGTACGAATGTTGCCACCTAAGGTGCAGAATAATTTTTCTTGTAACGGGCTGATTTTACCTTTCGGATAAAGGATTACCACATTGATGTTTTCTAAACCATAGAAAGCGTGAGCCACCGCCGCACCTGTGTCGCCTGATGTCGCTGTTAAAATGGTAATTTTGCCATCACCACGCACCGCACTTAATGCTTGTGCCATAAAGCGACCGCCAAAGTCTTTAAAAGCGAGGGTTGGTCCGTGGAATAACTCTAACGCATAAATATCATCATTCACTTTCGCTAACGGAGCAGGGAAGGTAAAGGCATTTTTTACCATTGCATTTAAGGTTTCTTGTGGTAATTCATCGCCAATCAATGCCGATAAAATCTTTTGGCTACGCTCAACCAGCGGTAATGCTAATAAAGCGTCAATGTCGTCAAATTTAGGTAACACTTCAGGGAAAAATAAGCCCTGATCTTTGCCTAACCCTTGGCGAACGCCTTGGGCAAAATTCACTTGTTCTTCAGGGTGTTTGATGTTGTATAGGTTCATTAATGTTGTCCTTTATTATGAGTAATCGGAAATGGAATGATTGTATCCGTTCACTTCGGTTAGTCAATCACAAGCGGTCGGATTTAGGCGATTTTTTGCAAAAGGTGAGATTAAAATTCAATTTATATAAACGATTGCGTCTTTTAACCTGTTGTTTTTATATACAAATTCACTAAATAAATGAGATTTACATCACAAAATTTACAAAATACATTTGCAATGTAAAGTCTTTCAGATAAATAATCACATCCGAACATAAAATGTTTGAAATCGAATTTTTCAAAATCACAAAAGTTACAAAGGAGCTTGTATGTTTTCTTTTCTAAAGGCATCTGCACCTGCACCGAGAATTGAAAGTTCTCGTACAGACGCAGAATATCGCAAATTACGTTGGCAAGTATTTGCTGGTGTATTTATTGGCTATGCAGCTTACTATTTGATTCGTAAGAACTTTTCTTTAGCCATTCCTTATTTAATCGACGAATATGGATTTAGCAAAGCGGATCTTGGTACGGTCGCAGTGGCATTATCTCTCGCTTATGGATTTAGTAAATTCATTATGGAAAATGTTTCAGATCGCTCAAATCCAAAATATTTCATCACCATTGGTTTATTAGGTTCAGCAATCATCAGCTTGATTTTTGGTTTAGTGCCGGGGGTACTTTCATCTATTCCGCTGATGATTATTCTTGCCAGGTTAAATGGTTGGTTCCAAGGTATGGGTTATCCACCAGGTGCTAAAACGATGACCAACTGGTTCTCTCGTTCTGAACGTGGAGCTTGGTGGAGTTGGTGGAACGTGTCACACAACTTAGGTGGTTTGATTGGTCCACTAGCGATTTTGGGGTTATCTATCTTCGGTGTATGGCAATCCTTGTTCTATTTACTGGCACTGATTGCAATTGTACTTGCCTTTGTGGTGCTTTACTTAATGCGTGATACGCCAGAATCACAAGGCTTACCGCCTGTTGATGAATGGAAAGGAGAGAAAGTATTAGAAAAAGTGGAATAAGCACATACCCTTTCTTCTAAAGACATTTTCTACAAATATATCATCAACAATAAATTCCTATGGGCGATTGCGAACGTATTTGTTTACTTCATTCGCTACGGGATTATTGACTGGGCACCAACCTACTTAAAAGAAGTGAAACACTTTACCGTAGATAAACAAAGCTGGGCATACTTCCTTTATGAATATGCAGGTATCTTCGGTATGCTTGCAAGCGGTTACTTAAGTGATAAAGTTTTCAAAGGTCACCGTGCACCGCCAATGTTATTATTCCTCGTTGGTGTATTAATTGCTATCGTGGTTTACTGGAAAAAAACCAGCAGGCAATCCGTTAGTTGATAACATCTGCTTAGTGGCGATTGGTTTCTTAATTTACGGCCCGGTAATGATGATCGGCTTACAAGCGGCAGATTTAGTACCACGTGTTGCAACAGGTACAGCAACAGGTTTAACAGGTTTATTCGGTTACTTACTTGGTTCTGCAAGTGCAGGTTGGGTAATGGGTAAATTAGTGGATGTTTATGGTTGGGACGGTGGTTTCTTTTGCCAAAATCCGACCGCTTGTACTTGTAATTTGCCAATCTGGCTCTATATTACAGCAGTCATTATTTTAATGAATGTAGGGGCGAGGTTTATCCTCGCCCGAATTTATATAAACACATTAACGGGGGATCCCCTCTACACATAAGGAAAAATTATGTCTTTAAATTTAGAACAAGTGAAATTAGAAAGCGTTGAAGCAAAAGGTGGTTATGGTATCGGTTTACAAATCGGTCAGCAATTATTAGGCAGTGGTTTAGATGTTGAACCAGAAGCGGTGGTAAAAGGGATTTTTGATGTGTTAAATCAAAACCCACCTGCATTAGATTTGAATGAAGTAACCAAAGCGTTACAAGAGTTATCTCAACGTGCCGAAGCAGAACAAGCAAAAGCTTTTGAAGCGTTAGCGGCAGAGGGTAAAGCGTTCTTAGAAGAGAATAAAAAACACCCAGCTGTGAAAGAAACAGAAAGTGGTTTGCAGTATGAAGTGTTAGTGGAAGGTACAGGTAAAGTGCCTGCGAAAACAGATAAAGTACGTGTTCACTATACGGGTTCATTAATCGACGGTACGGTATTCGACAGCTCAGTGAAACGTGGTACACCAGCAGAGTTCCCAGTCACCGGCGTGATTGCAGGTTGGGTTGAAGCATTACAGATGATGCCTGTGGGTTCAAAATGGCGTTTAACCATTCCACATAACCTTGCTTACGGTGAGCGTGGCGCAGGTGCGTCAATTCCGCCATTTAGCACGTTAATTTTTGAAGTGGAATTATTAGATATTGTTTAAGTGATAAAGGACGTCATGCTGGCGTCCTTTATCATTCAATGAATCGTCTTATTTCAACACTGCCAACGCCGCTGCATAGTCAGGCTCTTGTTTGATTTCAGGGACTAATTCACTGTGTAGCACTTTATTGTTTTCATCTAATACAATCACTGCACGAGCAGTTAAACCTGCTAATGGGCCTGTTGCAATATCTACGCCTACCGCTTGATGGAAGGCTTTGTTGCGGAATGTTGAAAGTGTTTGGGTGTTCGCAATTCCCTCAGCACCACAGAAACGTGCTTGGGCGAAAGGAAGATCGGCAGAAATACAAAGTACCACTGTGTTTGCGAGTTCGGCTGCTTCTTTATTGAAAACACGCACGGAAGTTGCACAAATACCTGTATCAATACTTGGGAAGATGTTAAGAACTTTGCGTTTTCCTGCGAAGTCGGAAAGTGATACGTTTTCTAAGCCATTGCTCACTAATGTAAAATCCGCCACTGAACTACCCGCTTGTGGGAATTGACCTGTAACTTCGATAGCATTTCCAGCTAATGTAACTTGACTCATAATAACTCCTAAATAGGTTGAAAAAACTTGCTCAATATAACGATTTCTTAACAAAATGAAAATGAATTTTAGCAATAGTTGATGCTTATCTTTTTGGCAAATGAGGACATCTCGGCTATACTTTCTATAATATTTCTTCTTAAAGGTTTTTTACTATGTTAAAACTATTTCGCATTGTTGCAGTAGCTTCCTTTGCTATGTTAATCAGTATTGTTGGCTCGCTTTATGCGTTAGTACGGTTACGCCATCCAGATAGTGTTAGCGTTGTGGCAAATATGTTTGGTTCACTGCATAAGTTGGTTGGCATTAAATTAATTACACGCAATAAAGCGACATTTAATCAACCAGCTATTTATATCGGAAACCACCAAAATAACTATGATATGGTGACAATTGCAGCAATGGTACCACCAAGAACCGTGAGCATGGGTAAACGTAGCTTGATTTGTATTCCTTTTTTTGGCTTAGTTTATTGGGCAACAGGGAATATTTTTATTCACCGTGAAAAACGTAGTAGTGCTATTAATACGATGAATAAGGTTGGCGAGATTATTCGTGACAAACAAATCTCGGTATGGATGTTCCCAGAAGGAACACGTAGTCGCGGGCGTGGATTGCTACCTTTCAAAACAGGGGCATTTCATACGGCGATTGCAGCTGGTGTGCCGATTGTGCCGATTGTCTGTTCAACGACTCATAATAAAATTGACTTAAATCGTAAGGACAATGGTGTGGTGATTTGCGAGCAATTAGAACCGATTGATACGTCGGGTTATGATCGTGAAAATCTCAAAGAGCTTATCGAAAAATGTCATCAAATTATGCAGGCTAAAATAGAACAATTGGATCAAGAAGTGGCTCAATTAGAACGTAAATAATATGAAACTTTCTCGCCGTCAATTTTTACAACGTTCTACATTAGCTGGGGTAGCTACTGTTACCCCTACGTCGTTATGGGCGAAAAATCGTCCTAGTTTAACCATTCCGCCGATGATTGAAGTGGGGCGTGGTCGTCCTGTTCGATTGGATTTTCGTCCTGCTCAAACGCAATTTAATAAAGGGAAACTGGTTGATGTTTGGGGTGTAAATGGGCGTTATCTTGCCCCCACGGTACGAGTGAAGTCAGGTGATTTTGTCAAGCTGACCTATACTAACAACCTGCCACAAGCATTATCGATCAATATCCAAGGGCTACAGGCTCCAACGGAAATGATTGGCTCTATTCACCGTGCTATAGACAAAAACAGCAGTTGGTCGCCGATTTTATCGGTTAATCAATCCGCTTGTACGGCTTGGTATCACGCAGACACAATGTTAAATTCCGCTTTCCAAGTTTATCGTGGCTTGGCAGGTTTGTGGATTATTGAAGATAGTGAAAGTAGAAAAGCGTCACTACCTAATAAATATGGGGTTAATGATATTCCGCTGATTTTGCAAGATCAGTTGATTAACAGTGATGGTATTCAAGTAATTGACACTCAGACTAATCAATTTTTTGGCAAACGTCTGTTTGTGAATGGGCAAGAAAGTCCTTATTTTGATGTACCTCGTGGCTGGGTTCGTTTGCGGATTGCGAATGCTTCCCTCTCTCGTCATTATGATTTACGTTTAGACAATGGCAAACCGCTCTATTTAATTGCAACGGGGATTGGTTTTTTAGCGGATATGGTTGAAATGGAACATATTTCCCTTGCTCCATCGGAACGAATTGAAGTTTTAGTGGACTTAAATGAGGGAGATAAGGTTTCATTAATCACTGGCAAGAAGCGAGACTTTTTTGATGAAATTGGGAAATTATTCAAAGATAACAATGAGTTAAATGATAATGTGGTGTTAGAGTTTCGCCCAGAGGGGTTGCCTTCAGCGTTAAATGTGACACCAAAACTTCCCCCATTTAATGTGGAAGAGTTTAACTTAAAAATTACCCAAGAACGTAAAATCAATCTCCGCCCACAAGACCGTTTAATCAATCATCAACGATTTGATCCTAAGCGGATCGATTTTACGGTAAAAAAAGGAACGGTGGAACGTTGGTATTTGACCACAACGGAAGAGGTTGGTTTTACCTTACAGGGTGCCAAATTTATGGTGGAAACGAGAAATCGTCAGGCTGTGCCTCATAAACAGTTGGCTTGGCGAGATTGTGTATGGTTAGAACCAACCCAAGAAACTACATTGTTAGTTAAGTTTGAGCATACAGCCTCTGAGCAACAGCCATTCACCTTCGGGGTATCCGATTTAATGTTACGAGATCGTGGCTGTATGGGGCAATTTGTTGTTGCGGAATAGCATTAAGCGGTCGGATCAGCGAGAAAATTTGCAAAAAAATGTGGAAATCTTACCGCTTATGTCACATTCACTGATAAAATACAGCGGTTTTTATTTCTGCCAAAACAGATAGGAAAAATTATGACAACAGAATACTTAGATTTTGAATTACCGATTGCAGAACTTGAAGCAAAAATTGAAGCATTGCGTTCCGCAGTAGGTAATGACAACAAAATCAATCTTGATGATGAAATTGCACGTTTACAGAAAAAAAGTGAAGAACTCACCAAGAAAACATTCTCAGATTTAGATGCGTGGCAAATTTCTCGTATGGCTCGCCACCCAAGTCGCCCTTATACCTTAGATTATATTGAGCGTATTTTTACCGAATTTGATGAACTCGCTGGTGACCGTGCTTTTGCCGATGATAAAGCGATTGTTGGTGGTATTGCACGCTTAGATGGTCGTCCAGTGATGGTGATTGGTCATCAGAAAGGGCGTACTGTGAAAGAAAAAGTGAAACGCAATTTCGGTATGCCAGCACCAGAAGGCTACCGTAAAGCCCTTCGTTTAATGCAGATGGCAGAACGTTTCAATATGCCGATCATCACCTTCATTGATACGCCAGGGGCATATCCAGGCATTGGTGCGGAAGAGCGTGGGCAGTCTGAAGCGATTGCACGCAACTTGCGTGAAATGTCCACCTTAAAAGTACCTGTTATCTGTACGGTTATCGGCGAAGGCGGTTCAGGCGGTGCCTTAGCGATCGGCGTGGGCGATAAAGTGAATATGTTGCAATACAGCACTTATTCAGTGATTTCCCCTGAAGGTTGTGCCTCTATCTTATGGAAGAGTGCTGAAAAAGCCTCAACCGCTGCGGAAGTGATGGGTTTAACCGCACCACGTTTAAAAGAACTTGAGTTAATTGATAATATCGTACCAGAGCCATTAGGCGGAGCTCATCGTAACTTTGATGAGATGGCAGCGAATTTGAAACAACGTTTACTTGAGGATTTAGCAGACTTGGATCCGTTAAATGCAGAAGCATTGCTTGATCGCCGTTATCAGCGGTTGATGGGTTATGGGTATGTGTAGAGAGTTTTAGGAGGAAGTGAAAAATTTTGTGATCTTGCTCCAATTTTTGAAAAAAGTTGAATTATTTCTTCGCCTTTATTTCGTATTTAGAGTATTATAATCGTTATCAAATAATAAGAAGAAATTCCTCAATATCGTCGAGTTTATGTGGCATTATTTAATCCGTAATGCCACATTTTTTATTTTGTCTACTATGTCTTTTATTTTCACTGATGCCACTTAAAATGGGGTTTGAATATTCTTAAACTCATTTGTCTTATGTTTTGTGTAGTGGCTAGGCTTTCTGGGATGCTTATATAATCACCTCATACTTCTGTATAATATTAAGAATAGCTATCTGATTAAGGAAGGACAGTTTAATATTTTTTAGTGGAGACTATTAGCCCTGTATGCTTATAACTTTTGAAAAATATTAAAAATGTTATTTTCATCTTCCTTCGTTTTTTTAAATGTCTATGTACGTAAGGATATTGAAAGGGGAATGTAAGAAAATTTATCAAACCTTGAATGGTCCCCCCTACCGGACTTGAACCAGTGACCAAGCGATTATGAGTCGCCTGCTCTGACCGACTGAGCTAAGGGGGGAATCTCAAAATTACGGCGAATTATAGAAATTATTTGGGCAAAAATCTAGTTATCTTGTTTTATTAGATGAAAAAAAGGTCAATTCTATCTAAATAACTAGTATCTACTTGACCTTATAGATAATATAAATGGGTATATTAATCTCTTCCCCACCGTTAGACTAGTTCAGCCCTTTTAATTGCACTTGAATATATGTGAATCATTTAATAACTTGCCATTCAATATAGCTAACTTGGTTCGTCAGTCGGGAGAATAGTTCAAACTTGGGAGTCATTGTTAAATCATAAGCAATAATTTCATCATTAAATAAAACCCTGAATTAGCGATAGGTGAGGTTTATCCTCTATACGTTAATCGGGCTGCTTAGTCTAACTGTTAGGCGCTGAACAGCCACCAATCTCTTATCAATCCAAACTTTTTGTTGTTTTATATTTCATTTGGTTATTTGCAAGCGGTCTAATTTGCCCTTAAATTTGCAAGCAATCAATCTTACCTATCAAAAGGAACTTATTATGTTTAAAAAATTATCAATCGTTGCATTATCTTTAGCGGCAGTTTTCACTTCTACAGCAGCATTGGCAAAAGAGTCTTTATTAGATCGTATCAACAACAAAGGCACTATTACTGTGGGTACGGAAGGAACTTATGCACCTTTCACTTACCACGATGCAAGCGGTAAATTAACGGGCTACGATGTGGAAGTTACTCGTGCAGTAGCTGAAAAATTAGGCGTAAAAGTTGATTTTAAAGAAACTCAATGGGACGCAATGTTAGCAGGTTTAAAAGGTGAGCGTTTTGATATTGTGGCAAACCAAGTAGGCTTAACAACCCCAGAACGTCAAGCAACATTTGATAAATCTGCAGAATATAGCTGGTCTGGCGCGATGTTATTAGCTCGTAATGATGAAACCCGTGTGAGCAAAGCTGAAGATGTTAAAGGCTTAAAAGCCGCTCAAACCTTAAGCTCTAACTATGGTGAACTGGCACAGAAAAATGGTGCAGAAATCGTTGCTGTTGATGGTATGGCTCAAGCGTTATTATTACTTCAACAAAAACGTGCAGATGTGACCTTCAATGACTCACTTGCATTGTTAGATTACTTGAAGAAAAACCCAAATTCAGGCTTAAAACCAGTTTGGGAAGCAACAGATAAAGTGGGCGCTGGTTTTATTGTGAACAAAGGTAACACTGAAGCTCTTGCAAAAATTAGTCAAGCAGTTGAAGAATTGAAAAAAGACGGTACGCTTAAGAAATTAGGTGAACAATTCTTTGGTAAAGATATCAGTGTTAAATAGTTTATTACTTTCTCTACCATTTATGACGGAAGCTCGTGTTGAGCTGGTCATAAATGGTTTCTGGCCGATGATACAAGCGGCCTTTTTAGTTTCTATCCCTTTGGCAATCGCTTCCTTTATTATTGGTATGGCGATTGCCGTTGGGGTAGCGTTAGTTCGTGTTACTCCCGTCAATAGCGCGTTCCATCGTCTGTTACTCTGGTTCGTCAAAGGCTATATCTCGATCATTCGTGGTACGCCAATGTTGGTGCAAATCTGTATTGTCTTCTACGGATTACCTGCGATTGGCATTTTTATTGATCCGATCCCAGCGGCAATTATTGGTTTTTCGATCAATATCGGAGCTTACGGTTCTGAAACTATTCGTGCAGCTATTCTTTCTGTGCCGAAAGGTCAATGGGAAGCTGGTTATACCATAGGTATGACCTATATGCAGACATTCCGTCGTATCATTGCACCACAAGCGTTTCGTGTTGCCGTACCGCCATTGAGTAATACCTTTATTGGTCTATTCAAAGATACTTCTCTGGCATCTGTTGTGACGGTCACAGAGATGTTCCGTGTAGCTCAACAAGTGGCAAATATGTCCTATGACTTCTTACCAGTCTACATTGAAGCTGGCTTGATTTACTGGTGTTTCTGTTGGGTGCTGTTCTTTATTCAAGCACGCTTAGAAAAACGTTTTGATCGATATGTGGCGAAATAACAATGATTAAAGTACGAAACATTCATAAAACTTTTGGCAATAACACCATTTTGCGTGGGATTGATTTAGACATTCAAAAGGGGCAAGTGGTTGTGATTTTAGGGCCGTCTGGCTCAGGTAAAACCACCTTTCTTCGCTGTTTAAATGCGTTAGAAGTGCCAGAGCAAGGCACAATAACCTTTGATAACGATGCCCCGTTGTACATTGACTTTGCAACCAAATCAGCCAAAAAAGAGATCCTAGCCCTACGCCGTAAATCCGGTATGGTTTTTCAAAACTACAATCTCTTTCCACATAAAACAGCAATTGAAAATGTGATGGAAGGTCTTGTGTTTGTACAGAGCAAAAAACCTGAACAAGCAAGGGAAGAAGCCTTAGCACTGTTAGCCAAAGTAGGATTAGCAGATAAAGTCGATCTCTATCCATTCCAGCTTTCTGGCGGACAGCAACAACGTGTCGGCATTGCTCGTGCTTTAGCCATTCAACCTGAATTAATGCTGTTTGATGAGCCGACTTCTGCCCTCGACCCTGAATTAGTGCAAGATATGTTAAACACAATGAAAGAGCTGGCAAACGAAGGCCGGACAATGGTTGTGGTTACACACGAAATTAAATTTGCGTTAGATGTGGCAGATGTTGTGGTCGTGATGGACGGCGGTGAAATTGTGGAACAAGGCTCGCCTGAGCAACTTTTCAGCAATCCTCAACACGAACGGACGAAACGGTTTTTGCATCAGATTAATAAAAATTGAGCATCTGAGTACTAAGTGGTTTGTAATAACTTATGTTCGTAATACTGACAAAGTGGCAAAAGCAGCACAAGACCCTTATTTGTTGATCGTAGGCAGTGCAGGTAGTTGATTTGTTGCATTGAATGTGAAATTGGTTGATATACCAGCATTTCCACAAGAAATTCATCTGTTAGCACGGTGCGTATTTTAGCGAACGAATAGGCGTAACGGGTTGGTTACGAAGGGGGGCGGGGGAATATTGTTTAGACGATGATTATATGCTGATGAACGGAGAAGCCTCAGCAGGTATCAGCGTAGCAGATTTATCCATTGCCATTGCAGACGATTCGGAATACAAGCACATTTGCTTAAACTCTTTACTGGGCGAGTAGGTAATTTGGTGTGAAAATATGGTGTAGGATTCTAGAATATTGAGATTTACCCCCTCCCCCCCGAAAAATTATTAATAGCGTTATTTATTTGTACACAATAATGGATATATTGATATCGTCAGGAGAATGAATATGAAAGCAAGTGAATTAAAAATTGCTGACTTTTTAACTAGCACAAAAGTACAGTTTACTATCCCTGTATATCAACGTAATTATGATTGGAAAGTTGAACAATGCCAGCAACTTCTAAATGATATTTTGAGTATAGGGCAAGATTGTGATGTTTCTAATCATTTTATTGGAAGTATTGTTTATATTCACAATAATGGTGCTTACACAAGTTCACAAATTAAGGAGTGGATTATTATTGATGGGCAACAGAGATTAACGACCATTATGTTAATTTATTTGGTGTTATATCATCTCACAAAATCTCAAGGAAAAAATGACTTAGCTGACGAAATTAATGAAACTATTCTGATTAATAAGTTTTCTTCTGCACCATATAAATTAAAACTTAAGCCAACAGATAATCATGTTTCAGCTATGGAGTATATTTATAAAGGAAATTTTAGTGAAGGGTTAGGATATTTTTCACGATTGGTGGAAAATTTTAAATATTTTAAATCTTGTATTACGCTAGAAAACTTCGATATAGTCAGACAAGGATTGGATAAATTAATGTTTGTAGAAGTTTCATTAGAGAGAGGGAAGGATAATCCACAACGTATTTTTGAGAGTTTAAATTCAACGGGTTTAGCATTAAGTGAGGCAGATTTAATTAGAAATTATATATTGATGGATTTAGAAAGTGATAAGCAAAATATATTCTTCCAATATTGGGATATAATTGAGAAGTTTGCTAAAGATGATACAAATAATGAAAGTAAAGTTTCTGACTTTATTCGTGATTATCTTACTAAAATAAATAAAAAGATTCCAAATAAAACTAGAATTTATGAAGCTTTTAAAAGTAAATATCCAAGGGTACAGGAGGATGATTTATTAGAATTAAAACGGTTTTCAAAGTATTATGGTATATTAATAAATCCTGAAAGAGAGGAAGATGTAGGTATTCGATTACACTTACAATATATTAAATTATTGGAGGTTAAAACTGCGTATCCTTTTTTATTAAATATTTATCATGATTACAGTTATTTAAATAAAATTAATAAGGAGCAATTCATTCAAATTTTAGAATGGTTACAGTCTTTTATTGTTCGACGTCTAGTTGTTGGACTCCCAACAAATGCATTAAATAAAATTTTTATGGCACTATATAATGAAAATGAGTTAGTAGTATCAGAAAATTATGTAGCAACAATCGTTAAATCTTTGTCAAAACGTACAAATAATCAGCGTTTTCCGAATGATGTTGAGGTGATTGAGGCATTAAAAAATTGTTCTATATATAATTGGGCTTCTAAAAATAGAACCTATTTGTTTGAAAGACTAGAAAACTTTAAGAATAAAGAGTTTATATCCATTATAAATAATAAAAAAATTAGCTTTGAACATATTTTTCCTCAAAATGCAGGTGATGATTGGTATGAGGATTTAGATTCGCAGCAATACGAATTTATGCAACAGAAATTACATACTTTGGCTAATTTGACTTTAACTGGATATAATTCTGAGCTATCTAATAAAAGTTTTATCAAAAAACGTGAATTGTACAAGGATAGTCGATTATGGTTAAATAGCTCATTAAGTTCTCTATCGAAATGGGGAAAAAATGAGTGGGAAGATCGATTTACTTTATTATCGGAACGTTTTCTTAATATTTGGAAACAACCTGAATATGAAGAGCAAGACTCAGAAATTAATTTAATGGATGTAAATGATTTAACCTATAGGAAATTGATTTCAGCACAATTCCAAGATATTCAGTTAGAGGTTAATAATGTTACAGAGCTTTATAGAGTTGTAATTGAACAATTATTCCAAGAGGAACCTACTAGATTTTTAGAAACCCAATTGGCTGAAAAGTTACGTATTGTTCCAGATGGAAAAAAAGACGAACTACGAGTAGCAGTAGCTTTACCTAATAACTACCAAATGGAAACTAATTATAGTAATAATGATAAGTTAGTTCGATTAAAACAGGTTTTAATTACCTTAAATTTAGAAAATGAATTATTTATTCGTTTAGATTCATTTAATAAGAATTAATTGTAAAGAAAAATGCTCTCTCTATGTATTAATATATTTTTAGAAATATTTCGGGAGAGCAAATTATCTTTATCAGACTATATAATACAATGTGTCTTGTAAATATTTAATACAATCTCACCGCTTGCTATACATCTAAATACTCCATCATACTCTCCGCCGCATCACGTCCTTCGGCGATGGCGGTAACCACAAGGTCTGAGCCACGAGTGATGTCGCCACCAGCAAAGACTTTTGGATTGGCAGTTTGTTGTTTGAGTTCGCCAGCCGTTGCAATTCTGCCACGATTGTCTGTGGTGACACCAATTGACGATAGCCAAGGCATTTCGTGTGGAGCGAAGCCGAAGGCGATGATAACGGCATCACAAGCGATGATTTCTTCGCTACCTTCGATGATTTCGGCTTGATGGCGACCGTTGGCATCAGGCTCGCCCAGTTGGGTTTTGATGATTTTAATCCCTGTTACTTTGCCTGATTGGTCGGTTTCAACGGCTAATGGTTCGGCTTCAATTTCTACGGGTTGAGCGTTGAATTGGAACTCGACACCTTCTTCTTTGGCATTGCTGTATTCTTTACGGCTACCCGGCATATTGGCTGCATCACGGCGATAAACACAGGTCACTTCTGCTGCACCTTGACGTACCGATGTTCTTACGCAGTCCATTGCGGTATCGCCACCGCCTAATACCACCACTTTTTTACCTGCCATTGAAACGTAATCAGGGGCAGCTAAACCGAGCAAATGTTGTGTGTTGCCAATCAGGAATGGCAAAGCGGAATAAACGCCTTGTGCCTGTTCATTTGGAATATTGGCTTTCATGCCTTGATAGGTGCCAACGCCCAAGAAAACCGCATCATATTGGGCAAGCAAATCGTCAAGACTGATGTCTTTGCCGATTTCTATGCCCAGTTTAAATTCAATGCCCATCTCACTAAAAATCTCACGGCGACGGCTCATTACGTTTTTTTCTAACTTGAATGACGGAATACCAAAGGTGAGCAAGCCACCGATTTCTTGTTGGCGTTCATACACCACCACATCTACGCCGTTGCGGATTAACACATCTGCACAACCTAATCCTGCTGGACCTGCACCAACAATCGCCACTTTCTTGTTGGCTTTAGGAACATTTTTCACTGTTGGTCGCCAGCCCATTTCAAAGGCTTTTTCGGTGATGTATTTTTCGACATTGCCGATGGTGACCGCACCAAATTCGGCATTTAAGGTGCAAGAACCTTCACACAAGCGGTCTTGTGGGCAAACACGTCCGCAAACTTCGGGTAAGCTGTTGGTGCTGTGTGCCAGTTCTGCAGCATCAATGATACGTCCTTCTTGTGCCAAACGTAGCCAGTTAGGAATGTTATTGTGTAATGGGCATTTGTGCTGGCAATAGGGGTTGCCACACTCTAAACAGCGGTCGGCTTGCGACTCTGCCTGTGCTTGGCTAAACATTTGGTAAATTTCGATAAACTCGCTTTTACGGCTGTTTAATGGAATTTTTGACGGATCAACACGGGGTAAATCTATAAATTGGTAAACATTATCACGGCTCATTTTTTGTGTTCCTTTTACTTTATCTTTCTTCTACAAAGCAGAGAGTAGTCCTATTTTCTCGATGAATGAACGATTTTGAGCGGTAGGGGCACTGTGTGTGTCCATTGAATAGAGCTTATTCGATTAAGCGGACGTACGCAGTGCGTCCCTACCTGCTGATTACTTCAAAAAGTTTAGCGTTCACTTTGATGGAAGAAAGAAATTTGCATCTTCATCTTTTCACTTTTTACTGCACAATCACACCTAACTCATCTAATGCACGGCGTTTGTGTCCTAGTAGGGCATTAATGTCATTCGCTTTAGGTTTCACCAAGACAAAGCGTGCGACATAATCGTCCCAGTTGGCAAGGATACGTTCGCCAATCGCACTGAGAGTAAGTTCAACGTGGCGAGAGATTAAGCCACGCAAATGCTCTTGGTGAGTTGGTAAATCGCAAATGCTTAGTCCTTCAACCAGTTCAGGGTTAATGCGGTTGGCAAATTTGCCGTCTGCATCGAACACATAGGCGAAACCGCCTGTCATGCCTGCACCAAAGTTAATGCCTGTTTTGCCGAGAATGGTAACGACACCGCCTGTCATGTATTCACAACCGTTGTCGCCAATGCCTTCAACTACGGCTAATGCACCTGAGTTACGCACCGCAAAGCGTTCACCTGCACGACCTGATGCAAAGAGTTCTCCCCCTGTTGCACCGTAAAGGCAAGTGTTGCCTGCAATAGCGGCTTCTTCGGTTTTAAAGGCAACGCCATTGTGCGGTTTAATCACAATGCGACCGCCAGCCATGCCTTTGCCCACATAATCGTTGGCATCACCCGTTAAGTTCAGGTTCACACCGCCCGCTAACCACACACCAAAACTTTGTCCTGCTGTGCCGTTTAAGTTGATGTTGAAGGTTTGCAATGGATTGCCACGATTGCCATAGCGTTGAGCCACCAAGCCTGAAAGGGTTGCTCCCACAGAGCGATCTAAATTGCTGATGTCGAAATCCAAATCCGCTGATAAACCGCTTTCAAACGCATTTTGGGCTTGTGCCACAATCGCTTTATTCAACAAACCTTGGTCAAAAGCAGGGTTGGCTTGGGTGCAGAAACGGCTACTGCCGTCTGGCACTTTTGGCGAATAGAGCAATTTAGCCAAGTCTAAACCTTGTTGTTTAGCGGTTTTGCCATTGATGATTTCTAATAAATCGGTGCGACCGATTAAGTCGGTTAATTTCTCTACACCGAGTTCTGCTAAAATTTCACGCACGTCCTGGGCGATGAATTTAAAGTAGTTCATCGCTTTTTCAGGCAAGCCGTGGTAATGCTGATTACGCAAAGTATCGTCTTGTGTTGCCACGCCCGTTGCACAGTTGTTTAAGTGGCAGATACGCAAGTAGCGACAACCTAATGCGACCATAGGTGCTGTACCGAAACCGAAACTTTCCGCCCCTAAAATCGCCGCTTTCACAATGTCTAAACCTGTTTTCAAACCGCCATCGACTTGTAAACGAACTTTATGACGCAAATTGTTTTCCACCAAAGCCTGTTGGGCTTCTGCCAAACCAAGCTCCCAAGGTGAACCGCAGTATTTCACGCTGGTTAATGGGCTTGCACCTGTGCCACCATCATAGCCTGCAATGGTGATTAAATCTGCGTAGGCTTTTGCCACGCCTGTGGCAATGGTGCCAACACCTGGTAAGGAAACGAGTTTGACTGAGATTAAGGCTTTCGGGTTGATTTGTTTTAAGTCGAAAATCAACTGTGCCAAGTCTTCAATCGAGTAAATATCGTGGTGTGGCGGCGGTGAAATCAAGGTTGAACCCGGTACCGCATAGCGAAGTTGAGCGATATATGGGGTAACTTTATCCCCTGGTAACTGACCTCCTTCACCTGGTTTTGCCCCTTGTGCCACTTTGATTTGGATCACTTCGGCACTCATTAAGTAAGCAGGGGTAACGCCAAAGCGACCCGATGCCACTTGTTTGATTTTTGATACTTTTTCTGTGCCATAACGTTTCGGATCTTCACCGCCTTCACCTGAGTTGGAATAGCCACCCAAGCGGTTCATTGCCACTGCTAAGGCTTCATGGGCTTCGGGGCTTAATGCACCGATAGACATTGCCGCACTGTCAAAGCGTTTGTATAAGTTTTCCGCTGGTTCAACACGGTGAAGCTCAATCGCTTTGCCTGCTTCGGTTTTCAAACGCAACATATCGCGGATCGTGGTAATCGGACGATTGTTTACCACATCACGGAAGGCTTTGTATTTTTCATAATCGCCCGTATTGACTGCCGTCTGCAAGGTGTTCACTACATCAGGGTTGTAAGCGTGGTATTCGCCTTGCGGTTTGTATTTGAGATAACCGCCCATTTCAATATCTTGGCTGTGTCGCCATGCACGTTTACGACAAGCGGTCTGTTGTTGCTCTAAATCTGCAAAACTAGCCCCTTCGATACGGCTGGTGATACCAGGGAAGCAAAGGTTGATGACTTCACTATTTAAACCAACCACTTCAAACAATCTGGCACAACGGTAGGACGACACACAAGAAATGCCCATTTTCGACATAATTTTGTATAAGCCTTTGTTGATCCCGTTGCGGAAGTTTGCCATTGCCACACGAAGCGGTTTGTTGATTGCCCCTTTTTGCACCATATCCGCAATGGTTTCATAGGCAAGATAGGGATAAACTGCTGTTGCTCCTAAGCCGATTAACACCGCAAAATGATGTGGATTGCGTGCTTCGGCGGTTTCCACCAAAATATTGGTATCACAACGTAAGTTGGTTTCCACCAAACAGGTTTGCAAGGCCCCCACTGCTAGGGCACTTGGGATAGGTTGGCGTTCAGCCGTGATGTTGCGGTCAGACACAATCAGCAACACGGTTTTGTCACGCACCGCTTGTTTTGCCTGCTCGCATAGATTTTCGATTGCCTGTTTTAAGCTCAATTCATCAGGATTAAAGGTAGCATCTAGTATCGTGTGTTTGTAGTGTTCCTCAGGCAAACGCAAAATCTGTTGCATATCGGAATACACCAAAATCGGCGATTTGAAATTCACCCGATGCGACATTCCCTCTGCTTCAAAAAACACGCTCATTTCACGCCCGATACTGGTAGCAAGGCTCATCACATGGGCTTCACGCAAGGGGTCAATTGGTGGATTGGTGACTTGGGCGAAGTATTGACGGAAATAGTCAAACAGCACGCGTGGGCGTTCGCTCAACACCGCAAAAGGCGTATCATCACCCATTGAACCGACCGCTTCCTGTCCACTTTCCCCCAACACACGAATCACATTTTCCAGCTCTTCCTTATCATAAAGGAACTGCTTTTGATACACTTTCAGTTGCAACTCATCAAGCGATGCTTCGCCCACTTCGTTTTCAGGCAACTGATCAAAGGGAATTAAACGTTGAACGTGTTTGTTCAACCATTCACGATAAGGGTGTCTAGCTCGCACTTCATTGTCAATCTCATCAGAATGCACCAAACGACCGTGTTTGGTATCAATCACCAACAACTGCCCTGGACCGACACGTCCTTTTTCCACCACTTCATCAGGGGCGTAGTCCCAAATTCCCACTTCGGACGCAATGGTAATCAAACGATCTTGGGTAATCACATAACGAGCAGGGCGTAAACCATTGCGGTCAAGATTACAAGCGGCATAACGACCATCGGTTAAAACAATCCCAGCAGGGCCGTCCCAAGGTTCCATGTGCATGGAGTTGAAATCATAGAAAGCACGCAAATCATCGTCCATATCAGGATTTTGTTGCCACGCAGGTGGGACAAGCAAACGCATGGCACGGAATAAATCCATACCACCGCTGACAAACAGCTCCAACATATTATCCAACGAGCTAGAATCCGACCCTGTTTCATTCACAAAAGGAGCTGCCGTCTGCAAATCAGGAATTAACGGCGTACGATACTTATACGCCCTAGCTCTTGCCCAAGCACGGTTGCCCGAAATTGTATTGATTTCACCATTATGGGCAAGATAACGGAAGGGTTGAGCCAACTTCCAACGAGGTTGGGTATTGGTTGAAAAACGTTGATGAAACAAACAAATTGCCGTCTGCATACGCAAATCTGCCAAATCCAAATAGAACTTCGGCAAATCTTTCGGCATACATAAGCCTTTATAGACAATCGTTTGATTAGAAAAACTACAAATATAGAAGTCAGGGTGATTGATACGCTTCTCAATACGGCGACGAGCCACAAACAAACGGCGTTGCAAATCCTGTACACGCCAACCGCTAGGTGCATTCACAAACACCTGCTTAATCGTTGGCATATCCGCAAGAGCAATTTCCCCTAATACAGAAGGATTGGTCGGCACATCACGCCACGCAGGAATACCCAACGTTTCTTGGGTTAATTCTTTATTGATAATCTCAATATACTCTTTGACTAAGGCTTCATCACCAGGCAAAAAAATCTGTCCAACACCGAAAATTTTTGCCAAAGTAAAACCGCTTTCCGCCGCAACCGCACGAAAAAAGCTCTCAGGCATTTGCAAAGAAAGACCACAACCGTCCCCCGTTTTGCCGTCTGCCAAAATCGCCCCACGGTGCTGCATACGAGATAAACCCAAAATACCATTACGAACCACCTTGTGGCTCTGTACACCATCAATATTGGCTATCAAGCCAAACCCACAATTCTCACGCTCAAATGAGCTGTTATAAAGTTTTGTCATTCAAATCACTTCCTAGTTATTTCTTTTTAAATCGGTAAGTGGTGTAAACATATTAGAAAAATTAATGAAAAGCAATAGATTTTTTGATTGAATATGGTGTGTAGGGGATTAGTAAGATTTCTATGATTGATATATTCAGATGATGTTTGATAAGAATATAGTAAGATATAGGCATTTATTGTTTTTGAAATAAACATTATGAGCTTATTTTAAACAAGCGATCATTTTTTTCAAATTTTTTGCAAAAAGTACTTGCGTTGGTTTAGGATTTCTCTATAATTCGCACCACACAACGACGCACTGTTGTGAGTAGTTAAA
>NZ_MUXW01000041.1:0-5922 GCF_002015085.1 Glaesserella parasuis
AAAATTTTGCGAGTTTATATGCCTAGGTTGATTTTTGTTCCTGCACCAATCTGAGTATCCCACACAATTGTGCCTAAACCTGGTAAGATTTGACCTGTAGTCGGATCTTTACTGTAGTTTCTGATTTCTACAAGGTCATCGCCGGCACCCATATCTAAGGTTGAGCTTTGGAAGCGGTTCACAACAACATGGTCATTGCCATCTTTGAGCTGGATATTCGCACCTTGCTCAATTAATGCTGCTTTGATGAAATCGCTGTCTCTACCATCCAAAATGGTCGAGCTCTTAATATTTCCACGAGCCTGCATTGGTGAGTTGAAATAATGCCCTGGTTTGTAGGCGTAAGCTCCATTTGGTGCAATCACCACACGGTTATTACCATCGCCTAAGTCGATAGTTGAGCCCATGATTGCCCCGAAGTTTTCACCGGTAATACCCTCAACAATAATAGTATCATCACCTCTACCCATGTTTATGGTCGCATTTTCTATACGTCCACCGCCAGCTTGGTTTCGATGGTTGATTTGATTCGATAGGCGTTCCCAAGTTTGATCCATATTTTGAGAACTCCACTGACTTGAGTTTTTCGCATCTTTCGTGAAAATATCAATTTCACCGGTTTTCTTGTTGCGATATTCTTCAAAATACTCATTATCCGTACCGACCATCAGCAAGTCATCGCCCTCGCCCATATTCAGCCTAATGATATCCTTACCATCACGCTTATATTTCGTACCGAGGTCGTTACCGACTACAAGGGTATCATTGCCTTGTTGGAAGTCAAGGGTAAGCAGGTAGTTTTTCCCTGACTGCTCGTTTTGTTTACCGAGCGTCTCATGGATTAACACCGTGTCGTTTCTATTACTCCATTTATAGGTCGCTCCATCGCCATCTTGGCGTGTAGATTGAGGTCTTGAGTTTCCATAGCCACCCTCGCTTAGCTGTTTCAAGCCTGAGCTTGGGCTATTGCCCCAGTCTTGGTAAACGTCGTCGTTGCCTTTTATACCAAATATACCCGTCCAAGAGTTATAGCCTAGGCGTCCGGTGATGTTTTGAACGCCAGTTGTTACACCGTCGTAGTTCACTACATCCAAAGTCGTCTTCACGCTAGCATTGCCCTTAATAAAGCCTTCCATGTTGTAGGACTCAATTTTCACAGTGCTGTTGTCTTTAACTGTATTTGGAGCAAGGGTAACTTTGCCCTCATTAGTCAAATTAACACCCTCTGGAGCTTGACTAGACTGTTGTCCATCAACCTCTTTCAACGCCCAGTTATTGCTCTCTTTAGCATAAACAAGGGTTTTCTGTTTTCCTTTTTTTCATCGTAGTAAGTGACTTTGAATTTGCTGGTGTTTTCACCCACTTTCACAATCGCCCCGCCTCGATTTGCACTATCGATTTGAGCCGTTGGTTTAGTCGGTTGTGGTTGTAAAAACTCATCGCCTGCTTTACCTACAAGAATGTTGGTAATGCTATCGCTGGTAATATTGCTGACAGTTAGAGCTCCGTTGCCAATAGTCTGTACATTGTCATAGATAACTTTTTCGTCACCATCCACAATGTCATTACCATTACCATCGCCTAACTGCATAACATATTTTTCCCAACCATTATCATCTTTAATAAAGGCTATATTTTGCTCGCCTCCATCTTTGGTTGTCACCGTGAAGCTAATAAAATCAACACCAGCCTCTGGATTGATTTGTACTTGACCAATACCTGTGTTTTTAAAGGTTGTTGGTGTTTCATCTGCTGGAGTTATAGTTGTTGTATCATCTATAAACTCTGGTTGTGCCGGTGGCTGAGCTGGGGTTTCTGGCTCAGGTTCAACCGTAGGCGGTTTCGGTTGATTATTTGGATCCACCACATCCGGATTGCTCGGTGCTTTCGTGCTTTCATCGTTTTCTTTAACAATGGTATTACCGGAGCTATCCGTCGCCTCCACTTTAATTCCTGTGCCGTCTTTCACCGCCTCAGGTTTTAAGGTGATCTTACCGGTATCTTCATCAATTTCAGCTATTTCACTCGGCACATCGCCACTAAACGACCACTTATTCGTATTCGGATCTTTCACCGCGGTAATGGTCTCGTAGTTTTTCTCGCCTTCAGTACCGCTTGTACCATCGCTAGTGCCTGTCGCCCCCTCTTCAGGTTTAACCTCTTTCTCATAGCGAACTGTCAAGGTGTTATTATCACCGCCCGGTGTCACTTCCATACCGCCTTGTTGCTCACCCTCTGTAATAGGTTTAACTGTAGGCGTTTCCGCAGCATGTTCCGAACTATCTTTCTTCGGCGGAACTACAGGCTCTGTTGGAGTAGATTTGTTATTTTTGCCATCCGTTGCCACTGCTACAATACCATTGCCATCGCCTACAAGGGACCACCACTTGGGAAAGTGACTTTACCTGTAGCTGGATCAACTTTAGGAGCATCTCCCGTATTGGTGCCCTTACCTTGCCATTCCCATTGACCATTCTCTTTTTTCACCACCTTACCGATAGATTCACCGTTTGGTTTATCTTCCGATGTTGTACCATTGGTCGGTTTCTTAAAGAACTCCATCTCCTTAGTATCATCACCCGGTGTAAAGGTTGCTTTATCGCCGTCATTACCTGTGGTAATCGGATCTGCACGATCTGGCGTCATATCCTCTTGAACGGTATAGTCACCTGTAGTGATCGCGTTATTCTGATCATCCTTAGCATCAGCTTTCACCGTTTTACCAATCTGAGTTGCATCTTTCGGAATTGTCACCGCACCTGTAGTAGTATCGACAGTTACACCATTTGGTAAACTAATGGTTTCTCCGTTTTCAGTGGTTGTACCGACTGTATCGCCAGTTGTTGTACCATCTGTTCCAGTTATAGTCGTCCCCTCTTTCTTCACAACCCATTTTGTTGCGTCTTGAGGATATGCGGCAGTTCCTGTTTCTCCCTGACTCGCTGGCACTTTTTCCAATTTAATCGTCTGTGTTTGACCATTTTTATCGGTATAAGTCACCGTCATTTCCTTATTATCTTGACCCGGTTTTACCATCACATCACCCTTATTGGTTTGGGTAATTTCTGGCGAGTACACGGTTTTGTCTTTGATTCCTTTTGCATCTAAACCAGCATCAACGGTTTGTGAAATTCCCTCTTTACCCGTTGTCGGTTGCTTCATCGCATTAAAGCCCGTCGCAGATACTTGAGTGTTATCCTGCACCGCCTGAGGTTTTAAGGTAATCTCACCGCTTGTCTTATCAATGGTCGCCACATCTTCCGGTTCAGGCATCAGATTTTTCGGTGCATTATGTTCTTTACCATCAGTACCTGTAACTTTGGTGTTATAGTCCTGTTCCGTTGTGGTATAGAGTTTCCACTCACCATTTTCTTTCTTAGCAATCAACACCGCATTTTCGTTTTGAGGTGTTTGAGTTTGTGCAGCATCGCCAGTCGTTGCACCTGTTACTGGTGTAGAAGTAATGACTTTAGTCGTAGTCTGCTGCGTTGCACCAGCTTGACCATCAGCACCAGTTGCCGAAGTTGTCGGAGTAGTTTCCGTCACTGTCTTCGCAGAGCCTTGTTCTAAGGTGCCGTTTTGACCCTTAGTCACTGTCGGCGCATCGGTTTCCGTCGGAGTCTCATCATCCTTATGAGTAATAATCTTCGCGAGGTCGGTTCTCGTGCGTTTTTGACCGTTTTCATCCGTCGGAATTTGATTTTCTTCTAACGTATTACCACTGCTGTCTTTATTATCCACATAAGGCTCGCTTGAGGCTTTTTGTTGATCACCCACAGTCTTATAACCCACCGCTTCTGCTTCTGAGCCATCCTTCACTTTCTGACCTTTAACAATCACAGTACCGTCGTCTTTGATGATATAGTCACCCTCAGCAGGTTTTTTATCCTGTTCAGCCGGTTGCGTTGTATCCAATACCCACTTACCTTGCTCAAGATCTTTCTTCACAGCGATTTCTTTCGGCTGACCTTGATCATCTACATACTTCACAACCATTCTGTCATTATCGCCGCCTGGTTTCGCTACGATATCGCCTGCGTTTGGTTGGTCGCCTGAAACGCCGTTAACTGCCTCTGTTCTGCCCGCAGTGATTGTTGGCACGTCTGTGCGTTCTGGTGAATGAGTATCCTTAGCTGTTTGGTCTGTAGGCCCTTTGTTCAGTTCTTGAGTTGCTGCTTGCTCTGGTTTATTACCCGCAAAGTCCGTTGTGGTTGCTGAGAGCGTACCGCCAAATGGTGCTTTGTCACCGGTAACGATAGCAACTGTTTTACCATCAACTTGTTTTAAGGTAATTAAATTAGCATTATCACCTTCGACAACCCATTGCGAGCCATTGTGAGCTAATTTCACTTTCTTAGCTTGTTCAGAAGCACCATTTTCACCTTTTGGCGTTAAGGTAATTTCAACCTCTAACGCTTCCCCTTGAGCCGGTGTCGGAAGCACAACTTTCGCCCCACCAAAGCCTTCTACATACGGGGTAATGGTTGGGTTTTCTGGTGCTGTTGTTTCGGTGTGGTCATCTTTTTCACCTTTACGAGTAGCTGTTGCGTTGACTGTTTGAGGTGCGCTCGGTGCTTTACCCGTGCTGGTTGCTTCCAGAGTAATTGCTGTTGCAGGACTGTTTGTGCTGAAATTGAAATCTTTTAATTTCTCTTTTAGCTGACCATCTCGGATATTATTTGTATCAAAGGTAAACTCGCCGTTCTCAGATGCTACCGTAGTTGAACCAATCTCAACTTTTTCATTGTTGTACATTACATAAGCTTTAACTACCGCATCTTTTTCCGCTTTACCCGTGATAGTAAATTTCTCTGGTGTTGCGTTAGAGACGGTGTCTGTGTCAATCGCTTTAGTCAATGATACATCTCTCAACAGTGTCACTTCATCAAAGGCTGTGGTTACGTCTTGCCCTGCTGTCTCATTGCCCGCTAAATCAACAATTTTCACCTTAACTGGCGAGTTGTCTTTCACTTGATTTGCTGGGATTTCAGCACTGTTGCCAGTTGGATTTGCCACAACGTTTGTGTTATTTGAAGTCCAATTGTTATCGCTACCTTTAGTTAAAGTTACGATCACTTTTTCTTCTGAATTTTCAGGCGTAAATTCTAATACCACACGATCGCCCACCTGTGCATCGCTAGGTAATGCTACAGTTACAGCTCCACGTTTGTTGCCAGTTTGTTCTGCCGTAAGTGTTGGAGCCGTTGTCGGCGGAGTATTATCGCCTTCGTGTCCACCTGAATTTTCCACATCATTATTGCTATGTTTACCGACAGCAGGTGTTCCTACTTGAACAGCTGTAGACGGAATACTTGGTGCTTTCACTGGTGTTGTGCCATCAGTACCCACTTCTTGGACTGTTGCAACTAATTTATCCGTTGATGTAATGTTTTCAGGTGCTTTACTACTTGGATCTTTCGCTTTTTCAGTAATTGTAATGACTGCTTTGCCATTTTCACCAACAACGCCTTCACCAATTGGGGTGTTGAGCTCACCTTCTTTGTACACTTTCACAAGTGAACCTTTCGGTGCAGTTGTGGTTACAGTCACAATCGCTTTTTCAGGCTCATTATTCGCTGCTTCGCCATTGCTTACTACGTCAACTGCTTTCACCGTGATAGTTGGCTGCGCTGATTTTTCATCAAACGGAGCAACGACTTTAGTCGTATTGCTTTCTGCTGATGTTTTTCCTGATACATCAGTAGTTTGTGCTTTGACCTCGGTGTTGTCGGCTAATTTGTCTTTAAGAATCGTTACACTGACTTTGCCATTTTCAGTGGTTGGGTGAGTTTAAATGAATCTTTTTCATCTTGAACCCAGTTTCCACCAGTATAGGTGTAAGTCAATGTCGTCGGTGTACCCGCTGTTCCATCAGTATTTTCTGGGGTGTAGTTGATGGTGACTTTATCCCCTTCAACAATT
>NZ_MUXW01000041.1:5929-70369 GCF_002015085.1 Glaesserella parasuis
CATTGTTTTATAAGGGATATTTGATAGGAAAAGAACTCATTTAGTTGAAAAAGTGAAGAAAAGGGAGAAAAGCTAGGTGGTGTGATTGAATTGAGTGCATTTTTATCAAGAGAAGGGCATTTTTAGCCAATGCTATCATATGCCCTAGAAATACCTACGAATTAAAATTGCTCGCCATATTTAGGCTTTTCAATATTTGTAAAGGTTTTATTTTGATTCTCTTTAATCATTTCAGAAATTTTTTGCGCAGAATCTTTAATACCCATCGCTTCAAAAGATGTTTTTAGTAAGGGTAATGCTTGATATGTTGCCTGAGTATCGGGATATAAACGTAGCATTTCATCTACTCGATTAACAACCGCAACATAAGCCTTTCTTTCCATATAGAATTCGGCGATTTTTAGTTCATGTTCAGCGAGGCGGTTTTTCAAATAAATCATCCAGTTTTGAGCATCTGAGGTGTATTGGCTATTTGGGTATTGAAAGGTAATTGTTTGGAAATTACCGTACGCATTTCGAATGTTCTCTATTGCTCTAGAGGCCCTGTTAATTCCGAAGAAATCTTGTATCCAATTATCGCCCAAACGTGCGTAGTTTAATCCTGCAAGGTAGTAAACATAATCCATGCTTGAGCTGTTTGGATGAGTTCTCGCAAAACGTTCTGCAACCTCTAATGCTTTGTAATATTCACCTAATTTATAGTTCGCATAAATCAAACTTAATTGAACTTGCTCATCATAAGCCCCTTGATTTGAGCGTAGATCAACTGCATCTAAATAGCGAATTGCATTGTTATAATCACCACCTTGTAAATATGCTTGTCCTTTGTCATAAAGTTCTTGAGAAGGAATACCCTCAAATTCATCTTTTTTAGAACCTGAACAACCAACAACAAGAAGCCCTGCAAGGACTAAAGAAGCAAGAGAATAAAATTTACGCATAATGATTTACCTATAAAAAGTGTCTGCAAACTGAAAGTTAATGTACAATGCTATTCGACCTAGCATTGTTCGTAAAGTTCGTACGAAAATGCTCATATTCTACAATAAGAAAACATAATTTGGAATTTTATCATTAATGACTCAACAAATAACATTACAAACTGAAGTAACTTCAGATTTATTAGGTGCAAGATTAGATCAAGCGCTCGCTCAACTTTTCCCCGATTATTCTCGTTCACGCATTAAAGTTTGGATCGAAAGTGATCTCGTTTCGGTCAATGGCAAGATTGTGAATAAAGCTCGTGAGAAAGTATTCGGCGGTGAATTAATTGAAATTCAAGCGGAAATTGAAGAAGAAATCCGTTTTGAACCGCAAGATATTCCATTAAATATCGTTTATGAAGATGATGATATTTTAGTGATTAACAAACCTAAAGATTTAGTGGTTCACCCTGGGGCTGGCAATCCAGATGGCACGGTGTTAAATGCTTTATTACACCATTATCCTCAAATTGCAGAAGTGCCTCGAGCTGGGATTGTACATCGTTTGGATAAAGATACCACAGGTTTGATGGTAGTAGCTAAAACTGTTCCTGCTCAAACTCACCTCGTCACTGCTTTGCAAAGACGTGAAATTACTCGTGAATATGAAGCCGTAGCAAGCGGTATTATGACACAAGGAGGCAAAGTTGATGAACCAATGGCTCGCCACCCAACTAAGCGTACCGCAATGGCTGTTCACCCAATGGGAAAACCTGCAGTAACACATTATCGTATTATGGAACGTTTCCGTAATTACAGCCGTTTACGCTTACGCTTAGAAACTGGGCGTACTCACCAAATTCGTGTTCATATGGCACATATTGCCCACCCATTGTTAGGCGATCAATTATATGGCGGTCGTCCTCGTCCACCCAAAGGGGCAAGCGGTGAGTTTTTAGAGGTTTTACGCAATTTTAAACGTCAAGCATTACACGCAACAATGCTTCGCTTGCATCACCCTATCACTGGTGAACTGATGGAATGGCACGCTCCATTACCTGATGATTTTGTTGAATTAATTGAGGCATTAAAAGCGGATTATTTATTGCATAAAGATGAGTTAGATTATTAAATGAGAAAAAAATCCCCAAACCTATGTCTGGGGATAAAACGAAAAAAGTATAAAATACTTAAAATTTAACCAAGGAAATATCTATGAAAACAGTAAGGAATCTCTCTATTTATATTGAATGGCGGTGAGAGGGGGATTCGAACCCCCGATACAGTTTCCCATATACACGCTTTCCAGGCGTGCTCCTTCAACCACTCGGACATCTCACCGAATCAATAAAAAATGTGCATTAAAATGCACATTTGAAAGACGTGCGAACTATACTGATTTTTCATAGTCTAATCAAGTATTTTCTTCAAAAAATAAAATAAATTGTGAATTAATGTCCGTGTCCTAAGCAATTTGTTGATGATGGAACTTCTTCGCCTCGAGCTTTCCATTCTGTTGGGGTGTAAAGATGTAAGGCTAAGGCGTGAACGCCGTTGGCTAATTCTTCTGCAAGGCAGGCATAAATAGCTTGGTGGCGAGCAACAGGACGTTTGTTTTCAAAGAGTTCACTAACCATTGTCACTTTAAAATGTGACTCTGAGCCTCGTCCAGAGCTATGGCGATGGCTCTCGTTTTCAATATAAAGCGTCACTGGGTTAAATTGTGTTTGTAATTTTTCGACAATAGTTTGTTCAACAGACATTTTTTATCCTTTTGGTTTGGAAATTTGGGTGGAATAATACTATACTTTGCATTAATTTTAATTGAGATTATCAAGGATCCTATATGAAATTTAATAAAAAAACATTTTTAGTTGCCACTACGCTTGCAACCGCATTATTAGCAGGCTGTCAATCTCAGTCAAATACACTGACGTTCACTACACCAGCACCGACCGCAATGTTTAATACTCATAATCAAACAGCGTTAGTGAATGTGAGTACACAAGATTTGCGTACATCGGCTGAAGTAGCAAGCTATACCAGTGCTGGCAATGTTAATCGTTTAAGTGCTGTGCCAACGGTGACACAGTTATACCAACAAGCAATGCAACAAAATCTGAACAGCAAAGGTTTTACTGTAGTTTCTGGTGCTGGAAATGCGAATGTGATTGTGAATATTCGTCAATTTTTTGCTAATGTGGAACAAGGAAATGTTCGCTATAAAGTAACCGCTAATGTTGGTGTAGAGGTTGTTGTTCAAGGTGCGAGAGGTCATTTTGCGAAAAACTTTAATACCTCCCGTTCTTATGAAGGGGCGTTTGGTGCAAATAATAATGAAATTCATAAGGTGTTAGGTCAAGCGTATAGTGAGTCTATTCAGGCAATCTATAACGATAATGAAATTAGTAACGCTATTCATCAATTTAAGTAACAATGTAGAAGCGGTAAGATTGAGATAATCTTTTGGAGATTATCCGTATTATGTAGCAAAAATAGTAGGGAGGCCAGGCTTGGCGTCCATTCTCTAAATTTGCAAACAATCTATAATCAACGGGTATTCGGCGTTCATTGTATAAAAAAGCTTGTATATTTATTACATAATACTGCCTGCTTACCTTTAGGATAAAACCTACCCACATTTCAATAGCAATAATGAGAATACCAAGAATTTACCACCCAGAAGCCCTTGCTGGCAAAAGCCACTGTATCTTGAGTGAAGATGCCTTTAACCACGTTGGGCGTGTTTTGCGTATGGGCGAGGGGGCTGAACTTGTTTTATTTGATGGCTCTAACCATATTTTTAATGCGATCATTGATAACGTATCCAAAAAGCAGATCAGCGTAAAAATCCAAAATAGCCAACTGGACGATAGAGAGTCGCCGTTACCTATCCATTTAGGGCAAGTGATTTCCCGTGGAGATCGAATGGAGTTTACCATTCAAAAATCGGTTGAATTGGGGGTAACTACCATTACACCATTATGGTCAGAACGCTGTGGTGTAAAATTAGATGGCGAGCGTCAAGATAAAAAAATCCAACAATGGCAAAAAATTGCAATATCGGCTTGTGAGCAATGTGGACGGAACATTATTCCTGAAATTCGCCCGATAATGAAGCTGACCGATTGGTGCCAAGAACAAGATGGAATGCTCAAACTAAATCTTCACCCTCGTGCTAAATACAGTTTGAAATCGTTACCGAATATACCCAAAGAGGGCGTACGTTTGTTGATTGGTTCGGAAGGTGGGCTTTCTTCTGAAGAGATTGCAATGACAGAAGCGGAGAATTTTACGGAAGTTTTACTTGGAAAACGTATTTTACGCACAGAAACGGCTTCACTTGCCACGATCACGGCATTACAAATGCTTTATGGAGATCTCAGCTAAATGATGAATTTACAAGGACAATTTTTGATTGCCACGCTTGATATGAATGATGACTATTTTGATCGTGCGGTGATCTACATTTGTGAACATAATGAACACGGGGCAATGGGCATAATGATCAACTCACCGACAGATCTGTCCGTGATGGAATTGCTCGCCAAAATGGATTTTTTAATGGCAAATGAACGCAATTACACCAAAGATCAGCTGGTTCTCAGTGGTGGACCTGTGGGGCAAGAGCGTGGTTTTATTTTGCATACCGCAACCGATCAGCTCTTTTTACATAGCTATCCAACCGCTGATGATTTAATGCTTACCACATCGGGGGATATTTTAGACACCTTTGGACGACAAGATGCCCCCGCTGATTTTATCGTCTGCTTAGGCTGTTGCACTTGGAAGGCCGATCAGCTTGAGCAAGAAATTGCACGCAATTACTGGGTAACTGCCCCTGCGTCCCATAAAATTCTTTTTGAAACAGGTTATTTAGATCGTTGGAGCGAAGCGAATGCATTACTGGGTATCGAAGGCATTTTAGCTAAAGCAGGGAGAGCCTAATGAGCCAAACTGTGCTTGCCTTTGATTTTGGAACAAACAGTATTGGCTGTGCCGTTGGACAAAGTATTACGGGCACGGCACAGGGTTTGTCTGCGTTTAAAGCTCAAGATGGCATACCGAATTGGGAGCAGATTGGCAAAGTGATTGCACAATGGCAACCAGATCTCTTAGTTGTCGGCTTACCGCTTAATATGGACGGTACGGAGCAACCGCTCACGCAAAGAGCCAAAAAGTTTGCCAAGCGCCTAAACGGACGCTTTAATTTGCCCGTTGAATTACAAGATGAACGCTTAACCACCGTAGAAGCAAAATCAGAAATTTTTGCCAGAGGCGGTTTTAAAGCTCTCAAAAAAGGCAAAGTCGATGCGATTTCCGCTTGTTTAATTTTAGAAAGTTGGTTTGAACAGCAATCATAAAATATAGCAGTTTTGAATCTATAAACTTTGATACAACTTAAACGCTTGCCCATCAGACATACTCGCAAGGTAGTCACAAATCACTCTTGGACGTTGCTGTTCATCTGCTTGTATCCAACGTTCCGCCACAGATTTAGGCAGTAAGCGGGTTGGATCGCAACTTAGCATATCAAACAGATCCATTAAAATTCGCTGACCTTTATATTCCACCCGTTGCGTTTTGACATCACAAATAACATATTGATAGACAAAGGTTTTTAGTACATCTAACACCGCTTGTACTTCCGTTGGTAATATCGCATTAAAACGCAGTAGTGGCTCTTCAAACGCTGCTGTTTCTGCCCATTTTACATTTGTCACAAAATAATTGACTAGCGCTCCAATAACATCTTTGCGTTCGTAGCGGTGAGTTGAGAACAATTTTTTGCTGATGTCAGGTAACATTTTTTGAATCCAAGCTGATTTACATTGAGAGAAGGCTTGTTCCGCATTTTGCCACGATTGCGGCGTGACCATTCCGCCAACAATCGCATCTTCTAAGTCGTGAACCCCATAAGCAATATCATCAGCCAGCTCCATAATACTGCAATCTAAGGATTTATAACGGGTTTTGTGGGGGAATTGTGGATCTTGGCTTATTTCAATTTGTTGAAATAACTCTCTATCTGTAACGGAAAGCGGTTCAAGTACCCAGTCAAAAAAGTGAGCGTCTGCACGGAAAATCCCCTTGCTTGTTTTTAGATCGTGCAAGTTGATATAACGGCTATTTGGAATGGCTTTTGGGCTTTGTGGCTGAGTTAAATCAATAAAGGTAGGATATTTGATGATACCCAACAAGGTGCGACGCGTCAGATTCATTCCTGCATTTTGGGTATAAGGCTCAAGCTGAGTGACAATGCGAAAGGACTGAGCATTTCCTTCAAAACCACCAAAATCCTGCATTTTATAATTCAATGCCATTTCACCGCCGTGCCCAAAAGGGGGATGACCAATGTCGTGAGCAAAGCATAGGGATTCCGTCAAACTACGAGAAGGCAATAAAGCGGTGGGATCTTCACTGAATTTTGCAAATTTTGAATTGGAACAGACAGCTTGAAAGCCTTGCCTATCTTCCGCCAATTTTGCTCTTAAGCTACTGCCAATTTGGGCAACCTCTAAAGAGTGGGTTAAGCGTGTGCGATAAAAATCATCTTCGCCCACTGCGTGAATTTGTGTTTTAGCTTGTAAGCAACGAAAGGCTTCCGAGTGTAAAATGCGTCCCCGATCTCGTTGGAAAGGGGAACGGTGATCTTGTTCGCGTTGTTTGTCTGCAATAAAACGTGATGTCCAAGCTGAATCCATTTTATTTTCCTCCTTAGTCACAGTTTAGGCTATAATAGCGGATAATTCTTTTTGTTTAAACCTTATTCAAATGGCACTTTTTTATTCTGATAATTCCGCAAAAAAATCCGCAAAACCGACCGCTTTACAGATCTTTCATATCCAATCTTTAGACTATCAAGGATTAGGCGTGGCGAAAGTCAATGGCAAAACGTGGTTTATTGAAAATGCGTTGCCGAATGAAAAGGTGGAAGCCAAGATTATTGAAGATAAACGCCAATATGGACGAGCGACAGCGGTACGATTTCTACAAAAATCCGCAGATCGCCAAACGCCATTTTGTTCAATCTATAGACAATGCGGTGGCTGTCAAATGCAACATATTCCACTGGCTTTACAGCGAGAAACCAAGCAACAGACGCTTTTTAACCGTTTACAGAAACTTCAAGCAGAGCCTATCGCATTTGAGCCAATGCTTATAGGACAAGGTATAAACTACCGCCGTAGAGCAAAGCTGAGTATGGTGGTTCAAAAAAATACCTTAGTGGTCGGCTTTCGCCAAGCGAATACGCAAGAGATTATCCCTCTAAATCATTGTGATATTCTTGAGCCTGAACTTAATACGCTTTTACCCAAATTACAGCAACTTTTTGCCAGTTGGAAAAATAAAAAACAGTTAGGGCATATTGAGCTGGTTCAGGCGGATAATGGGGTGGCATTGCTGTTACGCCATATCGGCGAACTTCATTCACAAGATAGTGATAAATTACAACGCTTTGCGGAACAAGAAGATCTTTTGTTATTCGTGATGACGGATAAAGATCAGATTAGTCAGTGGCGTGGTGAAGTTCCGTATTATCAAATCAACGGCTTAACGCTTCACTTTTCGATCCGTGATTTTACTCAAATCAACCGAGAAATGAACAAGCAAATGGTGAACAAAGCGATAGCGTGGCTCGATCTGCAACCGACGGATCGTGTGCTTGATCTCTTCTGCGGAATGGGGAATTTTACCTTGCCTATCGCACCGCTTGTTGAAGAAGTGGTTGGTATAGAAGGGGTTGAGCCGATGGTTGCACAAGCCAAACAGAATGCTCAAACAAATCAGATTAACAATGCGAAGTTCTACCAAACGGATCTGGATAAACCTTTTGTGGATCAGCCTTGGGCGAAAGCACATTTTAACAAAGTACTACTAGACCCAGCACGCAACGGGGCTTACTTCGCCTTAGATCATCTTTGCGAGTTACAACCAGAGCGGATCGTGTATGTTTCTTGCAATCCAGCCACCTTAGTCCGAGATGCTGAAAAACTGATTGCAAAAGGATACCGTTTAAGCCAATCCGCAATGATTGATATGTTTCCCCATACGGCACATTTGGAGTCGATTTCGTTGTTTGAAAGAAGAACAAAGAATAGGTTCTCTAATTAATGAATTCCTATGTAGACTTAAGTTATAATGTTCTTACTTTTGTCGCAGCCAAAGTAAACTATTTTTCATATATGGTTAAAATAGAGGAGATGTTAGATACAAACCCAGAACATTTTTTTAACAAAAAAGCGATTTTTTAATAAAAAAAAGTATTGCATTTCATAAAAAAACTTATATATTCCATTCTGTCAGGTAAAAATTAACCCTTCAAACACAACAAAAAACAACTATCACTTGGAGTGAAATAATGAAAAAATTAACACAACTCTCTTTATTAGCATTAGCAGTGGCTTCTGGGTCTGCAATGGCTGCACCAAAAACCTTTGTTTACTGCTTGGAAGCATCACCTTCTTATTTTAGCCCAGCATTAGGTACTGATGGTGCAACACTAGATGCAAGTGGCCGTACCATTTTTAATAAATTAACCGATTTTAAAGAAGGTGAAACCACTGTTGTTCCATCTTTAGCGGAAAAATGGGACGTTTCTGCGGACGGTAAAACTTACACATTCCACCTGCGTAAGGGGGTGAAATTCCATACTACCAAAGATTTTAAACCAAGCCGTGATTTTAATGCAGATGATGTACTTTTCTCATTTCATCGTCAATTAGATGCAAATCACCCATATCACAAAGTTTCGGGCGGTAACTACGAATATTTCGTTGGTATGGATATGCAAAATATCATTGATAAAGTGGAAAAAGTTGATGACTACACGGTTAAAATTAGCTTAAAAGTGCCTAATTCACCGTTCTTAGCAAATCTTGCGATGGACTTTGCTTCTATCTACTCGGCAGAGTATGCTGATAAGATGTTAGCAGCAAAAACCCCTGAGAAATTAGATAGCAATCCAGTGGGTACAGGTCCGTTCCAATTTGTGGATTATCAAAAAGACTCAACCGTTCGTTATAAAGCCTTTGATGATTACTGGGCAGGTAAAGCGAAAATTGATCGCTTAGTGTTCTCTATTACGCCAGATGCGTCTGTACGTTTAGCGAAATTACAAAAAGGCGAATGTCACGCAATGCCTTATCCAAACCCTGCGGATATTGCGAAATTAAAAGCAGATCCAAACATTGAAGTGTTAGAAAAACCGGGCTTAAACGTGGGTTATTTAGCGTTAAATATGACTAAAGCGCCGTTGGATAACCAAAAAGTACGTCAAGCGTTGAACCACGCAATTAATAAACAAGCGATTATCGAGTCCGTGTATCAAGGCTTCGGCCAAGTAGCTAAAAACCCATTACCACCAACAATGTGGAGCTATAATGACGATGTGAAAGATTATGACTATAATCCTGAAAAAGCGAAAGCCTTGTTAAAAGAAGCTGGCTTTGAAAATGGCTTTGAAACAGAATTATGGGCAATGCCAGTTTCTCGTCCATATAACCCAAATGCACGTCGTATGGCGGAAATTATTCAAGATGATTGGAAAAAAGTTGGCGTAAATGCGAAAATCGTCAGCTACGAATGGGGTGAGTACTTAAAACGTTTACGCAATGGCGAAGCTTCTACTTCAATGATCGGTTGGACGGGCGATAATGGTGACCCTGATAACTTCTTAAATACGCTATTAAGCTGTTCTGCATTAGAAGCTGGCTCTAACTATGCGAAATTCTGTTATAAACCGTTTAACGATTTAGTGGTTCAAGCGGCTCAAGAAACAGATCAAGCAAAACGTACTGAGCTTTATAAACAAGCTCAAGTGATTTTCAAAGAACAAGCACCGTGGGTCACTATCGCCCACTCAACAACGTACTTCCCAGTACGCAAAGAAGTGAAAGGTTATGTGGTTAGCCCGTTCGGTTTACATAACTTCTACCAAGTAGATTTAGAGAAATAAGGCAACATTGTAGGGTGGGTCTTGACCCACCTTTTAGTTTAGTTATGGTGGGTCAAGACCCACCCTACAAATTGAAAAACGCTGAGATATTTAATGTTTCAATTTATTCTTAAACGTCTTTTAATGGTTATCCCAACCTTTATTGCGATAACCTTGATTACCTTTGCTCTTGTGCATTTAATCCCTGGCGATCCGATTGAGATCCGAATGGGTGAACGTGGTTTAACGCCCGAAGTTCACGCACAGATGATGGCACAGCTTGGTTTAGATCTTCCGTTACACGAACAGTATTTTAACTATATCAAGGGTGTGTTTCAGGGGGATTTAGGTAATTCGTTTCGTAATAACGAACCTGTGCTGAAAGAATTTTTTACCCTTTTCCCAGCAACAGTAGAGTTAGCATTTTTTGCTCTGTTGTGGTCGTTGGTTGCTGGTATTTTATTTGGCGTGATTGCGGCGGTGAAGAAAGAATCTTGGCTTTCCCACGCTATTTCGTCGATCTCTTTAACAGGTTATTCAATGCCAATCTTCTGGTGGGGCTTAATTTTAATTCTTTATTTTTCAACGCCATTGGGCTTGCCTGCCTCAGGGCGTTTACCTGCAGAATACTGGATCGAAGCTGAAACAGGCTTTATGTTGATTGATACTTGGAATTCTGACGAACCAGGTGCGTTTGTAGCAGCGATTAAATCGTTGATTTTACCTGCGATTGTTCTTGGTACTATTCCATTAGCCATTATTACTCGTATGACCCGTTCTTCGATGTTGGAAGTGTTGGGTGAAGATTATATCCGCACCGCCAAAGCGAAAGGGTTAAACACAACGCGTATTGTGATTATCCACGCCTTGCGTAATGCGTTAATTCCTGTGGTAACGGTGGTTGGTTTAATTGTGGGACAACTATTATCAGGGGCAGTTTTAACCGAAAACATTTTCTCTTGGCCAGGGATCGGGAAATGGATTATTGATGCGATCAATTCGCGTGACTACCCTGTGCTACAAGGTTCAGTGTTGATTATTGCTACCTTGATTATTTTAGTGAATTTAACCGTAGATTTGATTTACGGCGTGGTTAATCCTCGGATTAGACATACTTAAAAAAATCCCTCCCCTAATAATCCCTTCCCCCGTTTACGGGAGGACAAATGCGATAGCATTTGAGCGTTGGCTTCGCCAACGACCCGAAGGGTGAGCGAAGCGAATAACGTGCCGAAGGCGGAAGGGGGGATTACAAACAGAGTTTGCAAGATTTTTATAAAATTAAACCGCTTGTAGTTGCCCTTACGGGCAATCCCCCCTCCCTAACCCTCCCCCGTGAACGGGGGAGGGGAAATAATATAGGGGGAAATATATAAAAATAGATTTATTTGTTGGAGTAATAAATGTCTTCTCAAGTAGAAACAACCTCACCAGCCCCACTAACACCTTTACAAGAGTTTTGGCTCTATTTTCGCCAAAATAAAGGGGCGGTGGTTGGTTTAACTTTTATTGTGATTGTTGGGCTTGCCTGCATTTTTGCAGAATTTGTTGCCCCTTTCGATCCGATTACACAAAACCGCAGTGCATTGTTATTGCCACCTGCGTGGTTTGAAGGCGGTAATTCTGCCTATTTACTCGGCACGGACGACATCGGGCGTGATATTCTTTCTCGTATTATTTATGGGGCAAGATTATCAATCTTTATCGGTCTGTTGATCGTCGTGATGTCCTGTATTCTAGGGGTGATTTTAGGTTTGTTAGCGGGTTATTACGGCGGCACTATTGATATCGTGATTATGCGTTTTGTCGATATTATGCTCGCAATTCCAAGCCTATTATTAACCATCGGTGTCGTGACTATTCTTGGTCCCTCGCTACTGAACGCAGCGATTGCAATTGCTGTGGTGTCTATTCCAAGCTATGTGCGTTTAACCCGAGCTTCTGTGCTAAGCGAAAAAAATCGTGATTATGTGACCGCTTCTCGTGTGGCTGGGGCTGGTGTATGGCGTTTGATGTTTATTGTAATTTTGCCAAACTGTTTAGCGCCACTGATTGTTCAGATGACAATGGGGATCTCTAATGCGATTTTAGAGCTTGCGGCACTTGGCTTCTTGGGGATCGGCGCACAACCACCGACACCAGAACTCGGCACAATGCTTGCCGAATCTCGTGGCTTTATGCAATCGGCAAACTGGTTGGTGACAATCCCAGGTTTAGCGATTTTATCTCTCGTGCTTGCCTTTAACTTAATGGGTGACGGCTTGCGTGATGCACTTGATCCAAAATTAAAACAGTAAGGGGAACGAAATGGCATTATTAAAAGTAGATGAACTTTCGGTTCACTTTGGCGATAAAAAAGCCCCGTTTAGAGCGGTGGATCGAGTAAGTTATGAAGTCAATGAAAGCGAAGTGCTAGGCATTGTGGGCGAGTCAGGTTCGGGTAAATCGGTCAGTTCCCTTGCAATTATGGGGCTTATTGATTTCCCTGGGCGTGTAATGGCAAATTCGTTACGTTTCAACGGACATAATCTGCTTGATTTAAAACCAAAAGAGAAGCAGAAAATTGTCGGCGCTGATGTAGCGATGATTTTCCAAGATGCAATGACAAGCCTCAACCCAAGTTACACTGTGGGTTATCAAATTATGGAAGCCCTGAAGGTTCATCAAGGCGGTTCAAAAGCGTGGCGAAAAGAGCGTGCAATTGAATTATTGACGATGGTTGGCATTCCTGATCCAACATCTCGTTTAGATGTCTATCCGCACCAACTTTCAGGCGGTATGAGCCAACGTGTGATGATCGCCATGGCGATTGCTTGCAATCCGAAATTATTGATTGCTGACGAGCCGACAACGGCGTTAGATGTAACCATTCAAGCACAAATTATTGATTTATTGCTTGAGTTGCAACGCAAAGAAAATATGGCATTGATTTTGATCACTCACGATTTAGCCTTAGTCGCCGAGTCGGCTCACCGTATTATCGTGATGTATGCAGGGCAAGTGGTAGAAGAAGGCAAGTCTGAACAAATTTTCAAATCACCGCTTCACCCTTATACCCAAGCGTTATTAAAAGCGTTGCCTGAGTTTGCAGAAGGTAAATCTCGCTTGCAATCACTACCAGGTGTCGTGCCAGGTAAATATGACCGTCCGCAAGGTTGCTTGCTCAACCCACGCTGTCCGTATGCAACGGATTTATGCCGACAAAAAGAGCCAGAACTACGCACAGTAAACGGCAGACAGGTGAAATGCCATACGCCGTTGAATGAGAGTGGATTGCCACAACCAATTTAGTAAGATAGATAAATATGCAAAACAATACCCAAAACCCACCACTTCTCAATGCGGTGGATCTCAAAAAATACTACCCTGTAAAAAAGGGAATGTTTAGCAAGCCGAAACTAGTAAAAGCGGTGGACGGTGTTTCTTTTACCCTTGAACGTGGCAAAACCCTTGCCGTGGTGGGTGAATCGGGCTGTGGCAAATCAACCTTAGGACGTATGCTGACAATGATTGAGCCACCAACAGAAGGGGAATTGTTCTATAACGGACAAAATTTCTTAGTCAGCGATACGGAAACAGAAAAATTACGTCGTAAGAAAATCCAGATCGTATTCCAAAACCCTTATGCGTCACTTAATCCACGCAAAAAAGTAGGGGCAATTTTAGAAGAGCCTTTGCTTATTAACACCGAATTATCTGCACAAGAGCGTAAAGCTCAAGTGTTGGAAATGATGGCGAAGGTTGGTTTAAAACCTGAATTTTACGACCGCTATCCGCATATGTTCTCAGGCGGACAACGCCAACGTATTGCGATTGCCCGTGGTTTGATGTTGAAACCTGATATTGTAGTTGCCGATGAACCTGTGTCAGCCCTTGACGTATCCGTCCGTGCACAAGTGTTAAACTTGATGATGGATTTACAAGAAGAGCTTGGGTTGTCTTATGTGTTTATCTCTCACGATTTATCGGTGGTAGAACATATTGCTGATGAAGTGATGGTGATGTATTTAGGACGTTGCGTAGAACAAGGCAATACCAAAGAGATTTTCGGCAACCCACGCCACCCTTACACTCAAGCCTTGTTATCAGCAACACCTCGTCTGGAAGCAGAACATCGCCGTGAACGAATTAAACTCACTGGCGAATTACCAAGTCCGCTTAATCCACCAAAAGGCTGTGCGTTCCACGCCCGTTGTCGTTTGGCGACAGAGCGTTGTAAACAAGAACGCCCTGAGCTAAAAAACTATGAAAACAGCACGAAGATAGCTTGTTTTATGGTGGAGTAAGAATTTTATATTTGTTGTACGCTTTATTGCCTTACTCTATAGTAAGGCAATTTAATTTCTAAATCTAAATCTTCCTCGACTATATCTCGTTTTCATCAACGCCAGAATTTGCTCTTTTTCGCTTGATACCGCTTGGCTACTCTGTTTAGCCACCGTAAGCGAATGTTGAATAGAGTGAGCGTGAGTAATGGCAATCGCCAATGCATCTGCTGCGTCAGCTTGAGGTTTAGCGGAAAGTTGCAAAATACGTGTAACCATATCTTGCACCTGTACTTTATCCGCCGAACCGATACCCACAACCGTTTGTTTTACTAAGCGTGCAGCATATTCAAAGACAGGTAAATCATGATTAACCGCAGCAACAATCGCCGTTCCCCTTGCCTGCCCTAATTTCAATGCTGAATCCGCATTTTTTGCCATAAATACTTGCTCAATGGCAAACATATCGGGTTGAAACTGAGTGATAATTTCTGTCACCCCGGCGTAAATACGTTTTAATCGGGTTGGAAGGTCATCCACGGATGTACGGATTGCGCCACTTCCGAGATATTCTAAATGCCGTCCAGTTTGATGAATCACGCCATAGCCTGTTACGCGAGAGCCTGGGTCAATACCTAAAATAATTGCCATTTTATGTCCAAAAAGAAAGTGGATTTGTTATTCACAAACCCACTTTATAGTCAATCTTAATTAGATAATCAACTTATTTTGTAACTACACAGTTTTTTGCAAGAATTTGATTGTTTGCCGTAAACATGACAGGTACAGTTGTTTCTGCTGTTTTCGCACTAAAGCCTATATCTAGACTCCATACATTTGTGCCTGAAACAAATTTCACACCGTCTTGATAGGTTGCATCTACTTTCAGATTTTCGCCTACCACTTTTTTGTTAATGGTGACTGTTGCAGTTGATGGTTCGCCATTGTTGAAAGTATAAACCGCTGAAACAGGTTGGTTTGTTTTGCCATTCACACTACAAGTGTAAGTAACAGTTTTTGAGCCTGTTGTGATATTTTTTGCTGCAGTTGTACTATCAACAGCAGTGCTACCTGCATTACCCTCAATATTTGCTGTTGAAGATGCAACATCAGAAACTGTTGAACAAGCTGTAAGTATCGCAGCTGCTGCAAATGTTGGAAGTAATTTAACTAATTTCATTCCTTTTCCTTTTGTATTGATTAAAAAGATCGCTCTCTTAGAAAAGGAAAAAATGGGAAAGTTCAAAAAAATAATCTCAAGCTAAATACTTGAGATTACTTTTTATTCATTTTTAATTAAAGCAATGCAGCCACTTCATCACTGATTTCGCCGTTGTGATACACGTTTTGCACATCATCACAATCTTCAAGGCGGTTAATTAAATCTAATAATTTCGGTGCAGTTTCTGCATCAAGTTGGACAGTCGTTGATGGGATCATTGTCACTTCTGCATTTTCAACTTTAAAACCTGCCGCTTCAATGCCATCTCGCACAGCGCCTAAATCTTCCCAAGCAGTATAGATTTCAAATGAACCATCTTCTTGTGGCTGAATATCATCGGCACCTGCTTCAATTGCTGCTTCAGTCAATGCATCTTCGTCTGCACTTGCGATTAAAATTAACCCTTTCTTACTAAATAAATAGCCAACTGAACCTTCAGTTCCTAAGTTACCACCACATTTAGTAAAACTTGGACGAACCTGTGAGATTGTTCGGTTAGCATTATCACTTAGACACTCAACCATCACAGCAGTTCCACCCGGACCGTAACCTTCGTACACTTTGGTTTCCATATTGGTATCATCACCACCACCGACACCACGGTCGATAGCTCGATTGATAGTATCACGCGTCATATTATTAGATAACGCTTTATCCACCGCCGCACGCAAACGTGGGTTAGAGCTAGTGTCGCCACCACCTAATTTTGCGGCCGTTACTAATTCACGAATTAATTTGGTAAAAATCTTACCGCGTTGTGCATCTTGTGCTGCTTTGCGGTGTTTAATGTTAGCCCACTTACTATGACCTGCCATTCTCTTGTTTCCTTCTTTTTAATTTATGTTTCAATATAAGAAGGTAGGGACATACTGCGTGTGTCCACGGGCTGTCCCCACCATCATTTTTTAATTACAAGCGGTCTGAACCGCCAAATATTTTGCAATCGCTTCGGCATTATTGGGGGATTTGGTGAGTGCCACCGCATCATTTACCGAAAGCCATTGATACGCTAAATGTTCCGTTAATATCGGCTCAATTTCATCGGGTAATGCCAATAAAAACCAATGCTCCGTGTTATGCGTAACGTCAGGGGCGTATTTATAACGGAATTGCGGAAAAATCTCAAATTTCACACTCGTTTTGCAATCATAAAGTGCTAAATTTTGAGCAATAATGTCAATTCCTACTTCTTCTCTCACTTCACGCAATGCCGTTTGATAAGGTGTTTCCCCTATTTCAATCGTCCCTGTCACCGACTGCCAAAAGGTTGGATCGTCTTGCCGTTGGAGCATTAGTGCTCGCTGAGTTTTTTCGGCATAAATTACCACGAGAACAGAATAGGAATTTTTGTAGTTCATTTTTATGTACCATATAAGAGTTTTTACATCGGATATGTGCGCTCTACCTTTATCGTTTATGGTTTATGGTTTTTCAGCATGTGCCAGAACATTGTAAAATTTCAAAGAGTAAATAACAAGATTAGATATTGAAATGAATTGATTAGTCAAATCGTGCGATTTTTTTCTGAGAAATAAATGCTTAAATTTATGCTAAAGCAGTGAGATTTTCATAAGAATACGATTTCAAATTTCCCTTATATCAATTTTTTTTGTTATCCTAACGACAATGTAATTGAATAGACTTATCTTGTATGAAATTTATTAGAAAAAATGCTGTATCGTGCATCATGTTAAGTAGTTTTTTATCTATAAGCACTTATGCAAATCCCTTGAAAACCATCTTACAGCAGAATTTATCAAATGCACCTGAAGTGAAAGAAGCGCTTGCAAACGTTGAAGCTGCTCAGAATCGTGTTGAACAAAGTAAATCTCAACATTTTCCTATTGTTAGCGTAACAGGTTCAAAAACTTTAAGACAGTATCATAAGTATGAAGATAATTATGGTTCAACCAAAATAATCCCTGGTATTCAGGCTGAAATGAATATCTTTGCTTTTGGCGCTATTGAGAAAGATATTGAACGCAGTTATAAAGAGAAGGAGTACTATGAGCATACCTATACCGCTACTCAAGAGGAAATAGCGTATACTATTGGACAACTTTATTTAACGGCACTGAATATGAAGGAAGCCATTTCTGTAATGGAAAAGAGCTTATTTCGCCACCAGAAAATTTTACAGGATTTGGATATTATCATGGAGAATGATGAAGGACGAGAATCCGAATTTGTTCAAGCTGAGACACGTATGTTGATGGTTCAACAAGAAATTAATAATTATCGACAAAAATTATTAGCTACTTTGAATACACTATCAAAATATACAAGGACTAAAGTTGTTGAAGAACAATTAAGTGATCCTTTCCTTCAGTTGAAGGAAGAACAGCTTTATCAAAAATATACCTTAAAACGAAAGGAGGATAATCCTCTTTACCAAGCTAATATTTCCGATTTAGATGCAAAGAATTTGTCAGTAGATGCTGAGAAGAAAAAGCAGCTGCCACGCATTAATATTGTCGGTTCAGCAACTCAGGAGAATAGACAGATTGGTTTAAAGGTTGAGTGGGAGGTATTTAATCGTGGTAACAACTATATTGCGAAAGAAAAAGTTAGCCAGATCTCAGCTAGTCGAGAGCGTTTATTACGCACAGCAAGGGATATTGAAGAAGGTGCAAATTTAGCAAAAATTAATATTAAGGAAAACAGAGTACAGTTAGGTGTATTGAAGAAACAAATCGTTTCCTCTGAAAAAGTGATTGATTTCTATCGAATGCAGTTTGATATTGCAAGACGTACATTATTAGATGTATTAAATGCGGAGAAAGAATTATCTAATGTAGAGTTATCTTACGCAACTACACAACATAATTTACGCTTGTCTATATTAGATTATTTGTATACTCAAGGAATGATCTCTACTTGGGGCGATGTAAAAAAACAGGTTATACATCCTTAATTCTACAGTGTATAGATAAGGGGATATTGTTATCCTGCTTCTCATTTATTGGGCGGATTGAGCCGCCTATTTTACTTATTTGATTTGAAAATAACTTTAAAAAATCCATAAATTAGGTTTAGGATACTTATGAAACATATTATTGAAAATTTATCTCTTGCAACCCAGTTGCTTGGAGCGAATTTATCAGTAGCAACCTTAACTGCACATACAATTCGCACAGAAAATATGGGGTTAGATTTTAGTTCTCTACGAGAGTACTTAAAAAGTGAGGGATTCGAGAATACACTCTCAAAGAGATCTTTAAGAGAAATTCCTAGTTTAGCCGTACCTGTATTATTATTTCTGCAGAATGAGGAAGCTGCATTAGTCACGGAAATTAAAGAAGATAGTGATGGACGCTCTTATAAAGTTCATTTATTAGATGGATTAACACAATGGTTTTCTGAAAATGAGTTAGAGGAAAAATATCTGAATCATTGTTGGTTTATTAAGCCAAGAGAAAGTGTAGACACTCGTTCCGATCTACCAGAATATAATTTACCTAAGGCTTGGTTCTTTAAAGTAATTTGGCGATTTAAAAGTTATTATTATCAAGTTGTATTATCTAGTTTTATTGTAAATTTTCTAGCTTTAGTGAGTTCACTATATGTGATGAATGTTTACGACCGTGTTGTCTCAAATAAGGCATATGGAACGCTTTGGGTTTTAAGTCTAGGTGTTATTGCTGCAATCGTATTTGAGCTTATTGCAAAGATGCTGAGAGCTTATTTGACAGATATGGCGGGCAAAAAATCGGATTTGATTATTAGTTCGGCATTATTTAGACGAGTTTTAAATATTAAGTTACAAGATAGACCAACATCTTCGGGATCCTACGCTAATAATCTTCGTGATTTTGAATCAGTTCGAGAGTTTATGACTAGTGCTAGTCTACTTACTTTGGTTGATTTTCCATTCTTATTTTTATTCTTATTTGTGATGTTCATGGTTGCAGGGAAATTAGCTCTTGTTCCTCTTGCGATCATTCCTATAGTCATTATTGTTGGATTGTTAGCGCAAATTCCTCTTTCTCGCTATATTAATGAATCTATGAGGGAAAGCTCCCAACGTCAAGGTTTAACTGTAGAGGCCATTGAAGGCTTGGAAACCCTGAAAACAAACAATGCTGCGAATTGGGCGCAAAAAAGGTGGGATTTTTTCACCGCCAAATCAGCTTCGTCTTCAATCAAAGTAAAAAATATTAGTAATTTTGTAACGAATTTTACGATGATGATGCAGCAGCTTAATACTGTTTTTTTAGTGTTAGCAGGCACTTATCTTATTCATAGTGACAATCCAGATAGTAAAATCACTATGGGAGCATTAATAGCTTGCGTTATTTTATCTGGACGAGCTTTAGCCCCGTTAGGACAAATTGCAGGATTGGCTATTCGTTTCCAACAGGCTTGGTTAGCACTAAAAGGTGTAAATAGTATTGTTGAACGCCCGAGTGAACGAGATAATGAGCGGAATTATGTGACACTGAAGTCTATTCGCGGAGAATTACAGTTTAACAATATAACTTTTAGTTATGGAAAAGAAGATGAGCCGACGATTAATGGTCTTAATTTAGACATTAAACCTGGAGAGAAAGTAGGAATCTTAGGAAAAATAGGATCGGGTAAATCTACAGTATTAAAATTAGCTTCGGGCTTATATGATCCTAAACAAGGAAATATTACTGTAGATAGTGTAGATTTACGCCAAATTGATCCACATTTTTTACGTAATCAAGTGCTTCTGCTTGAGCAAAGTCCTCGTTTATTTTTAGGTACATTACGTGAAAATCTAGATTTGGCTAGAATGGATGGTTTTTCAACAGATCAAGATCTATTGCAAGCTCTCGCTCGTTTTGGGCTAATTGATTTAATTCGTAATCATCCAAGAGGATTAGATATGCCACTGGGAGAAGGTGGTCTAGGATTATCTGGAGGGCAGAAACAAATGGTTGCTTTAGCCAGAATGACAATGAAGAATCCCCGTATTGCATTGTTGGATGAACCTACAACTGGTTTAGATCAAATGTCAGAAATTCAAGCGCTACAGGGGATTGCACAATGGGCAAGAAATAAAACGTTAGTGGTTGTAACACATAGATCACAGGTATTACAAATTGTAAATCGCATTGTTGTTATTGAAGATGGTAAAGTTGTATTAGATGGTCCTAGAGATGCGGTATTAAAACATTTAGCTAGAGATGAGAGTGAAGATACTTCTCGTGAGCAGGAAAAGTAATAGCGATCTTACAGTATAAAATCTGTGTAATCAAAATTACTTTATATTAATCAATTTATATTAGGTTAATGTAAAAATGGATAAAGATAAAAATCCTAAGTTATTAGATGAAAAGTTAGAAACTACGAATTCAGAACCAAAAGAGATTGGTAAGCAGAAAGCAGCTAAATTGAGAAATAAAGATCTGTATTTATTAAATGATTTACATGCAGCATTACAGCAGGAAGATCATCGTTCTATTTTTGCGACAATATCTTTATTTTTTACTTTATTAGTTGTATTTGTCATTTGGGCTTATAATAGTCCTATTGATGAGGTTACTCGTGGACAAGGCAGTATTATTCCTACAAGCCGAGAACAGGTTATTCAAAGTTTGGATCCTGGTATTCTTAAAGAAATGCTTGTTAAAGAAGGTGATACGGTTGACAAAGATCAAGTGTTATTAAAACTAGATGATACTAGAAGTTCTGCTATTTTGAGAGAAAGCCAAGCAAAAGTAGAAAATCTAGAAGCATTATCGGCTCGTTTAAAAGCTGAGGCTTATGGTGTGGAGTTGGTATTTGCAGAGACAACTCCAGTACAGCTACAAGAGCGTGAACGTGCTATTTACGAAAAGAAGAAAAATTCTCTTAAAGAATCCTTAGATAGTTTACAAGCAAGTAAGGCATTGTTGGATAGAGAAATTCAAATGACAGAGCCTATGGTAGCTAGAGGAGCAGTATCCGAAATAGAGCTGTTACGTATGAAACGCCAGTCTAGTGATTTGCAATTACAATTAGCAGAACGTAAAAATAAGTATGCGACAGATGCGAGTGCTGAGCTAACTAAAATAGAAGCTGAGTTATCTCAAGCCCGTGAGAATATGGCTATGAGAGCCGATCCTGTTGAACGTTCTCATATTCGTTCCCCATTAAAAGGAATAGTAAAAAATATTCGAGTAAATACAATTGGTGGTGTAATCAAGGCTGGGCAAGATATTATGGAAATAGTTCCGATTGAAGATACATTGCTCGTTGAGGCTTATATTAGTCCAAGTGATGTAGCATATGTTCGTCCAGGAATGCCTGCTTTGGTTAAATTAACTGCTTATGATTATGCTATCTATGGGGGACTTGATGGAATAGTAACATTACTTAGTCCTGATACATTGCATGATCAAAAGCGTCCTAGTGATTTGAAGCTGAATCCAAATGAAGCCTATTACCGAGTTCTAGTTAAGACAGATGGTAGCCATTTGACTGATAAAGATGGGAAAGTAATGCCTATTATCCCTGGTATGATTGCGTCGGTTGATATCAAAACGGGGCAGAAAACCGTATTTCAATATTTAATTAAGCCAATTACTAGAATGAAACAAGCTCTACAAGAGAGATAATGTATTTAGTTTAATATTTTAAACATCACAAATAAGTCCTATCTTTTCTAATAGATGAATAACAATGTTCATTCTCCTTCTTTATTTTTTATAAATAAGAAGGAGAAGTTTATTTTGTCACATATCTATGATTGATTTCTTCTTTCTGTATTGGTTAATATGGTTATGTTGACATCTACTCTCTACTCATATTTAGTTCTTGTGGGAGTGAAGCTAGTAATTATATAGATAATAACTTATTCATTAATATGTGTCTTCTTTATATAATATTGTCGATAGGTAGAATTAAGGACAATGCAAATATATTACCCAAATTATCAAGGATCTGACCGCTTGTTAGATCTCACCTCCCCGAAAATTATGGGGATTTTGAATTTTACCCCTGATTCGTTCTCCGATTCGGGCAAATTTTTTACCCTTGATAAAGCCCTGTTTCAAGTGGAGAAAATGCTCAATGACGGGGCGGATATTATTGATATTGGTGGTGAGTCCACCCGTCCGAATGCAGAAATTGTTACCCTTGAGCAAGAGTTGGAACGGGTTGTGCCGTTGGTTGAAGCGGTTCGCAAGCGGTTTGATTGTTTGATTTCGGTAGATAGCTCAAAGGCGGAAGTATTTCGTCAATCCGCACAAGTTGGAGCGGATATTCTCAATGATATTCGTGCGTTACAAGAGCCGAATGCCTTAGAAACTGCCGTAGAATTAGGTTTGCCTGTTTGTTTAATGCATATGCAAGGCACACCGCAAAATATGCAACAAAATCCTGAATATAATGATGTGGTGGAAGAAGTCGCAGATTTTCTCAACCAACGCATTTTTGCTTGCACAATGGCAGGCATTCCCAAAGAGCATATTATTTTAGATGTCGGCTTTGGTTTTGGTAAAACGGTACAACATAATTATCAACTGCTAAAACATCTAAATGCCTTTGTAGCTTCGGGCTATCCTGTGTTAGCTGGGCTTTCCCGTAAGTCGATGATCGGCAATGTAATCAATAAACCAGTCGATCAACGTGTAGCAGGCAGTGTCGCAGGGGCATTGCTCGCAGTGCAAAATGGAGCGAAGATCGTGCGAGTTCACGATGTAGCAGAAACCGCTGATGCCTTGAAAGTGTGGCAAGCGATGAATGAATGTGAATAAAAAGGAAGACAAAATGACAAAAATCTACGGCATTAAAAACTGTGATACCGTGAAAAAAGCGATCAAATGGCTTGCGGATAACGACTTAAACCCACAACTTCACGACTACCGTGTCGATGGCTTAGATCCTGTTTGGCTGGCTGAAATGGCAGAGAAATTTGGTTGGGAAAACTTAGTCAATAAACGTAGCGCCACTTGGCGTGGGCTTGATGATGAAATCAAAAATAATCTCACCAAAGAGCTGGCACTAAAGGTGTTAAACGAACAGCCAACCTTAATTAAACGCCCTATTGTGATTGCTGATGATGCTGCGTTGATTGGTTTTGATGAGAAAGAGTATCAAAAGGTATTTATGAAATGATACCCAACATATTAATTATGTTGAGTAAAAGGGGGCAATTTTAAGGGCTCTCTGTTTATTCAAAGGTATTGGATAGGATTTGGATCATGAGTTATATTGTAGCTCTTACTGGCGGTATAGGAAGTGGTAAGTCAACTATTGCTAATCTTTTTGCTGCACTTGGTGTGCCAGTGATTGATGCAGATATTATTGCTCGAAATATCGTTGAGAAAGGCAGTCCTTTACTCGCTCAAATAGTAGCTCATTTTGGCAAACAAATTTTGTTTGAAAATGGTGAGCTTAATCGTACAGCATTACGACAGCGGATTTTCCAGACAGAATATGAGAGACTGTGGTTAAATCAGTTACTTCATCCAGCTATTCACACAGAAATGTTAAAGCAGTTGAATGAAAGCCAATCTCCCTATGTGCTTTGGGTTGTTCCATTATTGATTGAAAACCAGCTAATGGCATTATGTGATCGTATTTTAGTTGTTGATGTATTGCCTGAAATTCAGCTAGAACGAGCTATGAAGCGAGATAAAAGCAATGTTGAAATGATAAAGAGTATTATGCTATCACAGGTTGATCGTCAAACACGATTAAACTATGCTAACGACGTGATTGAAAATAATTTACCTTTTGGTGATAATGAAGTCCATCTGACTCATCAAGTGGCAAAATTGAATGAATATTATTTGACTCTAAGTAAAACAAAAGGGAAATAGATCATGCTCGTCGTATTCTGTCCAAATTGTGGCAAAGAAGTGGCTTGGGTTTTGGGCAATAAATATAGACCATTTTGCAGCGAACGCTGCCATTTAGTTGATCTTGGCGAATGGCTCAATGAAGAAAATCAAGTCCTTGAAAGTGATATTCAGTCTGCAGATGACTATGATATGGTGGTAAGTGAGGGTATTTTCTAATGAAATAACAAACTAAACCGTTCAATGCCTTGCCAAGCCTCATCGCTAAATTCTTGTTTTACCTGTTTTTCCAATTCGGCAAGGGATTGAATGAGTTGATAGAGTTTATGGTAAGTTAAACGTTGTACTGCAGCTTGATAAAACCCACGGCGGTTTTGCCATACTTTCAAGCGGTCAAATTCGGCTCGTAAATTACCGCTATACAGAGGTCGGTGACTATTGATAATCGGCTGTGGTGAGCGTGTCATTTCAAGTAATAAAAGTAGCTCTTTTTGTACGATGCGTAGCAACACCACTGGTTGTATCTCTTCATTCTGCAGATGTTGAAGCACTCTTAATGCTCGGTTAATTTTGCCTTCTAATAAGGCATCAACCCATTGGAATGGGGTGAATTGTGCCGATTGTTCGATCACTTCTTTTGCTCGGTTTAATCCAATCTTTTGTTCAGCAAAACGAAGTTGTAACATCTGCAATGCTTGTTTTAGTGCCAGTAGATTGCCTTCGTAGCTATAACAAAGTAATTGAATAGCATCAGGCTCAAGCTGCAACTGCATTGTTTTAGCTCGATGTTGTAGCCAAATAGGTAGTTTTGTAATATCTGGTGTTTGACAGTTTACGACTACGGCATTATTTAGTTGTACAAACCAGCTCTGTTTTTCCATTGCTTTGGTTAGTTTTGGTTGGTGCAGAACAAAAAGTAAATCCGTGTGAGAAAAAGCCAGTAGTTCAGATAGCTGTTTTTGCTGTGTTACAGTTAGGTTTTCAGGCAGGTTAAGAATTAGAATTTGGCGATTAAAAAAAAGCCCATTTGATTGAACGAGGTCAAACAACATATCCCATTGGGTATCATTGGCAATGGTAAACTCTTGCTTTTCATCAAAATCCTGTAAACGAGCCGTTTGCACAATACAGTCTTTTGCTTCACCAACCAATAAAAGATCCTGCCCTGTCAATAAATAAAACGGCTGTAAGCCTTTATTGAGGGCAGGTTCTAATCCTTCTGGGAAAATACGTTGCATCATCTTATTTCGTATTTGCTAACTCTTTTTGTAATCCTGCGACTTTAATAAGAAGTTGGCGAGAGGCTTGTTCATACATTTGACGCTGAATACTTTCTTGCTCTTCTGATTTCGCTAAAGCGGCACGAGAGTCATCGAAGAATGTACGATGAACGCTAGTTTCAATCGGATATATCCCTTTATTTGGTATTGTTACCGTTGCTTTTACGGTTAAGCTAAGGATTTTTTCAGCTTCACGCGCTTGTTTAAAGACTGATGCAACACGAGATTCACTTTCTGTTGCATTTAAACGTAAATTCGCAACGTTAGTAGATTTCGGTACGATTTGAATGTTACTGAGTAACATTTTGTTACGCAAAATGCGTGACATATCGCTGTATTGGTCCGCACTTTCAAAACTCAGCGTACGCAATTCTTCAGGGAACTGTTCATTGTTTTTAAAATGCCAACCGCAAGCGGTTAAAAATAGCACACAAATGAGAGAGAGTTTTTTTAACATACCATATTCCTATTTTGTAGGGTGGGTCTTGACCCACCATATACGATGTAGATTAGATGGTGGGTTAAAACCCACCCTACTATTATGCTTTCACCGCAAAACTCAACATCTTAAACGGTACATAGATCTCTTTCACGATTTCTACGCCTTCAAGATATTTCGCCACATTTTCATCGGCTTTCGCAATCGCTTTGACTTCATCTTCCGTTGCGGTTGCAGATACAGTAATTTTACCACGCACTTTACCATTTACTTGCACCACAACCAGTTTTTCATCTTCTACCATTGCTTTTTCATCTGCCACAACCCAAGGTGCAAAGTCAATTGAACCCTCATTGCCTAAGGCTTGCCATAGTTCAAAGCAGATATGCGGGGTGATTGGGTAGAGCATACGGATCACCGCATTTAACGCTTCTGCCATTACCGCTTTATCTTGATCATTAACAAGCGGTGCTTTGGTGAGCTTATTCATCAATTCCATAATTGCCGCAATTGCGGTATTAAAGGTTTGACGGCGACCGATGTCATCACTCACTTTCGTAATGGTTTTATGTACATCACGGCGTAAATCTTTTTGCTCTTTGCTTAATGCCGTAGGATCTAATGCAACAGTGGCTGGCGATTGTGCATACTCATAAGCCAAGTTCCAAAGACGACCTAAGAAACGTTTCGCTCCTTCTACACCAGACTCTTGCCATTCTAATGTCATTTCCGCAGGGGAAGCAAACATCATAAATAGACGCACCGTATCCGCACCATATTTTTCCACCATTTCTTGTGGGTCGATACCGTTGTTTTTCGATTTCGACATTTTGGTCATACCGCTGTGTACCAACGCACGCCCTTCTTTGTCAAAGGCTTTCAAAATACGCCCTTTTTCATCACGTTCAACTGTCACTTCTGTTGGCGACACCCAAATACGTTCATTGGTTGGGCTGGTGTAGTAATAAGCGTCCGCTAACACCATACCTTGACAGAGTAATTTTTCTGTCGGTTCATCGCTAGTCACGAAACCGGCATCACGCAATAATTTGTGGAAGAAGCGGAAGTAGAGCAAGTGCATTGTTGCGTGTTCGATACCGCCGATATATTGATCCACAGGTAGCCAGTAGTTTGCTTCTTCTTTGTCTAACATACCTTGTTGATATTGTGGCGACGCATAACGTGCATAATACCAAGAAGACTCCATAAAGGTATCGAAAGTATCTGTCTCTCTTAACGCTGGCTGACCGTTATAAGTGGTTTTCGCCCATTCTGGATCTGCTTTGATCGGGCTTTTCACGCCGTCCATCACCACATCTTCAGGTAACACCACAGGTAAATCTTGCATTGGTACAGTCACAGTTTCGCCATTTTCAAGGGTAAGCATTGGAATTGGCGCCCCCCAGTAACGTTGGCGAGAAACGCCCCAGTCACGCAAGCGGTAATTAACTTGACGTTTACCGATCCCCATTCCTTCTAATTTATCCGCAATGCCTTTGAAAGCGCCATCAAAATCTAACCCATCAAATTCCGCAGAGTTAATCAATTTACCGTGTTCAGTCATTGCCGCTTTGCTGAAATCCCATTCAGAACCATCAAGCGGTGCGATCACCTGTTTAATTGGTAAATTGTATTTTTGTGCAAATTCAAAATCACGCTCATCGTGAGCAGGTACTGCCATTACAGCCCCAGTGCCGTAGTGCATCAACACAAAGTTAGCGACCCAGACAGGAACTTCTTCGCCTGTTAAGGGGTGAATAGCAAACAACCCTGTTGCCATTCCTTTTTTCTCCATTGTGGCAATATCCGCTTCCGCCATTTTGGTGTTTTTCGCTTCTTGAATAAAGGCAGCTAATGCAGGATTGTTTTCTGCTGCCAGGGTTGCTAATGGGTGAGCCGCCGCCACTGCCACATAGCTCACACCAAAGAAAGTATCTGGACGAGTAGTATAAACAGGCAAGGTTTGATCAGTGCCTTTCACTTTAAAAGTAATTTCAACCCCTTCAGAACGACCGATCCAGTTGCGTTGCATTGTTTTCACTTGATCTGGCCATAACGGAAGACGATCTAAGTCATTTAACAATTGCTCCGCATAGTCAGTAATTTTAATAAACCATTGCGGAATTTCTTTTTGTTCCACAGGGGTATCACAACGCCAGCAACAGCCTTCGTGGACTTGCTCATTTGCTAACACCGTTTCATCATTCGGACACCAGTTTACTGTCGATGTTTTCTTATATACTAAGCCTTTTTTGTACAATTCAGTGAAGAACCATTGCTCCCATTTATAATATTCAGGACGGCAAGTGGTCACTTCACGATCCCAGTCAAAGCCAAAACCTAAGGCCTTGAGCTGATTTTTCATATATTCAATATTTTCATAAGTCCATTTTGCTGGTGCAGTTTTATTTTTTACCGCTGCCCCTTCTGCAGGCAAGCCGAATGCGTCCCAACCCATTGGTTGTAACACGTTTTTGCCGTTCATACGTTGATAACGGGAAACCACATCGCCGATCGTATAGTTACGAACGTGTCCCATATGCAGACGACCTGACGGGTATGGGAACATAGATAAACAGTAATATTTCGGTTTGCTTTCGTCTTTAATTGCTTTGAATACTTTATTTTCTGCCCAGTACTGCTGTACTCTAGGCTCAATCGCACTTGGATTGTATTGTTGTTGCATCATCTTTATTCCTCAAATTTGTCGAAAAATTGCGGTATAGAATAGCGTAAAAATGGGGATTTTTGAAATGAAAGCGGTAAGATTTTAGGGATTTTTTGCAAGAGTAGGCTAAGTTTAATCCTTTAAAGCTATTTAAAGGTTTGGAAAGGGTAATTTTTATTGTTATAAGAACCGATAAAAATACTTTCAACTGAAACTTTGACTAACCCATATTGTTTTAAAATGGACTCAAAATGAAACAACACTTCTCCATCAATAATGTGTAAAAAATCATTTTTAAATACGGCAGAGAACGGAAAGGACAAAGTCTGATCTTCAACTAAAAATTCAACCGAAAGCGTTGCACCATAAGCATAACGTTCAGTTAAAAGTTCTTTTGAGTCTGGGTTAGGTTTAATTGAAAATCCACTGCCATCATAATAGACAATAAATTTATGAGAGTGGCTTTCACAATTGAAAGCAAAGACGTGATTATCTTCAAATAGCCATTTTGTCGAAAATGAATTAAAAAGTGTATCTAACATTTTTACATCTCCTCCAATGCCATTGATATACAATTTGTAGTATAAACAAAATTAAATAGTGAAGCAAACTCCGTAGATGTAAATTAGTCATTTGTTCATGCTTTAGGCTATGTCAGCAAAGCCTAAAGCCCCAGCAAAATTACCTGATCGAGAAAATCTCAGGGAAATTTTGGCTTACAACATTCAAACGTTGCGTGTGCAAAAAGGTTGGTCACAGGAACGATTAGCGAATGAGTGTGAGTTAGATAGAACTTATGTTTCAGCGGTTGAACGTTGCCGCTGGAACGTTTCGCTTTCAAATATTGAAAAGTTAGCAACTGCACTTTCTTGTCCAGCTTGGCAGTTATTGAAATACCCAGAAAATAGCAATCAAAATACTGAAAGAAATTTAGATTTGTGTTAAAATTCGCTGGCTTTTTCGTCCGCCCGATTGTTAGGGCGAGTAAAGCAACTTGCAAAAAATTTTGAAAAACTGACCGCTTGCAAGCGGTCTTTTGTTTTGAAAAATTTACGAATTTCAATGATTTACACGTAGGGACACACTGCGTGTGTCCGTTCTATTTTGTATTGATGATATTTAGCAGACACACGCAGTGTGTCTCTACGGGAATAACATAAACCAACAAGTAACCTTTCGTATGGGTTACCACTGTATAAGGATTAACAATGCCAATTATTACTTTACCTGATGGCTCACAACGCCAATTCGACAACCCAGTTTCTGTGATGGAAGTGGCTCAAAGTATCGGTGCAGGTCTTGCGAAAGCAACAATCGCAGGGCGTGTAAACGGTGAACGCCGTGATGCTTCTGACATTATCAGCGAAGATGCCACCCTTGAAATTATTACCGCAAAAGATGAAGACGGTTTAGAGATTATCCGTCACTCAACGGCACACTTACTGGGTCACGCAATCAAGCAACTTTTCCCGAATGTGAAAATGGCGATTGGTCCGACAATCGACAACGGTTTCTATTATGACATTGATTTAGACCGCTCTTTAACGCAGGAAGATCTTGATGCACTTGAAGCGCGTATGTTGGAACTGGCGAAAACCAATTACGATGTAGTGAAAAAACGTGTGAGCTGGCAGGAAGCGAGAGATACCTTTGAAAGCCGTGGCGAGTCGTACAAAATGGCGATTTTGGACGAAAATATCAGTAAAGATGACCGCCCAGCACTTTATCATCACGAAGAATATATTGATATGTGCCGTGGTCCGCACGTTCCGAATATGCGTTTCTGCCATCACTTCAAATTACAAAAAGTGGCTGGCGCATACTGGCGTGGCGACAGCAAGAATAAAATGTTGCAACGTATTTACGGTACGGCGTGGGCAGATAAAAAACAACTTGCCGACTATTTACACCGTTTAGAAGAAGCGGCAAAACGTGACCACCGTAAAATCGGTAAAGCGTTAGATTTATATCATATGCAAGAAGAAGCACCAGGTATGGTGTTCTGGCACAATGACGGCTGGACGATTTTCCGTGAGCTTGAAACCTTCGTGCGTACCAAATTAAAACAGTACGATTACCAAGAAGTGAAAGGTCCATTTATGATGGATCGTGTGTTATGGGAAAAAACAGGTCACTGGCAAAACTACGGTGATTTAATGTTCACCACTCAATCGGAAAACCGTGAATATGCGATCAAACCGATGAACTGCCCAGGTCACATTCAGATCTTCAATCAAGGTTTAAAATCATACCGCGATTTACCGTTGCGTATGGCAGAATTTGGTTCTTGCCACCGTAACGAGCCGTCTGGTTCATTACACGGTTTAATGCGTGTGCGTGGCTTTACCCAAGATGATGCCCATATTTTCTGTATGCCAGAGCAAGTAGAAAGCGAAGTCACATCGTGCATTAAAATGGTGTATGACATTTACAGCACTTTCGGTTTTGAAAATATTCAAGTGAAGCTTTCAACTCGCCCAGCAAACAGTATCGGTACAGATGAAATGTGGAACAAAGCGGAAGCAGACTTAGCAGCGGCATTAACGGCTAACGGTTTAGCTTACGAAATTCAAGAAGGCGAAGGTGCATTCTACGGCCCGAAAATTGAGTTTGCCTTGCGTGACTGTTTAGATCGTGAATGGCAATGCGGTACGATCCAGTTAGACTTCTTCTTACCAGAGCGTTTAAGTGCATCTTATGTGGCAGAAGATAATGACCGTAAAACACCAGTAATGATCCACCGTGCGATCTTAGGCTCAATCGAGCGTTTCATCGGCATTATCACCGAAGAATATGCAGGTTTCTTCCCAGCATGGTTAGCACCGGTTCAAGCAGTCGTTATGAACATTACCGACAGCCAAGCAGAATACGTTCAACAAGTGGTAAAACAACTTTCTGACGCTGGCTTGCGTGTGAAAGCAGATTTACGCAACGAAAAAGTGGGCTTTAAAGTGCGTGAACATACCTTACGCCGTGTACCTTATATGCTTGTTTGCGGTGATAAAGAAATCGCTGAAGGCAAAGTGTCTGTGCGTACTCGCAGAGGTGCGGATTTAGGTACTTACAAAGTAGAAGAGTTTGTCGAAATGCTCAAAAAACAAGTACGTGGACGTGAGTTGAAGTTACTTGGGGAAGAGTAGTCAGTTTAGATACACTAGGAGGCCAATGTAGAGGAGAGTAATTCTCCTCTCATTACTAATATAGAGTGCTTACAAATTCACCACAAATTTCCCAACCCCAAGATCATCTTCTTTGCGAGTACGATTAATTACACTTTGAGCGGATTCAATAACACGTAAACCCATCTGATCTTCGGTTCTCACCACTTCACCACGCAATGAGTTGGTATAAACATCAGTAATTTTAACATCCACAAATTTGCCGATCATATTAGGTGTACCTTGGAAATTGACAATACGGTTGCTTTCAGTACGTCCTGTTAATTCCATAATGTCTTTCTTAGATGGGCCTTCAACTAAAATACGTTGTTCTGTGCCTAACATTGCACGACTAAATTGCATTGCTTGGTTGTTGATACGTTGTTGTAAGCGGTATAAACGCTCTTTTTTCTCATCTTCTGTCACATCATCAGGCAGATCCGCTGCTGGCGTACCTGGACGAGCAGAATAGATAAAGCTGAAGCTCATATCGAAATTGACTTGCTCAATGATTTTCATTGTTTGTTCAAAATCTTCAGCTGTTTCACCTGGGAAGCCAACAATAAAGTCAGAGCTGATTTGAATATCAGGGCGAGCCTCACGCAATTTACGGATAATGGCTTTATACTCTAACGCCGTATGGTTACGTTTCATCATCGTTAAGACACGGTCTGAACCACTTTGGATAGGTAAGTGTAAGAAGCTCACTAGCTCAGGGGTATCTTTATATACCTCAATGATGTCGTCCGTAAATTCAATAGGGTGACTTGTAGTATAACGAACACGGTCAATGCCATCAATCGAAGCAACTAAACGTAGTAATTCCGCAAAAGAACAGATACCACCGTCAAAGGTTTCACCACGATAAGCATTCACATTTTGACCAAGCAAATTTACTTCACGCACGCCTTGTTCAGCCAGTTGAGCAATTTCAAATAGCACATCATCAACAGGACGGCTAACTTCTTCACCACGGGTATAAGGCACAACACAGAATGAACAATATTTATTGCAACCTTCCATAATCGACACAAATGCAGTTGGACCTTCTGCACGAGGTTCAGGCAAGCGGTCAAATTTCTCAATTTCAGGGAAGCTAATATCTACTACTGAACTTTTTCCGCCACGAATTTGGTTAATCATTTCAGGCAGACGATGTAAAGTTTGCGGTCCGAAAACAATATCGACGAAAGGGGCACGTTCACGAATATGTTCACCTTCTTGTGAAGCTACGCAACCACCCACACCGATAATTAAATCAGGTTTATCTTTTTTCCAGTTTTTCCAGCGACCAAGTTGAGAGAACACTTTTTCTTGTGCTTTTTCACGGATAGAACAGGTGTTAAGCAGTAATATATCTGCATCTTCAGGATTTTCGGTTAATTCTAAACCGTGTGTGCTATTTAAAAGGTCTGCCATTTTTGACGAGTCATACTCGTTCATTTGGCAACCCCAAGTGGTAATATGTAATTTTGCCATTTTCAAATAATAGATAAATCAGTAAGTAAAAAATAAAAGTAGAGTTGTTTATCCTTTGGAATAGGGTGTACCTTATTTTACATGTTTGTATATATCATCGCTATAAAAAAGAAAACCACGACAAAAACTCGTGGTTTTTATTCAAGTAGTGTAACTATTTTGTTAAAACTAAAACAGTACTTTCACCTGCCACAACTTCTCCAGACAATTTTTGAAGATTTGTTACTTCATCCATATTTGAAATTACAACAGGTGTTAATACTGATTTTGCTTTGGATTGAAGTAATTCAAGATCAAATTTGATGATAGGATCACCAACTTTAACCTCTTGATTTTCTTCTGCAAGACGTGTGAAACCTTCGCCTTTTAACTCGACGGTATCAATACCGAAGTGAACAAAAAGCTCAACACCATCTTCTGACTCAATAGAGAATGCGTGATTAGTTTCAAAGATTTTACCAATTGTGCCGTTTACTGGAGCAACAATCGTATCACCAGTAGGACGAATAGCAATGCCATCACCTACGATCTTTTCCGAAAACACAACATCTGGAACATCTTTAATATTTACAATTTCACCTGAAAGCGGTGCATAGATTTTCACTTCCTTCGCAACAGCTTCTTTTTTGCCGCCGAATAGTTTGTCAAAAAATCCCATAATTTAATCTCCATTATTAAATGAACAAAATTCTCGCATATTTTATACGAGAATTTTGTGTTTGTATTCAATTTTAGTTAAGGTTTTGGTAAAACTCATCAACTAAACGTTCAATATCTGCTGCTGTTGGTTGTGCAAGTGCTTTATCTGCAAGAGCTTTGGCATCAGCATAGTTAATGTTACGCGCTAATTTTTTAACGTGAGGCACTGAAATTGCACTCATACTAAACTCATCTAAGCCCATACCAAGTAATAGCGCAGTTGCGCGCACATCACCTGCTAGCTCACCACACATACCAGTCCATTTACCTTCTGCGTGTGAAGCATCAATCACTTGTTTGATTAAGTTCAAGACAGATGGGGTTAATGGGTTGTATAGGTGAGCGATAATTTCATTACCACGATCTACCGCTAGGGTATATTGTGTTAAATCGTTAGTACCGATACTGAAGAAATCTACTTCTTTTGCAAGGTGACGAGCATTTACTGCAGCTGATGGCGTTTCGACCATTACGCCAATTTGAAGATTTTTGTCAAAGGCTTTACCTTCCAAGTGAAGCTGTGCTTTAAGTTCTGCAATAATGCCTTTTAATTCACGGATCTCTTCCACAGAAATAATCATCGGGAACATCACCGCAAGTTTACCAAATGCAGAAGCTCTTAATACAGCACGCAATTGAGTATCTAAAATTTCACGACGTACTAAGCCAATACGAACTGCGCGCCAGCCCAAGAATGGGTTCATCTCTTTTGGTAATTCTAAGTATGGTAGCTCTTTATCACCGCCGATGTCCATTGTACGAAGCACTACGAGCTTACCATTCATTGCTTCAACAATTTCTTTATAGGCTTGGAACTGTTCTTCTTCACCAGGTAACTGGTTACGATCCATAAATAAAAATTCGGTACGGTATAAACCAACTCCTTCGCCACCGTTACGCAACACGCCATCAACATCACGGATAGTACCAATGTTTCCAACAACTTCAATGCGATGTCCGTCTAAGGTTTCGGCTGGTAAATCTTTTAATTTAGCCAGTTCAGCTTTTTCGTCCGCAATTCTTGCTTGTAATGCTTTGGCTTTTTCAAGCTGTTCTGCCGAAGGATTGATGTGAACTTCATTGTTAATGGCATCAAGAATTAAAATGTCACCTGTATTGACTAATGAAGTAATATTGTTTGTACCTACAACAGCGGGAAGCTCTAACGAACGAGCCATAATAGAAGTATGAGATGTGCGACCGCCAATATCAGTAACAAAGCCAAGCACTTTATCTAAGTTTAATTGTGCAGTTTCAGATGGAGTGAGATCGTAAGCAACAAGGATAGCTTCCTCTTGGATATCACCAAAATCAACAATGTTCATACCTAAAATGTTACGGATCAAGCGGTTACCAATATCACGAATATCACCAGCGCGCTCTTTTAGATATTCATCATCAATTTCCGCAAGCATTGAAGCCTGCATATCAATGATTTTACTTGCGGCAACATCGGCAGTTACAAGATTGTCTTCGATGTAGCCTAGAATTTCTTCTTCTAATTCTTCATCTTCCAAGATCATTAAATGACCTTCAAAGATTGCTTCTTTTTCTTCGCCTAACGTGCGTCTTGCTTTTTCTTTAATTGCTGTAAGTTGTGCTGCTGCTTTTTCACGTCCAGTAAAAAATTTACTTTTTTCAGCTTCAATTTGAGTGGGTGTAATTTTATGTGTGTTAAGAACAATAGGTTCTTCTTTCAGAACTAAGGCTTTACCAAATACAATACCTGGGGAAGCGGCAATACCTGTGATCATAAATTAATCCTCGGCTAGAATTTAGTAGATGCTAAATAGCACGAAAGACTTTACCATTAAATAAAATGGTAAAGTCATCAATATCAAAAGGACAACTATTCTAAAGTAGGGATTAAATCTACCAAGAAATCTACAGCTTTCTGTTCGTCTTCGCCTTCAGCAGAAAGAGTGATGATAGTTCCTTGCGCAAGACCTAGGGTCTGAAGTTTAAATAAACTTTTTGCACTGGCACTTTTACCATTAGATGTGACAGTAATATCTGAAGCGAAGCCTTTTGCTGCTTTTACAAATTCAGCCGCGGGGCGTGTATGTAAGCCATTCGGGCAAGTGATTGTTACATCTTTTGAGTACATTGTTGGTTCCTCTGTGTATATCAAATAATAAATGGAGGACTTTTTAGGGAAGAGCCTCCAAAGTAAGTCACGGGATTACTTTACTACAAAATCGGTATAAAAACACGATAAAAGAGATTAAATAAATGATAAATGTCAATTATTAGTGTGTATTTTAATCAATTTATAAAATCGTTTGCGTATTTTATGAATTATGTGTTTTATTTTCTTTTTTATAGAATTATTGATTGCAATTACCCTTAAAATCTTGTATTTATCCATACTTTCAATTCAAACACAACTTCAACTTTTTAGGAGCATAAAATGCAAAATGTAGGTTTTATCGGATGGCGTGGTATGGTGGGGTCGGTTCTAATGGAGCGTATGATTCAAGAGAACGACTTTGCGAACATTAACCCTGTTTTCTTTACCACATCACAAGCGGGTCAAAAAGCCCCTGTTTTTGCAGACAAAGAGGCTGGTGCATTAAAAGACGCTTTTGATATTGCAGAATTACAAAAATTAGACATTATCGTGACCTGTCAAGGCGGCGATTACACCAACGAAGTCTATCCAAAATTAAAAGCAACAGGTTGGAATGGTTATTGGATCGATGCCGCTTCTGCACTGCGTATGCAAGATGATGCGATCATTGTGTTAGACCCAGTAAACCAACACGTTATTACCGAAGGTTTACAAAAAGGCATTAAAACCTTTGTGGGCGGAAACTGTACTGTGAGCTTAATGTTAATGGCAATCGGTGGTTTATTTGAGAAAGATCTCGTGGAATGGGTGTCTGTGGCAACTTACCAAGCGGCTTCCGGTGCAGGTGCGAAGAATATGCGTGAGTTACTGGTACAAATGGGCGAGTTAGAAGATGCAGTAAAAGCAGAGCTTGCAGATCCAGCGTCATCTATTTTAGAGATTGAACGTAAAGTGACCGCTGAAATTCGTTCAGAAGATTTCCCAACGGCAAACTTTGGGGCGCCACTTGCAGGTAGCTTAATTCCTTGGATTGATAAATTATTACCGGAAACAGGACAAACCAAAGAAGAGTGGAAAGGTTACGCAGAAACCAACAAAATTTTAGGTTTAAGTGCAAATCCAATCCCAGTTGATGGTTTATGTGTGCGTATCGGTGCATTACGCTGCCACAGCCAAGCGTTCACCATCAAACTCAAAAAAGATTTACCATTAGCAGAAATTGAACAAATCATTGCAGCTCACAATGAATGGGTGAAAGTCATTCCAAATGATCGTGAAACGACGTTGCGTGAATTAACACCAGCGAAAGTGACTGGTACATTAACTGTTCCAGTGGGTCGTTTACGCAAACTAGCAATGGGGCCAGAGTACTTAGCGGCATTTACCGTTGGTGACCAATTATTATGGGGTGCGGCAGAGCCTGTTCGTCGTATTTTAGTGCAGTTAGTTAAATAATCTTTTCATCTAATGATCAAGCGGTCAGATTATTGCAAAATCCTGATATTATGTAACAGTTGCGCAGAGGTTTCATCCGCTTGATGAATTAATTTCTGATACAGTATAATTGAGTGAAACGGCATTGTGCTTGCATAATGTTGATAGCTTGATGAAGTGTTGCAATCTTTTCATCCACCAATGCTAAATGTTGTAACACTTATTTTAGTTCTCATTGTAACTCGGTCAGTTTTTTCTCAATTTGGTTTAAATACACTTGTTTTGCCATCAGTGAAAAATCACCTCTTGATATGCGGTTTCATGTGTATTGTGAGACACATTCTCCAAAATGTCTTGGAGAACTGCCAACCGTTTAATGCTCATTTAGCAAAGCGTTTAACTGTCGATTGTGTTTCTCCGAAAGTAACAACAGCCAGTTGTGTACTTTTGAAAATAGAACGCTCAAATGTATATATCAGAAAGGTTAAGACAAGTTTGTGAAGCAAAAAACTGGAAAATTAAAGACGTTGCAGAGCAAACAGGTATCCCTTACGCACCAATGTTATGTCAGAGATGAACGCGAGCCAAATGCAGAAGGAATGACTGCGATTGCTAAAGCAGGAGTAAATTTGAATTGGTCAGTTAGTTGTGAAGGTGAAATGTTTCAAACGGTAAAACAAAGAAATGAAGTGTTGGAACAGGAAGAACAACTGCTCGCAGGTCACTGCACAATGCCTGAAAATCTTCAAAATTCATTTTCTATTTCATTTCAAGAAATCAATAAATTAAATAAGGTTAATTAATGTATTCAACGAGCATTCTTAGAAAACTTGGTAGTGGTGAATATCAAGTAAAACTATCTGAAACTTTAACATCAATTATAAAGCAAATTAATAAAGCGGAAACAGAAGCTACAATCGCTTCTATTTTTGAAAATAATTTACATTATTTAATAAAGAGTTTTTTTGGAAAAGAAATAATTTTTCATAAAGAAAGCGGAAAGAATTTTTTTAGACATAAATTTTTAGGAAGAATTGATGCCATATCAAATGGATTAGTTATTGAGTACAAATCAATTGATAAATTAACACGTGAAAAAGATCAAAAAAATGCTATTTCACAAACAAAAGATTATTTGAAACAAATACATAATGAATCTGGGAATAATTATCAAGGGTTGGTAACAAATGGGAAGAAAATCGCATATTTATATTTTATTGGTGATGAAATAAAAAATACTGCATTTTCAACAATAGAAGTAAAGGATTTGGATAGAATTATTCAATCATTAATCAATGTAGGTTCAAAGCAATTTTCACCGAAAAATATAGTATCTGACTTTAAATCCACATCACATATAACACAAAACTTATCAAATAGTTTATATGATGCCATTTGTACTCATAAAACACAAAAAACAGAAATGCTAATGGAAGAATGGCAAGTTTTGTTTAGATTATCTGAGTCTGATAAAGGTCAAAATCAAGATATAGAAAAAAGAAGAAAAAAACTATCGGAAATATTTAGTGATAACATTAATAATAATGAGAAAGAATATCTGGCTCTCTATGTTCTTCAAACATCTTATGCGATAATTGTGAAATTAATAGCATGTAAAGTCATTCAAACTCTTTCGTTTAGTGAAGATGTTAAGTTTTTCTCAGATCTTAGTGTTATTGATTCTATTAAATTACAGCGTTTTATGGAGAAACTTGAAGATGGATATGTTTTTTCTAGTGGTGGAATTAGAAACTTACTGGAAGGTGACTTCTATTCTTGGTATTCAGATAAAAACCAATGGAACCAAAAAATATATAATAGTATAAAAAATATAATTAAAGAGTTAGAGTTTTATTCAAGTTCAAATTTTAGTTATGAATTTCAGACGATAGATATTTTTAAAGATTTATATATGGAAATAATGCCTAATGAAATTAGGCATAGTTTAGGAGAATATTTCACTCCATCTTGGATGGCTGATCATGTTGTATCTCGTTCACTTGAGAAACTAAACAAAGAATCTTGGAAAGCTATAGATCCATGTTGTGGAAGTGGGGTATTTTTAATATCATTAATAAAATCGATACTAGATAAACACGAATTATATAGTTTAACTATAAAAGAAAAACAAGAGTTATTATTAAGAATACTATCAAGTGTATATGGTATTGATTTAAACCCTCTATCAGTTTTAACTGCAAGAGTTAGTTATTTTTTGGCTATAAGACCATTAATTGACGATCAAAAAATAGAAATCCCTGTCTATCTTGGTGATTCAGCTAATATACCACAAAAAATTGAACTCGATAATATAGCTTGTTATACATATACCGTAGACACAAAACAAGGGGATTTTAATATTATTTTTCCTTGTAATTTTGTTGAAAGTAGTTCTTTTTTTGAAAGAATGTATCGTTTACAAACAACAGTAGAAGCTGAAGACCCTAAATTATTATACCATCAAATTATTGAAAATATAGATAAAGACTCTATCAATAACAAGATCAAACAAAGTATAAAAATATTGTCAAGTAAATTGGTTGAATTACATAAAAATGAATGGGACGGTATTTGGATTAGAATTACATCAAACTTTATGCTAATTGCAAGAGTTAAAGAGATGGATCTAATTTTAGGTAACCCACCTTGGGTAAAATGGGAATTTTTACCCCAAAATTATGCTGAAAAGATCAAGAGTTTGTGTATTGATAGAAAATTATTCTCAGGCCAAAGTTATATGGGAGCTATATCACTCAATTTATGTGCTTTAATTGCAAATGTCACATCAGATAAATGGCTAACTAATAAAGGCTTACTAGCATTCTTAATGCCAAAAACAATTATGACTCAAGATTCTTATGCTGGTTTCAGAAATTTTTATTTATCTGATGGTAGTCGAATGTATTTAAGTGAAATAGATGATTGGTCTAATGCCGGAAACCCTTTTATTGTAACTACTGAAAAGTTTATGACATATTTTTATGAAAAAAATCCTGTAGATTACTCAAATGGGATACCTATAAATTTATTCTATAAAAAATCCAATGTGAAAATCACAGAAGTAAATAGATTTCATACATTTGAAAAAGTAAAAGATTTCTTTCAGATTAAAGATGGAATGGCTTATCAATTAAGCGAAAATAGAACGGGATTTACTTTACTCCCTGAAAGAGATTATACAATTTTAAGGAAGCTAAAGTTAATTTCTGGAACTTCGGATTATAAAGCTAGGAGTGGTGTTGAGTTTACGCCTGCTGAGGTTTACTTCATTGAACCTGAGAAAAGAACCAGTAAAAACACTTTTTATTTTAGAAACTCTGAATTCAAAAATTCAGTTTACAAAAATGACAGTAATTATAAATTTGAGCTTGAAACAAAATATATAAAACCAGTAATAAAAAGCCCATTTATTAAACCTTTTGAGATATTAAAGTCTAATAACTATTGTATATTTCCTTATGAAAATAATAGTCGGAAATCAATATCATTAGAGAATTTGGTTAAAGAATGTGAATTATTATCTAATTATTTAATAATTAATAAAAATTTAATAGAAAAACAATCTAAAAGAAGTTTGATGATTTCTATGGGAAATGATTTTTATTCATTATCCAAAGTTGGTAATTACACATTTTCTCCATATAAAGTTGTTTTTCGAGATAATACAAGTATGTGTGCTAGTGTTGTTATTGAACAGGAAACTCCATGGGGAGAGAAAATTTTGCCTATTCCAGCAAAACATGCCCCTTATATATCAATGGATAAGAACGGCGCAGAAATAACGGAAGAAGAAGCATATTATTTATGCGGAATTTTAAATACCGACATCATTAATAAATATTTCAAATTCACTTTCAGTGGAAGATCTTATAGTATAAATTTTGAAATTAAATTACCTAAATTTAACCGCAAAAATTCAATTCAATACGAAATAGCAAAATTAGCTCAAGAATTGACTGTGAAGAAAATAAATTATGAAGAAGGAATATCAAGAATAGAAGAATTATACTTGGAATTATGCGATTCTATTTAACATAAATATGTGGCTAAAAACTAAATTGACATTTTAAATTTATATAAAGTTTGGAGGTGTTTCAGCGATTTCAATGAGCCGCCATTTGAATGTGAACTATAAGACCGATTTTGTCCTTTGCCATAAATTACGTGAAGTGCCATTCAAAACTTATGATTTAAGCCCATTACAAGGTGAAATCCTCGCAGATGGTGCCTAGGTTAATTTTAATTGTGCAACACTAACTTCTCTAAAAATCGCTATAAATAGTAACAAAAAGCCGATAAACAATGGCGAAAATTCCCAAAGTTCAGGCCGACTAAGCGTTGTATTATCAGTCTCAATCAATGAGCTTTTAATGATGATTGTGGGGTTTAAATGGAACTATTGTGGCAATGAACTATACTGAAAATGCCAAAACAATTTTAGCATTAAACCACCAATTCGTGAAACAAGGTGGTAATATTATGTGTGATGAAAATATGGCGTATCAAACCTATATACCAAAAAACATAGGCTAACCTAGTAAATTCTCATATAATATAAGCATCTTTAACTATTTATGGACTATTTATGATAATATCATCCCCCCTTATAGCTATTGTCGCTGGTGAAATCTCAGGCGATATTTTAGGTGCCGGATTGATTAAAGCACTCAAAGTACATTATCCAAATGCTCGTTTTATCGGCGTTGCTGGTGAAAAAATGTTAAAGGAAGGGTGTGAAACCCTGTTTGATATGGAAGAGCTGGCGGTAATGGGGCTTGCCGAAGTGGTTAAGCATTTGCCACGTTTGCTCAAACGCCGTAAACAAGTCATTGATACAATGCTTGCATTGAAACCTGATATTTTTATCGGGATTGATGCCCCAGATTTTAATCTTTGCGTAGAAGAAAAGCTCAAAGCTCAAGGTATCAAAACCATACACTATGTTAGCCCGTCAGTCTGGGCGTGGCGACAAAATCGTGTGTATAAAATTGCTCGTGCAACCGATCTTGTTTTAGCATTTTTACCTTTTGAAAAAGCCTTTTACGACCGTTTTAATGTCCCTTGCCGTTTTATTGGACATACAATGGCAGATGCGATTGCCTTGAAACCTAATCGACAAGAGGCTTACCGTTTGTTGCAATTAGATGAAAACCAACGTTATGTGGCGATTTTGGTTGGAAGCCGTGGAAGTGAAGTAAATTTCCTAGCTGAACCATTTTTAAAAACAGCACAACTACTTAAAACTCAATATCCTGATATTCAATTTTTAGTGCCGTTAGTTAATGAAAAACGTCGTGAACAATTTGAAGCAATTAAAGCACAAGTCGCTCCAGAATTAGATGTAATATCCTTAGCTGGTAATGCGCGCGCTGCGATGATGGTTGCTGAAGCGACATTATTAGCATCTGGTACAGCCGCACTTGAAGCGATGTTATGTAAATCGCCGATGGTGGTGGGTTATAAGATGAAACCTTTAACCTATTGGTTAGCAAAAAGATTGGTAAAAACAGATTACATCTCTTTGCCAAATTTATTGGCAAACGAACCGCTTGTCCCAGAACTTATTCAAGCGGATTGTTCCCCTGAAAATTTAGCAAAACATTTGAGTATTTATTTATCTCAAATGCCCGAAGATGTGGCTCGGAAGAATGCGTTGAAACAGCGTTTTATGGAATTACATCAATATATTCAATGTGATGCTGATGCTCAAGCTGCACAGGCTGTGGTTGATGTCTTGAATAGAGAGTAAAAACGGGCGATTTTTGCCCGTTTTATACAAAATCAATAATCAACAAGTGATTGTTGATCCGCACCCTCTTTCTCTACTACAGGCTGAATCATATGCTCACGTTTCAAGCCTAATTCAAGAGCAACACCTACCGCCACATAAATAGACGAGTAAGTACCGAAAGCGATACCGATCAATAATGCCAGTGAGAAGCTATGTAATGTTGGACCACCTAATAGATAGAGTGAGAATACTACAAATAGCGTTGTAACAGAGGTCATCAATGTTCTTGATAATGTTTGGCTCAGTGAAATATCCACAATTTCGACTGAATTTGCTCGGCGAATTTTAGGGAAATTTTCACGAACACGGTCAAATACCACGATACTGTCGTTTAAAGAATAACCAACAACGGATAAAATCGCAGCCACGAAAGTAAGATCAATTTCAATCTGTAAGAATGAGAAAAGACCAATAGTCACCATTACGTCGTGGAACAAGGCTAAAATCCCCCCTGTTGCTAAACGCCATTCAAAGCGAAGGCCAACGTAAATCAGCAACATTGCAAGGGTTGCTAATGTGCCGTAAATCGCCCCTTGGGTTAATTCTTCACCGACATTTGGACCAACGAACTCAATACTTTGAATTTTAGCTTCTGGATCTAATTTTTGGTGAATTAAATCCATTACCGTATTCCCCAAAGACATATCGCCAGCCGAAGCAGGTAGGCGGATCATTACATCTTTTTGTCCACCAAAGGTTTGAACTAAAGCACTAGTATAACCATTTTCTGTTAATACTTCACGAACCTTTGCCAAATCTGCAGGCTGTGAAAAGTTGGTTTCAATTACTGTACCGCCAGTAAAATCCAATCCCCAGTTAAACCCTTTAGTCACAATGGTAAACACACAAAGTGCCGTAATGATCAATGAAAATACATACGCAATGTAGCGGTATTTCATAAAGGGAACTAATTTATAAGGTAGTTTAATCTCTACTTCTTTTTCTGTTGTTTGAACAGTCATTTAATTCCCCTTAGATCCAAAGTTTTTTCACACGTTTACCACCGTAAACAAGGTTCACTAACATACGAGTTCCTGTAATTGCGGTGAACATTGAGATCATTACCCCTAGTGCAAGAGTCACAGCGAAGCCTTTGACTGGACCTGTTCCTACTGCATAAAGAATAATCGCAACTAATATTGTGGTTAAGTTAGAGTCGAAGATACTGGTGAATGCACCATTATAGCCTTCGTGAATTGCCTGCTGAATAGAACGACCATTACGAATTTCTTCTTTAATCCGTTCATAAATCAATACGTTAGCATCAATTGACATACCTACAGCTAACACAATCCCTGCAATACCAGGCATTGTTAATGTAGCTCCAATTAATGACATCAACCCGATGGTTAAAACTAAGTTAGCTAATAAAGCAGCTGTCGCAAATAGACCGAAGACTTTGTAATACACCACGCAGAATAAGATCGTTAGACCTAAACCTAACATACTTGCGTCCATACCTTGAGCAACGTTATCTGCACCTAATGAAGCCCCGATAGTTCGTTCTTCAACAATCACAATCGGTGCGATCAAAGCTCCAGAACGTAGTAATACAGCAAGGTTTTGTGCTTCAGCCGCACTGTTAATACCTGTAATTTGGAATGAGCTACCTAAACGAGAGTTAATGGTTGCAACGTTAATCACTTCTTCGTGTTTTTCAAGAATCACTTTCCCGTTTGCATCACGGCGACCTGAATCTTTAAACTCACTATAAAGGGTTGCCATCGGCTTACCTACAGCAGATTTTGTCGCATTTGACATCAAATCCCCGCCTTGTGCATCAAGATTAATACTAACATTAGGCAAACCACGTTCATCTTTGCCCGAAGTTGCATTAATAATATGTTCACCACCTAAAATGGTTTTGCGATATAACACCGTCGGCATACCATCACGACTATATTTAATCTCCGAATCCGCAGGAACAATACCACGAGCCGCAGACTCTAAGTTAGCATTACCATTGACTAAACGAAATTCAAGAGTTGCAGTTGCCCCTAAAATCTCTTTCGCACGAGCGGTATCTTGCACCCCTGGAAGTTCAACAACAATACGATCTGCCCCTTGACGTTGAATAGTCGGCTCAGACACACCAAGTTCTTCCACACGCTTACGCAAAATCGACAAGTTTTGTTCGATAGCTAAATCACGAGAAGTTGCTAACCCCTGAGCAGATTGAGCAAAACGCACAACGGTTGGAGAAATATAAGTTGCTTCTAAATTAGGATTAGTACGGCGAATATAACGAACTGCTTTATCTGCAGTATCGGTATCATTAAATTCTACATCTGTTGCAAAATTTTCTGCTTTTTTAACCGCTTTGTATTGCCATTTTTCCTTACGAAAATCGTTACGCAAGGTATCTTGTAGCTGATCTTGCTGTTTCGCCAATGCCGTATTCATATCCACTTCCATTAAGAAGCGAACACCGCCACGCAAATCCAAACCACGCTTCATCGGCTCACCACCGATTGAAGTTAGCCATTCTGGCGTTGCAGGCGCAAGGTTTAAAGCGACAGAATAATTATTGCCTAAGACTTCAGCGATTTTTTCCTTAGCTGGAAGCTGTTCCTCGTCCTTATTTAAACGCACTAAAATCGAACCATTTTCAAGGTTCATCGCCTTAGGCGTAATATTTAATGAAGCGAGTGCTGATTGAACTTGCGTCAGCGTTTCAGCTGAAGCTTGTTGCCCTCTAGTACCGGAAACCTGTACCGAAGGGTCTTCACCATATAAATTTGGAAGGGCGTATAAAATGCCAATGGCGACCACAAGGATCACCATTAGGTTCTTCCAAAGAGGGAAACGGTTTAACACGATAAGTCCCCTTTCTTAAAGGAAAAAATTAAAGAGATTTGAGTGAACCTTTTGGTAACACTGCAACTACGAAATCACGTTTGATAGTTACTTCGGTAGTATCGTTCAATGCGATCACAACATTGTCATTATCTGCAGTTACTTTAGTAATTTTACCGATTAACCCACCGCTTGTTAGCACTTCATCACCTTTTGATAAACCTGCTAATAATTCACGTTGTTGTTTTTGACGTTTTGCTTGTGGACGATAAATCATAAAATAGAAGATAAGACCGAAAACAACCAAAATAAAGATCATTTCCATTCCGCCGCCTTGTTGCATATAAAGCTCCTTTAAAATTATTAACTAAATTTAGACTTCATCTCGACATTGAGATAATCACTCACTAAAATAACATAAAATCTACCGTTTAACGAGTGGAAATTCAGACAAATCTACTGATCGGCTTTGTTTCTGTTAAGTTTTAGGATAATCTCACAAAATATTGTGTCAAATCATTGAAATTCAATCTTAACAAGGAAAAAAGATGAAAAAAATCGTATTACAAGCGGCAGTATCTTGCCTATTTCTTACAAATGTTGCTTTCGCCCATAATGTACAATTAAACCAAACGTTACCAAGTGTTACCGTTCAACAAGATGGCGAATTAATTGCCAATGGTAAAAAAGTTGATTATCGCCAATGGCAATCTTCAAGCCTAGCTGGAAAGGTAAGAGTAGTTCACCACCTTGCTGGCAGAAGTAGTGTAAAAGAGAAAAATCAACCATTAATGGACGCAATTAAAAATGCAGGGTTTGATCGCAGTAAATACCAAACCACAACCATTATTAATGCAGACGATGCGATTGTTGCAACGGGAGCATTTGTCAAAAATAGTGCAGAAAACGGTAAATTGGAAAACCCTCACTCTCAAGTCATTCTTGATCAAACAAGTAGTGTAAAAAATGCGTGGAAACTAAAAGAAAAAGAGAGTTTTATTGCGGTATTGGATAAAAACGGTAAAGTTCAGTTTGTTTCTGAAGGGAAATTATCTGATACTCAAAACCAACAAATTATTGAATTAGTGAACAGATTAATTTCCCAGTGATAGATAATTCCACAAATGGAGAAAAATGGTGCAAATCGCTTCTAGTGTTACACTACAAGCGATTTGTTATTTCAATTATTTTACGATTTATTTTGTATCCAATTGTGGGATCACATTATTCTGAACAGAAAGCAAACCTGCCTGTGTATAAATACCTAATTTACCACGCGTATCCACAATGTCTAAATTACGCATTGTTAATTGACCGATACGATCTGCTGGGGTAAACGGTGCATCTTCTACTTTTTCCATACTTAAACGTTCTGGTTCATAGGTTAAGTTTGGTGATTCGGTATTCAGAATTGAGTAGTCATTGCCACGACGTAATTCTAAAGTCACTGTGCCCGTAATCGCTTTCGCCACCCAACGTTGTGCTGTTTCACGCAACATTAAGGCTTGCGGATCGAACCAGCGACCTTGATAGAGCAAGCGACCTAAACGTAACCCATTGATACGGTACTGTTCAATCGTATCTTCGTTGTGAATACCTGTTACTAAACGCTCATAGGCAATATGTAATAACGCCATTCCTGGTGCTTCATAGATACCACGAGATTTTGCTTCGATAATACGGTTTTCGATTTGGTCTGACATTCCTAAACCGTGACGACCACCAATGCGGTTTGCTTCAAGAATAAGCTCTACTGCATCTTCGATACGTTTACCATTTAATGCAACAGGCACACCTTCTTCAAAGGTCACAGAAACGACTTCAGGCTTGATTTCAACCGTTTCGTCCCAAAATGCTACGCCCATAATAGGTTTAACGATTTTAATGCCTGTGCTGAGTAACTCAAGGTCTTTAGCTTCGTGAGTTGCCCCTAGCATATTAGAGTCAGTTGAATATGCTTTTTCAACGGACATTTTATAGTCAAAGCCATTTGTAATTAAGAATTGTGACATTTCTAAACGGCCACCAAGTTCGTCAATAAAAGTCTGATCTAACCACGGCTTATAGATTTTGAGTTTTGGATTAGTTAATAAACCATAACGGTAAAAACGTTCAATATCATTGCCTTTAAAGGTCGAGCCATCTCCCCAAATATTAACATCATCTTCTTTCATTGCAGCAACAAGCATTGTCCCTGTTACAGCACGACCAAGCGGAGTGGTATTAAAATAAGGCACGCCACCTGTCGAAATATGGAATGCACCACATTGAATTGCTGCAATACCTTCGTGAGCTAATTGCTGGCGACAATCAATTAAACGAGCATTCTCCGCACCGTATTCCATTGCTTTTCTAGGGATAGCATTGTAATCATCTTCATCTGGTTGCCCTAAATTTGCGGTATAAGCATAAGGCACGGCACCTTTTTGACGCATCCAAAGTAATGCGGCACTGGTATCTAACCCGCCCGAAAATGCAATTCCCACTTTTTGACCAAGTGGAAGCGTTTCTAAAATTGTTGCTGACATAAAACTTCCTAATATTTTTTGAATGAAATTAAAAAATTCTCGCAATCTTACCGATTGCGTTCAAAGTTCGATATTCTAACGCAAAAGTGAAACACAATCTATTCAAAGAAAAAGAATTTATAGGTCACAAAAAAACGGTAAGATGTATTATCTTACCGCCTATAAAATGCATTATATTAACTATTTAAATTATAAATAGAATTTCTCAACAAAGTTTAATTTGTCATCAAGTTTCAACACTAACGGCTGACCGGTTGGGATTTCAAAATCCATAATTTCTTCATCAGAAATACCGATGATATGTTTTGCCAACGCACGGAGAGAGTTACCGTGAGCAGTCACAAGAACACGTTTACCGGATAACAATGCCGGTGCGATTTGGTCTTCCCAGAATGGTAAAACACGCTCTAGGGTGATTTTTAGGTTCTCTGCATTTGGCACAACATCTTTTGGAAGATGTGCATAACGACGGTCGTTATGTGCTGAATTTGGATCTTGCGGATCTAAATCTGGCGGAGAAATATCATAAGAACGACGCCAAATATGAACTTGCTCGTCACCATACTGCTCTGCGGTTGCTTTTTTGTCTAAGCCTTGTAATGCGCCATAGTGACGCTCGTTTAAACGCCAGTTTTTCACTTGTGGAATCCAAAGTTGGTTAGATTCTTCTAACACGATGTTACAGGTTTTGATCGCACGCGTTAAAACAGAAGTGAATGCGATATCAAATTCATAACCTGCATCAAGTAATTTTTTACCTGCCGCTTTTGCTTCTTCAATACCACGCTCTGTTAAGTTTACATCACGCCAACCTGTAAATAAGTTTTTAGCGTTCCACTCACTGAAACCGTGACGAATAAATACTAATTCCATAAGTTCTCCTATATAAAATAAATTGATTTAATGTCTATTTATAACAAAAAATACTTTTTTTTTAAAGTTAAACACAATTAATTTGAAGATAAAAATGATCTATGACAAAAAATAAGATGTAATAATTTATTCCTATGTTGGTAAGAATGCTACTATTTGCTTATTGCGAGCATAGGGTATTTAAAATCTGTCTCACCCGCTCCAAATCCTCAGCCGTATCCACCCCAACTTGAGGGGCTTCTTTGGCTAAATCGAGATGAATTTTCTCGCCATACCATAATGCTCTAAGTTGCTCTAGCGACTCTAGCTGTTCTAATGCCGTTGGCTCCCAAGCCACATATTGCTTAACAAAACCTGCACGGTAAGCATAGATTCCGATATGACGAAGGTAGTTTTGTTGTTGAACAAAAGTATCGTCACATTGAGGAAAATAATCACGTCCAAAAGGGATTGTTGCTCGAGAGAAATAGAGTGCCATTCCGTTTTTATCGGTTAATGTTTTAACCACATTTGGATTAAATAGCTCTTCTCGTGTTGTCAATTTAACTGCAAGAGTTGCCATATTAACTTGATGTTTATCCAAATTTTCAGCTACTTGTGCCACAATCACGGGAGGAATAAGTGGTTCATCGCCTTGAATATTCACGATAATTTCATCATCTGCAATCGCCATTTTTTCAATCACTTCGGCTAAACGTTCTGTGCCAGAATTATGTTTATCTGACGTCAAGCACACTTCTCCCCCAAAACTTGTAACAACCTGTTCGATTTCAGGGTGATCGGTCGCGACGATTACACGGGTGGCTCCAGCTTGTTGTGCCTTTTCCCAAACGTGTTGGATCATCGGTTTACCTGCAATATCTAACAGGGGCTTACGCGGTAAGCGTGTAGAGGCATAACGTGCAGGGATAATGACGGTAAAACTCATAAAATCTCCTAAATGCGACTAAGATCAAATTTCGCTAAATCAATATGATTTGGCGTGCCATAAAATTCACACAAGGCTTGGCGAAGTTGTTCTGCACGTTTGGGTAAGCCTTTTTCTGCATAGATTTTAACTTGTTCATAAACGGCTTGTTTGAAAGCAGAATTATCACCAGCATCGCCCGTTAAGTTATCAGCACTGGCAAAATAACGGAAATTTGCTGCCGTAGCTAACACCCATTCAATCGCTTGCGGTTTTACTTCGACTTGTTCAAATTCTCTTTGGCGTTCAGCAGAGCGTCCATCGGGTTCATACCAGTAACCAAAATCTTCTAATTTACGGCGTTCTGTTCCAGCAACTAACCAGTGAGCAATTTCGTGTAATGCACTGCTGTAGTAGCCGTGAGCAAATAAAATAACATTATAAGGGCGTTCACTCGCTACGTTACCTTCATCAATAAAAGCGGGTAGATAAATCGGATAATCTCCGCCCCGCTCTAAACGAGTGTTGTAACTTTCTGCAAAGCAAGCGTCAAAGATACGAATAAGATCTTCATGATCGTGATCGTTTTGGTTCATTGTAAATCCTATTTGATGTAACTTACAAAATCAGTAATTTCTTCTGTTTGGCTAGCGGTGGCAATGCTATCCCCCTCAAGTGGCGAGCCAACCAGCAGTAATGCGACAATTTCATCGTCAGCTTGACAACCAAAGGCCTGGCGTAAAGCCTGTCCTTTAATCCACTTATTGGTAATCCAGCAAGTTTCAAAGCCTTGAACGTTGGCTGCAAGTTGCATTGCATAGGTTGCACAGCCTGCTGTAACCATTTGCTCCCAAGCGGGTACTTTGGGTAAATCTTTTGCTATTTTAGCGATAATCCCGATAACCATTGGTGCGCGTTTAGCTAATTTTTCTGCTTTTGTAACACCTTCATCACCCATTTCAAGTTCTTGAGCGGTTTCTAACAGGCAACGACGGAAAATTTCCATTGCCGTTGGCTCAATCACTACGAAATGATAGGGCTTTAAACGCCCGTGATCTGGCGCTCTAACTGCCGCTTTAAACATATTTTCTAGTTGTTCTGCATTTGGTACATCTTGACCAAATTTTTTACTTGAACGGCGACGTTGTAGTAAATCTAACGTTTCCATTGAGTATTCCTCGTGATAAAAAATGGGTCAAAGGATAGCATATTTTGTTTCGCTTTGTTTTGTTGATTGTAGGGAAACAAGGAGGATTGGCTATTTATTTAAAATAATTTTTTAGATTTAGCGATCCTAAAATTGTTTGCTGTACACTAGCAGTTTGAGCACATTATTGTATAGCTTAATATTGAGCTTCAAATATCGTAAACGTTTGCTTAAGATCCAATTTTCATTATTTGATCTTGATCACATTTTTTATGTGAGATTTTCCGCAAGTTATTCTAAAAATAGTGTAAACTTATCAAGTTTTTCAGGTGATGATATAGGGTGATTTTAATCATCGATTAGTCGTCTAAACACTATTCATTTTTATATTGATTAATTTTAGGAGTCGAAAATGGCAGAACGTAGAGAACTTGCAAATGCTATCCGTTTTTTAAGTATGGACGCAGTGCAAAAAGCAAATTCAGGTCACCCTGGTGCGCCAATGGGTATGGCGGATATTGCGGAAGTGTTATGGCGTGATTTTTTATCACACAATCCAACCAATCCAGCTTGGGCAAACCGTGACCGTTTTGTACTTTCTAACGGACACGGCTCAATGTTGATTTATAGCCTTTTACACTTAACAGGCTACGATCTTTCAATTGAAGATTTAAAACAGTTCCGTCAATTACACTCTAAAACACCAGGCCACCCAGAATATGGCTATGCACCAGGCGTTGAAACCACAACAGGTCCGTTAGGTCAAGGGATTACTAATGCAGTAGGTATGGCGATTGCGGAAAAAACCTTAGCGGCACAGTTTAACCGTGAAGGTCACGAGATTGTAAATCACTACACTTATGCGTTCTTAGGTGACGGCTGTTTAATGGAGGGGATCTCACACGAGGCTTGCTCATTAGCAGGAACTTTAGGCTTAGGGAAATTAATTGCTTTCTACGATGACAACAATATTTCGATTGATGGTCACGTTGATGGCTGGTTCTCTGACGATACTGCAATGCGTTTTGAGTCTTACGGTTGGCAAGTTATCCGCAATGTTGATGGACACAATGCGGAACAAATTAAATTTGCAATTGAAAATGCGAAAGCAGAAAAAGATCGCCCAACCTTAATTATCTGTAAAACCATTATCGGTTATGGCTCACCAAACAAATGTAACTCGCACGATTGTCACGGTGCGCCATTAGGTGATGCAGAAATTGCGGCTGCGCGTGAATACTTAAAATGGGAACACGCACCTTTTGTTATTCCAGCTGAAATCTATGCAGAATGGGACGCAAAAGCAAAAGGCTTGCTCGCAGAGAAAGAGTGGAATGCAAAATTTGCAGCTTATGCAACCGCTTACCCAGAGCTTGCCACTGAATTTAAACGCCGTGTTGCAGGTGAATTACCAGCAAATTGGGCGGCAGAATCACAAGCATTCATTGAAAAATTACAAGCAAACCCAGCAAATATTGCAAGCCGTAAAGCGTCGCAAAATGCGATTGAAGCCTATGCACACATTCTTCCTGAATTTTTAGGCGGCTCGGCAGACTTAGCAAGTTCAAACTTAACTTTATGGTCTGGCTCAAAACCAATCCGTGCAGATTACAATGTTGATGGCAACTATATCAACTACGGTGTGCGTGAGTTTGGCATGTCAGCGATTATGAACGGTATTGCTTTACACGGTGGCTTTATTCCATACGGTGCAACCTTCTTAATGTTTATGGAATATGCACACAATGCGGTGCGTATGGCGGCATTAATGAAACAACGTTCATTATTTGTTTACACCCACGACTCTATCGGCTTAGGTGAAGATGGCCCAACTCACCAACCAGTTGAACAAACTGCGGCATTACGTTTAATTCCAAATCTTCAAACGTGGCGACCGTGTGACCAAGTGGAATCTGCGGTAGCGTGGAAAGCGGCTGTTGAACGTAAAGATGGCCCAAGTGCATTAATTTTCACTCGTCAAAACCTAGCTCAAATGGAACGTACTCCAGAACAACTTGCTAACGTTGCTCGCGGTGGTTATATCCTACGTCAATGTTGCGAAAAAGGCGATTGCCCAGATTTAATTTTAATCGCAACAGGTTCAGAAGTGGAATTAGCAATGAAAGCGGCGGACGTATTAAGTGCAGAGGGGCATAAAGTCCGTGTGGTTTCAATGCCAAGCACTAACGTGTTTGACGCACAAGATGAAGCTTATCGTGAATCGGTATTACCAAGCTCAGTAACCAAACGTGTGGCGATTGAAGCGGGTATTTCAGATTTCTGGTATAAATATGTTGGCTTTGGCGGTCGCATTGTTGGTATGAATAGCTTCGGTGAATCAGCACCAGCAGGTGAATTATTCAAACTCTTCGGCTTTACTGTAGATAACGTGGTAGCGAAGGCGAAAGAGATTCTGTAATCATATAGAATGTGGCAAAATAAGGGGATTTTATATCCCCTTATTTTTTAGTTTCTATTTGGGAAATCAGAAAATGAAGAAAATTCTTGTTATTCGTAACGATAAAATTGGCGATTTTATGCTGGCTTGGGCGGCATTTGCGATGTTAAAAAAATCAATGCCGAATTGCCAAATTATTGCCCTTGTTCCTAAATATACAGCACCATTAGCAGAAATCTGCCCTTATTTAGATGGTACTATTTTGGATAGTTCAGATAAACAAAATAAAGCTGAAAATGAACGAGTGTTACAAGCGGTAAGATCAGCACAGTTTGATGCAGTGATTAGTTTTGTGTCTGATTGGTATAATGCCAAATTGGTTTGGAAAAGCCGTATTGTCTACCGTTTAGCACCCGCAACGAAACTCTTTCAATTTTTATATAATCATCGTTTAACCCAGCGTCGTTCTCGTTCTGAAAAAGCAGAGTATGAATATAATTTAGACTTGGTACGTTATTTTTTAAAAGATAATCAAATTACAGCGATTGAGCCAACAACACCCTATTTGTCTTTTGATAATGAATGTTTGAATATGCAAAAAAGCAAATTAATGGAGTTGCTAAAGTTAGATGGCAATAAAAAATGGCTTTTTGTTCATAGTAGTACAGGGGGATCTGCGACGAATTTATCTTTGAATCAATATGCAGATTTAATTTCAGGGATTTTAGCGAAATTTGATTGCCAAGTGATTTTGACAGCAGGGCCAAATGAAAGTGAAACTGCTCAGGCATTGCAACAATTAGTAAATCATAAGAATGTGGTGATTTACGATAAAAATGATGGATTAGTCGATTTTGCCAAATCGTTAGCCTGTGCTGATCTCTTTATTGCAGGTTCAACAGGACCTTTACACATTTGTGGTGCATTAAATATTGCAACGGTCGGCTTTTACCCAAGTCGTCTATCTGCTATTCCACGCCGTTGGAAACCGTTAAATGATGCCGATAAACATATCGCATTTTGTCCGCCATCGGATAAGGCTTCGCAAAAAAATTTAACCTTAATTCCGATGGATAAAGCATTAACGGAGATTCTGCCGTTTATGAGACAAATCATGGATAATAAAAAATTATAGGATAGTAAGTAGTAATATGTTTTAGTTATTACTAGTAATTAAATGTTATTAATATAGTATTTTTTATTGTTATAATCTATCTACTTTTGAATTAGAGAGGCTACATGCAAAAAAGAATTTTTAATTTTATCCAGAAAAAATATTTATGTATTATAAGTTGTGCAAGGAATAATATTCCTTGGTCTAATGCATTTTATTATGTATTTGATGAAGATAATCTGCGTTTAATTTTTGTGACGAGTTTAACGACTTATCATAGTCAAGTGATGTTAGAGAATCCTAATATTTCTGGTACAATCTTTGTACCAACGCGTTTTCATCCCTCTTTACAAGGTGTTCAATTTACAGGTAAAGCAAGAAAATTAGAGGAGGATGAAAAAATATTGCTAGAGAATTATATAAAAAAGAATATTCACATGAACTTATTGATAAATTGTCTATTTGGGAAGCAAAATTAGAGTATGCTAGATTAATTGATAATTCATTAGGATTATTTAGTGTAATAGAATGGAATGGGGAAGAATATTTCTAATATATAGTTTTATACTTTCAACATCATAGATTCTTTTGAGAAATAAATTTATTAGAACATAACAGTATGAATATAAAAATTCTTATTACTGGTGGTGCAGGTTTTATTGGATCTGCAATGATTAGGTATATTATTAATAATACTCAAGACTTAGTAATTAATATAGATAAATTAACTTATGCAGGTAATTTAAGCTCATTAGAGGAGATTTCTAATAGTTCTCGTTATGCATTTAAACAAATAGATATTTGCGATAAAATAGCCTTAGAGCAGATATTTAATGAATATCAGCCAGACATAGTAATGCATTTAGCTGCAGAAAGCCATGTAGATCGTTCTATTAAGAATTCGGAAGTATTTATTAAGACTAATATTTGGGGAACTTATACTTTATTAGAAGTAGCTCGTAAATATTGGAATGATTTGCCAGAGGAAAAAAAATCTATATTTCGTTTCCATCATATTTCTACTGACGAGGTTTATGGTGATTTAGGAACAAGTGAGAGGCAGTTTACAGAAATCATGCCTTATGCTCCTTCTAACCCCTATTCGGCATCAAAAGCCGCAAGCGATCATTTAGTGCATGCTTGGAGGCGTACTTATGGGGTACCAACTATCGTAACAAATTGCTCAAATAATTATGGTCCCTTTCATTTTCCTGAAAAATTGATTCCATTGATCATCTTGAATGCAATAGAAGGAAAGAAATTACCAATCTATGGTAATGGGTTACAAGTTCGTGATTGGTTATTTGTTGAAGATCATGTGAGAGCTTTATATAAGGTAATTAAAGAAGGTAGAGTGGGAGAAAGTTATAATATTGGTGGTGATAGTACAAAAAGTAATCTGGAGGTGGTTTATGCTATTTGTGAAATATTAGAAGAACTACTTCCACATAAGCCAAAAGGTGTAAAGAAATATAAAGATCTAATTTCTTATGTACCGGATCGTCTAGGGCATGATACTCGTTATGCTATTGATTCAACTAAAATTCGCGAAGAATTAGATTGGAAACCTCAAGAAACTTTTGAAAGTGGAATTCGTAAGACAGTAGAGTGGTATTTAAATAATCAAAAATGGTGGAAAAGCATAAGAAAAAATAATTTTTCGTATTCTTGTTAAACAAAATAGATATTCATTCCTTAGCAACATTCTGAATGATTAAACTTAAGAATACCTTTGGTTATTTTATCGCTGTAGAGTGAATTTGCTAATTACTATTTTAACAAAAGTTATTGAATTTTATCTTCTTTCAAATACTTATGTTATAAATGAGTAAGCCTATCTATTAGTGGATCTTCAAATATAAACCCTGCAGATTGTAATTTGTGAGGCACAAGCGGTTGATTATCTAATAACAATTGCGAACGTTCACCTAATAACCATTTTAAGATCCATTCAGGCACAGTAAAAAAAGCTGGACGTTTAAGGTGTTGAGCCAATTTTTGATTGAGGGCAGAATTAGTCAGTAGATTTGGCGACACTAAATTAAAAGCACCATTGCATTCGAAATGATTGAGTAGAAATAAAATTGCCCGAATTTCATCATTTAGCGAAATCCAAGCCCAGTGCTGTTTACCAGATCCTAGTTTTCCCCCTAAACCGAAACGGTAAAGCGGTAACATTTTTTGTAATGCACCGCCTGTTTTATCTAATACAATGCCTGTGCGGATAAGACAAACTCTCGTTTTATCACTTTGAGCTTGTAAGGCGGTCTTTTCCCACTGAAAACAGAGCTGGGCTGGAAAAGTTGTACCACAAGCGGTCTGTTCATCATAACTTTTTCCTTCCGCCAAATTGCCATAAAAACCTGTTGCCGATCCCGAAATAAAAGTGTGTGGGGGCGTGTCGCTCGCTTGAATTAGTTCGACTAAACGCTGGGTTATACTAAGACGACTTTGTATTAATTTTTGTTTCTGTGTTGTACTCCAAGCTTTGTCAAAAATCGGCTCGCCAGCAAGATTAATCACCGCATCGAATGTATTTAAATGCTGGAAAGCGGTAAGATCTTGGCAAAAACTTACCGCTTGTTGATGAGGTAGCCTTTGGCGAGTCAGTACGGTTAGCTGATGTCCTTGCTTGATTAAAGCCTGACAAAGTGCTTTTCCAATAAAGCCTGTTCCGCCAGTAATCAGTATGTTCATTAGAGTGAGCTATCAAAAAGTTCTGTAATAGTTGCAATCAATGTTGAAATAGAGGTATCACGAGTTGGGGTAATGAAAATCGTATCATCGCCTGCGATAGTCCCAAGTATGCCTTCTGCTTTTCCCATTGAGTCCAGTAATCGAGCGATCAACTGTGCGGCACCAGGACTTGTACGAACAACAATCAAACTTTCATTATGGTCGATATCGATCACTAAATTTCTTAGTGGGCTTGACGTGGTTGGAATACCGAGTTCTGCTGGTAAGTGATAAACCATTTCCATTTTTGTATTTCGGGTGCGGACTGCCCCAAATTTACTCAACATTCGGGATACTTTTGATTGATTGATATGCTCGAATCCCATTTCTTGCAACGCAGTGACAATTTCGCTTTGTGAACCAAATTTTTCTTCTCGTAACAATGATTTAAAAGCTTCGTTGAGAGAGTCGAGTTTTTCCACTTATTATCCTTTTATTTTTATGCAATTGTAGCCGTAAATATGCAGAATTGTTACCTATTTATTCACGGAAATCAATCTAAACTCACTTTTTTTCTCGAAAATTTGCGGTAAGTCGCAAAATTGTATTTTGGTATTTGAAAGTTACTATGAATTTACATACACTTTCGCTATTAAATTTACATAACCTATGAGGAGAAACTTATGAAAGTTGCAGTATTAGGCGCAGCAGGCGGTATCGGTCAAGCATTAGCTTTATTATTAAAGTTACAACTTCCGGCTGGCACAAACCTCGCACTTTATGATATTGCCCCTGTTACCCCAGGTGTTGCAGTTGATGTGAGCCATATTCCAACAGCCGTAAAAGTGGCTGGCTATGCAGGCGAAGATCCAACACCAGCTTTAGAAGGAGCAAATTTAGTTTTAATTTCTGCGGGTGTGGCTCGTAAACCAGGTATGGATCGTTCTGATCTATTCAATATTAATGCAGGTATTGTTCGTAACTTAATTGAAAAAGTCGCAACAGTTTGCCCAACTGCTTGCGTAGGGATTATTACTAACCCAGTAAATACCACTGTTGCTATCGCCGCAGAAGTCTTGAAAAAAGCAGGCGTTTACGATAAACGTAAATTATTCGGCGTTACATCACTCGATGTATTACGTTCAGAAACCTTTGTAGCTGAATTAAAAGGTAAAGATGTCAATGATGTTAAAGTGCCTGTTATTGGTGGTCACTCAGGTGTAACCATTCTGCCTTTACTATCTCAAGCTTCTGAAGAAGATAAAATTGACTTCACCGCAGAAGAAGTGGCAGCATTAACCAAACGTATTCAAAATGCAGGTACGGAAGTGGTAGAAGCTAAAGCAGGTGGCGGATCCGCGACTTTATCTATGGCTCAAGCAGCTGCTCGTTTCGCTCGTGCAGTGTTAAAAGGCTTGACTGGTGAACACGTTGTTGAATATGCTTATGTTGAAGGCAATGGCGAGTATGCTCGTTTCTTCGCACAACCAGTTCGTTTAGGCTTAAATGGTGTAGAAGAGTTGTTACCTATCGGTACTTTAAGTGCTTATGAGGAAGCAGCTGTTCAAGCGATGATCCCAACCTTAAAAGCAGATATTGAGTTAGGCGAAAAATTTGTAAACGGTTAGTCTTGAATTTATCGTAAAATCACGCCATGATACAAAGGCTGGAAGCTTCTTCTGTTTTCAGCCTTTTTATATACTATTATGGGGCTAAATATGGATTATCTTATTAACGTCAATAACACTAATTTTAGTGAAGTTATTAAAGCTGCAGCGGAAGTCCCTGTCGTTTTTCATTTTATTTCTTCCCGTGAGCCTCGTTCACTTGAGATGGAAGCATATTTTCGTCGTTTAAACGATGAATATCCAAAGCAATTTCTACTTGCTATCGTCAACTGTGATGAATACCCGATGATTGCCGCACAATTTCGCATACAAGCGGTGCCTACAAGTTATTTCTTTGCAAATGGGCAACCTGTTGATGTGATTGAGGGTGAAATAAATGAACAAGAATTACGGGTTCGTCTAAGCAACATTTTACCCAAAGAAGAAGAACTTCAATTCGCTCAGGCACTTGAATTTCTAGAAGCAGAACAGTATGAACTTGCGTTACCATTATTAAAAAATGCTTGGGAGCTGACAGATAAGAAAAACAGTGATTTTGCGTTACTCTATGCTGAAACCTATATTGCAATGAAGCAAGTTGAACCAGCTAAAGCAATCTTAATGCAAGTTCCAATTCAAGATAGAGATAGCCGTTGGCAAGGTTTGCAAGATCAAATTCTATTACTAGAACAAGCGGCTAATTCCCCAGAAATTCAACAACTCCAAGCTGATTATACTAAGACTAAAAGTCCTGAGATTGCCGTAAAATTGGCAAATCAGTTACATCAAGTTGGTAGGAATGAAGAAGCTCTAGAATTATTATATGATTGGTTGAAACATGACCTTTCAGCAGGTAATGGAGAAATTAAAAAGCAATTTCTCGCTACTTTATCTGCAATGGGGAATTCCGATCCTCTTGTTCCTAAATATCGCAGACAACTTTACTCTTTATTGTATTAGTTTTAGTAAGTGATTTTTCATATATTTAGGAGAACAAAATGGCAACAAAACACGCAAAATTATTGATTTTAGGTTCTGGTCCTGCTGGTTACACAGCGGCAGTTTATGCGGCTCGTGCAAATTTAAACCCAGTATTAGTGACGGGAATGCAACAGGGCGGACAGCTCACTACAACCACAGAGATTGAAAACTGGCCTGGGGAATTTGGCGATATTGCAGGTTCAGAGTTGATGAACAAAATGCAAAAGCACGCTGAGAAGTTCAACACTGAAATTATTTTTGACCATATCAACAGCGTCGATCTTTCACAACGCCCATTCACCTTAAAAGGCGACTTTAATACCTTTACCTGTGATGCGTTAATTATCGCTACAGGTGCGTCAGCGAAGTACTTAGGCTTGCCTTCTGAAGAGGCTTATAAAGGTCGAGGCGTTTCGGCTTGTGCAACCTGTGATGGTTTCTTTTATCGCAATAAGCCAGTAGCAGTAATTGGCGGTGGAAATACGGCTGTGGAAGAAGCGTTATATCTTTCAAATGTAGCCTCTGTGGTACATTTAGTCCATCGCCGTGATACTTTTCGCAGTGAAAAGATTTTAATTGACCGCTTGATGAAAAAAGTCGAAGAAGGCAAAGTGATTTTGCACACCCACAGTGTTTTAGATGAAGTATTAGGCGATAATATGGGCGTAACTGGGGTGCGTTTAAAATGTACTCAAACAGGTAATGAAGAACAGATTACGCTTGACGGCGTATTTGTCGCGATCGGGCATTCACCAAATACGGAGATTTTTAAAGATCAACTAGAGCTTAACAATGGCTATATTGTGGTTAAGTCAGGTTTAGATGGTAATGCAACCGCAACAAGCGTTGCAGGCGTATTCGCCGCTGGTGATGTGATGGATCATAACTACCGCCAAGCGATTACTTCAGCTGGAACAGGTTGTATGGCGGCGCTTGATGCGGAGCGTTTTTTGGAATATTGCTCATAACTTTTGACATAGTAGACAAAATAGTTGCTAATGTTTGTTTTCTTTAAATATTAGCAACCTTGTCTATTACATCTAGATCGTTTGTTCCCAGTATTTTCCTCATTGTAGGGAGCAATATTTCAGTCACAATTATTTGTTGTGCTCAATTTTCTTAAGATAAGAATATGTGTTAAGAGGCAGAAAATTAAAGTGGGTGGAATCCTTCAGTTGATTATTTCTGATATTTATTCCACAAATCAGCATACTTCACAAAAGTAGAATGTGCCGACAGAACGGCAAGTAAAAAACCTTGCTTACCATCAAGAAAACCTGCTTTTAAAATATACATTTTTACAAAACAGCCGACAGCGTGGGTAACACCTTGGAATAAAGTTGCTTTTTTGCCAGCTTTGGCTCTTTGCTCTGACCAAGCCTTAGCGTAACTTGCTGATTTTACTAGATAATGGTGAATATCTTTATAAGTAAAATGCAATAAATCGCCTTTAAGTTTAACGACTTTGGCTTCTTTTGGATAATGGACTTTTTCGTGAACAAGTTCATCGCCGTATTGAGCAAAATCCGTACGGTAAAGTCTCACTACATAATCAGGATACCACCCTGAATGGCGAATTTGTCTGCCAAAAACTTCACTTAAACGGGGAATTTGATAAACCGTGTTTGGTTCATTACTACTTACCGCTTGTTGTATGCTCTGTTTTAATTCTTGGGTGACACGTTCGTCAGCATCAAGCCAGAGAACGTAATCGCTGGTGACATATTGTTGAGCAAGTTGGCGTTGTTTACCAAAGCCTTGCCAATCGGTGTTTTCATAGAATTTTGCTCCGTATTGTAAGGCGATCTCTTTGGTATTGTCGCTACTTCCAGAGTCTAAAATGATGATTTCGTCCACCCAACCTTTGACAGTTTCTAAACATTGGGCAAGATCCTGCGATTCGTTTTTGACAATCATAGCGACACTAAGCGTTGGCATAGGTTATCCTTTTTGAAATTAAGTCAGTTTCGCCTATTTTAGCATATCTTTAGCTTTAAAATTTATTCTGAATATGCTATTTTCTACGCCGATTTTTTTTAGCATAGAAAGGCAATTTTAATGTCAGTAAATTTAACAACAAAACAGAAACAATTTTTAAAAGGGCTTGCTCATCATTTAAGCCCAGTCGTGATGCTTGGTGGTAATGGTTTAACCGAAGGGGTGTTAGCCGAGATCGAGAATGCGTTAGATCACCACGAGTTGATTAAAGTGAAGATCGCAGGGGCTGATCGTGAGATGAAGCAGTTGATTATTGATGCGATTGTGCGTGAAACCAAAGCGGTGGAAGTGCAGACCATTGGGCATATTTTAGTGCTTTATCGTCAAAGTGAAGAGAAGAAAATCAGCTTGCCAAAGATAGCTAGGAGCATTTAATCAAATCTTCAGGAATAGATGTTTGTAAGCACAGTGATATATTCATAGGGACAGAGAAATTAGTTAATACTTAGAGTGTTGTATGAATAATAAACAAAATATAAGCCTGTTACTCAAACAAAATTTTGCATCAGGATTAGTCGTTTTTCTTGTCGCATTGCCTTTGTGCTTAGGTATTGCCCTTGATCAGGAGTGCCACCTTTAGCTGGGATTTTATCTGGGGTTATTGGAGGTGTCATCATTGGCGCATTAAGTTCTTCTCATATTAGTGTTTCTGGACCTGCAGCGGGTTTAGCAGCGATGACAGAATTGGGGTCTTTCGAGTTATTTTTATGTTCTGGTGTGATTGTGGGCGCACTGCAATTGCTTCTGGGTTTTCTTCGAGCTGGGAGTATCTCAAACTATATACCTATTTCTGTGATTGAAGGAATGTTGGCAGGGCTCGGTGTGATTATTATCCTTAAACAGTTACCTTATGCTCTTGGTAGTGATGATACATTAATTGAAATTGTTCATTCTACTGGACGGGTTCATTTAGGGTCTTTGGTTGTTGCAGTAGTTGCGTTTATTATTATGATTGGTTGGGAAGAGCAACCTCGATTACGTTAACTCAAATTACTCCCTTCTGCTTTAGTTGCCGTTATTGTGGGGATTTTACTTAACCAGCTTTTCATATGGTTCAACAGCCCGCTTGCAATTCCAACAAATCAATTAGTTCAACTACCACTATTAAACTCTTTAGATGAAGTAAGTTCCTTAATTCGCTTTCCTAGCTTAGAGGGTTTCAATAATAGCATAGTCTGGATTACAGGGGGAACTATTGCAGTAGTTGCCTCTGTGGAAACATTACTTTCAATTGAGGCTGCAGATCGTTTAGATGTTCGCCGTCGAATTACGGATAATAATCATGAGTTACGAGTACAAGGTTTTGCTAATATATTAACCTCTTCGATAGGAGGTTTACCTATGACATCGGTCATTGTGCGTTCTTCTGCTAATGCAAATGCAGGAGCGACTCATAAAACATCTGCGGTATTTCATGGTGTTTTGTTGCTTATGTGTGTATTAACTATTCCAAGTGTGCTCAACCAGATTCCCCTTGCAACGTTAGCGGCAGTATTAATATTGATTGGATATAAATTGACACATCCAAAGCATTATAAACCTTTTTGGTGTAAGGGGAGTTATCAATTTATTCCTTTCGTTGCAACAATGGTTTCTGTTGTTTTCCTTGATTTGCTGAAAGGGGTAGGGATTGGCTTAGTGATTAGTATTCTATTCATTCTGCATGGAAATATGAAAAGAGCTTATTACTTGAGCCGTGAAGAATTAGCTGATGCGGATAAGATTATACTTGAGCTAGGTGAAGAAGTCTCTTTTTTGAATAAGGCAGCGATTAAGAAAACTTTAAAAAATATTCAACCTAATTCAAAAGTTACAATTAATGCCAAGCGGGCTTTATATATTGCAAGTGATGTATTGGAATTACTAGAGGACTTTACCAATGTATATGCTCAAGAAAATAATATTCAGGTTAAATTGCGTGGTTTTAAATATGACTATGAACATCAGGAAGGGAGAGAGCATACACATATTCGAGTTGAGCATCGAAGCCGGATTTAGCCATAAAGGAGTGGTAGAGGAAATATAGACCTTAGTTCTTATTTTGAGCAATTAATGTTTTTTTCTGTAAAAATTATAAAAAGTACTTGCGTTGGTTTAGGATTTCTCTATAATTCGCACCACACAACGACGCACTGTTGTGAGTAGTTAAATTTGACAGTGCGTCGTTCTTTTTTGCTCTTTAACAATTTATCAGACAATCTGTGTGGGCACTTGTTGATTGACTTTGTTTAAAAATATTTTTTTAATTTTGAAGTCTTGATAGGTGCTTAACTTGAAATTCATTTTTACTTAAAA
>NZ_MUXW01000042.1 GCF_002015085.1 Glaesserella parasuis
CTTTTGCACTTGGTTCATTTCAGTCATAGAACTTGTCACAAACTGCACTTGATTGCGTAAAGACTGCATTTTGTCCGCCAGCGCTAAGAGGTGGGAAATCCCACCGCCTATTCCGGATAAAGCTAATAACGCTTGTAAACGCCCAAAGCATTTATTCAATTGTTCAGTAGCTGTTTCTGTTCTCTTTGCTGCACGTTCCACATTATTTAAATCTCGAGTGGATTTTTCTGCACCATTTGTGCGGATTTCAATTGCTAGTGTTGCTAAATCCGTCATAGCATTTCTCCAATAAAAAATGCACGATCTTGCGAAAGTGCGGTTAATTGTGGTCATATAACCACAGTTGAATTTTGTACCGTTATCTAATTTACAGGCATAAAAAACCGCACATAAAGTACGGTCAATTTAATAGCGGTAGCTCAATTTGCATTTTGTCTTCAAAGATTTTTAGCGTTGCTTCTAATAATGGCTTTTTACCTTTCCATTCACTTAAGGCTTTACCGCATAAACTTGCTAATTGTTTTTCGGCTTTATGTTCACCAAGTAAAGAGTAGTATTGCTCAAGTAGTGTTTGGCTACCTTTTGCCAATTCTTCCGCCATATAATCAAAGGCTTTGATATAAGAAATCTTAATTGCCATTGCCTTTTTGGATTTATAACCCATTACCAAAAGCATAAAGCCATTTTTGGTTAAATTGTAATATGGAGTAGGTCTACCATTCTGTAACTCATTGATTTTAAAGCAAACCTCAAAATTGAGTTTTGCAAAGTCCTCATCGCAATTTTCAATAAGAGATTTAATATCCCGCAATACATTGTCGTGTCGCTTACCAAATACCTTCGCTACAATTTCTGATGTAGTTACAGTTTGATGATCTTTGATTTGTACAAATTGTTTAAAATTTTCAGGGTTTGCTAATTGCATATTCGTGTCCTTTTATGATTTTATTTGATAATAAAAAACCCGACCATTTCTGATCGGGTTGAATTTCAGGTACAACAAAAAACCGCTTGCATCTAATGACACAAGCGGTTTGATAT
>NZ_MUXW01000043.1 GCF_002015085.1 Glaesserella parasuis
TGCGGAAGAAATGCCGTCAAGTACAAGAGCAAGCCAAGATGGCCCTGTATCAGAGCAGATTAACTACGAAAATTGGTTGAAAAGCAAATCTCCAGGGCAACAAGATCAGGTATTAGGCAAAGGTAAGGCGGATTTATGGCGTAGAGGCGTGATTACTTTTGCGGATATGTTGGATCAGAGTGGGAGACCGTTGACGTTAAAAGATTTAAGTTATAGATTTGATCCAAATTATATTTATCCAGAAGTTGATACATTTGTATTAAAAGGGACAAAATTTACAAGAAAGCAGTTAGATAGAAAATTTAAGCATATTGAAGATTTTGGCTTTGATAATACTAAAAAAAATCCTAAAATGCTGAAACGATACCAAGAATCAATTATTGAGCATTTAAATGATGTTGAAACAATTGAGTTTGGGCGATATAGATTAGAGGGTTCAAGGGTTTTTTACAATAAAATCACTGGGATGGCGGTAGTAATAGATAAAGATGGAAATTTTGTTACTGCGTTTATTCCTAAAGATGAGCCCGATATGAACCGGTTTCAGTTATCTAATTATTTGAAAAGTGGATATTTACGATGACAAACAAAGAATTTGCTAAACAAGAATGGGATAAAGCTGCTAATGCGGTTTCTTATTTGAAGTCATCTCATTCAAAATTAGATTTTAAGCAGCATTGTATTGATCTTCTAGATGGGAAGAACAGTGTAGATTATTTTATTCTATTGATAACTTGGACTTGGAATAATCATCTTGTTGAATTAAATGGGCTTAGCGGTTTAACTCATTGGGCTATTTGGACGTGCTGTGAAGATTATCCGTTATCAGATGATGACGAGTATCCAGTGTACCCTGCAAATGTTGGTGAATTTAAAGAGGCTGTACAACTTGCTTTAGATGATAATTATTATGCTATTTGGGAAAGACTAGGTCTAAGCGATCAGGAAATTAAAGATCTTTCTCAATAAACTATTTCTACTAACCTAGCCTAAGCGCTAGGTTTTTTTATACCTAAATTTCAACTAAACCGCTTATACAGCAATGTGTAAGCGGTTTTTTATTGCCTGCAAGATAGAAAAGTACACTCGACAAGTAGCGTTTGTGTCTCCCACTCGCTATTTCTTACAGGTTTCTTTTTAGTGGGAAGAAACTAGGAGGCATTTATGCAAGCATTAAAAGCAAAATTCTTTGGTTCAGAAATTTTAGTCATCAATCATAACAGCAAGCCTTATGTACCGATGAAACAGATTGTAGAAAATATCGGTTTAGTCTGGCACGCACAATTCGAGCGATTACAGCGCAATGAGGTTCTTTCGCAAGGTATTCGTGTTATACGAATACCTTCAAATGGTGGTGAACAAGAAGCGGTTTGTTTACCATTGCACTATCTCAATGGGTGGCTATTTGGGGTCAAAGTTTCCAAAGTTAAGCCAGAATTAAAAGAGAAACTTATTCGTTATCAAAAAGAATGTTATGAAGTGCTTTGGGATTACTGGACTACGGGCGTAGCGAAGTGGGATGAAATTCGACAACAGCGTGAAGTTCTAGAAGAAAATGAAAACGCATCAAAAAAACGCGGAAGCGAAGCAGGACGAGCATTACAAAAACGAAAATTAGAAAAGCATACTTATGAAATTGGTATAGCACGGCTAGATAGAATGGAACAGTTATTACTTGATATTTAAGGTGTGGTTATGACGATCGCACCTTTTTTATTACATGAAAATTAACCGCACTTTCGCAAGATCGTGCGGTTTTTATTATCCACGTTTCGGAAGAAACACAACTCACTTAGGAAGGAAATCCAAATGAAATTAAAACTCGATGAAAAAGGCAATGTTGTGGTTGTAGATGGTAAACCCGTGTATACCCACGATGACGGGAAGGAAATCCCTTTTGATGCACCGCAAGCAATGCAAAAAATTTCTTCGCTCAATGCTGAAAACAAGCAACACCGTGAGGCTAAAGAAAAAGCGGAAGCAGAACTCAAAAAGTTTGACGGAATTGATGATGTGGCAAAAGCAAAAGAAGCCTTAAAAACGGTGGAAAACCTTGACGCTAAAAAACTGATTGATGCAGGTGAAGCGGAAAAGGTTAAACAAGAAGTGATTAAGGGTTATGAGCAAAAACTGGCAGATGCTAAAGCGTTAGCAGAGAAAGTACAAGGGCAGTTGCATACTGAGTTAATTGGCGGCTCATTCGCTCGCTCTAAGTTTGTCACAGAGAAATTGGCAATGCCTGTTGATGTGGCTCAAGCGTTCTTTGGTAAGCATTTTAGCATTGATGAAAACGGTGCAATTTTGGCAAAAGATGCGTTTGGCAATGAAATTTTCAGTCGAGTAAAACCGGGGCAACGTGCGGATTTTGAAGAGGCGTTAGAGGCTTTAGTGGATGCTTACCCTAACAAAAACTCTATTCTAAAAGGCTCTGGCTCAAGCGGTGGTGGCGGTGGTGCAGGTGGTTCATCTGCAACAAAACCTAAATCACTGAGTGAATGTAAAACAGATGAAGAGCGAATTGCTTATATGCAATCCGTAGCATAGTGATTATTTAATCCATAAGGAGAATTTATGGCTTTTGATTTGCAAGTCTTTAACAAACAGACCCAAACAGCATTAACCGAAATGGTTGATCAAGATATTCAAAAATTCAATGAGGCATCAGCAGGGACTATCGTTCTGCAAAATGTGCCAACAGAAGGGGATTTCGATATCCGTTCTAGCTTTAAAGCAATTAGCGGTTTAGTTCGCCGCCGTAATGCTTATGGCTCAGGTTCAGTGGACTCAAAACGTTTGCAACAAATGTTGAATGTGGCGGTAAAAGTTGCAGCAGGTACGCCACCACTGGAATATGAACCACAACAATATCACTGGATCTTAAAAAATCCTGAATTAGCGGCAATTACCATTGGTGAACAATTAGCTAAGGCTCGTATGGCGGATATGTTGAACACCGCTGTATTAGCTGGTGTTGCTGCAATTGGTGGTAACACAAAAACTGTGCTTGATGATAAAACGAATGCACCGACATTCCGTACTCTGAATAAAGGTGCGGCATTATTTGGTGATCGTTCAAGTGCGATTAAAGGCTGGGCGTTGCATTCAACCACAATGCATAGCTTATTTGACAATGCATTAACGAATACGGAAAAACTTTTCACTTATGACAACATCAATGTAATTCGTGATCCATTCGGTCGTTTGTTCATTGTTACCGATAGCCCGGCATTAGTTGATACGCAAAATACGGCGTATAACACGCTTGGTTTAGTGGAGAATGCAATCATTGTTAGTGGTAATAATGACTTTAACAGCGTGATTGTACCGAAAACAGGCGGTGAAAATATCTCTGCAACATACCAAGCTGAGTGGACCTACAATGTTGGTATCCACGGATACACCTGGGATATGCAAGCAGGTGGCAAGTCGCCAAATGATTCCGCATTAGGTACACCTACAAACTGGGTTAAATCTGCAACTTTTGATAAAGATACCGCAGGTGTGTTAATCAAAACACGTTAATTAGGCTGGCAGGGCTAACTATTAGGGTTAGCCCTATTTTTTAGGAGTTTAGAATGAAAATTCTCTATTTTACCCACGATTTTTCGTCTGAAAATGTGAAGTTTGCGAAAGAAAATGGATTAACTCTGCGAAATTTAGGTGCGTATCACGCAACGGATTTTATTGAACAATGCGATGCGGTTTGTGGAGATATTCCTGAACGTTATCAGCATTTGCCAAAGCACACATTGCCTGAATCATCTTCTCAACAAAAAACATTAGACAAGATGACCGTGCCAGAATTAACCACCGCACTTAAAGCCTTAAATGTGGAAATTCCACAAGGAGCGAAGAAAGATGAGCTGATTGCGTTATTAAAGCAAGCGAAAGGGGGCGACAATGACCCTGAACGTACCAACGGATAGTTATGTTTCTCTTGAAGAGGCAAATGGCTACCATCAATTGAGGGCCAGTTTTGAGGCGTGGAATGAACTTGATGATGAACAAAAAGCTCGTCGCTTAGTTAGTGCATCAGATTTTCTCGATCACAATTATCGTTTTGTGGGAGAGAAAGCAGATCCTACGCAAATCAGACAATTTCCACGTCAAGAAAGTAGTCAAGAGAGTAGCGAAATTCCGTTACAAGTGAAATATGCGGTTTGCGAATTAGCATTGCAGTCTGATCTAAATCAGAACCCAGAACAGAAGATGGCAAGCGTGAAAGTAGGGCCTATTTCTGTCAATTACGAAAATCAAGCGACTATCAGTGGTAGTAGCAATCGGTTTGAGTATGTCAAAACCTTGCTTTCTCGCTTTTTAAATTCATCATCTACTAACAATGTGTCCTTGTTAAGGGGGTAACTTGTACGGCAAATTAAAGCAAATCTCCAAGCAGTTAATTCAGAAGTTTGGTTCGCCTTGTGTGATTAAAACACAAATATCCGGGCAATACGATCCAACTACGGGAAAAATGCAAACTGAAATCAGTAAACAGAATGCTTACTGTCTTTTTGATAATCTGTCTTATGATTTCCCTTCATTTCAAAGTGGCGGAACTTCTAGAGGGGGAGCTGTTGCGATAGAGCAAGGCGATGTGGTTATTTATCTGACAGAAAAAGCAGAGGTAGGCTCAGCGGTTGAAGTGAATGGCGAAGTCTGGAGCATTATTGCTGTTCAACCGATAAAACCAGCTAACGTTGCAATGCTTTATCAATGCCAAGGGCGGAAACAATGAAATGAGTAGTTTTATTGCACAAATTCAGCAACAAATTGAGCAGATTGAGCAACGGAAAAACTTAGTCATTCGTAAAGTAGCGTTAGATGCTTTTGCGAAAGTGCAAGCGAAATCGCCTGTTGATACGGGAGCGTTAAGGCGAAGTTGGACGGTGTCTGTCTCAGCTTTACCCACGAATTTTAATGGCTCAAATGAACATATTGGCAAGGCGAAATTTGGCGATGTGATTTATATTGCAACTAACTTGCCTTATGCCCCTGCGTTGGAATATGGGCTTTATCCTAATCCTCCGAAAAACCCATCAGGGAAAACGAAGAATGGTTATTCTATCCAAGCTCCTCAAGGTATGGTTCGGATAACCGTTAAAGAGCTAAAAGCATATTTAGCTAGAAATCCAACATTAGGGCTTTGGTAATGAAAAAAATCATTCGATCCATTCTACAAACGCAACTAACGGAATTAGGCAAGTTTAGTACCGCTTGGGAGGGGGTAAACAATAAAGTGAGTTTGCCTTATCAAGCGGTTTTTCTTTCTGTAACAACCAGTGATACAGCAAGCATTTCTGATAAACCGCTTTCTGTTGAAACAGGGTTTTTACAGGTGACCTTGTTCTATCCAAATGGCAACGGCACGCACGCCATTGAAGAAAGAGCGGAGCTAATCCGCAATCATTTTTACGGTCAATCTATCATTGAAGAGAATGTTCAAGTTGTTATCTCTCAACCGCCCACCATTGGCGGTATTTTTTTAAATGATGATAAGTTGGCTTTACCTATCACAATCCATTACACAGCCTACGAGCTGAATAAGGAGTAACTATGGCTCAAGAAGTCAAAAGAACACTGGTTATCAGCAAGGAATCCGTTTTTGGTACAAAACCAGCTAAAACAGGAGCCAAAATCATTCCACGCATTGAAACATCCTTAAATGCCAATTTTGAATCGTTCCAATCAGAAGAAATCCGTTCTGATTTACAACGTTCCGCCTCTATTGTCGGTTTTGAAAAGGTCGAAGGCGACATTAAAGGTGAACTATCGGCTGGGCAATGGTCGCAGTTCTTTGCGGCGGTTTTGCGTGGTGCATTTACCGCAGAGGCTAAAACCCCGATTATTAAGAAAACGTCAAATGGTACTGGCGAGAAAAACGGAAAAATTCTCATTGTGCCTGATGCTAATCACACCACGGATTCATTCACCATCGAAGAGATTTTCCAAGATATTAACGTAAACCGTGTTTATACAGGTTGTCGTGTTTCTAAAATGAGCATTGATGTTCAGCCTAACGGTATTTCCTCTGTCACCGTTTCATTCTTAGGGCAAAAAAGTGAAGAGCTACAAGCCACTTACTTTACAAATCCTACCCCGATTGCTCAATCAGGAAAATTAGCAGGGGTAAAAGGAAAACTGTTACTCAATAAAGCGGAAGTCGGTTTTGTGACAGGTTTTAAAATTGACATCGATCTCGGTGCAAGCAGTGAGCCTGTTTTAGGTGCAACCTATGCGCCTGATGTATTTATCGGTTCAATTAAAGTCAGTGGTTCGTTTTCTACCTACTTGAAAGATAAAGCTATGTGGCAAGCGGTCAGAAATGGCACATCCCTTTCACTTGCCTTACGAATGGATGCAGAAAGCGAAACCAACTCAGATTATGTTACTTTAATTTTACCAGGTGTGAAACTCACTTCATCAGAAGTGAATAGTGGCGATAATTTAATTCAAACCTTGAATTATGATGCCTTTCCTGCTGTTTTTGATGCAGAAAGCACCATTGATGATAGTTTGAAAAAAGCAACCACAATGATTGTACAAGATACATTGGCTTAATAGAGAGGAATTACAATGAACTTAAAAGATCTTGCAAAAGACAGTATTTCAGAAAAATACCGTTTTGAACTGACACATCCTGTCACAGGAGAGGGATTAGGGGTATTCATTCACGTCGTGAGTGCAAAATCAGACCAAGCTCAAAAGTTCTTTGCAAAACAATTACGCAAAGAGCAAAAACGCGAATTGGAAAATGCACGCACCCGTCATCCAAAATTTAAAGAATTGGATGAAATCAAAGAAGACAGCGTTGAACTGGCATTAAATCGCATAGTTGGTTGGGAGAATGTGGAATTTGGCGATAAAAAAGAATTGCCGTTTACAGAGGAAAATGCCCGAATGTTATTAACGGAATGTGATTGGATTATCGAACAAATTCTTGAACATTCAAACGATTTGGGAAAGTTCTTGAAGAGCTAATTGATGATTTGTTGGCATATGCTAAAAAGGAATTTGAATTAGACAAAAAGCCAAAGGATTCTGATTGCACCTTGCGAGAACATCTTTTGGCTATTCAAGAGCAGACTGGTAGTGTTCCTGAAGAGCTTGAGAATATCGAAATTAGCCCAGCGATAAGTTATCTGCTGGGTTTTTTCTATGAGCTATCTCTTTCTCGACAGTCAGGTATGGGGCTTTGTCCCATTACTTATGCTGAGATTGAGGCGTGGAATAGACTGCTTCAGATAGAGTTAGCAGTATGGGAAATCAAGGTAATTAAACAGCTTGATGTGATTTTCCTGAATGTACAAAATACGGAGATTTAGTGTGGAAACCTTTAACTTTAATCCCGATTGGGGAATGCAACTCACGAAAAAGCCTGAGGTGATGAAACTTAAGTTTGGTAATGGTTACGAGCAAGTAGCACCCAAAGGATTAAATCACAATCTCCGCATTTATGATATTTCTTTTAGTGGCGCAGAAAGCCGAATAAAACGAATTGAAGCCTTTTTAAATAATCAAGGCGGTGTAAAAGCATTTTTATGGACTCCGCACGGTTCAACACAAGGAAAATTTCGTTGTGATGAATGGAAAACAAACCAACAACAAGGCTTTTGGACGCTTTCAGCTCAATTTAGGGAAGTGGTAGCGTAAATTTGTTGAAATTTAATCGGTGTAGTGTTAGATTTCAAAAAAAGGAGTCGCATATGTTCTTATTTTCCTGTGTAAAAGCCGTTTTCATCGGTTGGCTGATGAGTTGGGTTATATTTTTCGTATTAGGGGCTTTTGCTCAAGATATTACGCTCTTTCATGCTACGATTTTTGGTCTATCTGTCACCCTTATTGGTTCTGTTGCGATTGGGCTTTATAAAAACAAGATCTATTTGGATCGATTAAAGAAAGAGTTAGACGCTCAACAACAAAAAGATGCCGAGAAAAATCAGGTAAAATATGTAATCATTAAATAGATTTTGCAAAAAATATCAATATCAAACCGCTTGTGTCAT
>NZ_MUXW01000044.1 GCF_002015085.1 Glaesserella parasuis
TAATTTACCCAAAGGAGTGTGCAATGGCACGCAATGAATTAAGTAAAAATGCAAGAGCGATTGCGGATTTGATTTACCGAAAATCCGTCTCTCGAACGCATAAAGATTTAGCGCGCAAAATCGGCGTGTCTGAATCGCAGTTTAGCCGTGTGTTTTTTGCAATATGTGGAATGGTACGCCGTGATTTGTGATGAGTTGGAGATTGAGCTGATTGATGAGAAGGAATTGGCTGCTTACAAAACTTTGGCTCGTAAGTCGTTAGATGAATAAAAACCCACGCTGGAACGTGGGTATATCAAAGGGAGATAATGTTTATGAAAACAGAGTTATTATCTACTAATCAGAGAGAAAATGCAACCCTGACGATGAGTAGTCGGGAGATTGCACGAATCACAGAAAGCAGACACCGTGATGTGTGCTTATCTATTAGAAACCTGATGAATAAAGGGGTAATTGGGGGGTATGCGGAAAGTCCGTACACCCATGAGCAAAATGGGCAAGTCTATTACGAGTATCATATTAATAAACGTGATACTTATGTGATTGTGGCTCAATTCTCTCCTGAATTTACTGCTCGTTTAGTTGATCGTTGGCAAGAGTTAGAAAATCAACAGAAATTACCGAGCAACTATCTTCAAGCTCTTAAGGCATTAGTTGAAAGTGAAGAAGAAAAGCAAACCTTGTTACTCGAAAATCAAATAATGAAACCGAAAGCGGATTTTGTCGATCACTATGTCGAAGTCGGTACTAGCAAATCCCTACGAGAAACTGCCAAGATTTTAAATTTCCCTGAAAAGATGATGATTGAGTGTTTGTTACGTGATCGTGTGTTGTATCGTCAATCTGGCAATCTATTGCCGTATCAAACCGTTCATTCAAAAGAGCTGTTTACTGTGAAAACAGGTACAGCAGAACACGGACATAATTTTACGCAAACCCGTGTTACTGGCAAAGGTATTGAGTGGATAGCACAACGTTATGCTTCGGAGTTAGGACTATGAGTAAATTTATTCCAAATTCATTTCAAGTGCCAAATGCGGTTGTTGATGAATTAATGAGCGTGTTAAGTGGGGCTGAATTTAAGTGTTATATGCTTGTTGTTAGGCAAACAACGGGCTGGAATAAGCAAAAAGATGCCGTTTCTATTTCTCAAATGATGGAAAAATGTAATTTAAGTAATCGTGGTGTCATTGATGCTTGTGACAAATTGGTGGAAATGGGGCTTTTAACTAAGTCTAAAGGGTATCGTGGAATGAATGTTTTTTCGGTTAATTTCGACAAAATTCCGACCTGTGAAGTAAGTTCACCTGTGAACTCAGCTCACTCGACCTGTGAAGTAAGTTCACAAGTACCTGTGAACTCAGCTCACACACAAAATACCACTAAACAAAATAACAATACCAAAAATAACACCCTAACGGGTGTTAACGCGTGCGAGAAAAAATCCGAAGATTTGATTTTGTTGGAAAAGTTTGGGATTACCGGACAACTGGCAAAAGATTTTATTGTTCATCGGAAGTCTTTCAAAGCTCCTATCACTGAAACTGCGTTGAAGGGTTTTCAGCGTGAGGCGGACAAAGCCAAAATTCCTATTCAACAAGCCATTGCAATTTCGATTGAGCGTGGTTGGCGTGGGTTTAATGCTGGTTGGGATTGGCAAAATGACGGAGTTTCTGCAAAAAATCCACAAAATCCGTCCGCTCGTAATACTTCCAAGCCATTTATCCCTGATGACGAAGGCAACTGGGCGGAAGGTATGTCTATCACGCTAAGGGGAAGTTAATGCAAAACGTGGCATCAATGAACTTGAAAAGCCTTGTCGGGCAAGAGCCAAATTACCAAGTGCCAGCAAAGACAACGGCAATTCCAGACGGTGCGATTAGAGCCGTTAATCAATTATTCATTCAGCTTCGGGCGATTTTTCCTGCGTGGAAAAATTCATTTCCTGATGCAGACAGTTACCGTGAAGCAAAACGGATTTGGCTTGAAACGTTGGTGAATGAAAAAATTACGACGATTGAGCAACTGCAAAACGGGATTGCGCGAGCGAAAAAATCCAAAAATCCATTCTGGCCAAGCGTAGGCGAGTTTGTGGAGTGGTGCAAAACGGTGGACTACGAAGCGTTAGGTTTGCCTGATGAGGATAAACTTTACAAGCGGTTACAAGCGTTTATGGCATTTGGTATGGAAGAAATCCAGCAGTTTAAGTTTGTCTCTACTGCGGAGTATTACTTGATTACCGATTTGTATGTGCGTTGTCGGACTGGTGAATGGAGCGATAAGCAACTCAAAGATGAGATTAAAAAATCCCTCGTCAAAATGAGTAAGCGGTTAAAAACAAGGGAGGTTTTACCAGAACCCAAACTGGCATTACCTCAAGAAGTGAAAGCAGTCGATCGTGAAAAGGTGAGGGCTTTCTGGGGTGGTTTGTTGAAACAGGTTAGGGGGTTTTAGGTGAGTTTTGAT
>NZ_MUXW01000045.1 GCF_002015085.1 Glaesserella parasuis
AAAAAAATGGACAATGCCGATTCAGAACCGGAAACCGGCGATGAATCGATTTATGATTGATTTTGGTGATCGCCTAGACGATCACCGTTAAGTTGAAATGGGTGTTTACACAGAATTTGGGATAGGGTTATTTTGTCCACTTGGCATAGTTTTTGACGAATCAGCAACTATTTTGTCTACTATGCCAATATTCTTGGGACAACAGTTTTATCTACTATCCTTTTTTATACTTACATCATCATTCATTTATACAGATAATAAACTTGCCAGCCCAATAACCAACACAAAAATAGCTAACCAAATCAAGTGAAGTTTGACGCTTTTGCGGTTTATCTCTTGATTATGTAAATGGCGTTGTTCTAGCTTTTGTTTATAAATTTCCAAATCAGCTTCATTGAACGAGAAGCCACAATGTGGGCAAGTAACGGCACTTTCACTGATTTTTTTACGGCATTCGGGGCAACGATGTAAAGCCATTGTAATTCCTACTTTGATATAAACTGAATAAGATGTTTGACAAATGCACTTGGGTTTTCACAATGGGTGTTATGTCCTGCATTTGCAATTTGATGATAGGGGAGCTGATGTTGTTCTGCCATTTGACGAAATTTACTATCTTTCTCTCCTATAATAAATAGCATTTTTCCGTGAAACTGACGACGTTGTTCAGGGGAAAAATAGGGTTGCGTTGCAAGGCTAGTGGCTTTGAGCATTTGAGCTAGTGCTTGCCCGTGATTATTTAGCCTTTTTTTGATGAAATCTGTCCGCTTGCTTTCGCTTAAATTGGCAAAAACAGGCTGTCGATACCAATCTTCTAAAACATTTCCAAGCGGTTCATTACTTAGGCGATCTGCCCAATGGCAATCATTTTGCCAACGTGCTTTTTTGTCTTCATCGCTGATTAAGCCGATATTTGCCCCTTCGAGCAGGATCCCTTTAAGATAAGGATTTTGGGTTGTGAGGGCGTAATCTAAAGCTAGTCTACCGCCTAATGAATAGCCGACAAGATAGAAAGTCTGTTCAGCAAGATGTTGTTGCAAGGTGAAGTGAAGCTGTTCTCTAGCTTGTTGAAAACTGTGGCACGAGATAGCTTGGCTTTGACCGTGACCAGCAAGATCAAGAGTAAGCGATTGGATTGCAATCGTATTTTGCAAGAGCGAGAGGACAGGTTGCCAATCTTGTTGAGAACCAATAAATCCGTGGAGAAAGACCACGGGGGTTCCTGAATGACTGTGCCACGTTGTTGCTAACATTAGTCGATAGAAGCACGAGAGATCTGTTCAATCAAGGATTTATAAAGGCTACTACCTTCCTGATCATTCACCTTGATTTCCACAATAGTAACACCTCGACGAGCATAGGCTTGTTTAAGTTTTGTGCCCAAATCCGCCCAAGTATAAGGACGGAGATATTCTAAGCCGAACATTGTCGCAATCTGTGAAAACTCAAGACTATGGCTAAGACGGTAGAATTTATCTTTCGCTTTTTGATCGACAGGAAGCATATCAAAAATTGCACCGCCATTATTATTAATAACAAATAAAATGGTCGGTTGGCTAATCTGACGTAAAAGCGAAACAGAGTTCAGATCGTGTAAGGCGGAAATATCCCCAATCACTGCAACAGTCGGCTGTCCGCTACCTTTTGCAATACCTGCAAGGGTTGCAATTAATCCATCAATACCGCTTGCACCTCGATTGGTATAGATCGGATAACCTTCTGGCAATTTACACAAAGCATCAACTAAGCGGACAAATAAACCATTTCCAATAAATAAATTACCATTAGCTGGCAATACACGTTCGATATGATGTGCTAGAGAAGCTTCATTGAGATTGCCACCCACTTGCTGTTCAATAAAGGTTTCACAGAATTGGGAAAGAGCCAAAGGTTCCAACAGCCACGGTTTTTGACGAAGTGGCGGGTGAACACGGGTAAAGTGGTGAGCTTTTGCCACAAAACGCGTTTGTTGATGAGCATAGGTGTTAAGATAATCTGTCGTTTCCTCAACCAGCCAGAATTCGCCTTTAAAAGCCGATAAAAATTGATTAACTCGCTTGCTCACAATCTGTGAGCCAAACTGAATAACAATGTCCGCCTGTAATAAACGTTGCTCTACTGTTTTGTTTGACAGCCAAATATCTGCATAAGGCAGAGAGGCATCAACCCCAGATTGCACATCACTGATCAAACACCAGCCAAGCGTTTCAGCCCACAGTTTTAATCCCATTCCCTGCTCAAGCGGTAACTTACCGACCACAATCACACCACGTTTGGTTCTCCAATAATCCCAATTTTCGTGCATCAACACATCTTGTTGGGTCGCTTGTTGATCGTACCATTTCACCTGAGGTTTATTCAACCAACCTTGAATTGCGAGCAACCACGGATCTTGCCCAATGCTCTCCTCGTCAGCTTCATAAAGCGGTTCTGCGAATGGCGCATTGATATGGATAACACCACCTTGTTGCACTTGTTTAGAACAGGCTTGCTCTACACGACCAACTAACCAGCTTGCACTATATTGCGAATTTGGTTTTGGTAAATTTAGGCTTGCAATTGGATAATGACTAAAAATGTGTTGTTGCTCAATCGCTTGATTTGCCCCACAGCCGATCAACTCAAGGGGGCGATCTGCGGAAAGCACGATAAGTTTATGGTGAGTAATACTCGCCTCGATCACCGCAGGGTAAAGATTAGCAACGGCAGTTCCAGAGGTTACAATAATTGCAACGGGATCTTGCGTTGCTTTTGCAAGTCCTAGTGCAAAAAAACCTAAACCACGCTCATCAAAATGGCTATGGCATTCTGCTTGACCTTGTTTTTGCAGATATAATGCTTCAAGGGTTAAAGGCGTTGAGCGTGAACCTGGGGCAATACAGATATGTTTTACGCCGTAGCGAAGTAAAGCATTTAAAATAACGCGTGACCAAGAACGGTTAAAAGTGCTGATGTTTGTCATTATTCATCTCTTTGCAAATGGAATGTGAGTGGATAGATTGTAGCAAAATTTTGTAAAAAATTGAGAGAGTTTCAACGCTTGTAATGCATATTTTTGTAATTTTAATTTCCATTTGTACTGTAAGTATATAGTTAAAGAATAAACCGACTTAAATCTTCATTCTCAACCACATCATTCAATGCATCAGACACATACTTCTCGTCAATCACGATTTTCTCGCCTGAACGTTCGCTGGCATCGAATGAAATACCGTCCATTAAGCGTTCTAACACGGTGTGCAAACGTCTTGCACCGATGTTTTCGGTTTTTTCGTTCACACGGAATGCGGATTCGGCGATACGGCTGATACCATCTTTGGTAAACTCAATATCCACGCCTTCGGTTTTCATTAACTCACGGTATTGTAAGGTTAAAGATGCATTCGGCTCGGTTAAAATACGCTCGAAATCTTCTTTATTAAGTGATTTAAGCTCTACACGAATTGGTAAACGACCTTGTAATTCTGGTAGTAAATCAGACGGGCGAGCCACTTGGAAAGCACCAGAACAGATAAAGAGAATGTGATCGGTTTTGACCATACCGTGTTTAGTATTGACCGTAGAACCTTCGATAATCGGCAGTAAATCACGTTGCACGCCTTCACGACTTACATCACCGCCACTGTGTTCACCTTTTTTACAGATTTTATCAATCTCATCAATAAAGACGATACCGTGTTGTTCAACCGCTTCAATCGCTTGCTGTTTCAACTCTTCAGGATTAACCAGCTTCGCCGCTTCTTCGTCCACCATCACTTTTAACGCATCTTTAATTTTCATTTTGCGTTTTTTCGTTTTGTTTGGCGACATTCCCTCAAAGAGAGATTGCAGTTGAGAAGTCATCTCTTCCATACCCGGTGGAGTCATAATTTCAACGCTCACTTGAGCTGCGACATCAATTTCAATCTCTCTATCGTCAAGCAGACCTTCACGCAATTTTTTGCGGAAGATTTGGCGAGTAGAAGTGTTATCGCTCTCTTGCACGTTTCCCCACTGATCTTTCGCTGGCGGTAATAACACATCTAAAATGCGATCTTCCGCTGCATCTTGCACACGCATACGGTTTTTTTCGACCGCTTGTTGGCGAACCAATTTCATTGAAACATTAGCAAGATCACGAATAATCGAGTCCACCTCTTTACCCACATAGCCGACTTCGGTAAATTTCGTGGCTTCAACTTTAATAAACGGTGCATTGGCAAGTTTTGCCAAACGGCGAGCGATCTCGGTTTTACCCACGCCTGTTGGACCGATCATCAGAATATTTTTCGGGGTCACTTCTTGACGCAGTTCTTCTGGCAACTGCATACGGCGCCAGCGGTTACGCAAGGCAATAGCTACTGCTCGTTTAGCTTCATTTTGTCCGATAATATGTGCGTCTAATTCAGACACAATTTCACGAGGGGTCATTGACATAGTTTTATTCCATTTTGTAGGGACACACTGTGTGTGTCCGTTAATTCACATCAATATATTTATTTTTGGACACATGCAGTGTGTCCGCTAATTTACATCAATATATTTATTTTTGGACACACGCAGTGTGTCCCTACTATACTTCTTCAATCACGTGATTATGGTTGCTGTAAATATCAATATCCCCAGCAATTTTTAACGCTTCTGCCACGATTTCTTTAGCAGAAAGATTATTTTCCGTTCTTAATAGGGCAAGAGCAGCAGCTTTTGCATAGTTACCACCTGAGCCGATGGCTAATACATCAAATTCAGGCTCAATTACATCACCACTACCTGAAACCAGCAAAAACTCACTTTCGTTTGCGACGATCATCATCGCTTCTAATTTGCGAAGTGAACGCTCGGTACGCCATTCTTTTGCGAGTTCAACCGCAGATTTGACTAAATGCCCTTGATGTAATTCAAGTTTTTTCTCAAACAGATCACGCAAAATAAAGGCATCTGCCGTTGAGCCTGCAAAGCCTGTTACCACTTTATCTTTATATAAACGGCGAACTTTACGCACTGTACCTTTTTCTACGCAATTACCTAAAGTTGCTTGTCCGTCACCGCCGATAGCGACTTTGCCATCTTTGCGAACACATACAATCGTTGTCATTGAAATTCCTATTTTTCTAAAAAACTGCGTGCATATTTAAGGGCAATATCATCAGTTTCAAGTGTAAGCGGTAATATTAACCAAGATTTTTGTAAAATGAATAGAATTTATCATAATTAGGTCTAAAATATACGCTGTTTATATTTCACTTTATAGGAGTTCGCTATGTTCAAATTTATTAAAAACCTGTTCAACTCAGAAAAAGAAACGGTAGAGCTTTCTCTTTCTGCCGATGAAATCGCCCCTAAAATTATCGCCGTATTAGGTGGTGCAGAAAATATAGAATTTCTTGATTTCTGTTTAACACGATTAAGAGTTCAACTGAAATCAAAAGATAAAATTGACCGCAAAGGCTTAAAAGCACTTGGTGCCGCAGAAGTGGTACAAATTGTTGAAAATAACGTACACGTTATTTTTGGCACAAAATCTGAAAGCTATGCGAATGCGATTAATGCTATTTTAAAAAAATAGTTTAGAGTGTCTAAATTAAAGGGGTGATTAATTCTATTCCTGTTGGTGTTTTTCCAGAGAAAAGCATTTCAGTTTTATATACCAACATTTTTACCCCATTATCCATCCCTTCCTTAAAAATTTGAGCGTATTTTGCATCAATTTTCTTAGCTATCTCAAAAGCCTTAATACCTGTATGTAAAATAGCAAAAAAAATGACTGCCTGTTGCCCTTGCTGGGAAATTGCTATCAATTCTCTTAGATGTTTTTGTCCTCTTTCAGTTTTTGTATCAGGGAACATTCCAATACCGTTTTCAGTGAGTAGCGTAGTTGCTTTTACTTCTACAAAACAGTCCAACAAATTTTGTTGTTTTAAGAGGAAATCAATGCGACTATTTTCTTGACCATACTTCTGTTCGGGTAAGATTTCATCGTAATCTACGAGTTCACGGATCCATTTATTCTTTAATGCTTCAGAAACAAGTTGGTTTGCTCTATGTGTATTTACACAAATAAAATCACCTGACTGAGTTTGAGTGAGCTCCCAAGTATAGGCATACTTACGTTTGAGGTTATTTGATGTTGAAAACCAAACAATGTCTCCAGGATTAGCACAACCAGTCATAGCTCCAGTATTGGGACAGTGAATTGTGATTTGTTCTCCGTTTGGAAGTTTTACATCAGCTAAGAAACGTTTATAGCGTTGAATTAGTATGCCAGACGAGAGTGTCGGAAAGAGCATTAAAACCTCTTCGGAAATAACTAGGGGTAATTTTCAAACTTCGGGGTATTAATTAAGTGATTTTTTAACAGAATTTCTCAAAGAGATTTAACATGGTGCCCAAGGCCAGACTTGAACTGGCACGCCCCGAAAGGCGAGGGATTTTAAATCCCTTGCGTCTACCGATTCCGCCACTCGGGCACAATAATGGAGCGGGAAACGAGGCTCGAACTCGCGACCCCGACCTTGGCAAGGTCGTGCTCTACCAACTGAGCTATTCCCGCGTAGAGTAAGTCATTATGTGTCATAATGCTTTTTTACCCTATTCTAATTAATTTAATTTAACTGTCAAATAAAAATATTAATAATGGTTGTTGTACGTTTAAAATTCATGCATCTGTAATAGGATTTTTCTATTAAGTGTTAATGAGATAGTGTGGGCATTTATATTATGACTTTCTTAAATACTGAGAAGTAGATACTTGCTATTACAGGTAAATAGTTAAATCATCATATAAGAGAGGTGATACTTATGAAACCTTTGTAAACATATTACTTTTCCTGATCGCGTCCTTTTATATGCTATAATCCACCAATTTTTGATAGACTGAATAGAAGATATAACCATAAATTTAGTTCAATTTTTAACAGAAACCCTCGAAGAGCTGAAAGCTCAGTATATTCAAGCGATTGATGTAAGAGGGAAATCGAGCATTACTGAAACGATGATTGTGTGTACGGGGACATCAAGTCGTCACGTTGCTTCTACTGCAGATAATTTGATTGTGGAAAGTAAGAAAGCTGGTGTGGAAGTGTTTGCTCACGAGGGGAAAGCAGTTGCTGACTGGATCGTGGTCGATTTTGGGCAGGCGATTGTGCATATTTTGCAACAAGATAGTCGTGAGATGTATCAATTAGAAAAACTTTGGGTGTAGATGAAAATTCAATTAGTGGCAGTGGGAACTAAAATGCCTGATTGGGTTACCAAAGGTTTTGAGGAATATCAGCGTCGTTTTCCAAAAGATATGCCTTTTGAGCTGATTGAGATCCCTGCAGGTAAGCGTGGTAAGAATGCGGATATTAAACGTATTCTAGAGCAAGAAGGCAAGGCGATGTTGGCAGCTTGTGGGCGTGCGAAGGTTGTGACCCTTGATATTCCTGGTAAGCCTTGGACAACAGAGCAACTCGCCCAGCAGTTAGAAAGCTGGAAGAATGATGGGCGTGATGTGTGTCTATTGATTGGTGGTCCAGAGGGGCTTTCACCTGAATGTAAAGCGGCGGCAGAGCAGAGTTGGTCGCTGTCGCCATTAACCTTGCCTCACCCATTAGTGCGTGTGGTGGTGGCTGAGAGTTTATATCGTGCGTGGTCTTTGACAACAAATCACCCTTATCATCGAGAATAATGGCAAATGTTTGGTAAATTCGCAAAACCGCAAAATTATGACAAGGTGCGTAACGGGCAAGCAGAGTTAAATCTGTTTGTACGTCGCGCCTTGATTGCGTTTGTGGGGGTGATTGCCTTAACAGGTATTTTGCTGACAAATCTTTATCATTTGCAAATTGTTGATTATGCCTCTTATCAAACTCGTTCTGATGGAAATCGGATTAAGTTATTGCCTGTGCCTCCGACAAGGGGGCTGATTTATGACCGAAACGGTAAGGTTTTAGCTGAAAACTTAACCTATTTTGGTTTGTATATTGTGCCAGAGAAGATTGATAACCTAGATCAGACCCTTGAAGAATTAAAATTATTGGTTGGTTTAACCGATCAAGATATTGAGAACTTTCATAAAGAGAAAAAACGGACAACTCGTTATACTCCGATTTTATTAAAGCCTGATTTAACCGAAGAGCAGATGGCTCGTTTTGCGGTTAATCAATATCGTTTTCCAAGTATGGACGTTCACCCTTATTTTAAGCGAAATTATCCTTATGGGGATATTTTGACCCATATCCTCGGTTATGTTGCGAAGATTAATGATCGGGATAAGAAACGTTTACAAGAGGAAGGTAAGTTCGGAAATTATGCGGGTTCGCACGATATTGGGAAACTGGGTATTGAGAAATTTTATGAAGAGCAGTTACACGGTGTAACAGGTTTTGAGGAAGTGGAAATTAATAACCGTGGTAAAGTTATTCGTAAATTGCGTGATCAGCCTGCAGTGGCTGGAAGCAGTATTCGTTTGAGCATTGATATTGATTTGCAACGCTATGTGGCAAATTTATTGGATAATCAAAAAGGGGCTGTAGTTGTGTTGGATCCGACAGACAGCAGTATTTTGGCGATGGTGACAAACCCAAGTTATGACAATAATCTGTTTGTTGATGGGGTGTCGGGTAAAGATTATAAGCAGTTGTTAGAAGATCCTGACCGCCCATTGTATAGCCGTGCAACACAAGGGACTTATCCACCCGCTTCAACCATTAAGCCGTTTATGGCAGTAGCAGGTTTAACGGAAGGTAAGATTACTCCAAACACGACAATTTATGACCCTGGTTTTTGGATTTTACCTGGTTCTACACAGCGTTTCCGTGACTGGAAAAAAGGGGGGCACGGTAGAACTGATGTGAATAGGGCGATTGTCGAGTCGTCGGATACGTTTTTCTATCAACTCGCCTATGATATGGGGATTGATAAGATGTCGGATTGGATGAAAAAATTCGGCTTTGGCGTGAAAACAGGGATTGATTTGGCTGAAGAGTCCGTCGGAATTATGCCAAGTCGTGAGTGGAAACAGAAACGTTATAGAAAATCTTGGTTACAAGGGGATACTATTTCTGTCGGCATTGGGCAAGGTTATTGGATTTCAACACCGTTACAGTTGGCAAAAGCAACGGCAGTGCTGATTAACAATGGGCGAGTGAATACGCCTCACTTGATGAAAGAGATAATGTCGAGTGAGCTTATTCCTTATAAAGATCCGTTGTTATACGAGGATATTTCTGATGTGCCAAGCCGTTATTGGCAGATCTCAAAACAGGGTATGTATAACGTAATTAATGCGAGCAACGGTACTGGGCGAAAAGCCTTTGCTGGTACTGCGTATCGAGCTGCAGGTAAAACAGGAACAGCTCAGGTCTTTAGTTTAAACGGACAGAGTTATGATGCCAAAGGTTTAAAAAAGAATTTACACGATCACGGTTGGTTTATTGGGTATGCTCCCTATGATAATCCTAAAATTGTGGTTTCCATTATTTTAGAAAATGCGGGTGGTGGCGGTAGTACCGCAGCACCGATAGCAAGACAGATTATGGATTATGCATTGTTACACCAAACCGAAGCTACAGCACCATTGCCTGTAGAAGAACGTGCCCCCCAGAAACAGAAGCAGAGGAATTGAGTGAATAAATCATCATTTTTAGGACGATTTTTGAAGATCTTTGCCTTAGATTTATGGCTATTAATCGGCTTGCTGGCAATTACTGGCTATGGTTTGTTAGTCCTATATAGTGCAAGCGGTGGCAGTGAAAAAATGTTTACCAACCGAGTAATCCAAGTGTGTCTGGGTTTAGGGGTAATGTTTGTGATGGCGATGTTCCCCCCTCGTTTTTACGAAAAAGTATCACCCTACCTATATGTGGTTTGTATTATTTTGCTGATTTTGGTTGATGTGTCAGGTGAAATCAGTAAGGGCGCGCAACGTTGGCTAAATCTTGGATTTATTCGATTTCAACCCTCAGAGATTGCCAAACTTTCTGTACCGTTAATGGTGGCAAGCTATTTAGGTAATCGTTCCTTACCGCCAAATCTACGCGATACCAGTATTGCTCTGGCGATTATTATTGCGCCAACATTATTAGTTGCAATACAGCCTGATTTGGGTACTTCTATTTTAGTTTGTGCCGCTGGGCTGTTTGTTTTATTTCTTGCTGGGTTAAGTTGGAAACTTATTGGGGCTGGTATTGTCTTTCTAGCAGGATTTATTCCGATAATGTGGTTTTATTTGATGCACGATTATCAAAAGACAAGGGTAATGACGTTAATTGATCCCGATAAAGACCCGCTAGGAACAGGTTATCACATCATTCAATCCAAAATTGCTATTGGCTCTGGCGGTATTGAAGGAAAAGGTTGGATGGAAGGCACGCAATCTCAGTTAGATTTTTTGCCCGAGCCGCATACGGACTTTATCTTTGCGGTACTCAGTGAGGAATTTGGTTTAATTGGTGTTTTGGTATTATTAGCTATTTACCTATTTATTATCGCAAGGGGATTAATGATTGGGGCAAAATCTGCCTCAGCCTTTGGACGAATTTTATCGGGAGGAACCGCTCTCTTATTATTTGTATATGTGTTTGTGAATATCGGTATGGTAAGCGGTATTTTACCTGTAGTTGGCGTTCCATTGCCGTTGTTTAGTTATGGCGGAACCTCTTATGTTACCTTAATGGCAGCTTTTGGGTTAATGATGTCGAGTTATGTTCATCGTGAACTAAAAGAGAAAAGTAATCCATATAAATTAGCAGAAAAATAAATATTCTATGATTAAAAGGGGAATTTAATGAAAATAGGCAAAATTGTTACGCTATTATTAGCTGCAATGATAATGTTTACACCATTGGAAACAATGGCAACAAATACAAAGAAGCAAACAACTAAAACGCAGCTTATCGTAAAGAAAAAATCGACAAAAAAAGTAGCATCTAAGAAAAAGGTAAAGAAGAAAGCTGTAAGATCTAACACTAAAAGTACAAAAACAACCGTTCCTAGTGATAATCAAACAAAAAAACTTTATGGGGTAAAAGGAGCAGATTTAGAACGCGTTAAAATATCAAATAATCAAAAATCCTATCAAGAGAAGGGGACAACGCATAAGGTAATGGGTAAAGAAGCTTCTCGCCAGTACAGCGAAGTTGGAACTGCAAGTTATTATGCGGATAAATTCCACGGACGCAGAACAGCAAGCGGTGAGATTTTTGATAAAAATGGTTATACTGCTGCTCATAAAACGCTTGCTTTGGGATCTTATGCTTTAATAACAAATTTACGCAATGGCAAAAAAGTAATAGTACGGATTAATGATCGTGGGCCATTTAGTAAAACTCTCATTATTGATTTATCTAAAGGTGCTGCTAAAGTGATTGGTATGGTGGGGGCTGGTACAGCAAAAGTACGAGTGGAAGCTATGCAGGTAGATAAAGAAGGCTATATTATCGGGAAAGGGGCGGAAGCACTCTATCAAATTGCACAACAAGAAGGGTTGAACCTTAAAGTGAAAGGGGATGGTGAAACACTTGCCATTAAAGCCGATACCGAACCTACACCGCAATCGGTTGTTTCTCAGCCAAAATTTGTGTTAAAGGTCACTCAACTTAAGAATGAACGTATGGCGAAAAAAGTACAGAAAGTGATTTCGACAGTGAATAGCCACATTGTCACGAAAGAAAAGAGATATGAAGTGATTATTGATGTTTCTTCAGCTGAAGAAGCTCAACAAGTTAAACAGCAGCTCAACCGTTTAGGTTACACTGTATTCAGTTATTCAGAAAAATAGATAGGATTTTTATATGTTAAAAAGTAAAGTACTCAAAACGGTCAGTCTATGTGCTATTGCTTGTTCAAGTATGAATATGGCTTATGCTCAAGATATTGATTATGGTATTCCAGCCCCTCAACTTAATGCACAAACCTATATTTTAATGGATTACAATTCTGGTGCAGTATTAGCCAGTCTTAATCCAGATCAACACCAAGCACCTGCAAGTTTAACCAAAATGATGACGAGCTATGTAGTTGGTGAAGCCTTGAAAACAGGTAAAATCAAAAACAGCGATTTAGTCACCGTTACCGAAAACTCTTGGGGACAAAAATTCCCTGGCTCATCTAAAATGTTCTTGAATGTTAATCAGCAGGTGTCTGTTGAAGATTTGAACAAAGGGATTATCGTTGTGTCGGGTAATGATGCTTGTGTTGCGATTGCAGAGCATATTTCGGGTTCAGAGCAAACGTTCATTGATAGTATGAATAAATTTGTGCAGAAATTTGGTTTAAAGAACACACATTTTGCGACAGTTCACGGCTTAGACCACCCAGAACAATACTCATCAGCAAGAGATATGGCGATTATCGGCGCTCATATCATTCGTGACTTGCCTGAAGAGTACAAAATTTATTCAGAAAAAGAGTTTACCTACAACAAAATTACCCAACCTAACCGCAATGGCTTATTGTGGGATAAATCCATCAATGTCGATGGAATGAAAACAGGACATACCGATCAAGCAGGCTATAACCTTGTAGCCTCAGCATACAATAGTAATACCCGTTTAATCTCAGTGGTTATGGGCGTACCAACCTATAAAGGGCGTGAAGTGGAAAGCAAAAAACTGTTACAGTGGGGATTTGCTAACTTTGAAACTGTCAAACCACTTTCAGCAGGGCAAAGCGTGCTTGAACAAGCGGTGTATTATGGTGATTTAAGCAAAGCTCAACTAGGCACATTACAAGATAGTTACATTACCGTTCCAAAAGGTAAAACAGCAGAACTTAAAGCTCGCTACACCCTAGAAAAAACAAATTTGGAAGCTCCGTTAGTGAAAGGGCAGGTCGTTGGAAAAGTGATTTATCAACTCAATGGCAAAGATGTGGCGAGTGTTGATTTACAAGTAATGCACGATGTTCAAGAAGCTGGTATCTTTGGCAAAGCGTGGGATTGGATCGTTTTAACGGTTAAAGGTCTGTTTAATTAAACCCTTGTAATTATCAGAATTGTCTTCATTTAGTGTGCCGTTCAAACAAGCGGTGCGATCTTGCAAATTTTTTGCAAAATCACACCGCTCTCATATTCATAAAGGACAATAAAATGACAGAAACAAAAAGCGTAAATTTAGCCGATATTCCACAACAAAAACTCAAAGATTTACTTGAATTTCCTTGCTCGTTCACCTTTAAAGTCGTGGGTGTAGCTCGTGAAGGTTTAATCGATGATGTCGTTAGCGAAGTGCAAAAAGTGGTTAAAGGCGACTATAATCCATCTCTTAAAGAGAGCGGCAAAGGCACTTATCACTCTGTATCCATCACTATTCAAGCCGAAAATATCGAACAAGTCGAAACACTCTATACCGACTTAGCCAAAATTGAAGGCGTGAGAATGGTGTTGTAATAAAAAATCAGAGGAATGAAATGACACTCTTTCAACGTAAGAGCCAAGCTCTACAGGATGCAGTTGATTCATTTGCGTTAGAATTTTTATCTCCAACCCAAGAAAATCTGGAACAGATGTCTGCTTGGTTAGCAGGGGAAATCAATGATAAACAGTTAATGGAGTCAGCGTATGAAATATGGGAGCGGACGAGATCCCTATCTTAATCAAGAAGGTGTCTTAAAAAATAAGCTTGGGGCAAAGACAGAAGAAGAGCTTGAGCTAGCAGAAACTATTTTTGTTCTACGAAAACTGACCTTATTGTTACAAAAACAGATCGAAGGAAAATTTGATTTAGCACATTTAAAGGCGATTCATAAATTTTTATTTGATGAAGTCTATGAGTGGGCAGGTGAGTTGAGAACAATCTCAATCAGTAAAGGTTCCTCTATGTTTGAGTTACCTTTGCGAATTGAACCTGAAGCGAATAAACTCTTTGCTCAACTAAAAGCAGAGAACTATTTGCGAGAACTGGCATTAGAGCCATTTATTCAGCGTTTAGCTTTCTATTGGGGGGAACTCAATATGTTACACCCTTTTAGAGAAGGTAATGGCAGGACGCAAAGGGCTTTTTTGATATTACTTGCTCGACAAGCTGGCTATCAAATACATTTTGGTCAGTTAAGCCCCGAAGAAAATATTAAAGCTTCCATTAAATCACAGCGCTGCGATTATAGCTTGCTTGAACAGATTATTAGACAACGGATAAAACAGTTATAACCTATGCCCCAACTTATCATTCGCCAACTTGGTGTGCAAGATTACCAAGAAATTTGGCACAAAATGCAGGATTTTACCGATAGCCGTGATGAACAAACAGCCGACGAAATTTGGCTGGTTCAGCACCCGTCGGTGTTTACTCAAGGTTCAGCAGGTAAACCTGAGCATCTGCTCAATCCAACGAATATCCCCGTGGTACAATCGGATCGTGGTGGGCAGATTACCTATCACGGTTTAGGACAGCAAATTATGTATGTGCTGATCGACATCAAACGCCACAAGGCAAAAGGTAACGATTTGAGCGTGCGAGATTTGGTGACAGCATTGGAACAATGTGTAGTGAAAACCCTTGCTGATTATGGAATTAATGCCTATCCCAAACCAGACGCACCTGGGGTGTATGTGGACGGTAAGAAAATCTGTTCGCTTGGTTTACGCATTCGCAAAGGCTGTTCGTTTCACGGACTGGCATTGAATATCCAGATGGATTTAACACCGTTTCGCAATATCAATCCTTGTGGCTATGCAGGATTGGAAATGTGTCAATTAGCTGATTTTGTCGCTGAAGCTGAAGCCGATTGTGACAAGGTTTCGCCTAAATTGGTCGATTACTTTACCCAAATTCTCGGCTATAATAAGCAACAAATTATTAACAAATAGGACAATTATCGAATGGGTACACCTTTTAAAATGGAACGTGGCGTGAAATATCGTGATGCAGCTAAAACGTCTATTATTCCCGTTAAAAATATCGATCCCAACCAAGAATTACTGAAAAAACCTGAGTGGATGAAGATTAAACTGCCAGCCAACTCAGCAAAAATTGAAAGTATCAAAAACGGTATGCGTCGCCACGGCTTACACTCTGTGTGCGAAGAAGCCTCTTGCCCGAACTTACACGAATGTTTTAACCACGGCACGGCAACTTTTATGATTATGGGTGCAATTTGTACTCGTCGCTGCCCATTCTGCGATGTGGCTCACGGCAAGCCGTTGCCTTTAGATAAAGACGAGCCGAAGAAACTGGCGGAAACCATTCAGGATATGAAGCTCAAATATGTGGTGATTACGTCTGTGGATCGTGATGATTTGCCTGATCGTGGTGCAGGGCATTTTGCGGAATGTGTGAAAGAGATCCGTGCGTTAAACCCAGGGATTAAAATTGAGATTTTAGTGCCGGATTTCCGTGGTCGTGTTGAACAAGCAATTGAAATTTTAAAAGAAAATCCGCCAGATGTATTTAACCATAACCTTGAGAACGTGCCACGCCTGTATAAAGAAATTCGTCCAGGTGCGGATTATGAATGGTCGCTCAAACTACTCAAAGAATTTAAGGCGGTTTTCCCAGATATTCCAACTAAATCAGGCATTATGGTCGGTTTAGGGGAAACTAACGAAGAGATTTTACAGGTGATGCAAGACTTGCGTGATCACGGTGTCACAATGCTGACATTAGGGCAGTATTTACAACCAAGTCGCCACCATTTACCCGTGGCACGTTACGTTCACCCAACGGAATTTGATATGTTCCGTGAAAAAGCCAACGAAATGGGCTTTGAACACGCCGCCTGTGGGCCTTTCGTCCGCTCTTCCTACCACGCAGATTTACAAGCAAGCGGTGGGTTGGTGAAGTGAAAATTAAATCATATGGTGCACATAAGAAAGTTTTCAAGGGAATTTTAGAGCTAGTTATGTGTATCATATAGATACGTACTTACCACATATCTATTATTTAGAGTTTACTTTTAGGTAAAATATTTCTGTGAACTGAGTAAAGTCAGCAGTATATCGCTGATTTTCATCATAAATCGTCAATGTATGCAAAGCCATTTCAGCATATTGTGGTGAAAAAGTGAGGATAACTCGTTTAGGTGATAGTCCGACTTTTGTGCAGATTTCCCAGTATTCAATACAATATAGCCCTAATAAATGGCTTTGTTCCAACAATTTTTTTTCCAGCATCACAAGGCAAAATAAAGCTAATTCTGCCATTCGGAGTTAGCCACTGTTGAGACTGTTTTAGCCAATCAAAATGACTATAAGTCACAGCTCTTGCAAGATCTCGTTGCTTATTTCGGCTTGCGAGGCTATGCTCAAAATAGGGTGGGTTTGATACGATAAGGTCGAATTTTTTGGTAGATTTCCACGTCATTATATCCGCTTGTAGTACGTCAATTCTGTTATTCCACGGACAATGTTGGGCATTTTCTTGAGCTTGGTGAAACGCATTTTCTTCCAGTTCAAGTGCAGTAATTTGTGCACTAGCGGTACGTTGGGCTAACATTATTGCAATAAGCCCTGTCCCCGTGCCTAGATCGAGAATTTGGCGTGCATTGCTAGGATCTGCGATTGCACCGAGTAAAATTCCGTCTGTATTGACTTTCATTGCACAGCGGTCGTGCTCAATGAAAAACTGTTTGAACTGAAAGCCACTCATTATTATTTTCTTAATTTGACGGTTTCAATGGCGTGATCTTCGCCTTTTACCAAAATCAAATTTGCTCGCTCTCGACTTGGCAAAATGTTTTTGCGTAGATTTAATCCATTAATTTCGTCCCAAATTGTTGAGGCTGTTGCGATCGCTTCTTGTTCACTTAACTTTGAGTAGTGATGGAAGTAAGAATGAGGATCAGAGAATGCACTGCGACGGAATTTTAAGAAGCGGTGGATATACCAATCTTTCAATAAGGTTTCATCAGCATCAACATAAATCGAGAAATCAACAAAATCGGAAACAAAGACGCTATGTGGGCTATGTGGATAGTTCATACCGCTTTGCAACATATTTAGCCCTTCTAAAATCACAATATCAGGTTGATCAACCTCATTAAACTGATCGGGAATGATGTCGTAAGTGAGATGTGAATAAACGGGAGCTTTGACATTGCGTTTGCCCGATTTAATATCAGAAACAAATTCAATAAGGCGATGAATATCATAAGACTCAGGAAAGCCTTTTCTCTTCATTAAATTTCGCTCTTGTAGCGTTTTTAGTGGATAGAGGAAGCCGTCTGTGGTGATTAAATCTACTTTACGTTTTTCAGGCCATTCTGAAAGTAAGGCTTGTAAGATACGAGCAGAAGTGCTTTTTCCGACAGAAACACTGCCTGTTAAGCTAATAATATAAGGAACTTTCGGCGATTCTACGTCTAAGAACTTATGTAAAACTTCTTGGCGTTTGAGATTTTCATCAATGTAATAGTTGATCAAACGAGCAAGTGGAAGATAAATCGTACTAACTTCTTCGAGGGAAAGTTCTTCATTAAAACCTAAAAGTGGTTTTAAGTCCTGTTCGGTCAGTTTTAACGGCACTGACTTTCGTAATGCAGCCCACTGCTGACGATTAAACGTTAAAAAAGGCGTAATTTTAGTGATGCCCATTGCCAAGTTCTCTATTTTTGCTGAATATAATTTATATTGCGACGGTTTTAATAACCCGAAATATACAATAGAAATAATAAAAGTAGCTATTTTATCTTACAATATTGAGCAAAAACATCTAAAAAATCAGCACTTTGCATATTTAACAAGCGAAAGAGTGGGTTTTTTAATTTTTTTGAAAAAAATACTTGCAAGGTTTTTCGAAATCCCTATAATGCACCTCACTTGCTTACGACGCAACGCCGACTTAGCTCAGTAGGTAGAGCAACTGACTTGTAATCAGTAGGTCACCAGTTCGATTCCGGTAGTCGGCACCATTCTAGCGTTATCAAGTATTCAATTATCGTGGAGGGATTCCCGAGTGGCCAAAGGGGGCAGACTGTAAATCTGTTGGCTCAGCCTTCGAAGGTTCGAATCCTTCTCCCTCCACCATTTCTTTAATTGAATTTCTTTGGGACAGACGAATTTAGAACAGCGGGCATCGTATAATGGCTATTACCTTAGCCTTCCAAGCTAATGATGCGGGTTCGATTCCCGCTGCCCGCTCCAAACGCTGATATAGCTCAGTTGGTAGAGCGCACCCTTGGTAAGGGTGAGGTCGGCGGTTCAAATCCGCCTATCAGCACCACTTCATTACTTTCTATCTTCATCTTTTCCTTAGTATAAATAAGTATTTGATTTCTAAATTTGGTTAATGTGGTAGAATGCCATCTTGACCATATTTGTTTAACTGGACTTTTTTAAACCAATATCGTTTAAAAAATAAGTTCATAAATAACATAAATGGCAATATAATAGGTTTTTACTCTAAACCCTGTGGTGCATATCGTGCTATGGGATTTCATCAACAAAGGAAACTTT
>NZ_MUXW01000046.1 GCF_002015085.1 Glaesserella parasuis
GCCGAATAATGAAACAAGCTGTGGCAAGGCTTGACGGAGCAACGCCGATACTCTATTCTGACCAAGGTTGGCAATATCAAATGGCAAGTTATCAGTCGATTTTGAAACAAAGCGGCATCGTACAAAGTATGTCGAGAAAGGGAAATTGTTTGGATAACAGTGCAATGGAAAGTTTCTTTGGGCGTTTAAAAACGGAATGTTACTTTGGTAAACGGTTTGAGACCTTTGAGCAACTGGAACAAGCTATTCACGAATATATTCATTATTACAATCATGAGCGTATTCAAGTAAGATTAAAAGGACTAAGCCCTGTGGAATACAGAACTCAGTCCTTGAACTAAATTAGTCTAACTTTTTGGGGTCAGATCATAGCTACTCGCAATTTTATAGCCAAGCTGCTTATGACGGCTCTCGCGAAATCAGTTTTTATCTTGATAAAGCTGTTCATGGCAAAGGTATCGGTAAAGCCTGTGTGAATTTCTTAATTGAACAAATGCCCAATTACCAACTGCATACATTATTAGCTTTTGTGTTCGGCAATAACGATCAAAGTTTAGGCTTACTGAATAAAATGGGTTTTGAAATTTGGGGAAAACTTCCCCAAGTTGCAGATATGGAAACAGATTTTGAAGATTTAGTAACCTTAGGATTGAAACAAGGCGCATGTGGCAGTTAAAAGCATTTTCCGAGCTTTCTACTCAAGAACTTTTTGAGATTTACCAAACGCGTATCGCCGTTTTTGTGGTAGAGCAAAATTGTGCTTATCAAGAGGTCGATGAAAAAGATCTGAAAGCCTTGCACCTTTTTGCAAAAAATTCGCAAAAACTGACCGCTTACTGTCGGATTATTCCCGAGCAAGATGGTGTACATATCGGTAGAGTGTTGGTTACCAAAGAAATGCGCGGAACAGGTTTAGCGAAAAAATTGATGACACAAGCACTCACTGTTTGCCAGCAACAATGGCAAAGTGAAAAGGTCTATGTGCAAGCCCAAGCCTATTTGCAAGATTTTTACCAATCGCTTGGATTTAAACCGATTTCCGAAGTTTATTTGGAAGATGGAATAGCGCATTTGGATATGGTGAAGGGTGAGTAATATGATGAAATTGACCGCCTTGCTAGGAGAATAACAATGACGAAAGACGAAATTCTGCAAAAACAAAAAGAGCTTGATGTTTTGTTCTCTGCTTGGATAGCGGAAAAGAAAAAGAAGGAAGTTTTGACTTATCGCCGAGAAAATGGGGATTTGATTGAGCATCACCCAAATGGTTTTATTCGAGTGATTGAATATGCACAATAAGTCTCTTGCTATTTTCTACTGCGGAACAAATGGAGCGGGTAAATCAACATTACGCTCTTTTAATCAGGATTCCGTGCAGATTGTGATTGATTCAGATCATATTGCAATGCAAATTAATCCTGACAATCCAAGATTGGCATTGAGGCAGGTAGAAAAGCAATAGAGTTATTTAAATTTGCAATACGACATAATATTTCTTTTTCAATGGAATCAACTCTATCGGGTACATCTATTTTGCAAAGAATGGAAGTAGCGAAGAAAAATTTTTATACTCGTTTAAATTATGTCGGGGTGGATGATCCAAAAATAAATATTGCTCGTGTCAAAACAAGAGTAAAAGCAGGCGGGCATTTTATTGATGAAGAGACGATTAAAAGGCGTTATCAAATTAGTCGAGAAAATTTAATTCAAGCAATTTTATTAAATGATGAAACATTTATTTACGATAATTCATCAGATAGTTCCAAAATACAGCTTGTTATTTCAGCAAATAAAACTGTTACTAAATTAACAGATAAATTGCCTCAATGGTGTGAGGATTTAGTGAACGAGTTGTTAATATTGGGGTATGCAAAATAAAGTTTACTTAGGTATTGTGTTTGACAAATCTTCCCTAACCCCTCGAGCCTCAAAGAGGGGTTAGGGGAAATTTGACAGAAGTAAAAATGAAGTCGATAAATAAAATTTACCTTATTCCTAGCAAGGCAAAGCTGTACTAGATTAAGCATAAGTCAGTCTTTTCAGGACTGTGGTTTGAGATACAGCGTAGCTTATTTTTACATAACTTTGAGAAATATATGAAAATAGAAGAAAGTACTGTTTTACAGAAATTATTAAATTTAATTGATAGTTTAAGCACTACTAAATTTAAAGATGCAAGTGATAAGCTAACTAACTTTATTTATTCTTTAAATAAAAATCAGTTAATAGATCTTGTAAGATCTATTGGCATATTACCTGAATCAATAAAACCAAGCTCAACCCAAGAAAAATTATTTTCTAAAGCTGGAGATATTGTTTTAGCTAAGGCTCTTCAATTGCTTAATCTAGATGCTAGACCTTTAGAACAAAGAGGAAATGCTGCTGATGTAACAGCACTATCTATAGAGTTTAATTATGGCTTAGTTGCTGATGCAAAGTCTTTTAGGCTAAGTCGCACTGCAAAAAACCAAAAAGATTTTAAAGTAAAGGCTTTAAGTGACTGGAGAGAAGATAAAGATTATGCTGTATTAACAGCCCCCTTTTTCCAATATCCAACAACACAAAGCCAAATATTTAAACAATCATTAGATGAGAATGTATTACTTTTCAGTTGGGAACATTTGGTTATTTTATTACAATTAGATCTAAAAGAAACAGATTCTTTTACGTTTGAACAATTATGGAATTTTCCATTAAAACAAAGTAAAAAAACATCGGTGGCAGAGTCTGAAAATAATTTTATGAAAGATTTTAACGAATATTTTATGAAGTTATTTAAAATAGATAAAAAAACATTACATAAATTATTTCAAAATGAAATTAAATGTATTGAAAATAGATCTATGAATGAAAAATCTTATTGGGAAGAGCAAATTAAAAGAATTAAATCTTTAACTAGAGAAGAAGCTATTGAAGAATTATTAAAAGAAATAAACATATCATCAAAGATAGATATCATTGATGGATTTGTTGAGGCAATAAAGAATGATGAAAGACTGTATCTATAATGATGATTCGATAATTGCTATAAAAAATATCAAGAGTAATTCTATACATTCAATCATATCTGATATTCCTTATGGGATAGATTATGATGATTGGGATATGTTACACGCCAATACTAATAGTGCATTGGGCGGTAGTTCCATAGCTCAACAGAAGACATCTCTATTTAAAAGAAGAGGAAAACCTCTTAATGGTTGGTCTGAAGCAGATAAAAGACGACCACAAGAATACCAAGAATGGGTAGAAAGCTGGTCTAATGAATGGTATAGAGTTCTAAAATCAGGTAGTTCTGTCTTTGTTTTCGCGGGAAGACAATTTTCACATAGAGTTATTGTGGCTTTTGAAAATAGTGGGTTTACTTTTAAAGATATGCTGGGTTGGGAAAGAGATAAGGCACCACATCGTGCTCAAAGAATTTCCCGTGTCTTTGAAAAAAGAGGAGATTTCTTTAATCAGCAAAAATGGGCTGGTTGGAGAGTTGCAAATTTACGTCCAATATTTGAACCAATATTATGGTTTCAAAAGCCGTATAAAATAGGTGGAACTTTAGCAGATAATTTAATAGAGAATGAAGTTGGAGCTTGGAATGAAAATGCATTAACATCTTGGAATATTCAGCAAGGAGCTTTAAATCATTCAAATATGTTTAAAGTACAGGTGACAGCAGAAGATAGAAAATACCATATCACCCAAAAACCTTTAAACTTAATGAAATTACTAGTGGAGTTAGTCACTAAAGAAAAGCAGATTGTTTTAGATCCTTTCGCTGGTAGTGCATCCACCTTATTAGCTGCTCGAGAATTGAATAGACATTTTATAGGATTCGAAAAAAATAAAGAAATATATGATATAGCAGTTAAACGCTTAGAAAATACTTTAAATAATAAGTTAGTACATCAAAAAAGAGAAAACCAATGACCCAAAAATTCGAAATGGCAGATCGTTTCGACTCATCGGCAGTCGAACAAGCACTTTATAAACACTGGGAAGAACAAGGCTATTTTAAGCCGAATGAAAACCCGAATGTTCCAAGTTACTGTATCGCAATTCCGCCGCCAAATGTGACTGGGAGTTTGCATATGGGGCACGCTTTCCAGCAAACCTTAATGGATACCTTAATCCGTTTTAACCGTATGGAAGGTAATAACACCCTATGGCAAGCGGGGACTGACCACGCGGGGATTGCGACCCAAATGGTGGTGGAACGTAAAATTGCAGCGGAAGAAGGCAAAACTCGTCACGATTACGGGCGTGAGGCTTTCATCAATAAAATCTGGGATTGGAAAGCTTATTCAGGCGGTACAATCAGCCAGCAAATGCGCCGCTTAGGTAACTCAATCGATTGGGATCGTGAGCGTTTCACAATGGACGAAGGCTTGTCCAATGCGGTAAAAGAAGTGTTCGTGCGTTTACACGAAGAAGGTTTGATTTATCGTGGTAAACGCTTAGTAAACTGGGATCCGAAATTGCATACGGCGATTTCCGATCTTGAAGTGGAAAATAAAGAGAGCAAAGGCTCGCTGTGGCATTTCCGCTATCCGTTAGCCAACGGTGCGAAAACGGCGGACGGTAAAGATTATTTGGTGGTAGCGACCACTCGTCCTGAAACAATGTTAGGCGATACAGCGGTGGCGGTTCACCCTGAAGATGAGCGTTACCAGTCTTTGATTGGCAAAACCGTGATCCTACCGCTTGCAAACCGTGAAATCCCGATTATTGCGGACGATTATGTAGATCGTGAGTTTGGTACAGGTGTAGTGAAAATTACCCCTGCCCACGACTTCAACGACTACGAAGTGGGTAAACGCCATCAGTTGCCAATGGTAAACGTGATGACCTTAAATGCGGACATTCGTGCGGAAGCGGAAATTATCGGCTCAGACGGTAAACCTTTAACAAATTACACTGCACTTATTCCAGCGGATTATCAAGGTTTAGAGCGTTTTGCCGCTCGTAAGAAAATCGTGGCGGACTTTGAAGCCCTTGGCTTGTTAGACGAAATCAAACCGCACGACTTGAAAGTGCCTTACGGTGACCGTGGCGGTGTGCCGATTGAACCGATGCTGACCGACCAATGGTATGTGAGCGTGAAACCGCTTGCGGAAGTGGCTACTAAAGCGGTGGAAGACGGCGAAATTCAATTTGTACCGAAACAGTATGAAAATCTCTATTTCTCTTGGATGCGTGATATTCAAGACTGGTGTATTTCTCGCCAATTATGGTGGGGACACCGTATCCCTGCGTGGTACGATGCGGAAGGCAACGTTTATGTAGCGCGCGATGAAGCGGAAGTGCGGTCAAAATATCAGTTAAATGCTGATGTTGCGTTAAAACAAGATGAAGACGTGTTAGATACTTGGTTCTCATCAGGCTTATGGACATTCTCAACTTTAGGCTGGCCAGAGCAAACCAAAGAACTCAAAATGTATCACCCAACCGATGTGTTAATCACAGGCTTTGACATCATCTTCTTCTGGGTGGCTCGTATGATTATGTTTACGATGCACTTCATCAAAGATGAAAACGGCAAACCGCAAGTACCGTTCAAAACTGTGTATGTAACAGGCTTGATCCGCGATGAACAAGGGCAAAAAATGTCGAAATCAAAAGGGAACGTGTTAGACCCGATTGATATGATTGACGGTATCAGCCTTGAAGATCTACTTGAAAAACGTACGGGCAATATGATGCAACCGCAGTTGGCGGAAAAAATTGCCAAAGCAACCCGTAAAGAGTTCGAGAACGGTATCGCCCCACACGGTACGGACGCATTGCGTTTTACCTTGGCGGCATTAGCGAGCAACGGACGTGACATCAACTGGGATATGAAACGTTTGGAAGGTTACCGCAATTTCTGTAACAAATTATGGAATGCGAGCCGTTTCGTATTGACCAACGATAAATTAGACTTATCGGCAGGCGAAGTGGAATACAGCTTGGCGGATCGTTGGATTGAATCCACATTTAACCGCACTGTGAGCGAGTTCCGTGATGCCTTAAGCCAATACCGTTTCGACTTAGCGGCAAATACCATTTATGAGTTCACTTGGAACCAATTCTGTGACTGGTACTTAGAACTCACCAAACCTGTGTTTGCTAACGGTACTGACGCACAAAAACGTGGTGCAAGCCAAACCCTTGTGCGTGTGTTGGAAAAATTATTACGTTTAGCACATCCGATCATTCCGTTCATCACGGAAGAAATCTGGCAGAAAGTGAAGGGCTTTGCAGGGGTAGAAGGCGACACCATTATGTTACAACCTTTCCCGAAAGTGGAAGAAAACCAAATTGACGAAGCGGCGGAAATGCAAATCAACTGGTTGAAAGAGTTGATTGTGGCAGTGCGTAACATTCGTGCCGAATGTAACATCGCCCCAAGCAAAGGCTTGGATTTCTTAGTGCGTAACCTATCTGACGAACATTGTAAAATGTTAGCGGAAAACGACCGCTTGTTAAAAGCAATGGCGAAGTTAGACAGCGTACAAGTGCTTGCTCAAGGCGAAGAAGCACCGCTTTCTGTGGCGAAATTGGTGGGTAATGCGGAAGTGTTAGTACCAATGGCAGGCTTTATCAACAAAGATGCCGAACTTGCTCGTTTAACCAAAGAGATCGAAAAACTTCAAGGCGAAGTTAAACGTATCGAAGGCAAACTCAGCAACGAAGCCTTTGTGGCAAAAGCCCCAGAACAAGTGATCGCTAAAGAGCGTGAAAAAATGCAGGAGTACCAAGACGGACTTGAGAAATTGCAAGCGCAGTATAAGGCGATTGAGGCGTTGTAATATAGTAATAACTGTCCGTTGGAGGTGATATTCTCCAACGGCTCTATTAGTCACGAAAACACATTTCATTATGCACAATACAGTTTATAAATGGCCTGAGCCGTCTCATCTCTATCCAGATAGAGGAAAAAAATCTTATAGATTAAAACGTTTCCGTTATCGTTTTCGCTCTATATTACATAGATCTCTCATAAAGAAATTTGAACATAAAATTAATTCTGAATCTTCGTTAAAACCGTTATTAATCAAAAGAGCCGATTATAGCTATCCTTTAGTTCATCGTTTCTTAGATAAACGCTTCAATAGTCAAAGACGTTTTAACATGATTTGTGACAATTTAGACTTTTTACCTAAAGTACTCTTATCTAAAAATCTCCCTCAGTTATGGGATAGCCCTATATGTTTTACAGAAGTAATTGAAGATTTTGAAATCTATTTAAATGTCAACGAATATCAACCAATGGAGGGTTTCTGGGCATTAGAATTACGCTATAAACCAAGCGGTCAATTAGTTTATTTATTGACATTTGGTAAATTAGAAAATGCATTACTTATCGCAGTTATTCAAGGTCCGAACTTTGAAGGTTCTAAAGAATTAGTCAAACAACTAACTAAAAAATGCCATGGGCTTCGTCCAGCCTATTTAATGGTTGAAGCCATGAAAGCTTTAACTCAGGTCTTAGGGTATTCTAAATTATTTGGCATTCCACAAAAATATCAGAATAAGTCACGCTTTGTTCAAAGCACACGCTATTTTGTTGATTATGATACTATTTTTAAAGAGAGTAATGGTGAATTAAAGGAATATTGGGAACTTCCCTTAACATTAGAGTCAAAAAACCTTGAAGATATTCCGAGTAATAAACGCTCAATGTATAGAAAAAGATACACAATGCTTAATCATTTATTAAGGGCTATTGCTTCTAAACTAAAATCTGAGTTAGATGTAGTCGTTTAGATAAATTTGGTACTTAATTTTTAGGGGGCATAGTAGACAAAATAGTTGCTAATTTCGTGAAAACTATGCCTATATGACAAAGTGGTTGCTAATGAATATTTTAATTATTCTTAGCAACTCTTTTTATTTAAAAAAATCCTTTATAAACATAATGTTATGTTTTTTTCATTAATCCTGTATGATGCGATAATTTTTCCTTTAGTTGCCCAAATAAGTTTTCAAGTCTATTTGTCGTTTTTTCGATATTTAAATCGCCATACTTTTCATAGGTAAATAAATAATCCATATAACGTTTAAAACTATGATAAGCACTTCTTACATTTCTATGTTTATAAGGATAATAGCCCTTTTCATTCGGTTTCTGACCGTTCTTCTAAAAACGCTTTATGTTTTAAATACCAATGATGTAATCGTAAATAGACGTCTTTTTTAGCGCTCTGTTTAAGTGTCAATGCAATAAATTTTAATTCTTTTCCAGCTATAGATTGATGTTTTTTTCGTAATGCTCTCATCACAATAGCTACCATATGAAAATGGCACATTTGCGTCGGTGTATCCAATAAATCTTTCAATATACCCCGTATGCCGTCGCAGGTAATTGATTGAATGTTATAGCCTTTCATACGAAGTGAATTAAATGCTATTCTGTAATACACATCTTTTTCCGTTTTGATGGCACGATGGTAAACCACTTTTTTAGAAAGCGAATCCATCAGGGCTAAAATACCAAATTCACGACCAAAGAAGGTGGTATCCGCAATAATATTTAAATCACGTGATAGTGGTGGATTTAATTTCTTTTTAAGGGTAAATGTTTTATTACAAGCATTACATTCATAGCGTTGAATATTATTTCTTATACCATGTTTGCGAATGTCGCTACTGTGGCAAAAATGACATTTTTTGGGTTCATAATTCAAAAAAGTGGCTTAAAGCCCGTAATATAAGGCTTTAAGCCATTTTTTAGTGGCCATTTTGTCTACTATGCCACACTTTTGTCTACTATGCCATTGCAAATAGCCACAAGGTTTGCACCAGTCCCATACAACAAGTAGCTTGGCACAATATGCAACCGTTCATCTTTTTCTACAATATTATTTCCTTAATTTCGCATCAAGAGATAATTTACCTGCACCACTATGCCACAATAATAAGAATGCCATACTAAATAATGCAGCAGCTTCGCCTTTGTTACTAATTGGATCGAAAATCGCCCCTGAAGCAGCGTGGAACATAAAATAGGCTACTGCCATTTGTCCTGCTAAAATAAATGCTGTTGCACGGGTAAATAAACCTAAAATCAACAAGATACCGCCAACAATCTCTAATACACCTGCTACACCAAACAGAGAAAAGAGTGGTACCGCACCATTGCCGCCTGTCATTGAAATCGGTAACTCAAAGAATTTTGCGGTGCCATGAAGTAAAAACATATAACCGACTAACACACGAGTGATTAATAGGATATATGGACTGAAAGTTTGTGCTAATTTTTCAAAGAAGTTGTTCATTATGTTTTCCTCTAATAAAGTAAAAATATGTTAATCGTCAAACTGATTAAATGAAGTCAGTCATTATATTGAAATAAAGCATTAGAAAAATAGTGTTTTTTGAATTATAGTGTTTCTTATTAAGAAACAAACAGGGAAAAATATGGACAAACTCACCGCCATTAAGGTCTTTCTGACCGTTGCCGAAACAGGCAGTCTTACCGCCACTGCAGAACGCTTAGAGATTTCCAAACCGATGATTAGCCGTTATGTCGCTTTAATGGAAGAATGGCTGAACGCCCGACTGTTTCAGCGTTCCACCCGCAAAGTTGCTCTAACAGACACAGGCGAACAAGCGGTGCTTTTTTGTCAAAAAATTGCTAATTTAACCGCAGAGATGGAACAAGAAATGATGGCACAGCAGGGTGAATTACATGGTTTATTACGTATTACCAGTAGCCAAAGTTTTGGGGCATATCATTTGGTACAAACGGTCAATCGATTTTTGCAGTTGCGCCCGAAATTGAATATTCAGTTGTTGCTCAATGATCAACAAATGGATTTAATAAGCGAACGGATCGACCTTGCCATTCGGATTACCAACACGCCCGACCCGAATTTTATTGCCCGAAAACTTGCTGATTGCCATTCATTGTTGGTGGCAACGCCTGAATATTTGACAAAGTTCGGTACGCCAACGCAGCCTGAAGATTTGTATCAACATCACTATTTGTCGCACCATAACATCAACGCGCAAAGCGTGGAAATGTATGCAAGGGGAACAGGAAGTGTTGCTCGACCTAAACAGCCGTTTCACCACCAACGACACCCAAACTTTACTTAACTCAGTACTGGATGGCTACGGCATTTCGATGTTACCAAAATATATGCTAGAACCAGAACTTCAACAGGGCAAATTGCAAGCCGTTTTAACAGACTGGCAATTACCGAAATTCAGCATTTATGCAATGTATCCTTCAAGGGACAAACTCCCCCTTGCCGTAAGAAAATTGATTGATTTTTTGGTGGAGAGTTTTGAAGGGAAAGCATGGTAAGCAAAAATTAAAAGCCGCATAAAGCATGAACTTTAAGCGGCTTTTAATCTATCTATAAGAAATTATAGTGAAGCTTGATCAACTGCAACACCAGCACCCATAGTGGTAGAGATGCTTACTTTCTTAATAAAGATACCTTTCGCTGTTGTCGGTTTAGCTTTCACTAATGCCGCTAATAACGCTTGAAGGTTCTCTTTTAATTGCTCTGGAGAGAAGTCTGCTTTACCGATTGTAGTATGGATAATACCATTTTTGTCGTTACGGTAACGGATCTGACCAGATTTAGCATTTTTAACTGCTTCTGCTACGTTTGGAGTTACTGTACCAACTTTCGGGTTTGGCATTAAGCCGCGTGGACCTAATACTTGACCTAATTGACCTACAACACGCATTGCATCTGGAGAAGCGATAACAACATCAAAGTTCATTTCGCCTTTCTTGATTTGCTCTGCAAGATCTTCCATACCCACTAAGTCTGCACCCGCTGCTTTTGCTGCTTCTGCGTTTGCACCTTGTGTAAATACTGCTACGCGAGCTGTACGACCTGTACCGTGTGGTAATACTGTTGCACCACGTACGTTTTGGTCTGATTTACGAGGGTCGATACCTAAGTTTACTGCAACATCCACGCTCTCAACGAATTTAGCTGTCGCGAATTGTTTTAATACTGCGATTGCTTCGTTGATGTCATAAGCTTTAGTAGAATCTACACCAGCTTTAATTGCTTTCATTTTTTTAGTCAATTTAGCCATTGTATTATTCCTCTACGATTAAGCCCATTGAGCGAGCTGTACCAGCGATTGATTTCATTTTGGTTTCGATAGTAGCACCAGTCATATCTGCTGCTTTAGTTTCAGCGATTTGACGTAATTGTGCTTGAGTTACTGTACCCACTTTATCTTTGTTTGGTTTGCTTGAACCAGATTTTAAGCCAAGTGCTTTTTTCAATAACACTGCAGCTGGTGGAGTTTTAGTTACGAAAGTGAATGAACGGTCTGCGTAAACTGTGATAACAACCGGAATTGGTAAACCTTTTTCTAAGCTCTCAGTACGAGCGTTGAATGCTTTACAGAATTCCATGATGTTAACACCTTGTTGACCTAATGCTGGACCAACTGGTGGTGATGGGTTAGCCATACCCGCTGCAACTTGCAGTTTAACGTAGGCTTGGACTTTTTTTGCCATTTTTAAAGTTTCCTCTTGTGTGGGTGATAACGCCGAAAACGGCTCCCCTTGTTTTTAATAAATGAAAGCACTAAAAGCACTAAATTAGGTTTATACAGCTAACTAAAAAGTGCACCTCCATTATTGAATAAATTTCATTATTTATCAAGTAAATTTATAGTAGACTTTGATTTGTATTCAGGGCAACCGCATATGTTGTCCATTTTTCAACCTACACGCCGAGCAACAGCTCATCTCGAAATTCATCTGACCAACCAGCAGCGGTCAATTTCCCTTTCATACTCTGCTTTTTCGGGTGTAATCGAGCCAAGTTCAACGCTAATCGACGCAAGATTGCCAGATTTTCCGCACCCCATTCATCGGTCACAGCACATTCGTTTTCTTTATAGACCACATCTAGCACCCAATGGGCTTTGTTTTCCACTTCCCAATGCCCTCGCACGCACTTCGCCAATATTTGAATATCAACATCCAAACTACTGATATAAAAGACTTTTTTGCGATTCTTTGCCATTATCTGACCGCTTGCGACACACCTCCAACACCGATTTTATCCCCTTCCATTCCTCCGCTTTGCTCAGCCAATCACTCACTTTCAGCTTACGGTAGTAACGCTCATCAATTCGACGACGTTCCGCATTTACCTCCTCAAACGTCTCAAGCATTTCGGGGCAATCTCGGCTGATTTTGTGAAAATACGCCTCCACTTCCGACTGAAATTGACGGTGATTTTTCTTCAACGGCATCACATAATCCCCTTTCTTTTCGATGATTTTCTCGGCAATTTTCTTCTGTGTATTCATCGCATCCACCGTTATAACGGCATTTTTTAAGCAAAAACTATCGATAATTTCCATCACCGCCTGCTGCTCATTTTGCTTACCCGAGGATTTTTTCTGCGATAAAATCAAACCACGAGACTGGCTCCACACTGTCACACTGTGCAAAGCACTTTGGGTTTCCGGATTGAAACTATGACGAAGTGTCTTGCCATCAATCGCAATCACTTCACGTCCTTGTTGTGTGCGTATCTCATTGATAAAATTAAGAAAAACCTCATTAAACGCTTGTGGCTCAATGTGTTTTATTACATGAGCGATAGTATCATCGACAGGAATACCACACTCAAAAGGACGATATTTTCGCAACCAATCCAAATGTAATTCGCCAAAAAGTTTGATTTCAGTCCAACTGTTTGCCCCCGAAATCACGGCACTGACGACGAGAAAAACGATGTCTAAAAAGTGGTGTTTTTGATTATAGGCTTGTGGGTCGGATAAATTTTCAAAAAAACGAAAAACGCTCATTTTACAACCTGATTTGATATGGATAATTAAGGTATATTAGATCATAAATTTGAGAAAGATGCGATCTTGCCCTGTTAAAGCACTTTTTTATTTACAATTTTGCTTGCAATTACAGAGTGAAATAGGTAGAATGTGGGGCACTTTAACCGACTAGGTTAAGGTCGCTTAGTGTAATCATTTACTAAGTGGTGTTACAGATATTGTGACACTTAACAATGTTTCCGATTTGGGAACTATAACAAGGTATGACTGTGCCCCCTTAACTTAAGTTTGTTAAGCGGTGGTTCGGTTTTTTATTAGCTAAATTTTAATGGAGCTCTGGTCTAATGCAGAACCAAAGAATCCGTATCCGCTTAAAAGCATTTGATCATCGTTTAATTGATCAATCTACTGCGGAGATCGTAGAAACAGCTAAACGTACTGGTGCACAAGTTCGTGGTCCGATTCCTTTACCAACTCGTAAAGAACGTTTCACCGTGTTGATTTCTCCACACGTAAACAAAGACGCTCGTGACCAATACGAAATTCGTACACACAAACGTTTAGTAGATATCGTAGAGCCAACAGAAAAAACTGTTGATGCATTAATGCGTTTAGATTTGGCTGCCGGCGTTGACGTGCAGATCAGCCTAGGTTAATTAAGAGGTTATTACAATGATTGGTTTAGTCGGTCGTAAAGTTGGTATGACCCGTATCTTCAATGAAGACGGCGTGTCAGTTCCAGTTACCGTTATCGAAATCGAAGCCAACCGTGTGACTCAAGTTAAAACTCTTGAAAACGATGGCTATACTGCAGTTCAAGTTACTACTGGCTCTAAAAAAGCAAGTCGTGTAACTAAGCCTGAAGCAGGTCATTTCGTTAAAGCAGGTGTTGAAGCTGGTCGCGGTTTATGGGAATTTCGTACTGAAGGTGAAGAATTCACTTTAGGTCAAGAAATCAACGTAGACATCTTCACAGATGTTAAAAAAGTAGATGTTACTGGTACATCAAAAGGTAAAGGTTTCCAAGGTGGTGTTAAACGTTGGAACTTCCGTACTCAAGATGCTACTCACGGTAACTCTTTATCACACCGTGTACTTGGTTCTATTGGTCAAAACCAAACTCCAGGTCGTGTGTTTAAAGGTAAAAAAATGGCTGGACACTTAGGTGCTGAGCGTGTAACCGTTCAATCACTTGAAGTTGTTCGTGTAGATGCTGAGCGTAAATTATTATTAGTTAAAGGTTCTGTACCTGGTGCAACTAATAGTGATGTTATTGTTAAACCAGCAGTTAAAGCATAAGTCTAGGAGATAGAGATGGAATTACAAGTTGTAGGTGCGACAGCACTCAGCGTTTCTGAAACTACCTTCGGACGTGAGTTTAATGAAGCGTTAATCCACCAAGTAGTTGTTGCTTATGCAGCAGGTGCTCGTCAAGGTACACGCGCACAAAAAACTCGTGCTGAAGTGTCTGGTTCAGGCAAAAAACCTTGGCGTCAAAAAGGTACAGGTCGTGCTCGTTCAGGTGATATCAAATCACCAATCTGGCGTTCAGGTGGTGTAACTTTCGCAGCGAAACCACAAGATTACAGCCAAAAAGTGAACAAGAAAATGTACCGTGGTGCAATCAAAAGCATTCTTTCTGAATTAGTTCGTCAAGACCGTTTAGTTGTTGTTGATAAATTCGAAATCGATGCACCAAAAACCAAAGTTTTAGTACAAAAATTAAAAGATATGGCGTTAACTGACGCTCTTATCATCACTGCAAGCTTAGATGAAAACCTATTCTTAGCGGCACGCAACTTATACAAAGTTGATGTACGCGATGTACAAGGTATCGATCCAGTAAGCTTAATCGCTTTCGATAAAGTGGTTATCACTGTTGATGCAGTAAAACAAATTGAGGAGATGTTAGCATGATTCAACAAGAACGTTTGCTAAAAGTGCTTAAAGCACCACATATCTCTGAGAAAGCGACAAATAACGCAGAAAAAGGCAACACAATCGTATTTAAAGTAGCATTAGACGCTAACAAAGTGGAAATTGCGAACGCGGTTGAGCAACTTTTCGAAGTTAAAGTAGATTCTGTTCGTACAGTGGTTGTTAAAGGTAAAACTAAACGTCACGGTGCAAAATCAGGTCGTCGTAGTGACTGGAAAAAAGCTTATGTAACTCTTCAAGAAGGTCAATCACTTGACTTCGTTGAAGGTGCGGCAGAGTAATTTCGGAGGAATAGAAAACTATGGCTATCGTTAAATGTAAGCCGACCTCCGCTGGTCGTCGTCATGTAGTTAAAGTTGTTAATACTGAGCTTCACAAAGGTAAACCTTTTGCAGCGCTTTTAGATACTAAATCTAAAACGGGTGGTCGTAACAACTTAGGTCGTATCACTACTCGTCACATCGGTGGCGGACACAAACAACACTACCGTTTAATTGACTTCAAACGTAACAAATTAGACATTCCAGCTGTTGTTGAGCGTTTAGAATACGATCCAAACCGTTCTGCGAATATCGCATTAGTACTTTATAAAGATGGTGAACGCCGTTATATCTTAGCACCAAAAGGCTTAGCTGCAGGTGATACGATCCAAGCGGGTGCTTCAGCGCCAATTAAAGTCGGTAACTCATTACCAATGCGTAATATCCCAGTAGGTTCTACTGTTCATAACGTAGAATTAAAACCAGGTAAAGGCGGTCAAATCGCTCGTTCTGCTGGTGCATATGTGCAAATTATCGCGCGTGAAGGTAACTATGTAACTTTACGTCTTCGTTCAGGCGAAATGCGTAAAGTATTAGCTGAGTGTTCTGCAACCATCGGTGAAGTAGGTAACTCAGAGCATATGCTTCGCGTACTTGGTAAAGCAGGTGCAAACCGTTGGAGAGGTATTCGTCCAACCGTTCGTGGTACTGCGATGAACCCAGTAGACCACCCACACGGTGGTGGTGAAGGTCGTAACTTCGGTAAACACCCTGTTACACCTTGGGGCGTTCAAACCAAAGGTAAGAAAACTCGTCACAACAAACGTACTGATAAATTCATCGTACGTCGTCGTGGCAAATGATTTTTTAATTAATTAAAGAGGATAAGCCATGCCACGTTCTCTCAAGAAGGGTCCTTTCCTTGACCTACACTTGTTGAAGAAGGTAGAGAAGGCGGTGGAAAGCGGGGATAAAAAACCAATCAAAACTTGGTCCCGTCGTTCAATGATCATTCCATCAATGATCGGATTGACCATCGCAGTCCATAATGGTCGTCAGCATGTTCCAGTTTATGTTTCTGATGAAATGATCGGTCATAAATTAGGTGAATTTGCACCGACTCGTACATACCGCGGTCACGCCGCAGATAAGAAAGCTAAGAAATAAGAGGTAAAAGATGGAAACTATTGCAAAACATCGTTACGCTCGTACTTCTGCACAAAAAGCTCGCTTAGTTGCTGATTTAATCCGTGGTAAGAAAGTTTCTGCAGCATTAGAAATCTTAACTTTCACTAACAAAAAAGCAGCAGCTTTAGTGAAGAAAGTTTTAGAGTCAGCTATCGCAAACGCAGAGCACAATGACGGTGCAGATGTCGATGATCTTAAAGTTGCGAAGATTTTCGTTGATGAAGGTCCAAGCATGAAACGTGTTATGCCACGTGCTAAAGGTCGTGCAGATCGTATTTTAAAACGTACTAGCCACATCACTGTGGTAGTGTCAGATCGTTAATCAGTAGGAGAATAGCAATGGGTCAGAAAGTACATCCACATGGTATTCGCCTTGGTATTGTTAAGCCTTGGAGCTCTACTTGGTTCGCGAATACACAAGATTTCGCTGATAACTTAGAAGGCGATTTCAAAGTACGTCAATTTTTAAACAAAGAGTTAGCGAACGCGTCTGTATCTCGTATTACTATCGAGCGTCCAGCAAAAAGCATTCGTGTAACTATTCACACAGCTCGCCCAGGTATCGTTATCGGTAAAAAAGGCGAAGATGTTGAAAAATTAAGAAACGCAGTATCTAAAATTGCTGGCGTTCCTGCACAAATCAACATTTCTGAAGTGAAAAAACCAGAGCTAGATGCAAAATTAGTTGCAGATAGCATTGCTGCTCAACTTGAGCGTCGTGTAATGTTCCGTCGTGCAATGAAACGTGCGGTACAAAACGCAATGCGTTTAGGTGCTAAAGGTATCAAAGTTGAAGTAAGCGGTCGTTTAGGTGGTGCAGAAATCGCACGTTCAGAATGGTATCGTGAAGGTCGTGTGCCTCTACATACTCTTCGTGCTGACATCGACTATAACACAGCTGAAGCTCACACAACTTACGGCGTAATCGGCGTTAAAGTGTGGATCTTCAAAGGTGAAATTCTTGGTGGAATGGCTGCAGTGATTGAATCTGAGAAAGAACCAGCGGCACAGCCTAAAAAGCCAGCTCGCAAAGGTCGTAAATAAGGAGATCACTGAATGTTACAACCAAAACGTACAAAATTCCGTAAAGTACACAAAGGCCGTAACCGTGGTGTCGCGGGCGGTACAGAAGTGAGCTTCGGTTCATTCGGCTTAAAAGCAATTGGTCGTGGTCGTTTAACAGCTCGTCAAATCGAAGCAGCGCGTCGTGCGATGAGCCGTGCAGTAAAACGTCAAGGTAAAATCTGGATCCGTGTGTTCCCAGACAAACCAATTACTGAAAAACCATTAGAAGTCCGTATGGGTAAAGGTAAAGGTAACGTAGAGTACTGGGTAGCCTTAATCCAGCCGGGTAAAGTTCTCTATGAAATGGATGGTGTATCTGAAGAAGTTGCACGCAATGCATTCGCATTAGCAGCAGCTAAACTTCCGTTCAAAACCACATTTGTAACTAAGACGGTGATGTAATGAAAGCTCAAGAACTACGTAACAAAAGTGTTGAAGAGCTGAATGGTGAATTAGTGAACCTTTTAGGTGAACAGTTCAAATTGCGTATGCAAGCAGCCACCGGTCAGCTTCAACAAACCCACCAGTTAAAACAAGTGCGTCGTAGCATTGCACAAGTTAAAACTGTATTAACCGAAAAGGCGGGTGAGTAATGACTGATAAAATTCGTACAGTACAAGGTAAAGTTGTTAGCGACAAAATGGACAAATCATTTGTAGTTGCTATCGAACGCACAGTTAAACACCCAATTTATGGTAAGTTTATCCGTCGTACAACTAAATTACACGTACACGATGAAAACAACGAAGCTAAATTAGGCGATGTAGTTGAAGTGAAAGAGTGTCGTCCACTCTCTAAAACTAAATCTCACACTTTAGTTCGTGTTGTTGAAAAAGCAGTAGCTTAATCAACAATAAAAATTAAGACCCCTAGCAGAAATGCTGGGGTTTTTGTTTTTTTCACGATTGCTAAATGTATCTTTTCTTTACATTTATGTCTTTTCCTTAATAAAGTAAACTTGTAGCAAAGCTCCACATTTTTATATTAATATAGGGAATTATTTCAAAAATGTTAACTATATCACAGATTTTTAGTGTATTTAGTAGTTTAATACGTTTGTGAAAATATAGAGGGGGTATATCTAATTTTCATATATTGCTATGTTGTTTTTTTGCTGTATCAGTAAATTTTAATTATTTAAAGCAAAGGAGAAAAAATGAAAAGAAGATTATCTAAAAATGTTAAATGCAGTTTTGTACCTTCATTGATTTTTCTAGCATTAGCATCTAATTTGCATGCTACTACGTTCTGGAAAAGCGATTTAAACGAGAATCTAACTCATATAACTAAACGAATAGGTGAGGATAATTTTACGGTAGCTGAAGACGGACGATTATGGCCTGGTGTAGGTCCTAATGGAGAGGCTCCTGGAACAGTACCTCTATATTATAGTCGTATTCCAGCAATGACCATTACAGATGATAATAAAATGGTCATTATGTATGATTTAAGATGGAACAGAGCATATGATCAAGACAGAATCGATCCAGGGGTATCCATTTCAGAAGATGGAGGAAATACTTGGTTAAGTAAAACAGCTTGGACATTTAATGATTCTAAAATGCCTTTGCGAAGAGCTATGGATCCTACGATTTTGTATAACAGTATAGATGGTAGTATCTATGCTATGCATGGGACTTGGGCTACAGGTAATAGAAATTGGTATCAAGATCGTTTCAACTATTTTCAAAATAATATTTGGGCTACAACCATTTATAAGTCTATAGATGGAGGGAAAACTTGGGAGAAAAATGCTGAATTTAGTAAATTAAGTAACCCCGATGTTTTTTCTAAAGTAAGTAAAGGTCCAGATAACCCAGTAGTTAGTTTTTTAGGAGGTGTTGGTTCTGGTATTGTGATGCGTAATGGAACATTAGTATTTCCAATACAAACTGCTCATAATAATGGTATTGCAGCAACCATTATGTATTCTAAAGATAATGGAAAAACTTGGGAAATGCCAGAAACAACGGATCTTCCAGCACCGAATCAAATCTCTTTAGAGAATATGGTTTTTGAGATGGGGGATAAATTAATTATGGTTGGAAGGGAGGCGAGAGTAAGAGGAACTCAAGCAGATAAACGATGGGCATACTATACAGAAGATATGGGTAAGAGTTGGCATGCTTATGAACCTGCGAGTTTTGGTTCTAGTACAGCCCAACCAACTCAAGGCTCATCAATTTATGTTACCTTGTCAAACGGTAGGAGAGTATTGCTCGTTTCAAAACCTAATGGTAATAATGATAGCTGGGCTAGGGGTAACCTTGCTCTTTGGATGCTAGATGCAAAAGATCCACAACATGTATATGAGGTGGCTATTATCAGACCTGGTTCTGGAAATAAAGCGGGTGCAGGTTATTCATCTTTGGCTTATAAAGAGGGAAATTTATTTGTTGCTTATGAGGATGATGGAAATATTACTGTAAAAAATTTGACAGAATATATGACAGATATTCAAGCTAAAGCCCTTGAATGGAATCTTCCTGATGAAATTGAACCTGATGTTGAAAAAATTAATGCTTTAATGCATTTGAATCAGGGGCAAAAAGACGAATTGATTGCTAAACTTCGTAGGGCAAATGATAATGCAATAGCACAGTCTATTACGCTTGATCAGGCTATGTCAGAATTAAAACTCAAAAGCTTTGCATTAAGTCAACAAGCGGTTTCTTTTGAAAAGGCTTTACCATCCAATCTTAAGAATTTCCAAGATGCATTAGCATCTATTAATACTATTTCAGAGTCTAAGAATACAACAAATGTCAATTATTTAGGTGTTCATGATTTATATGATAGCTTGTATACCATGTTTTTAGCTTTGAATAATCCATTGGACTTTACCAAATATATTGAACAGGCTAAGCATTTAAATGAATACAATCATGATATTTTGTATCGCTCCTTTGATGGTGTTTTTGCTCATTATAGTGGAGGTTCAAAATATAATAAGCTCTCTTTAGGTGGAAATAAGACGGTTAGTGAAAAAGTTCAGGCTGGATTGTTTTTTGAATATGGCAATAAACATCAAAAAAGTTATCACGTTGGTATGAGAGCAAAATATCAACTGGATAATCATCAGATTGCTGGTTTTATTCGTTACCGTGGCGTAAAACACCAAGACTTTATTGAACGTAATAACAATGTTGATCTTTATTTGAACTATGCTTATCAACTTAGATTGAGTGAAGATCTGAGTGTGAGTCCTTCGTTTGGTGCCTATATTTCTCGTTCCAATAGAACATTGTTAGATCAGGATGTCGCTGTTAATAAGAGAACAGTTTATGCTGGAGATGTTGGTGTGAATCTTATGTATAAGATAAATGATATTAATGTAAATATCCGACCAAATATTGCATTCATCAATGACAGTCTGAAACTATCTCAATCTAATGATAAGAGTAATGTGTATAAAATTAGTTCACATAATACAATTTATGGATTGGCAACTAGTATTAATAAAGCTTTTTCAAATGGATTGAAAGTAGGTTCAACATTAGAATTGCAAAAATATGGTAGTCAATATTCTAATGTAAATTTAGGTGTAGATATCAGTTATACTTGGTAACTAGACCCTATCCCAAATTCTGTGTAAACACCCATTTCAACTTAACGGTGATCGTCTAGGCGATCACCAAAATCAATCATAAATCGATTCATCGCCAGTTTCCAGTTCTGAATCGGCATTGTCCATT
>NZ_MUXW01000047.1 GCF_002015085.1 Glaesserella parasuis
ATACTCTGCTTTTTCGGGTGTAATCGTGCCAAGTTCAACGCTAATCGACGCAAGATTGCCAGATTTTCCGCACCCCATTCATCGGTCACAGCACATTCGTCTTCTTTATAGACCACATCTAGCACCCAATGGGCTTTGTTTTCCACTTCCCAATGCCCTCGCACGCACTTCGCCAATATTTGAACATCAACATCCAAACTACTGATATAAAAGACTTTTTCTTGTGATTCTTTGCCATTATCTGACCGCTTGCGACACACCTCCAACACCGATTTTATCCCCTTCCATTCCTCCGCTTTGCTCAGCCAATCACTCACTTTCAGCTTACGGTAGTAACGCTCATCAATTCGACGACGTTCCGCATTTACCTCCTCAAACGCCTCAAGCATTTAATGCGTTTTATTACACGAGCGATAGTATCATCGACAGGAATACCACACTCAAAAGGACGATATTTTCGCAACCAATCCAAATGTAATTCGCCAAAAAGTTTGATTTCAGTCCAACTATTTGTTCCCGAAATCACGGCACTGACGACGAGAAAAACGATGTCTAAAAAGTGGTGTTTTTGATTATAGGCTCGTGGGTCGGATAAATTTTCAAAAAAACAAAAAACGCTCATTTTACAACCTGATTTGATATGGATAATTAAGGTGTATTAGATCATAAATTTGAGAAAGATGCGATCTTGCCCTGCGTTGATAATAGGGATGAGACAATTCATTTTGTTGCAAAAGTTCATAAATCCGCTATACTCGCCAGCCTGAGTTGGTTAGACAATCGCTGGTTTATTGAAGCCCTTAACCGTTCGTAAGAACGACCTAGTGGGACAAGTAAACGAGAGGAAAGTCCGAGCTACACAGGGCAGAGTGCCAGATAACGTCTGGGAGGCGTGAGCCTACGACTAGTGCAACAGAGAGCAGACCGCCAGTTTCGGCTGGTAAGGGTGAAAGGGTGCGGTAAGAGCGCACCGCGTGAGTGGTAACATTTCACGGCACGGTAAACTCCACTCGTAGCAAGACCAAATAGGAATCCAACGAGTTGCCCGCTTGGGATTCGGGTAGGTTGCTTGAGCGTATGTGTGAATGTACGCCTAGAGGAATGATTGTCCACGACAGAACTCGGCTTATCGACCGACTCAGCCTAATTTTTAAGAGCGAACAGATTTTGTCTGTTCGCTTTTTTATTGAAGCATGTCGGAACAAAAAGCCCTTATAAAAGTCTGATATAATGATTTTAAAATTGATTTCATTATAAGGATTTCAAATGCTTAAGCGTTTTCTTATCGGCACGATTTCGCTGTTACTCTCTTTTTCTGTTTTTGCTCATCCACACTCTTTCCTTGATATGAAAAATAAAGTGCTAATTCAACAAGGTAAGCTGGAAGGTTTTGAATTGTACTGGACACTTGATGAGATTACATCAGCTGAACTGATCTATGAAATCAACAGCAGTAAGGATAAAAAACAGGCAATGAATAAAATTTTGCGTGAGTTAGATGAATCTGCGGTGAGTACCCACTATTTTAGCGAGCTTTATAATCAGCAAAATGAACCGATTAAGTTTAAAGCTAAACCGCATAACTCGTCCGTTGAAATTCAGCATAATCGTATTATTTACCATTTCACCTTGCTACTAGCCGAGCCTAAAGCGGTAAAAGGGCAGTCATTCCGTTTTTTTACCTTTGAGCCAAGTTATTACTTAGCAATGAATTACGAAAAAGCGAGTGATGTCAGTAGCACAGAGCAAAATCTTTGTAAAGTTGAGATGATTGAGCCGACGGTAAATCAATCTTTGCGGTTGTATGCATCGACATTAGATAAAAATGAAACCCCCGATATGCCAGCAGAACGTGGCTTGTCTTTAGGCGCACAATTTGCGCAAAAAGTGAGTATTGTATGTCAATAAAGGCAAAGTATTGGGCTGGGATAGCGGTCGGATTGGTGGCACTTTTTGCGATTTATCAGGCTTATCCCTATCTCTTATTTAAAGTCAGCGAGTGGCAGAGGGAATTTAATGTTGCGCTTTCAGAGGCGTTAAATCGTCTGAATGAAAACCAGCAACAGGCAGGGCTGACTCTAATGGCAGTGAGCTTTATCTATGGAGTGTTTCACGCCGTTGGTCCAGGTCACGGCAAATTTATTCTAACAAGTTATCTCTCTTTTGAACAAACCAAACTGCCACAAGCGGTGAAAATCACTTTATTATCTGCATTAGTGCAAGGCTTGGTGGCGATTGGATTAGTGACGATTATTGTGGTGATTTTTACCCTTTCTCGTAGCTATTTTAATCTAGCGTTAAAATGGGTTGAGCGAGGCAGTTTTGTTGTAATGATGTTGTTTGGGCTGTATTGGTGTTATCAAGCGTTAAAAAGCGTGAGAGCGAAGCCAAAGGGCTTTCAAATTCGCCATTTGCAAAAAATAGCCCCAAAATCACCGCTTATTACTGCTCATCATCAACATTCTGCAGATTGTAGTTGTGGTCATAAACATTTGCCAAGTTCGTCCGAAATAGCAACGGCAACGGATTGGAAAAGCACGCTGATGTTGATTTTTAGCATTGGCTTACGTCCCTGTTCAGGGGCAATTTTAGTGCTGTTTTTAGCCTATACTTTGGATTTATACCTTTGGGGCGTGGCTTCGGCTTTATTAATGGCAACGGGAACGGGGCTAACGCTAACGCTGTTTGCCTGTTTGGTTCTATTTGCTCGCCGTAAAGCAGTGCATATTAGCGGTTGGTATCTTTCATTTTCGGCTCACAAGCGGTCTGTTTTATTCGGAAAATTGCTGATTGGATTACTTTTGATCGGTTTTGGTTTTACCTTATTCCACAGTAGTTTGTTAGATACAAGCCAAAATCTTTTGTTTAAGCGTTAAGTTATGTCATATTCAATGGACACCAAGCGTGGTGTCCCTACAATGACGTTGAATTATTACCGTTCATAAAAGTATTTGTAGGGACACACTGCGTGTGTCCATTCTAACAAAAAACTCAATTCGTATTGATGGACACGCTCAGCGTGTCTCTACTATATTATTTGCTAATTAGACAGAATTTGTTATTTAAACCAGCCCAGCCCGTTAAATAACCAATCATTAACTTTTTTTATTATTTTAATTAAAAAATCTTTTCAAAAAAGATAAAAAATCGTTAAAATGCCGAAATCGTTTTACTTTTTATGAGGTCTTTTCGATGGATAGCATAGTTTCAATTTTTGAAGATGTTTTAAAATGGATCGTGAACACGATTGACGGTCCACTTTGGGACATTACTGTATTAACCCTTTTAGGTGTCGGTTTATTCTTTACCATTACCACTGGCTTAGTTCAATTACGTTTATTACCTCGTAGTATCCGTGAAATGTGGTCTGGCCGTGCTGCAGAGGGCGAGTCATTAACCCCGTTCCAAGCCTTTGCAACAGGCTTGGCAAGCCGTGTGGGCGTGGGTAATATCGGTGGAGTTGCGACTGCTATCGCATTAGGCGGACCAGGTGCAGTGTTCTGGATGTGGATCACTGCGTTAATCGGTATGAGTAGTGCATTTGCAGAATCATCATTGGCACAGGTTTATAAAGTGCGTGATCCAAACGGTATGTTCCGTGGTGGCCCAGCTTATTACATTAAGCGTGGTTTAAAAGCTCCTTGGCTTGCGATTGCCTTTGCAATTACCTTAATTTTTACCTTCGGTTTTGCGTTCAATGCGGTTCAAGCAAACTCTATCGTTGAAGCAACGCGTAATGCGTGGGAATGGGATCCGCATTATGTGGGCATTGTGTTAGTGATTGTGACTGCAGCGATTATCTTCGGTGGGGTTAAACGTATCGGTCAGGTTTCAGCGAAAGTTGTGCCGATGATGGCGTTATTCTACTTAATTATGGCAATGATCATTTTAGGGATGAATATTGAGCGAGTACCTGAAGTTTTAAATAAAATTATTACAAGTGCCTTTGACTTTTCTGCAATGGCTGGCGGTATCTTTGGTTCATTATTCTCACAAGCGATGTTAATGGGGATTAAACGTGGTTTATTCTCAAACGAAGCGGGTATGGGTTCTGCACCAAACTCAGCGGCAACGTCAGATGCAAAACACCCTGCAAGTCAAGGCTTAATTCAAATGTTAGGGGTATTTGTGGATACCATTATTGTATGTACTTGTACCGCAATCATTATTTTAATGTCTAACGATTATGGTAGCGAATCATTGCGTGGCGTATCTTTAACCCAAAAAGCGTTAGAGTTCCACATCGGTGAATTTGGCTTACACTTCTTAGCCTTTATCTTATTGTTATTCTGCTACACTTCAATTATCGGTAACTATGCTTATGCAGAAAGCAATATTCGCTATATCCGTAACAAACCAAGTTTCGTATTAGCCTTCCGTTTAATCGTGTTATTTTTCGTTTACTTCGGTGCTGTGCGTGATGGCGGTATTGTGTGGGCGTTTGCCGATACCGTAATGGCATCAATGGCGATGATCAACTTAGTGTCTATCGTTTTACTTGCTCCAATTGTTTGGGTTATCTTAAAAGATTACCAAAAACAAGTGAAAGCAGGTGTAGAGCAGCCTGTATTCAAAATTGAAGATCACCCAGAGCTTATTCGCCGTGGTGTTGATCCGTTAATTTGGAAGTCAAAAGAGTAACCTATTAAAAGTTTAATCTAATAAGATCCCTGCTTATCATGCAGGGATTTTTATGAGGTATAGGGATCTTAAGTAGATTTATATGTATTATTTATTTCTAATTACATAGATAATCTAGTTTTTATCTGTTCTATATTCCCTCTAAAGTAACCGCTTCAGAAATTAGAATAGCGGTTTTTATACAGCCTTAATTTATCTATTCTGTGAAGTCGATCACAGATTTGATAAAAGGATTAAGGCATTTTAGAGTATTATTGCCTATAATACTCTCCTTTTTTGTATCAATGAGGATACTTGTTATGATGAACAGAAGACGTTTTCTTCAAATTGGTGCGACCACCGTATTAGCAATTAGTGCAAACCGCTTTGCATTTGCTGCAGGCGATAGCAAAGTTTCTTTGCGTGTTATTGGCACAACGGATATTCACAGTTTCTTAACGGATTTTGACTACTACAAAGATGCACCAACAACAAAATTTGGTTTTACTCGTGCGGCAACGTTAATTGAACAAGCTCGCAAAGAGGCTAAAAACAGCGTTCTTGTTGATAATGGTGACTTAATTCAAGGTAATCCGATTGCGGACTATCAAGCAGCGGTCGGTTATAAAGAAGGGAAATCTAACCCTGCGATTGATGCATTAAACCTAATGAAATATGATGTAGGGACATTAGGTAACCACGAATTTAACTACGGTTTAAAATACCTTGATGACGCAATCAAAGAAGCAAAATTCCCGATCATCAATGCGAATATCGTTAAACCAGGTACAGATGAGCCAGTTTACCAACCATACTTCATTCAGAAAAAAGAAGTGGTTGATGAAGATGGTGTGAAACATACTTTAAATGTCGGTTATATCGGTTTCGTTCCACCACAAGTAATGGTGTGGGATAAAGCCCATTTAGACGGCAAAGTGGAAGCTCGTGATATTGTGAAAATTGCTGAAAAATATGTGCCAATCCTGAAAAAAGCAGGGGCGGATTTAATCGTAGCACTTGCTCATACAGGTCCATCTGATGAGTCTTATAAAGAAGGCGCTGAAAACTCAGCATTCTATCTTGCTGATGTAAAAGGCATTGATGCGGTGATTTTTGGACACTCACACCGCCTATTCCCAAATAAAGAGTTTGTAAAATCGCCAAATGTGGATATTGAAAAAGGAACAGTGAAAGGTATTCCAGAGTCAATGGCAGGTTACTGGGCGAACAATATCAGTGTTGTGGACTTAACTCTTGCAAAACAAAAAGGCAAATGGCTTGTGGTTGATGGTAAAGCCGTGCTATGCCCAATCTATGATAATGAGAAAAAAGCTGCAACGGTAGAAAATCACCCTGAAGTTGCCGCTTTATTGCAACCTGTTCACGAAGCAACTCGTAAATTCGTGTCACAACCAATCGGTAAAGCGACAGACAATATGTACAGCTACCTTGCTTTAGTTCAAGATGACCCAACAGTACAAATTGTGAACCAAGCACAAAAAGCCTATGTAGAAAATATCGTGAGAGGATTGCCGCAGTTAGCAGGGTTACCAATTTTAAGTGCGGGTGCACCGTTTAAAGCTGGCGGTCGTAAAAATGATCCGAATGGTTATACCGAGGTAAACAAAGGTGAATTGACATTCCGTAACGCAGCTGACTTATATCTCTATCCAAATACCCTTGTTGTGGTTAAAGTCACAGGCGAAGAGTTAAAAGAGTGGTTAGAGTGCAGTGCTGGTATGTTTAAACAAATTGATCCAGCGAACGAACAGCCACAAAGTCTATTAGACTGGGAAGGTTTCCGCACTTATAACTTTGACGTGATTGACGGCGTTCAATATCAATATGATATTACTCAACCAGCACGTTATGATGGCGAATGTAAGTTAATCAACGATAAAGCTCACCGTGTAATGAATTTAACCTATAACGGTAAACCAGTTGATCCAAAAGCAGAATTCTTAATTGCGACCAACAACTACCGTGCATATAGCAATAAATTCCCTGGCACAGGTGAAAGTCATATTGTCTTTGCTGCACCAGATGAAAACCGTCAAATTTTAGCGAATTATATTACTGCTGAAAGTAAAGCCAACGGTCAAGTCAGTCCAGCTGCAGACAAAAACTGGCGTATTGCTCCAATTGCCGCTAAAGGCAAATTAGATGTACGCTTTGAAACTTCGCCAAGCGATAAAGCAAAAGCCTTTATTGCAGAAAAAGCACAATATCCAATGTCATTCGTTGGCACTGATGAAACAGGCTTTGCGATTTATCAGATTGATTTGACAAGTAATATATTTATAGCCCAGCATTTTAATTAAGTTCTTTTTAGAATGCTGGGCTCTTCTTTTAGAGTTTTCATCCTACACCCTCATCTTGTATGCTTCATTTTATCGAACTCAATCATCAACAATACCCCACAGACGAACACGGCTATTTGAAAAATTTAGACGACTGGTCGCCTGAACTTGCCGTAGTTATCGCTCAAAAAGATAACCTTGAACTTAGCGAAGCCCATTGGGAAATCGTCTATTTTGTGCGAGAATTTTATCAAGAATATAAAACCTCCCCAGCAATCCGAATGCTAGTAAAAGCCTTATCGCAGAAATTTGGTGAAGAAAAGGGCAGTAGCCGTTATTTGCAACGTTTATTCCCTGAAGGCCCAGCAAAACAGGCAACCAAAATTGCAGGCTTGCCAAAACCTGCGAAATGTTTATAGGAAGAAAGATGAATAGCCCGCAATCAATCTGTATTTTACGACTTTCTGCCATTGGTGATGTTTGCCATACCCTTGCGGTTGTGCAAGCCATTCAACGCCAATATCCGCGAGCGGAAATCACTTGGATCATTGGTAAAACGGAGTCGATGTTAATGCAAGGCATTCCGAATGTAACCCTTGTGCCTTATGATAAAAAAACAGGGTGGAAAGGGATTTTTGCGTTATGGAAACAGCTGCGTGGTAAGCGGTTCGATTATCTGTTAAATATGCAAACGGCATTGCGTGCCTCTATTTTATCCTTAGGTATTCGAGCAAAACAAAAGGTCGGCTTTAATCGAGATCGTGCAAGAGAAGGGCAGTGGTTATTTACAAATAAAAAGGTGGAAAAGACCGCTTCCCCTCACGTTTTAGACGGTCAGATGATGTTTGCTAAAGCGATTGGTGTGCAAGATCTACGTCCAACTTGGGACTTGCCTGTGAGTGAAGCGGATTTAGCCTATACGTCTCAATTTATTGATAAACAACGAAAAAATTTAGTCATTGCCCCTTGTTCTAGCAAAAAAGAGAAAGATTGGTTGCCTGAAAATTATGGGCAAATTGCACAGTTTGCATTAGCACAAAACATCAATGTGATTATTGCAGGATCTCCGTCGGTTTATGAGATGGAAGTGGCTGCAAAAATTCAACAACTTGCACCGAATTGCCTTAATCTTGCAGGAAAAACCAATTTAAAACAACTTGCGGCATTAATTCGTCAAGCGGATTTGGTGCTATCTTCGGATTCGGGGCCAGCTCATATTGCGACAACTCAAAATACAACGGTGATTGGTCTATATGCGATTCATAACCCACGCCGTACAGGCCCTTATTTAGATTTAGATAAGGTAGTATCTGTTTATGATCAGGCGGTATTAGAAAGTCGTGGGAAGCCTTGGGATCAGTTGCCTTGGGCGACAAGTGCAAAAGGTGATGGGCTGATGGAGCGAATTTCAGTAGAGCAGGTGAAACAGAAAATTCAAGATTATTTATAAAATCATTGTTTGGGCGGACCAATGTGTCCGCCCAAAATATTATGGGGTTTATCCCTACATCCAGCACAATCCTCGTATTACTCAGGGATTTCTCATAAATAGGGGGAATGATGTATTTTAGGACGAATGTAGGGACACACTGCGTGTGTCCATTATTCATTTATTTTACGGACACGCACAGCGTGTCCCTACAAATCCCCTCTAAAAGTCAAAAAACCATTGAAACTTTACCAATTACGTTGTAAATTAGTTCTGTATTGATTTTTTTACAATTATAGGAAATAAAAATGAACACTGTATTTAATCAGGATAGTTTACACAACGTAAACATTTGTGATGAAAAAGTTTTGCTAACCCCAAAAGGATTAAAACAAGAGTTTCCACTGCCAGAGCATCTGCGTAAACAGATTGAAGAATCAAGAAAGGTAATCTCAGATATTATCCATAAACGTGATAAACGCCAGCTTATTGTTATTGGTCCTTGTTCCATTCACGATCCTGTCTCTGCATTAGAATATGCCAAAAAATTAAAAGTGTTAGCCGACAAAGTGTCAGATAAACTTTACATTGTAATGCGAGTGTACTTTGAAAAACCACGCACCACTGTGGGTTGGAAAGGTTTAATCAATGATCCTAATTTAAACGGCACATTCGATGTTGAAAAAGGGTTACGCATTGCACGTAAATTATTGTTAGATTTAGCGGAACTTGGCTTGCCGCTTGCAACCGAAGCCTTAGACCCGATTAGTCCACAATATCTTGCTGATCTATTCAGTTGGTCTGCGATTGGAGCAAGAACGACGGAATCTCAAACCCACAGAGAAATGGCATCAGGTTTATCAATGGCAGTGGGATTTAAAAATGGCACAGACGGAAATTTAGGCGTTGCGATTAATGCAATGCAGGCTTCTGCAATGGGGCATAGCTTTATTGGGATTAACCAACAGGGGCAAGTAACGGTACTGCATACCAAAGGCAATCCTGATGGACACGTTATCTTACGCGGTGGAAAATCCCCGAATTTTGAAGCTCAATATGTGCAAGAGTGCGAACAGGCGTTACGCAAAGCGGGCTTGCCTGAAGCGATTATGATTGATTGTAGCCACGGTAACTCTAATAAAGATTACCGCCGTCAGCCATTGGTGGCGGAAAATGTGCTACAACAGCTGGTTGCAGGCAACCAATCTATTATCGGCTTGATGATTGAAAGCCACTTGTTTGCCGGCAATCAATCGTCCGAGCAACCTTTTGAACAGATGCAATATGGCGTATCTATTACAGATGCTTGCATTGATTGGCAGACAACGGAAACCTTATTAACCGATTTTGCAGAGACCCTAAGAAAGTAGTATGAACCCATTAAATCCTATTCGTGAACAGATCGATCAAGTCGATCAACAGTTAATTGAATTATTGTCAAAACGTCTTTCACTGGTGGCAGAAGTTGGCAAAATTAAACACCGGCACGGTTTGCCGATTTATGCCCCTGAACGTGAAGCCTCAATGATTGCCGCTCGCCGTCAAGAAGCAGAAAGTCAGGGCATTCCTGCTGATTTGATTGAAGATGTGTTGCGTCGTCTAATGCGAGAATCTTATACCAACGAGAATAAACACGGCTTTAAAGCGACAAATGAGCAAGTGCGAAAAATCGTGGTTGTTGGCGGCTTGGGCAAGCTAGGCGGATTGTTTGCCCGCTATTTTGAATTATCGGGCTATTCGGTGGAACGCCTTGATCGAGATGACTGGGAGCAAGCCGAACAGATTATGCACGGAGTAGATTTAGTGGTAGTTTGTGTGCCGATTGCCAACACTTTAGATACCCTTGAGCGTTTACAGCCGTATTTGAACGAACAGATGATCTTAGCTGATCTCACCTCAGTCAAAGCACAGCCGTTAGCGAAGATGTTAGAAGTGCATTCTGGAGCCGTTGTTGGGCTTCACCCAATGTTTGGGCCAGATATTGCAAGTTTTGCGAAACAAGTGATCGCTTGTTGTCACGGACGTTTTGCTGAACGTTATCAATGGCTGCTTGACCAAATGCGGATTTGGGGGGCGAAGATTGAAGAGATCGATGCCAAAGAACACGATCACGCAATGACCTACATTCAAGCGCTACGCCACTTTTCTACCTTTGCTTATGGGTTACATTTATCGCAACAAGCTGTCAAATTACCGCAATTACTTGCACTTTCGTCTCCGATTTATCGTTTAGAGCTGGCGATGATAGGTCGTCTATTTGCCCAAGATGCGAAATTGTATGCGGAAATTATCGCCGATAAGCCTGAAAATTTAGATGTCATTGCCTCGCTACAACAGAGCTTTGAAAAGAGCTTGGCATTCTTTCAGCAAAACGACAAGCAGAGCTTTATTGATGCCTTTGAAAAAGTGCATTGTTGGTTTGGCGATTATTCCGAACAATTCCTTAAAGAGAGCCGTAATCTATTGCAACAGGCGAGTGATTTGAGGGGATAGGAATTTACTTTACTAAGACATATTATATTTTCTCTTGCTTTTCCGCCCTTAATAAGGGCGGAGTCTATGAGAATAATTATGTATGCTGAGCTTACTTCAACTCTCTCGCTCCTAAATTATCCACCTTACAAATATGGATAAAACCCTCATTGTTTTGCAGATAATCTTTTTCAAGATAAGCGACCAATTTTTGAGCGTGCTCTAAGTCTGGAGCAATGGCGAACATCGTTGGGCCTGAACCCGAAATCCCCACCGCCAATGCTCCCAAATCTTTACAACCTTGGCGAACTTCGGCAAAGTTTGGCAGTAATGATTCACGATACGGTTCAGCAATCAGATCTTTCATCATAATAGCGGCAAGTACGTCTTGACGAGTGTGGCAAGCGTGAACGAAAGAGCCTAAATAGCGAGCCTGTGAGATCATCTCTTGGCGAGTATAGCTTTTGGGCAAACTCGCACGAGCTTCAGCGGTGGACACTTCAATCCCTGGATAAGCCAACACCCAATACCATTCATCAAAGAACGGAATCGGTTGGCAAATATTACCGAGCGATTGTGTCATTAATTGCAGACCGCCTAAATAGCACGGGGCAACGTTGTCATAGTGGATTGAGCCTGAAATTCTGCCTTCCAATTCGCCCATCATTTCCAACAATTCCATTTTTGAAAACGGTTCATCGTGGAATTTATTCAGTGCTACGAGAGCAGCCACAATTGAGCAAGCACTTGAGCCTAAGCCTGAGCCAATCGGCATATTTTTCTCAAGGGTGAGGCGTAAATTTTTCACTACGCCACCACGCAATTTCAAACGTTCGCTAAACAGCACATAGGCTTGATAGACGATATTTTTTTGCGGTTCTTTCGGCAGTTTACGCACAAAATAGCCGACACTTTCTAACTCAAAGAGTTGATCGCACTCTTCAATTTGTACCACATCACCAAGCAGTGAACCATCAATCGGCGAAATGGCTGTGCCAAGCGAGTCAAAGCCAACACTTAAATTTGCACTGGAAGCCGGGGCATAAATTCGTAATGTCATTTTTTTTCCTTATTTTATATGGGATTAGACATACATAGATTTTCGTAGGGGGGTTATCCCCACCCGAAATCGTGTCTATATATCAACGGGCGGGCATAAAGCCCGCCCCTACAAAAGTATTGATAATCTGTTAAGGTTTGTTGATGTTTTGTGCTTATAAAATATGCTGTTTTATACCTAGCACGCAAAATGCGTACTAGGTTACGCATAGTTGAGTGGCTTTGCCACTCTAATTCTCAGCCCTAAAGGGGCTGAATTATGCGTAACCCAGTACGGCTCTGCCGTGCTGGGATGTTAAATAAACATCTATTGATGGTTTTTTAACCTCAAGACATCAAAAAGCCCTATTTCAACGTACGCAAAATATCCGCAAAAATACCTGCAGCGGTAACATCATTACCTGCACCATAGCCACGCAGTAATAGCGGAATCGGGCTGTAGTAGCGTGTATAGAACGCAAGGGCATTTTCACCGTTTTTCACTTTATAAAGCGGATCATCACCGTTTACTTCTTTGATTGCGACACGGCATTTACCGTTTTCAATGGAGCCCACATAACGCAACACATTGCCACAAGCGGTCGCGTTTTCCACACGTTTTGCAAATTCCGCATCAAGCTCCGGCAACATCGCTAAAAATTCTGCTGCAGTTTTGCCTTCAGAGAAACCTTTTGGTAAGACGCCTTCCATCTCAATATCTTCCAGCTCTAACGGATAGCCGCATTCACGCGCTAAAATCAATAACTTACGCGCCACATCTTGCCCTGATAAATCATCGCGAGGGTCTGGCTCAGTAAAGCCTTTTTCTTTGGCAATGTTAGTTGCTTCGGAAAGCGTAGCCCCTTCTTCTAACTTACCGAAAATGAAAGAGAGTGAACCGGATAAAATCCCTTCAAATTTCTCGACTTCATCGCCGGCAGCAAGCAAATTTTGTAGGTTTTCGATTACAGGCAAGCCTGCGCCCACATTGGTTTCATATAAGAATTTATGTTGGCTTTGACGAGCATTTTCACGCATTTCCTGATAATAAGCATAGCTTGAGGTATTCGCTTTCTTATTTGGTGTAATCACGTGGAAGCCTTCTTTTAATGCACGAGAATAAAGATTTGCCACCGATTGTGCTGTCGTACAATCGACAAAAACAGGATTAACAACGTGATGTAATTTAATGAATGAAAGCAACACATCAAAGTCAGATGGCTGTGTCGCCGACTCTAAATCCGCACGCCAGTTATCAAGGCTTAAGCCGTTTTCGTTGAGCAACATTTTATTTGAGTTAGCTAATGCACAAACACGGATCTCAATATCCTTCTTTGCAAGATATTCCTTCTGGGTTGTGATCTGTTCGATCAATTCGCCACCCACACCGCCAACACCCACTAAAAAGACATCGACCACTTTTTTGTTATTGAATAACGCTTTATGTGTAGCTTTAACAGCTTCAATGGCTTTATTTAATGGCACAACGGCAGAAATTGAACGCTCTGATGAACCTTGCGCAATCGCCACAATGCTGATATTTGCTTGAGCAAGCGCAGAGAAGAAGCGAGCCGCAATCCCTTTTGCGGTACGCATACCATCGCCGACCACCGACACGATAGAAAGGTCTTTAATCACTTCCACAGGATCTAATAAACCTTCTTTAAGCTCTTGAGCAAAGGTACTGTTTAACGCAGTTAGCGCTTTCTCAACCGCTTTGACTGGCACACAGAAGCTAATGCTATATTCAGAAGAAGATTGTGTAATTAAGTTCACAGAAATGCCCGCTTGCGACATCGCAGTAAACACACGAGCCGCCATACCAACCATACCTTGCATACCTGAGCCTGAAACATTGAACATTGCCACATTATCAAGGTTCGTGATCCCTTTCACTTTTAAATTATCATTTACTACATTACCGTTAATGATTGTGCCTGCTGCTTCCGGATTATGGGTATTTTTAATTAAGCACGGAATATTTAACGGCACTAACGGACCAATGGTACGAGGGTGGATCACTTTCGCACCGAAGTAAGAAAGCTCCATCGCTTCTTGATAGCTCATAGACTCTAAGCAGATCGCATCCGGCACTAAACGAGGATCGCAAGTATAAACGCCGTCCACATCCGTCCAAATTTCGCACACATCTGCTTTTAAACAAGCCGCTAAACAGGCTGCAGAGTAATCTGAACCATTACGACCAAGTAACACCAATTCACCTTGCTCATTACCTGCCGTAAAGCCCGCCATTAACACCACATTTTTCTTTGGAATCGAAAGGGCTTCAATACGTTTAGTCGATTCAGCAATGTCCACAGAAGACTCTAAATAGCTCCCGTTAGCTAATAATTTTTTGACAGGATCAACGCGAGTAACTTCATAGCCTTTTGCTTCAAACCACGCTTTCATCATCGCAATCGACAATTTTTCCCCACGGCTATGTACTGTTGCACCGATATTATCTGGGCAGAATTTATTTTTTGCTGCTTCAGCTGCAATATTGCAGATGTCGTCTAGTTCTGCTTTGATAAAGGCACTTAATCCTTCACGGTCGAAATTGTTATTGACGGCATATAATCCGTTGATGATGTTATTGAAAATGTCGGTGGCTTCGGTGAGATGAGATTCGTAGGATTCGCCTGTTTGGGCTTTATCGACAACGGCGACAAGATGGTTAGTGATTTTCGCTGGGGCGGATAGTACGCCAGCGGCTTGGTCTGCCAAATGTGCCTTTTCGATGATGTCGGCGGCTTGTAAAAAGCGTTCTGGATTGGCTAAAGAAGTACCTCCAAATTTTAGAACTCGCATAATTTCTCCTGAAGATAATAGTTAATGTTTGCAAATTTTGTTACAAAAAAACCCGCTTGTTTAAGCGGGTTTCTGTGAATCTTGTTCCGTTTTCTAGCCACGAACACCCGCACTATGTTGGCACATAATGGTCATCATCGTGGTAATAATCATAGAAAAACGGTTCATCGCTATTCTCTAAATATTAAGCGTAAAAAGTGAATGAGAGAATCCTCTAAAATAGAGCGTTTGTCAACAGGTTTTTATAGAATAACTGCTATTAAGATGTCAGATTAAAAATCGATGTATCTATATTCTTTAGAACAACATCTTATATGGATACATTTTTGCCATTGATACAGAATGTATGCTCGAATATTTTAATTCCTCAATAAGAGAGCATGAACAAATTAACGAATAATTCCTCGTCTAGAACGCTTAAAGAAATCCAAGAATAAACTGACCGCTGCCTCTGTTTTGGCATACTGTTCAATTTCTGGAATAGCTTCTTCTAAGGTTTTACCACTGCGGTAAATTAACTTATACACATTACGGATTGCGTGCATTGTTGCTTTCTTAAAGCCACGACGCTTTAATCCCTCAAGATTAACACCGAACGGTTGGGCGTGGTTGCCTTGAGCCATTACATAAGGCGGAACGTCTTGGCTCACCATTGAACCACCACCTAACATAACGTGCGATCCCACAACGACAAATTGATGAATAGCTGACATTCCGCCAACAATCACAAAATCATCAAGGGTAACGTGTCCGGCTAAAGTACCATTATTCGCAATAATACAACGATTACCGATAGAGCAATCGTGAGCGATATGGCAGTTAATCATAAATAAGTTATCGTTACCCACACGCGTAACGCCACCGCCTTGAACCGTGCCACGATGAATAGTCACACTTTCACGGATACGGTTACGATGTCCAATAATGGTTTTAGTTGGTTCACCTTGATATTTAAGATCTTGGTTAATTTCACCAATACTTGCAAATTGGAAAATTTGATTATCTTCACCTATTTCTGTATCACCTTGAATAACAACGTGAGAGTGAATTTTTGTACCAGCCCCAATACGAACATCCTTGCCGATAACACAAAATGCACCGATTTCCACATTTGCACCAATTTTAGCACCTTCTTCGATCAAGGCTGTTGGGTGAATTTTGGCTGAAGCGTCAATTAATTGCATAGTATTTTCCTCTTTATTCAAGCAAGATTATTTACGCGCACACATTAAGTCTGCTTCGCAAACTAGCGTATCATCTACATAAACTTTACCTGTAAATGCCGTAATACCTCGACGCTCTTTAACAAAGGTCACTTCAATGATCATTTGATCGCCTGGTACTACAGGGCGTTTAAAGCGAGCATTATCTACTGCTGCAAAATAGTAAAGTTCGTTTTCTTTCAATTTACCGTAACTTTTAATCGCTAACACACCTGTTGCCTGAGCCATTGCTTCTAAAATAAGTACACCTGGGAAAACGGGTTGATTTGGAAAATGCCCAGTAAAACAAGGCTCATTTACACTCACATTTTTTACAGCTCGGAGCCATTTACCTTCTTCAAAATCTACCACACGATCCACTAATAAAAACGGGTAACGATGTGGAAGCATTTCCATAATTTCAGTTACTTCAATAATTCTTGGTTCACGATTTTCTGTTTGTAATTTGGTTGTCACTACTAAGACCTCAATCAATTATTCAGCTAAACGTTTTTCCAATGCTTTCAAACGTTTATTCATTTCATCAATATTCATTACAAGAGCAGCTGTTTTACGCCATTCTTTATTAGTTTGCAAAGGAATACCCGATGAGTAAATTCCTTTCTCTGTGATTGGTCGCATTACCATTCCCATTCCAGTAATGATTGCCCCATCACAAATTTCCATATGCCCATTGATTACACTTGCCCCACCAATTTGGCAGAAGCGTCCTACTTTCAGGCTACCCGCCATTACGACCCCGCCAGCGATTGCCGTGCCATAACCGATATGTACGTTATGTGCAATTTGACATAGGTTATCAATAATCACATTGTCTTCAATCACCGTTGGATCTAAAGCACCACGATCAATACAGGTACAAGCCCCAATTTCAACACGATTACCGATAATCACGCCACCAGTCTGAGGAATTTTAATCCATTGACCTTTCTCATTTGCATAGCCAAAACCGTCACTACCAATAACGGCAGAAGATTGAATTAAACAATCTGAGCCAATTTGTACATTATGGTAAACCGACACATTTGCCCATAATTTTGTTCTTGCACCAATTTTACTGTTTTTTCCAACAAAACAGCCAGCACCAATCACCGCATCATCACCGATTTCAACACCACTTTCAATCACAGCATTTGCACCGACAGAAACGTTATGACCCAATTTAGCATCAGGTGAGATCACGGCACTTTCAGCGATATTTTCGGCAGGGTTTGGGGTTGTATCCATATATTGAGCTAAAATCGCATAAGCAACATAAGGGTTTCCAACCACGATCAAGTTTTGACCTTCGGCACAAAATTCGACATCAGCTTCAGAAACAATAATAGCTCCCGCTTGGCATTGAGCTAACTGTGGACGATATTTTGCATTAGAGATAAAGGTGATCTGATTAGAGGTTGCTTTATCTAAAGGAGCAATGCTTAAAATAGCCAAATCGGCGTTACCCTTTAGAGTACCGCCGATCTGCTCCGCTAATTCAATTAAACGGAATTCAGCCATTATTTTTTCACTTCTTCTGGTTTTGTGACTTCCGCTGCAGGCGCTTGAGTTTTTGGAGCCTCTGGCATTTTTCCACCCATTGCAACTAGAATTTCTTCTGTAATATCTGCTGCATTTCCATCTTTAGCATATAATGCGACCGATGGAGGAAGAACTAAAGTATAGCCTTTAGATTCCGCGACTTGTTTAATTTTCGCATTAATATCTTCAACGACTTTTTGTTGTACTTGTTCAGGAGTTATTACACCAGATTCTTTTTGTACCTTAGCAATTTCTTCTTGGAAAGCCGCTACTTTCTTTTGAAACTCATCAGCACGTTTTTGGAACTCTTCTGCTTTTTTTCCAAATTCTACTTCACGTTGTTGCAATGCAGAAACTTTATTTTGGAATGGTTTAGCTTCTGCGTTAATTTTATCCTGACGTGCTTGGATCTCTTTCGCTTTTAACCTAGGTGCATCTTTTTCAAGTTGGGCTACCTTTTTCTTCATTGCAGCTTCTAAGGTCACTTGTTCTTTTTGTAACTTCTGTGCATCTTCTTCAATTTTTTTACGCTCATCCAATAATGCTTTTTCTTCATCGGATAATGCTTTATTTTCTGCTGCTAATTGTTTTTCCCTTGGTGCAAATTTAGATTCAGTGTCTTTCATAAATTTAGTGAATTTATCATTTGCTTCAATGGTAAGTGGATGATTTTGTATTAAGAAATTAGGATCAACAAATCCAATTTTTTCATTTGCATTTACTGTATTCGCACTAAAAGCTAAAGCTGAAGCAACTGCGGCAAGTTTAAATAAATTTTTCATTAAAATGTCCTTTCTGAAGTTAGGAAAGATAGACTCGTAAAAAAATGAACAAATCTATCCGCTTGTTTATAAGATTAGAATGAACCACCAATGCTAAATTGGAACTGTTCAATTTCATCACCTTGATATTTTTTAATTGGTTTCGCATAAGAAAATACCAATGGACCTATCGGGGAATTCCATTGGAATGCGATACCTGTAGATGCACGAAAACGTTTATAATCTTTAAAGTTTTCTAAACTAGAATAATTATATTGAATGTCGTTTACTACTGGATTAGTTTTCCATTTTGTATTCAACACTGTGGCAGCGTCCACAAATAATGAAGTTCTTACATTATGTTGATATTTTTCACTTACAAATGGTGTTGGAGTAATTAATTCTAAAGTTGCAGATGCCATTGCATTACCGCCAACAATATCTCCATTTACGGAATTGAATCGGATATTACCATTGTTATCTTTACCCAGATAGATTGCTTTTGGTCCAATAGCTCCGTAAGCAAAACCTCTAAGAGAGCCGATGCCTCCTGCAGTATAAGTTTGATAGAATGGTAATTCTTTACCACTAAAACCATTTGCATAAGCAATATTCGCTTTAGTTGAGATAACCCACTTATGTTCGCGATTGACTGGTAAATAGTTTTTAAAATCAATACTAACTTTATAATACTTATTGTCTGAACCTGGTGTGGTAATACGTCCACTAATGCTTGTTAAAGTCCCTTCTGTTGGGAGAAAACCTCGATTTAGACTATTATAGTTCCAACCAAAAGAAAAATCGAAGTCATTTGCTTCAATTTTTTTATAGACATTTAAGTCATTATCAATCGGGAATTTCATGGATTGTACATAAAGTTCACGATTAAATTCACGTTGAGCATTCTTAATCAGATCTTGAGCGTAGCCTAGACCAAGGAAATAGGAGTTGTATTCATTTACAGGGAATCCTAAAGTACTATTGACTCCATAGGTTTGTCGTTTATAACTTGCGACACTATTATTTTTTGAATTATCATAATCCTCGTAGAAGATATTTCCACCAAGGCTTACTCCATCCTTAGTAAAGTATGGTTCAGTATACCCTAAATTGATACTTGTACCATAGTCATTACGGGTACCATTTAAACTAATTGTAGAGCCCATACCTAAGAAATTATCCTGTTTTATCCCAGCTTGATAACTTAAACCACTTTCTGTTCCATAACCAACACCGAAATTAATACTTCCTGTATTTCGTTCTTTTATTTTATATACAATATCAACTTGATCCGCAGTATTTGGGACATTTGGATAGCTCATTTCTACACTATCGTAAAACCCCGTTCTTTCTAGACGAGCCTTCCCCAAAGCAGCTAGACTTGTTGACAACCATGCTCCTTCTTGCTGACGCATTTCTCGACGTAACGTTGAATCTGCAGTCACATCATTTCCTTCAAAACGAATCTGTCTTACATAAACACGCTGCCCAGCATCCACAACAAATGTGAGACGAATTGTTTTATTTGTATCATCGAAGGTTGGATGAAGCTCTATTTTAGCGGAAGCAAAACCATTATTTCCAAATACTTGTTTAATATTGTCTTCAATTTTTGAAAGTTCATTTTTGCTAAAGAGCTCGCCTGTTTTATAATATTTGAGCTGTTCATTTAACTCGTTGTCTAATTTTGCAGTATTACCAATAATACGTATTTCACTTACAGTATAAGGTATTCCTTCATTGATTTTATATGTTAAAGATACTTCTTTTTTATCATCACTAAATACGGGTTGTTCAGCTTCAACATTAAATTTTGCATATCCTTGGTTCATGTAGAAATTACGTAGATTTTCTAAATCTTGATTGTATGCTGTTTGTTCAAATTTACTACTTTGAAAAATATTGAACCAAGAAACATCAGGTTGAATATCCAGTTGTTTCATTAATACTTTTGATGTAAAAGCTTGATTTCCTTCAAAATTAATAGCTTTTACATAGGCAACATCTCCCTCTTTTATATCTAACTTAATATTTACACCTCCATTGTCTGAGTTTGTTATAACAGTATCAATGGTAGCATTGTAACGACCTATAGAGTGGTAATGCTCAATGAGTGCTGATTTAAATGCGTCTAACTTTGTAGAATTAAATAATTCTCCTTTAGTGATGAGATTCGCTTTTAGATTTTGTTCCAGTGGCTCCTTGGGGATTGCAGAATTACCTTCAATATCAACATTATTGATGACTGGATTCTCTACCACTTTAATAATTAAAATATCTCCTTCACGGGTTGCACTAATATTTTGAAAACGATTTTGTACAAATAAATGACGAATAACGTTTGCAATATCATTATCAGTCGCTAGTTGTCCTACTTTTACAGGTAATGTAGGGATCATTGTTTGGCTTACAGATGTTTGGATACCATCAATACGAATATCTTTGATCACAAAAGGTGAAGCAAAAGCAACGCCATTTGCAACTAATAATGTTGAAAGTAATAGTTTTTTCATTTAAATGATCCTATTCGTTGGTAAAATAATATAAATATCTAACCACTTGACTAAAAGTGGATTAAATCATTAAACAATGCAAATAGCATTAACCCTACGACAAACATACCCCCAATCTGCTGAAAACGCAGTTGGAATGCCTCAGGTACAGGTTTTCTACGAACCGCTTCCCCAGTGAGTAAAACTAATTGCCCACCATCTAAAGGCAAAATAGGGAACAGATTCATCACTGCAAGGTTAACACTTATCAATGCCATAAATCCTAAGTAATAGACAAAACCAATTTCAGCCGTTGCCCCAGCCCCTTTTGCCATTGAAATTGGGCCGCCCATATTACTTAGAGAAAGCTCGCCTGTAATTAAATTTCCAATAAACTGTAAAATCGTATAACTTAATGATACGACTTTTTCTAAGCTCTTTCCAAAGGCGGAAAGAATATCATACTTTAATTCACTTCGATACTTTGATTCTAATGGTTGATACGTTGGCACTAAGCCTATTAAATAACGCTCATCTTCCTTTGAATATTCAGGCTGCAACTGAAAAGCTAATTGCTGGTTATTCCGTTCAATCGTCAAATCAATAATATTACCTGTTTGCACCTGCTCTAACAAATATCGCCATTCAAAAGGTTGCTGATTAACAGAAATAATTTTATCGCCAGCTAAAATCCCTGATCTTGCCGAAACCGAATTTTCGACTACATTTTTAATAATTGGTTCAACCGTCGCACTTTTAGGACGAATACCTAAAGTAGTTAACGGATTTTCCTTATTTCCATCAACATTCCAATTTCTCAAATCTAGCGTAAATTGACGAGAAATATTTTCATCAATATGGTTGCCTTCAATAACCACTTCAGCTTCTCCAATCTTGCCCAACAAAGCTAGGGTAACATCTTCCCAATCTTGAACGGAACGGTTATCTACCGTTTTAATTCCCAATTCTGTTTCCAGCTTTGCATAAGCTGCAATAGAATCTGGAATCACAGATCCGATCACTGGCTTAACCGTTGGAACCCCAACATTAAACACCGCCCAATACGCCAAAATCGCAAATAAAAAATTCGCCACTGGACCTGCAAGAACGATAAAAGCACGTTGCAAAACAGACTTTGTATGTAAAGATTGCGAATCTGGTAATTGATGTTCTGCTTCACCATTGTGCATTTGCACATAGCCACCTAAAGGAATGAGTGAAAATGCAAATTCAGTCCCTTGTTTATCTTTCTTACGCCATAATACTTTTCCAAAACCAATAGAAAAACGTAGAACCTTTACGCCACATTTTCGCGCTGCCCAAAAATGCCCGTATTCGTGTACGAATACCAACACGCAGATCAGAATAAAAAAGGCGAGCATTGAAGTCATTGCGCTACCCTATAGGAAAAAGAAAAAGCCGATAGCAAAAATAGGCACGGCGGCCGTTAAACTATCAATACGATCCAAAATACCGCCGTGACCTGGAATTAAATTACTGCTATCTTTAATGCCTACTTGGCGTTTAAACATACTTTCGCTCAAGTCGCCTAAAATCGAAATCGCTACCGTAATAACTGAAAGTACAACAAATGCAGAAGTATTTAACTCACGCCCAAACACATTTGCAGGCACTACACTTAAGAAAATCGTTGCAATAACAGCAGAAGTTATCACACCACCAATCGCCCCTTCCCAAGATTTACTTGGTGACACTTTAGGTGCAAGTTTATGTTTACCGAATGCACGCCCTGAAAAATAAGCCCCAGAGTCAGCCCCCCAAACTAGCAAGAAAACATAGAGTAATAAATAAGTGCCTTGATATTGATCGAGATTATATTGATAGAAACGTAAAGCAAGAGTCCCAATCAAAAATGGAATTAAGGTGCAAAAACCAAAAATAAACTTAGCCACCACTGATTTAGCCCAAACATCTGCTGATTTTGGATAGCTAACAACCAAAGCTGATGCAACCAACCACCAAAAACCGCCAATAAAGAGCAAAGGTGTCGTTTCATCAGTCAAAAAACGTGTAGCTTGAATATAACTTGTTCCAGCCATAATAGGAAAAATCAATAAACAGGTCACCACAAAAGCAACGATAGCACGCGCTATTGGACGTTTGAAACCTGCAAATTGCGCCCATTCCCACATACCTAACACAACAATAGCGGATAAGCCAATCGTAAAAGCTAAGGGTGAAAGCCAAAACAGTGCAACCACTGCTAAAATAATCATCACTATTGCCGAAAGAATGCGTTCTTTAAGCATTGAATTTTCCTTATAGATTAACAACCACCAAAACGGCGATCACGTTGTTGATAAGCAATAATGGCATCTGTAAATGCCTTTTCATCAAAATCAGGCCATAAAACTGGGCTAAACACTAACTCGGCATAAGCAATTTGCCATAATAAAAAATTACTGATTCGCTGCTCACCGCTAGTACGAATTAATAAATCAACCTGTGGCTGATCTTCAGTCACTAAATGACGTTGAAAATAATCAGGGGTAATCTCATCAACGGAAAGTTCACCATTTTTTACTTGTAATGCAATCTGCTTAGTTGCTTGGGTAATATCCCAATACCCACCATAATTCCCAGCAATATTTAACATTAGACCTGTATTATTCGCAGTTAATGCTTCCGATTGAGCAATACGATTTTGCAAACTTTCACTAAGGGCTGATTTATCACCAATAATCTTGAGTCGAATATTATTTTTATGTAACTTCTTGACTTCGTAATCTAACGCTTTCATAAACACCGTCATTAATGCGGACACTTCGGCTTTAGGTCTTGACCAATTTTCGCTACTAAATGCGTAGAGCGTTAGTACCTTAATGCCATGTTTAGCTGCAAAATTTATCGCAGAACGTACCGCTTTTACACCATTTTGATGCCCAAATATGCGTAATTTCCCTTGTTGTTTTGCCCAACGCCCATTACCGTCCATAATAATTGCAACGTGTTGAGGCATTAATTGAGGTTCAATATCCACAGAAATATCCACTTTATGATTAAAAATAAATCAGTTTAAAGGCAATGTATGCCTATAATCAAAATAACTACAACTATACCATAGGATAGAAGATTGGGGAATCTACCTTTAAAAATTATCCTTTTGTTTCCTTAGACTAATAAACTCATCTAAAGTCACCGCTTGCATAAACGGGTTAATCTGTTTTTCAATACCAATCGTACTCGGTAGCGTAGGTTTATATTGTGAACGTAAAATATCTGCTCGCTCTTGATATTCCATTAATACACAGTTTGTCGCCATCACCACTTCAGCAAATTTAAGATTACTTTGCGTATATTCATGGCCTGCATAGACTTGCACAAAATCAGGCAAGGCTTTAAAACGTTGTAAGGCATCAAACTGAGCTTGGTAATCCCCTGTAAACACTCGTCCGCAACCACCTGAAAATAACGCATCACCGCAAAACAGATATTCATTCTCGATCAAATAACTAATATGTTGAGCCGTATGCCCTGCACTCTCAATCACTCGCACCTTTAACCCTAACAGTTCAAACTGTTGCTCAGGGTAAACAATCTGATTGGCAAACTGACTGACTTCTTCTGAGCCATAAATAAGCATATCGGGAAATTGTGCCACTAAACCAGCCACGCCATCAGTATGATCGTGATGATTATGGGTAAGCAAAATAGCGGTAGGATTAAGCTGATGTTTTGCAAGAAAAGCTAATACAGCTTGAGTCTCTGCTGGATCGACAATAATCGCTTGGCGCTCTTTTTGTAAAATCCAAATGTAATTATCAGAAAGGGCTGGAATTGGGGTGATTTGAAGCATATTAATTTTCCAAGTAGGTCGGGCATTTATGCTCGACTTTGCTGTATTCTATAAATAATTGTCGGGCATAAATGCCCGACCTACTTATTTCAAAAATAACGCCGCCGCCCCGCGCACACCGCTTGAGTCGCCGTGGAGCGCTTTTTTAATCACTGGCACTTCCGCATTACGCAATAAATATTTTGGCAAGGCTTTTGGCAAGGCTTCATAAATATAATCAAAGTTAGACAAACCACCACCAAACACAATCATATCTGGATCAAGCACCGTAATATAATTTGCCACCGAAATTGCCATTAACTCAATGTATTTCTCAACAAACTCAACGGTTTTCTCATCTTTATCGTAAAAACGCTGAATAATGTTTTTTGCATCAACTTTTTCGCCGACTAAATCATTATAAAGCATCTCAAAACCACGTCCTGAGATATAGCTATCCAAACAAGCCATATTACCACAGCCACATTTATAAATCGGTGCCTTATCCCAACCAAGCAATTTCAACGCGTGGTAGTTAAGCTGAATATGCCCCACCTCGCCAGCCATACCGATTTGACCTGAGTGAGCTTTACCGTTCAACACAATACCGCCACCAAAACCTGTACCAATAATCAACCCTAACACCGTTGAATATTGCAGATTGCTTTCGTCCCACGCTTCCGATAAAGCCAAGCAGTTCGCATCGTTTTCAACACGCACTTCACGCCCTAAACGCGCTTCCAAATCTTGAATAATTTTATTGCCGTGAACCACCGCAATGTTGGCAATTTCCGCTAACCCAGTTTTATGATTAACAAAACCTGGTACACCAAGCCCCACAGTGCCTTGCTCGCCAAATTTTGCATCGGCATTACGCACTAAGGTTTCCACCGTTCTTAACCAATCCTCATAACTCGTTTGTGGGGTTGGCACTCGCTCGCTGTGTAACTTCTCTAATTTCTCATTAAAGGCAGCCAATTCAATTTTTGTACCGCCAATATCCAAACCGTAATAAACCATAGTTAGTCTCGCTTTTTAAATAATATCCATTTTTCTAAGAGTGGGATTACCCATAAGAAGATGATCAAGTGGAAAACCCACGCAATCAAAGTACTGACAAACAGATCGATAGGATAATGCATTCCTAACCGCAAACGGCTGATCAACATCAAACCAGCCCACAAAATCACAAAAAATTGAGCAAAAATCACCGCTTGTCCACGAATACCAAACAGCAACCCTGCAAACATCAATAGCCAAGATACCCCAAAAATCGTATGCCCTGACGGGAAAGAGTAGCCCAGCTCATCTGCTTGATGTTCAACCACAAACTGATTTTCAGGTTGCACAAATTTCAATACCGCCGTTTCCTGTTCAGCTTTAGGTAAAGCATAAAATGCCTCAGTATCCGCCTGAAACATCTGTGTCACAAAAGGACGAGGCTCTTTAAAGACCGCTTTCGCCCCCTCTTTAATTGCCTGTGTTCCAACTACCGACGTTGCACAAATAAAGCCTACTAAAAACCACGAATAGCGAGTGCGCGCAAGCCACATCAGCCACAACATAAACAGCACGCAAGTGATTAACGCATAAGGCGTTGAACCCGTTTCCGTTAAAATAAACAACGCCCAATCGAAAACATTAACACCAAGATTAGTTTGCAAATTCCATTGCCACCCAATTAACCACGCTGTAGCTGGAATGAACAACATTAATAACGTCAAAAATGAAAGTTTCTTTACCATATTATAAATCCTATGCAATATTAAATTGTATTCATTAAAAAACTACGTGATATACCTGTAAAATAAATAGAATGTTTCTGTAATATAATGAATAATTAGCACCTGCTTACTAAAAGGTAGAGTCCCACCACCCCTACTGATTGTTATGTGCTACCCCCAATGGTTTCTTATTGCTGACTTCTAATTAAGCTCAACAGATATATTCTAGTCTGTTTATTCTAATTTCGACTACCACATTATGACTATTGTGAAGAAAATCTAAGGCGCAGAAGTAAAATATGAAAAAGAAATTACTCCATTAACCCTACCATTGCTTGTGCTTTGCGGTCAATTTCTTGCCATTCTGATTGAGGATCAGATTTTTCGACAATTCCTGCCCCTGCATAAAAGGTAATTTGATTAGCTTGAATAAGGGCTGAACGTAACATTACGCAAAACTCGGCTTGTTCGGGCGTGAAATAGCCTAATGCCCCTGCATACCAGCCCCGCTCAAAACATTCCTGTTGTTGAATAAACTGCTTCGCCTTAGGGCGTGGCAGTCCTGCGACGGCGGCGGTTGGGTGAATACGAGCAAGGCAATCTGCGTCGCTGACCTGCTCTGTCAGTTGCGTTTGGATTTTTCGGCGTAAATGCTGCACGTTATGTAACCGCTTGATCTCTGCATCGCTGACTTGAATATCCGTTGCACAATCAGCCAGATGACTACAAATATCGTCCACGACCAGCCAATTTTCATAGATATTTTTTTGATCGTTGAGTAGCCATAGGGCATTTTGTTCCGTTTGAACAGGATCGTCCGTCACTGCCACTGTGCCAGCTAGAGCTTCGGTAAAAAATTGACGTTGTTGGCGTAAATAGAGCCGTTCGGGTGTTGAGCCGATAAAGGCTTCCCCTTGTTTTTCCGACCATAAGAAATGATAACAGCCTAGATTTTTTTGTTGGCTGGCAAAAAGCAGAACGTAGGGGGAAATGAGGTGTGTAAAAGTTTTGGTGGTCGCATTGGCTAACACCACTTTATTCATTTGCTGTTGTTGAATTTGTTCAATCGCTAATTCAATGTTGTGTTGCCAACGTGAAAAATCACAGGCAACTTTTGTGCTTAACAAGCTATTTTCAATGGGGTGAAGTTCGGCTGTCTGCTCAAACTGAGCTAACAAAGCGATACATTCCTTTTGTTCGCTTTCAAAATGGCGACCATCTAGATTTAACCAAGCGGTGATGTTCTTCTCATTTTTTACTAACAGCAAGCGTGGCAACACAAAATGGCATTGTCCTTCAAATTCTATTCCGCCGACGACCATTAAATCAGACTGTTTGCTAAATTGTTCTACGTCGTCTAAATGCTCAAAGGTTTGTACCGCACCGACTGCCACTATCGTTTGTTCTGTATCTCGATTTTGCCAGTAGTAGTGGGGGAAAAGCGGTTGTGCTTTTAGCCAAGCTAGTAATTGTTGATTTTCAAGGTCTATTGCAATTTCTGCTTGCAACTGTACTAAGCCTTGTGCCACAGGCTTTTGTTGTAGTTGTTGATAAAGTTGTTGCTTTAACTGACTAAACACAGACATTGCAAAAAATCCTAAAAATCTCACCGCTTGACAAAAAAGAAGTCTATTTTAGCCTATTTCCACTTTTTTTTCCTAACAAATCGGAGTACAGTAGAGAGATTTTTATAAATTAACAGATAATTAACCCTCTATTTTAGGGAGAAACAATGGAACGCTTTGCAAAAACCGATAAATTAGCTCACGTCCGCTACGATATTCGTGGGCCTATACATAAGGAAGCGACCCGTCTGGAAGAAGAAGGGCATAAGATTTTAAAATTAAACATTGGTAACCCAGCCCCATTCGGTTTTGAAGCCCCTGCGGAAATTTTAGTTGATGTTATTCGTAACTTACCAACCGCTCAAGGCTATTGCGACTCTAAGGGTTTGTACTCTGCTCGTAAGGCGATTGTGCAATATTATCAATTAAAAGGTATGCGTGATTTAGATGTCGGTGATGTTTACATTGGTAACGGCGTATCTGAACTCATCACAATGTCAATGCAAGCCTTGTTAAATGATGGCGATGAGATTTTAATTCCGATGCCAGATTATCCACTTTGGACAGCGGCGGCAACCCTTGCAGGCGGTAAAGCGGTTCATTACCTTTGCGATGAAGAAAATGAGTGGTTTCCAGATATTGAAGATATTAAATCGAAAATCACCCCAAGAACCAAAGCAATTTTGGTGATTAACCCGAATAACCCAACGGGAGCAGTGTATAGCCGTCAGTTATTATTGGATATTGTGGCGATTGCCCGTGAACATAACTTGATTATTTTCTCAGATGAAATTTACGAGAAAATTGTCTATGACGGTGCGGTACATCATCATCTTGCCCCTCTTGCCCCTGATCTTTTAACGGTGACTTATAATGGTTTGTCAAAGGCATACCGTGTGGCAGGTTTCCGTCAAGGTTGGATGGTGTTAAACGGCCCGAAAAATCAGGCAAAAGGCTTTATTGAAGGCTTAGATATGCTTGCGTCAATGCGTTTATGTGCCAACACCCCGATGCAACACGCTATTCAAACAGCGTTAGGCGGTTATCAAAGCATTAACGAATTTATCTTACCGGGTGGTCGTTTATTGGAACAACGTAATAAGGCTCACGAATTGCTCACCAAAATCCCAGGGATTAGCTGTGTGAAACCAAAAGGGGCGATGTATATGTTCCCGAAAATTGATACGGAAATGTACGGTATCAAAGACGATCAAAAATTTGTTTACGATCTGCTTCAACAGGAAAAAGTGTTGCTGGTTCAAGGCTCAGGCTTTAACTGGCATAAACCAGACCACTTCCGTGTGGTGACATTGCCGTATGTTGATCAGCTGGAAGAAGCGATTGGACGATTAGCGAAGTTTTTGCAGAGTTATCGTCAGGATTAATTAAGCATTTCCACTTGAAATATGTAGGGACACACTGCGTGTGTCCGTGCATTTATATCTGTCTATATTTCGGATACACTAGTTTCGGACACACGCAGTGTGTCCCTACGGGTATGTTTTTAATGATAAAAGGCATCACATTTTCCGTCACCGCATCTATTTTATTCGGTGTACTCTATTATTTATCCACCCATTTAAAACCGCTTTCCGGTGAAGAAATTTACGGTTTTAGAATGTGGGTAAGCCTGCCTTTTGTGATTTCTGCACTCTTTATTTTCAAAAAAAACGACGAATTTAACCGCTATTTAAAACGCCTAAAACAGCACCCCCATTTAATTTTGGTATTATTAACAACTACTGCGGTCACAGGCTCGCAGATGTGGCTTTTTCTGTATGCCCCAAACAACGGTTATGCCATTGATGTGTCTATTGGTTATCTGTTAATGCCGATTGCAATGGTTGCCGTTGGGCGATTTTTATTTAATGAAACCTTATCTCTCTTAAAAATTATCTCAATTATTTCCGCATCTGTTGGAGTATTCATTACGTTAATGACCGCAGGCTCACTCTCTTGGGCTACCTCAATGGTATTAATCGGCTACCCTGTTTATTTCAGTTTGCGTAAACATTTTGATATGTCGCATTTATCCAGCTTTGTCTGCGAAATTATATTAATGTTGCCGATAGCCACTTATTTTATGCTCAATACCGATATGCAATTTGTCACCGAAAATAATCCGAATTTTTATTTTTGGTTAGTGTTATTAGGCATTGTCAGTGGTACGGCATTAATTGGCTATATAATGGCAAGTAGCCTTGTGCCGATTAATGTTTTGGGATTATTAAGCTATATTGAACCGCTTGCAATGCTAATTGTTGCCTTTATTATTGGCGAAGTGTTAGATCAATCTTCCTATATTTTAATGGTGTGTTTGATGCTGTCGATATGTCTATTAGTGCTTGATGGCATTATTGCTATTCGTAAACAGCGCCGGGGGGAATAATGTTAAAAGGGATCTTATTTTCACTTTCTGCAAATATCTTATTCGGTGCTGGCTATTATTTTGCAGTTTTACTTCGCCCTTTAGAAAGCGATAGTATTTTTGGCTTTCGTATTGTGGTATTAATGCCATTTATTTTACTGGCGATCTTTTTATTTCATCAACAAAAAGCCTTTAAAGATTTATATTATAGAGTAAAACAGACACCTTGTCTTATTTTTATTCTTCTGCTCTTAGCATTAAATACAGCTATTCAGCTTTGGTTATTTCTTTGGGCACCGAATAATAATCAAGCTATTGAAGTTTCTATCGGTTATCTATTATTACCTATCGTTGCAGTTGCTTTAGGTAAACTAGTTTTTAAAGAGCATTTTACTTTATTAAAATGGCTTGCTTTATTTTTTGCAACTCTTGGCGTTACAATCAATATTGTTTTAACCGCAAGTATTTCGTGGGCAACTTTTGTGGCTGGCTTTGGCTACCCTATTTATATTGTATTACGTCGCTATTTTCATATTAATAATTTAGCTACTTTCTTTGTAGAATTATTATTGTTATTACCCTTTGCTATTTATTATATTGCTCAAGTTGATCAAGCCTCTATTTTAATGCAAAATGAATATCTCTATTTTTATCTAGCATTATTAGGGCTAGTGAATGGAATGGCATTTATTTTATATATCGCTTCGAGTAATTTACTGCCGATTAATGTGTTAGGATTACTTGGCTATGCCGAACCTTTGGTAATGTTATTTATTTCCTTTGCCATTGGTGAAGTATTAGAAGCAAAATCCTATATTTTAATGGCGTGTTTGGCGGTATCTATTATCTTATTAAGTGTTGATAGTTTTCGCAAAGTGAAACCCTGATGAACCTCATCCAAATTGCGCTACCCGTGCCGTTGGCACGTTATTTTGATTACCTGCTTCCAACGCATTTTGAAAATGTGGTGAAAGGGGCTAGGGTCGTTGTGCCTTTTGGTCGCCAACGTAAAATCGGGATTGTGGTGGACTTTCCGACCACATCAGATATTCCCACCGAAAAACTGAAACCGATTGAGCAACTGTTAGATGAACAAGCTCTGTTTGACGCTGAAATGTGGCAACTTTTACAGTGGGCAAGCCGTTATTATCACGCCCCTTTCGGCGAAGTGCTACAAAGTGCTTTGCCTGTCAAACTACGACAAGGGGAAAGTAGTGAACGCACTGCTCCCGACTATTTTGTTGTCACGGAAAACGGCAGAAAAGCCCTAGCCAACGGCGTGGTTCAAAAGGCAAAAAAACAACAAGAGCTATTAAGCAAACTGGCGGAATTTGCAAATTTCTTTGAAAAACCGACCGCTTGTAGCCCTGCGGTATGGAAAGCTTTGTTTGAAAAAGGGTATCTGGAAAAGCTGGAAATCCCTTTTAACGTGCAAAGCTGGCAGGAAAAATTGGGCGAACAGCCGATTTGCAACAGCCAAAACCGTTTAACGTTGAATAAACAGCAAACCCTTGTCGTCAGCCGTTTGCATTATCAACAAGGCTTCGGGGCGTTTTTGCTCAATGGGGTCACAGGCTCAGGGAAAACGGAAGTCTATCTGCAAGTGATCGAAGAAGTGCTGAAACGGGGCGAACAAGTGTTGGTGCTAGTGCCTGAAATCGGGCTGACCCCCCAAACCATTCAACGTTTCCAAGCTCGTTTTAACGTGGAAATTGACGCATTGCATTCGCATCTTAACGACACTCAACGGCTCAATGCGTGGCTTCGAGCAAAAAACGGCGAAAGTGCGATTGTGATCGGCACACGTTCCGCCTTGTTCACACAATTTCAGCAACTTGGCTTAATCATTATTGATGAAGAACACGATGGCTCATTCAAACAACAAGATGGCTGGCGTTATCACGCACGAGATCTGGCGGTGCTTCGAGCGAAAAATAACAACATTCCGATCATTCTCGGCTCGGCAACGCCTAGTTTTGAAAGTTTGCAAAATGTACAAAACGGTAAATTTATCGAACTTCAGCTTACTGCAAGGGCTGGTAATGCACACTTTTCCAAACAAACCTTAATTGATTTGAAAAAACAGCGGATTTATTCGGGCTTATCGGAAAAGTTGTTAGCAATGATGCAAGCTCACTTGGAAAAAGGCAATCAAGTGATGTTGTTTTTAAACCGACGGGGGTTTGCCCCTGTTTTACTTTGTCACGAATGTGGCTGGATTGCCGATTGCCCGTCCTGTGATAAGCCCTTTACCTATCACCAAAAACAGCGAGTATTGCGTTGCCATCACTGTGCTTCGCAAAAAGCCATTCCACGCCAGTGCGGACATTGTGGCTCAGTCAATTTGATTACCACTGGGATCGGCACAGAACAGCTGGAACAAGTGCTGGCACAGCGTTTTCCGCAGTACAGTATTACTCGCATTGATCGTGACAGCACCGCTCGTAAAGGCTCGTTGGAACAACACCTTGCCGAAATCCAAGCAGGCAAAAGCCAAATTTTGATCGGCACACAGATGTTAGCCAAAGGACACCATTTCCCGAATGTCACTTTAGTGGCAATCGTGAATGTGGATAGTAGCCTGTTTTCCACTGATTACCGTGCAGAAGAACGTTTGGCACAGCTTTATGTACAAGTGTCAGGGCGAGCAGGACGGGCGGAAAAGCAAGGGGAAGTAGTGCTACAAACGCATTACCCTGATCACCCGTTACTGACCAGCTTACTCAACGACGGCTACCTTGCCTTTGCAAGCCAAGCCTTAGCGATGCGAAAAATAATGAGCTTACCGCCGTTTTCTTCGCAAGTGCTTATTCGTGCAACGGGTAGAGATAGCGACAAAGTTGCAAATTTTCTGCAAGATTTGACCGCTTGTTTACAACAAATTATCGGAGAAAATGGCTGGCAAGGCTTTCAGCTACTCGGACCTTTCAACGCTCCGATGGCAAAAAAAGCAGGGCATTATCGCTGGCAGTTACTTATTCAACATTCGGCAAGAAGTGCGATCCAACAGTTGTTAGATCGTTTTGATGAGCAAAAAGAACAGTTCCTGCGAAACGATATTCGATTGACGGTGGATATTGATCCGCAGGAGTTGGGGTAGGTCATTGTGACCTTTGAGCTTATTTAGCCATTCTAAAAACTATTGGTTAACAATATTTAACCAAGTATTTATCCAGCGCTTTATCTCACTGTTATCAGGAAGAGTGAAACTTATAGTTTGATAAGTTGGCAAGGTGTTAAATAAAGGATCTGCCTTAGTATTCACAACAGGCTTCATTACATTATAGTAAGAAATAATTCGTTGCGATTCTGGCTGTTGTAAGAAGCCTAAAAACTGCTGAGCTAATTTGAGTTGTCTGCTGCTCTTTGTGATTGCCGCTACTTCCACCTGCACTAAATGTCCTTCTGCAAAATCTGCAGCAACGTATTTATCTGTCTGTTCGTGCCATTGATGATATAACGGAGAAGTCGTGTAACTGAGAACCAAATCTGCTTCGTTTTTCAAAAATGCACCATAAGTTTCAGACCAGCCTTTACCCACAGTGACGGTATGTTTGGCTAAATTCTGCCACGCTGATTCTGCCTGCTTGCCATAAACTTGATTTACCCAAAAGAGCAATCCTCGTCCAACAGTGCTGGTTCTAGGATCTTGATAAATCACTTTAAGATCTTGACGCTCCACAAGTTCTTTTAAACTTTTTGGTGGATTACTGACTTTTTCTTTGTTGTAGATAAAAGCATATTCACCAAAATCATAAGGCAAAAATATTTTGCTTTGCCATTCAAGCGGTAAGTTATTGGCATTATTTTGCAGATTATGTTCTACAAATAAATTCGATTTTTCAGCTTCAGGCATTAAGAAATGATCAATGCCTAACATTACATCGGCTTTAGTTTTATTCTTTTCCAAGCGAATGCGATTGAACATTGTCACCCCATCTTCAAAAGGCATAAATTTCAAATTACATTGGCATTGTTTTTCAAATAGCGGCTCAAGTTCAGCAGCAGGCCCCCATTTTGAAGCAAAAGAATCATAGGTATACACGGTCAATGTAGGTTGTTCGGCATATACTGTGGCAGTAGTTAGGGTTAAAGCAGAGAGAGTGAAAAATTTGAATTTCATTGAATATTCCTTCTAAAAGTAAAAATAGAAGGATCTAAAACAGGCGAAGATAAATTGTCTGTCTCAAATCCCTACGCTGATATTAGTCAGATCAGGTTCTATGGGTATTTCTCAGCCTTGTTACACAAAGCACCCCAATGAGAACGAACAGTATTTTATAAGTTTATAAGATAATGTCAAAGTAAAATAAAAATGATAGAATGCAGCAATTGTACATTTATAGGGTATTAAAATTGTATTATGTCTTACAATAAATTAAGCTATCGTCACAGAAGTGAGCCTCTCCCACAATTTGTGTAAATACCTGTTTCTGAGATAATACATTCAGACACAGGTATTTTAATTATGAACGAAAAACAACTTCACGCCTTGGCAGCGGAATTTGCCAAAAACCTAAAAACATCAGCCTAGAAAA
>NZ_MUXW01000048.1 GCF_002015085.1 Glaesserella parasuis
AAAAATAGTCAGTACCCCACAATCAGACCGCTTGTTTAGACAATACTTTGCAGCAGATCGCCGATTTTAGCGAGCTATTCGAGCTATTAAACCAAGCAATCATTGATAACCCACCGCAACTTATCCGTGACGGTGGCGTTATCGCCGAAGGCTACAATGCTGAGTTGGACGAATGGCGAAGTTTGGCAGAAGGGGCAACCAAATTCCTTGAAGATTTAGAATCGAGAGAACGAGCCAAAACAGGCATTGATACCCTTAAAATCGGCTTCAATGCGGTACACGGCTACTATATCCAAATCAGTCAAGGACAGGCTCACAAAGCTCCGATCCACTATGTCCGCCGTCAAACGTTAAAGAATGCGGAACGTTACATTATTCCTGAGCTGAAAACCTATGAAGATAAGGTATTGAAAGCGAAAGGGGCATCTCTTGCCCTTGAAAAACAGCTTTATGACGAACTGTTTGAACTGATAATACCACGTTTGGGAGAATTGCAGTTGGCAAGCCTTGTGTTAGCAGAACTTGATGTGCTGACCAACCTTGCCGAACGTGCTGAAAGCCTGAATTATGTGATGCCAAGTTTTAGCCATCAGCGAGGTGTGAATATCAAAGGCGGTCGCCACCCCGTTGTGGAACAAGTGCTAAAAACGCCGTTTATCGCCAACCCTGTACTGCTCGATCCACAACGCCATTTGTTGATCGTCACAGGTCCGAATATGGGCGGTAAAAGTACCTATATGCGACAAATTGCCTTGATTACCTTAATGGCGTATATCGGCAGTTTTGTACCTGCCGACAGTGCAGAAATCGGACCGATTGACCGTATTTTTACTCGTATAGGTGCGTCTGATGATTTAGCTTCAGGGCGTTCAACCTTTATGGTGGAAATGACCGAAATGGCGAACATCCTGCACCAATCCAGCGAAAACAGCCTTGTTCTCGTTGATGAAATCGGGAGAGGCACATCAACCTACGACGGCTTATCACTCGCTTGGGCGTGTGCCGAATGGTTAGCGAAGAAAACCCAATCGCTCACCCTATTTGCCACCCACTATTTTGAGCTAACCAGCTTACCAAACCAGCTTAAAGGTGTTGCTAATGTCCATTTAGATGCGTTGGAACATAACGACACCATTGCCTTTATGCACAGTGTACAAGAGGGGGCAGCAAGTAAAAGTTATGGTCTAGCCGTTGCCGCCCTAGCAGGCGTACCAAGGCAGGTGATCCAACTGGCAAAACAGAAACTCACACAGCTTGAACAACTTTCGCAACAAACGGCACAATTAGACGCAAATCCACAACAAGATTTACTCTTTTCAGTGAATTTGCAAAATAATAACGATAACAAACCGCTTGTAGAACCGTCCAAAGTCGAACTAGCCCTTGCGGAAATCGATCCTGATGAACTCACGCCGAAACAGGCGTTGGAGGCGTTGTATCGGTTGAAGTTACTTATAAAATAAAGACACCTTGGAATGTAGACAAAATTGGAGATTATAATAAAAAGCCCCATTTCTAACTGCTCAGGAACTATAAAACAGCACTAAGCCTTTTTATCATTGAATTTACTGAGTTTTTGAATGATCACATTTAAATTAGTATGGGGCTTTACCTAGAATGTGAGATAGATGTTAGATAAAATGTAAGTCATCTTTTCCTCTTTTCACGACCCTTGTATAATAGCATTGCTTTTTTAAGCAATGACAATTTATTTTATTTCAGATATCACAAGGGTCTTATTATGAAAAACTTCTTAACTTGGCCTGTGGTTGCAGGTGCTGCACTTGGTATCGTTGCTCCACTTCAATATATTCGTCCTGAGTTAATCGGCTTAGTTTTAGGCTCTTCAGTGATGGCACTTTTGACCAAAGAATTTCGTCCTCGTGGCGGTTCTGCCCCCATTGCACGCATTATGCTAGGCTTTTTTGCTATGTTAGGTGCTTTAACCTTTCTCGGCTGCCCGTGGATTTACGCTTAGGCGGAGGAGATTTAACCAGTATTGCTGGTATCGTTGGGCTGCTTGCGGGTGTTTTTGCAGGGATTTTCTTCTTCAAACGTGGATTTTCGCTCGGTAAGTCCGGCGAACAAAGTACAGCATCCGGCATAGTCCCTATTTTTATTGTGATCGCCCTGTTTATTGCCCTGATCACCCAATTCCGCTTTGGTGAAAACTTACCCATTTTCTTCTCTGAAAAAGACCCTGCTGCCCAACATGCCAACCTATGGCTTTCATTAGGTGCTGGTGTGCTTGTCGGTATCGTTATGCAACGCTCTCGTTTTTGTTCAATCGGTGCATTCCGTAATTTTATCTTATCCAAAGACAGCTATCTGCTAAACGGGATTGTTGCATTGGCGGTATGTACGTCTATAACCAACCTAATGCTGGATCAGTTCAAACTTGGTTTTGAACAACAACCAATTGCCTATAATGATGTTGTATGGAACTTCCTGAGTATGACACTGTGCGGCTTATGTTTTTCTCTCGCAGGAGGCTGCCCAGGTAAACAACTGGTGCATTTAGGTGAAGGTAATAATGATGCGGCACTTTTCCTTGTCGGAATGCTATTAGGTGCGGCTGCAGCTCATAACTTTTCGCTGGCAGCATCAGGTACAGGCATATCCACCTTTACACCTTATGGGGTTGGACTTGGACTGCTTTTCTGTATCTATATTGGATTTACCAATAAGTCTACTCATCAGAACTAGGGTACTGTGCCTTATTAATGAAATACTGACGTACTTCAGGTACAGTACCCGATTATACTTAGGTTATATTTTCTAACCCAATAATTGTGAGATAAGTCGAAAGACTCTATACTGAATCAGTATAGAACCTTTAGCTAGCGGTCATCACAAATGATAGTATCGCAAAACTTTTTAATTAATGATTACATAGAAATTTGAACCATCACGCAAGATATTTAAGGCAATGGCAGATGGATTGGAATCAAGAACCTTACGCAACTCTCCTAAATTCTCAATGGTACGACGATTTACACCAACAATTACATCGCCTTTTCTAAATCCTCTTGCCTCAGCAAGTGAATTTTTTTCAACTTTAGTGATTTCAACGCCTTTTATTCCTTTTTCATTATAGTTTGAAAACTCAGCACCATTTAAACTTGGTAATAAACTTTTCGCACTTGTTTTGGTTTGTTCGTCAGATTGTAATGTGACTTTAACATTTTTCTCTTTACCATCGCGTAAATAGGTTAATTCAATTTCTTTACCAGCTCCAGTAGTCGCTACTTTTGCTCTTAGTTCTGCGAAACTACGGATTTTCTGACCATTTAGCCCCGTAATCACATCACCTGCTTTCAAGCCAGCTTTAGCTGCAGCAGATTCTGGTATTACTTCGCTGACAAAAGCACCTTGTTGTGCATTAACATCAAAGGCTTTAGCTAAATCTGCATTAAGTTCACCACCTTTAATACCAAGTAAGCCACGTTTCACTTCCCCAAATTCAATAATTTGTTGAACGAGATTGTTTGCCATATTACTTGGAATTGCAAAGGCAATACCTGCATTACCGCCACTTGGTGAAATAATCGCAGTATTGATACCGATTAATTCGCCGTTTAAGTTAATTAATGGGCCACCTGAGTTACCACGGTTCACCGCAGCATCGGTTTGAATATAACTCTCATACCCTTCGTCGATATCGCCTGTTGAACGGCCCAATGCCGATACAATGCCAGATGTCACCGTTTGACCTAACCCAAATGGGTTGCCGATAGCCACAGTGAAATCACCAACACGCAATTTATCTGAATCTGCAATTTTAATTTCAGTTAAATTTTTAGGATTTTCTAATTGGATTAATGCCACATCAGACATTGGGTCTGCCCCAACTAATTTGGCTTTAAATTCTCGACCATCTTCTAATTTAACGGTAATTTTATCGGCATTATCAATAACGTGATTATTTGTCACTACATAGCCTTTCTTCGCATCAATAATTACACCCGAGCCTTCGCCTTTAAACTGACGAGGAGATCCGCCATCTCTAAACATATCTGGACCAAAGAAGAACTCAAATTCTTCTGGAACTGCACGTCTTGATGCTGATGCTTGAGTTTTACCTTCAATAGCAATGCTGACTACCGCAGGACGTACTTTTTCTAACATTGGTGCAAGGCTTGGTAATGCTTGTCCGTTTACAGCAGTAGGCAATGTAGCGTGAGTCGCCATAGGTGCAGAAAGCACACTTAATCCGAGTACTAAAGAGGTTAAAAGTGATTTTTTCATTGTTACTTTCATTGATTATCCTTACTAAATTTATTTTACTTCTTATGCCGAACTTGATGAGTTCGTGTTGCTTTTGACTCTGATTTTATTTGTCAGTTCTCTGTTTTGTAGTTAATTGTTTAAAAATCATTCTTTCAGCTAATTTTCGGTATTATGTAGCACTTACACAAACATTCAAGCTTTTCGTAGGGGCAGGGATACAAACGCTTGTGTTTGAAGGTTGGCTTTGCCAACGGCTACGAAGTAGCGAGCGAAGCGAGTAAACCCCACTCGCTATTATGGCGCGTATGCGTAAACTGCTAACCATTATGAATGCGTTGGTTAGACGCAATGAAAAATGGGACGCTACACGCTACTTATCCACAGAGTCTGTGGGTTAAAGTTGAATAATTTTTTTTGTGTGTGAACACAGTTGCTACATAATATCGCTAATTTTAATCAATATTTGACCGATATAATTACAAAAATGTGAACTACTTCACATTTTATATAAACAAAGTTTTGTAGGCTAATTTACTTTAAGGTAACAAATTAATAGAATACACCGCCTTTTTAGGTTTAACTTATATTCAACTTTTTATTCACAGGATCTCCATTATGTTGTGGTTCTTATTTTGCGTAGCCGTATTAATCTTAGGCTACTTCGTTTACGGTAAAATCATCGAAAAAATTTTCGTGATTAACCCGAAAAAAACAACGCCAGCTTACACAATGCAAGACGGTGTTGACTACGTGCCAATGTCTAAAAAGCGCATTTGGCTCATTCAGTTATTAAACATTGCAGGAACAGGTCCAATCTTTGGTCCTATCCTTGGTGCGTTATACGGACCAGTTGCAATGCTTTGGATCGTATTAGGTTGTATCTTCGCAGGTGCAGTACACGACTACTTCTGTGGTATGTTAAGTGTGCGTAACGGCGGTGCATCAATGCCTAACTTAGCTGGTAAATACTTAGGTCGTCCAGTTAAAGCCTTTATTAACCTTTTAGCCGTTGTATTACTTCTTCTAGTAGGGGTAGTATTCGTAGCAAGTCCTGCTCAATTATTAAGTACAATTACTGTTGACGTATTTGGTTCAGCAGGTGGCGCACTCTCTTTAGATAACGCTGAAGAAATTGCGAAAACGGCAACGGCAGCAAGCGACATTACTGTATGGGGTATGGATAAACCAACGGTAATTGCAGTTTGGACAACCATCATTTTCTGTTACTACATTCTTGCAACCTTACTTCCAGTTGATAAAATCATCGGTCGTATCTACCCATTCTTCGGTGCGTTATTGCTATTTATGTCGATAGGTATGGTGTATGGTTTAGTCACAAGTCACTTCAGTGCAACAGATCCTGTCGATTTCTTCCGTACTATTGATGGAATGAGTGCTGAGAAGTTCTTCCAAAACTTCCAAGTTAAAGGCGATGTTCCAGTTTGGCCGTTACTCTTCTTAACCATCTCTTGTGGTGCATTATCAGGTTTCCACGCAACACAAACTCCATTAATGGCTCGTTGTGCAGAAAACGAAAGCGAAGGTCGCTTCATTTTCTACGGTGCAATGATTGCTGAAGGTGTTATTGCGTTAATCTGGTGTATGGTTGGTTTAGCATTCTATGAAAACCCACAAGCTTTACAAGATGCAATCGCAGCAGGTTCACCGTCTAAAGTGGTATATGATTCTTCTCTTTACTTCTTAGGCTTCGTGGGCGGTATCTTTGCAGTATTAGGTGTGGTTGTATTACCTATCACATCTGGCGATACTGCATTCCGTGCAGCACGTTTAATCATTGCGGAGTTCTTCAATATTGAACAAAGAACTTTAGTAAAACGCTTAATGATTTGTCTTCCATTATTTGCTATCGGTTTTATCGTTTCAAAAATCGACTTCAGTATCTTATGGCGTTACTTCACTTGGGCAAACCAAACGACAGCAATGGTAATGTTATGGACAGCAGCGGCTTACTTATATCGCTACAATAAATTCCACTGGGTATGTACAATCCCTGCGGCATTTATTAGTACCGTATCATTTACCTTCTTAGCGTACAATAAGATTGGTTTCGGTTTAGATTACCAATTATCGGTATACATTGGTTTAGCATTAGCAGCAGCGTGCTTAGTTGCATTCTTCACAATGATTAAACGTGAAGGTCAAGAAGACCTGGATGTTTATATTGATGATACAACTAAAGCATAATCATTGAATTGTTGAACTATAGGGGCGAATTTTCGCCCCTTATTTTTGTGGATGAACACAGTTGCTACGAAAAAATTAAGTGTTTGTGCAAATGCTATATAATACTGGATAAGTACAGAAATCAAAGCTCTTTTTTTGAAATATGAATTTGGACGAATGGCACATCTAGAAAACAGACTTATCAACAGCTTACTGTTAAATACGAGTTTTCTCAATGTTTTTTAATCCCTGTAATTCGACACCATTCTTCTTTTTCCATGATAGAATCAAGTTTAAAGCTATTTTGGTAAGCTTCACAAACGGATTCTGCTTGTGTAGCAAGAATACCTGATAAACCTAAATTCCCCTGTGGTTTTACTAACGTGATAATTTGAGGGGCAAGTTCTTTTAACGGGCCTGCAAGAATATTTGCTATAACGACATCAGCAATTAGGTTTTGCGGTTGATCTTTTGTAAGAAATAGTTGCAATCTATCCGCTACACCATTTACTTCCGCATTGTTCTGACTAGCTAAAATTGCTTGTGGATCAATATCGATACCTATTGCTTTTTTTGCACCTAATTTAAGAGCTGCAATTGCTAAAATTCCCGAACCACAGCCAAAGTCAATGACCGTTTTATCTGTTAAATCCAGACTGTCTAACCAAGCTAGACAAAGTGCAGTTGTTGGGTGTGTTCCTGTGCCAAATGCTAAACCAGGATCTAGCATTACATTGACTGCATTTGGATCGGGAATTTCTCGCCAACTTGGGCAGATCCATAAACGTTTACCGAATTGCATTGGGTGGAAATTGTCCATCCATTCCCGTTCCCAATCTTTATCTTCAATTTGTTCTATTTTATATGGAAAGTCAGTAGCTACAAGTTTACTTTTTACTAATGTAGAAACAATCTCTTTCATGTCAGTTTCTGCATCGAATAAGGCAACGACATCAGTATTACCCCAAAGACGAGTTTCTCCAGGAAGTGGCTCAAAAATTGGCGTATCTTGGCTGTCCATAAAAGTCACGGACACTGCTCCAATATCTTCTAAAAAATCGCTAATTTTCTCAGCTTCTCTATCTGTACTATTTAAACGAATTTGTACCCAAGCCATTTTGTTTTCCTTCATTTTTTAATAAAAGATTATTATAGCCTTGCATAGCAGGAGCATACAAGATTAAGTATAAGTCAATCCAAATAGAACTAAATAATGTATCTTATTTGAAAATAACAAGATCGAATATTTTGGTCTAAAAATGTATATTTTTAAAATTTACTCCAGTGATTTATTACTAAATCAACGCATCTCTATACACATGAATTACATATGGATATCATTGCCACCATACGAAATTGATACATCTGTACTGGCGTATTAAATAAATCTTTCATCAAACCACTCCTTGCCATCGCAGGTAATCCGATTGAATTATATAGCTTTTTTCTCTTAACCTATTCAGGGCAAGTTTGTAGTAAATATCTTTTTCGGTTCGCACACAATAATGGGAAATGACATTATTTGAAAGCGTATCCATTAACACTAATACGCCAAAATAACGTCCGAAAAACGTTGTATCCATAATGATGATATTCAGGTATCGATTTGAAGGCGGTTTTAAAGCCGTTTTAGGCGCTTTATTGATATATCTTTGAATCGTTCTGACTGAACAATGATATTTAACGGCAAGTTGTTGATAGGTTTGTTTTCTGGATGTGTAATCAGTCCAAATTTTTATTGGATCTAATTTTGATCTGCACCCCAAAAGTT
>NZ_MUXW01000049.1 GCF_002015085.1 Glaesserella parasuis
CACTGACGACGAGAAAAACGATGTCTAAAAAGTGGTGTTTTTGATTATAGGCTCGTGGGTCGGATAAATTTTCAAAAAAACGAAAAAACGCTCATTTTACAACCTGATTTGATATGGATAATTAAGGTGTATTAGATCATAAATTTGAGAAAGATGCGATCTTGCCCTGGGTATCTGCTTGTTTTACGTATCTCATTATTCATCCACTAAACTACATTGACACTACCCTCTTTAAAATCTTGATCATATGTAAACACACTTTCCTCATCGATTACCTTAGAGACTTTAAAACTATTTCTGGCACAAACTGCCCCACATCTCCCTGATGGCGATAAATTTCTCTTACCATTGTCGAAGAAAGATAACGCCACTCTACGGCTGGGGGTAAAAAAATCGTTTCTAACTGCCCTGCTAATTTTTGATTTAACTGTGCCAGTTGAATTTCATACTCAATGTCGTCCGCCCCTCGAATACCTCGAATAAGCGTGGTGGCATTATGCTGTTTAGCAAAATCGACCAACAACCCACTAAAGCCGATCACCTCAACATTATTCAGCATTTGACAGCTTTGCTGTACCAACTCAACACGCTGTTCAAGGCTAAATAGCGGTTGCTTTGAGGGATTTTTTGCCACAGCCACAATCACTTTGCCAAACAATCGGCTACTGCGTTGAATAATATCTAAATGCCCATTTGTTATCGGATCAAATGTGCCAGCATAAATTACAGTTTGGTTCATTCTATTTCTCTAAATAAGGGGCTAACAGTTGAAGATGACGAGTTAAAGCACCTTGATTTTCTTGTAATACACTCACCCCTGCTTGACTAATTTTTTGTCCAAGTTCAGGCCTTTCAAAAAAGTAATTGACGGCATCAACAATCGAAGTGACATCACTTTGAATTTCAATCACGCCCCGAACCTCTCTTAATTTAGCAAAAATCTCAGGGAAATTAAAAGTATGTACACCAGAAATCACAGGAAGTTCAAATGCAATTGGCTCTAATGGATTATGCCCACCGTGTTTGACTAAACTTCCACCAACGAAAGCGACCTGAGCCAAGCCATAAAACAGCATCATCTCTCCCATTGTATTGCCTAACAGTACCGACGTTCCTGCACTTAAAGGTTCAAAAGAAGAGCGTGTTACATAGGGCATTCCCATATTTTTTAGTAAATTTTCCACACTATCAAACCGCTCAGGGTGGCGAGGTACAAGGATCAGAACTAAATCAGGATATTGCTTTAATAACTGCTGATGTGCTTCCAACAACATCTTTTCCTCACCTTCGTGAGTACTACCTGCAACCCAAATTGAGCGGTCAAGTAAATGTAGCTCAACGGCTGTTTGAGTTACCTTCTGGCGTAATTGAGGTGAAATTTCTAAATCAAATTTAAGATTGCCTGTATTAACTAAATGTTCAGCATTAAATCCTAGTCCCAAGTAGCGATCTGCACTCACCTGATCTTGAGCCAAGATAAAATCAATTTCACTCAGCATTTCTTGCAAGTAAGGCTTAATCCAGCCATAACGTTTTGCTGAACGAGGTGAAAGACGAGCATTGGCAATCACAAAGGGAATTTGGCGTTGATGGGTTTGATGAATTAAATTCGGCCAAAGTTCCGTTTCAATCACAATCAATAACTTCGGCTCAACAAAATCTAAAAAACGTTTCACCGCATCGGGTAAATCATAGGGTAAATAAAGATGATGAACACTATCGCCAAATGCTGCTTTAACACGATCTGAACCCGTTGGGGTTACTGTCGTCACCGTAACAGACAACTGCGGATAATTCGCTAAAATCGTTTTAATCAAAGGAGTAGCTGCAATCACTTCTCCCACAGAAGCGGCGTGAATAACAATGCCATTTGCTTGAGGCTTGATTTCACCCGATGAATAAAAACCGTATCGTTCCTTCAAACATTTACGACGCTTAGGTAGAGAATGTTCTTTCTGCCATATGATAAGAGAAATAATAGGTAGTACTAAATAACCTAGAATAGTATAAATTATACGTAGCATTATTTACTCCTACTCAAACTCCAACTCAACGGCATTTTCGCCTAAAAAATCTTTTAGTTTCTGTAGCATCGTTTCTTTTGGGGTAACACGCCACTCAACGCCACTACGCAATAATACACGCCCTTCTGGGCTTTGATAATAGAAATGTAACGGTAATGTTCCCTCTTTATAAGGCTCAATAATAGCGGTCAGATCTTTGACAAATTTTGCTGAGAGCTGTTCTTGTTTAATCGCTAGGGCTAAACTTCTTGCATAACGGCTACGAGCTTCATCAAGAGTAATCATTTCGCGAACCGCCATTTTTAAGCCACCACTGAAATCATCGTGTTGCACCGCCCCTGTTGCGATAATAATCTGATCTTTTTGCAACAGATCGCCATAGTTTTCCAGTGCTTCTGAGAAAAGGGTGAGATCCATTTTACCTGAACGATCTTCAATCGTTGCAATCCCAATACGACTACCCTTTTTGGTTGTCGCAATTCTTGCCCCCATAATTAATCCAGCAACGGTAGTAGTTTGTCCTCGATAGGTTGGTTGAACTTCATTTAATTTATTCGGTGCATAATGAGCTAACTCTTTCAAAAAACGTCCAACAGGGTGTCCGCTCAAATATAAACCTAAGGTGGCTTTTTCGTTATCTAAAATGGTCTGCTCCGTCCATTTTGGCGTGTTGGCATAGGCGTTCTGAACTTCTTCTGGAGTTTCGGTTAACACGCCAAACATATCACTCTGTCCAAGTGCTTCCATTTTATTATGTTGATCGGACGCTCTAAGGGCATCTTCTAAATTTTTCATCAACGCCGCACGGTGAGGCCCTAGTTTATCGAAAGCCCCAGCCATAATTAATCCTTCAAATGTGCGACGATTAACTTTTCTTAAATCAACACGAGCGGTCAGATCGAACAGATCTTTGAAAATCCCGTCTTTATTGCGAGCTTCTAACATCGCATCAATCGGGCCTTCGCCTACGCCTTTGATTGCCCCTAAACCATAGACAATTTCGCCTTTTTCATTGACACTAAAACGGTGTTTACCACTATTAATATCAGGCGGAACAACGGTTAAGCCCATATTGATACATTCATCATAAAAGCCGACGATTTTATCTGTGTTATCCATCTCTGAAGTCATTACCGCTGCCATAAACTCTGCTGGGTAATGGGTTTTGAGCCACAAGGTTTGATAGGATACCAACGCATAAGCCGCCGAGTGCGATTTATTAAAGCCATAGCCTGCGAATTTTTCTACCAAGTCGAAGATTTTCATCGCCAACTCGCCATCAATCCCCTGCTTTTTCGCCCCTTCTTCAAAGGTTGCACGTTGAGCTGCCATCTCTTCTGGCTTTTTCTTACCCATCGCACGACGTAGTAAATCCGCACCGCCCAGCGTATAGCCAGCCAGAACCTGTGCAATCTGCATTACTTGCTCTTGATAAACGATAATGCCATAGGTTGGCTCTAAAATCGGTTGCAGTGACTCGTGCTGATACTGAGCATCAGGATAGGCAATCGGCTCTTTACCGTGTTTACGGTCAATAAAGTTCTGCACCATTCCCGACTCAAGCGGACCTGGACGGAACAAAGCCACCAACGCAATAATATCTTCAAAGTTACTTGGTTGTAGGCGTGAAATCAGATCTTTCATACCCCGTGACTCTAGCTGGAATACCGCCGTGGTTTTGGCTGCTTTTAATAATTTAAAGGTTTTTTCATCGTCAAGGGGAATACTTTCAATCCGAACAGGTGGTTTACCCTCTTTTTCCAAGCGTTGATTAATCATCTCTAACGCCCATTTGATGATCGTCAGCGTGCGTAAACCTAAGAAGTCAAATTTAACCAAGCCTGCATATTCCACATCATTTTTATCGAAGTGGGTCACAGGGTGCAAACCATAAGAGTCGCAGTAAAGTGGCGAAAAATCGGTAATCGCCGTTGGGGCAATTACTACGCCCCCAGCGTGTTTACCTGCATTACGCGTTACCCCTTCGAGCTTACGAGCCATATCAATCAAGGCTTTCACTTCTTCATCGGTATCATAAAGCTCAGGTAATTTTGGCTCAGCTTCAAAGGCTTTTGCCAGCGTCATACCAGGGTCAGGGGGGATCAATTTAGAAATGCGATCCACAAAGCTATAAGGGTGTCCAAGCACACGCCCCACATCTCGAATAACCGCTTTTGCCGCCATAGTACCAAAGGTAATAATCTGCGACACGGCTTGGCGACCATAGGTTTCTGAAACGTGTTCAATTACACGATCTCGCTCGTCCATACAGAAATCCACATCAAAATCGGGCATCGAAACCCGTTCTGGATTTAAGAAACGTTCAAAGAGTAAATCAAATTCAAGGGGGTCAAGATCGGTAATTTTCAACGCATAAGCAACCAAGGATCCTGCCCCTGAGCCACGCCCCGGCCCAACAGGAATATCGTTGTCTTTCGACCACTGAATAAATTCCATTACAATCAAGAAGTAACCAGGGAAGCCCATTTGGTTGATCACGTCCAACTCGACTTGCAATCTTTCATCATAAACAGACCGCTTGCTTGCTCGCACATCAGGATCAGGAAACAAAAATGCCAAACGTTCTTCCAAACCTTCTTTGGCTTTTTTGACTAAAAAATCTTCAGTGGAAAGCTCACCTGTCGGGAAATTCGGTAAGAAATATTCCCCTAAACGAATGGTGACATTACAACGTTGAGCAATGAATAAGGTATTTTCAATCGCTTGTGGCAAATCGGCAAACAACTGACACATTTCGTCTTCTGAACGGAAGTATTGCTGTTCCGAATATTTTTGTGGGCGTTTAGGATCGTCCAACGTAAAGCTGTCGTGAATGGCAACACGGATTTCGTGGGCTTCAAAATCGTCCTGTTTTAAAAACATCACATCATTGACAGCCACCAGTGGAATTGCAAATTTTTGCGAAAAAGTGACCGCTTGTTGAATATAACGTTCTTCATCACTTCTCCCTGTTCGGCAAAGGGAAAGATAATAATGGTTGTGGAAATAACGTTGATAAAAAGCTAAAAGCTGTTCGGCTTCTTGCTGATTTTCTTTCAATAATGCCTTACCTACATCGCCATTGCGACCGCCCGAAAGCAAAATCACGCCGTCATTATGCTCTGCCAGCCACGCTTTTTCCACCACAGGAAATTCCACATAGCCCTGTTGATAAGCCTTTGAAAGTAAAAGAGTAATGTTATGATAACCGGTATTATTTTTGGCTAAGAGAGTAAGTTCGTATAACTCTTCACTCTCAGGTTCAGGGCGAACCATCACATCTGCCCCAACAATCGGCTTCACCCCCGATCCTAAGGCTTCGCCGTAAAAACGCACCAAGCCACAGAAGTTAGTAAAATCGGTCAATGCCATTGCGACCATATTATTGGCAACACAGGCTTTGATTAATGGCTTCACTTTCGCCAAGCCATTAATCATTGAGAAATCACTGTGTACTTTCAGATGAACAAAACGAGGTTGGGACATAATGGTTATTTTCTATTTATATTAAATGACTTTCCAATGCATTGTCGAATGTAAGCTATCTTTATCCACCACAAACGGATGAGCATCGACTGCCTTCAATAACATCTTTAATTTTTGTTTTAATTTTGCAGGATCGATCGGCTGAGGGAATAAACGTGAATTACTTCTTTTTTGCTCTAAATGTAATACTATCTTTATCTTATTTTTCTTCAAAAACTGTTTAGCAAACTGCTGTTCGCTTTGATTATTCGCATTTAATTTCATCGCAACAATTCCAGCCAAGGTATCTCTAACTTTAATTGCTATTTCATCGGCTAATGGTATTGTTTTCGTTCTCTGATATTGTCGATAATCTTTTACTTCAATCATCCAGTTATCATTTTCATCAACCACAATAATATCTACTGCTTTGGTTCCATTTGCAAAAGCATTAAATTGATTACGATAAAAAGATAAATCATCATATTTTTCAACAAGAATAAACTCGTTAAAAATAAACGTTAAATCACCTTCTTTAATTACAATCTCTGACATTTATTCTACCAATGCTAAAAATCTATCGGATTGTTCAAGCTCTTCGTCTAATAATGTTAAAACTTCCAATTGATTAATACTATCACCTTGATCAACTGCAATACCATTATCTATCGTTTTTAAACCGAAATAAAATTGTTTTAAATGAGCAAATTCTTGTCGTTTAGAAAGTATTTCTAGTTCTCTTAATAAAAAAAGTGAATGGGTTGCAATAAAAATTTGGATACCGTTATTACATAACTGCAAAATAATCTTAGCGACTGTTTTAATAAGTTTAGGATTTAAATTTGCCTCTGGTTCATCCCAAAATAACGCACCTTTACCTAACAAAGATCCTGTTGCAATTAATCTCGCAATCATCGCTAATTTTCTTAATCCCTCAGCAACCAAAGGAATTTCCATAGTTCCTTGTCCTTGAATAGAAAGATAAAAACGACCATTATCTAAAACCGTTTTCCCCCCCATTGCCTCTTCTAATGGTTTTAATAGCTCTTTTGCACGCTCCTCTCTAGGTCCTTTGGCTAAATAATTTCCTAATAATAAACAAGTATCATAATATGTTTCCTCATACTCTAAATAATGATTATTGTAAGTATGAACAAAATTAGGATAAATCGTTAATAATTCTCTAGTGGGTAAGAAGACAGGATTATTCTCTATTTTACTTTTAGGTAATATATCTATTTGAACTTCTGATTTACTTGATGTCGCAAAACTAAATTGACAATTATAAAAGTCATTTTCAAATTTAGCTGAAATTTCACAACGCTCTCTCCCTTGTTTACGGCGAACAAGTCGGCCTAAACTTTCAGGTCTAAATACATTAATTAATTTATCTGCATAATTCTTTTGCATTTGCGTTTTACTTACAGAAAAAGCAGAAGCATTACAAGCAATGAGAGAATACGCTAATTTCAAAATGTGTGATTTTCCCATTCCATTTTCCCCAATAATAACATTTAAATGGGGAGAAAAATTTAAATCAACTTCGTTAAATACCGTGAAATTCTTTAATACTAATTTTTTTAACATAGTCTTTCCTTAATTTAATCCCTTTTCTTATTCAACAACCACCACACCACACTTAAACAGAGCAAGCTTGGAATTAATGCCCCAATCGGTACAGGTAGCCACGAAACAACAAGACTTAAATTACCAAAGACGATATTCGCCACATAAAATACAAAGCCTGCCAGAATACCGATCAAAATTTTTGCCCCCATCGTACTACTGCGTAGCGGACCAAAAATAAAGGAAATCGCAAGCAACATCATCACTGCCATTGAGATCGGCTGAAAAACTTTACGCCAGAACGTAATCTCAAAACGTTTTGGATCTTGCCCTGTATCTTTTAAAAAGCCTACATAATCCGCTAGTCCCGAAATAGATAGCGACTCTGGCCTCAAAGATGCAATCCCTAACTTGCTCGGCGTAATGCTTGTTTTCCACGTCTGATCGGTTTCTCTAGTCTGAGTTATTCCACTTTCGTGAATTTCTGATTTATCTACTTTCTGTAAGAGCCAGCCTTGTTCCGAATAGGTCGCTTTTTCCGCTTGTTTAATGGATTTTAGAACCTGATTGTCAAATTGGTAAATTAAAATATTGTTTAAATTACGTTCATCTTGAATTTGACGAATATAGATAAAATCATTGCCATCTTTCGCCCAAAATCCGCCTTGGGTCGCCAGCATTGAACCGCCACTTTGAGCAATGGATCGCATATTTCGAGCATATTGTTCCGTTTGCGGTACACCCCATTCCCCCATAATCATCGTGATCACCATTAATGGAATTGCTGTTTTCATCACCGCTAGCCCAATGCGGAAGCGAGAAAAACCAGCCGATTGCATTACCACTAACTCACTACGGCTAGCCAAACCGCCCAGCCCCATTAATGAACCGAGCAAGGCTGCGATTGGGAAAAAAGTTTCAATATCACGAGGCATTGTTAGTAGGGTGTAATATGCTGCGTGCAAACCATCATAGCTACCTCGTCCAACGGAACGGAACTCTTCCACAAATTTAATAATTGCCCCAAGTCCTACTAACATAAATAGGGTAAGCATAATGGAAGCAAGAATGGTTCTACCGATATAACGCTCTAATACATTCATTTACTTACCACCTTTTTACTTGAAAAACGATAACGCAATGCTGAAAACCATTTACTTTCCCAACTATTGAGAATAATGCCTAGCACTAAAAATGCCACAGACACCATCGGCATTAACAAAGACACATTTAGCTTACCCGAAGCTCCAGCCGATTTTAACGAACTCTGTAATAAGAAATAGATTAAATACAACAATAACGCAGGTAATAATTTTGCAAAACGTCCTTGTCGAGGGTTTACACTACTCATCGGCACAGCAAGCAACGCCATCAATGGCACAGATAAAATCAACGCTAAACGCCACTGTAACTCAGCTTTTGCTTCTGGGGAAGTTTCAGCAAGTAACTTACGAAAATCTGCACGTTGTACCAGCTTCTCATCACTATCAACATCTTGATAACCAAGATAGGCACTATAATTATCAAAATGCGAAATACGGAAATCTGCCGTTTGAGGTGTTCCTTCATAGCGAGTGCTATTGGTTAAATTTAACATTTGATCACCATTCGGAAGCCCTTGTAGTTCCCCCGATTTAGCTACCACCACAGAGGGCTTATTTTTCTTTTGCTGTTCAGGCTGAAAAACATAAATATCATTAATGGTGTTATCTTTAATGTTATCAATAAATAATACATAGCCACCTGCAGACATAAATTGCCCTGCGGCTAATGCAGCAAAGCGAGGATTTGCTTTTGCCTCAGCAAGCATTTCACTCTGTTTATTAATCGCCCAAGGAGTAAGCCAAAAGACATTATAAACCGCCACTGCCGTGGTAAAGATCGATAAAAATAACGCTGCTTTCACTAAAAGGCTCTGCCCCACCCCACAAGCGCGCATTACCGTAATTTCACTTTCAGCATAAAAACGCCCTAAAGTGAGTAAAAGAGCAATAAATAACGACAAAGGTAACATCAACTGTGCCATTGTCGGCATACCTAATCCGAGCAAGCTCAATACTAAGTCTGTAGGGACTTTGCCACTCACAGCCGAGCTTAATACTCGTACTAATTGTTGGCAGAAGAAGATCACTAACAGTATGAAAAGTATAGCAATTTGGCTTTTAAATATTTCTTTCGTTAAATATCGACTTAAAATCACGACAAAGTTCTCATTTTGACAATTTATCGCTTGCAATTTTCAAGCAAACAGGTAGTTTTATGACCCATATTTTAATTGCAAGTTCAAGCGGTTGGATTTGGGTAAAATTTTGAATAGCCCACTTGTAGGGACACACTGCGTGTGTCCGTAAAGCTGCGTGTCCATAAAACTATATATGTCCGCAAATATATGTTTGAGCCAGAAATATGGACACACGCAGTGTGTCCCTACCTTTCTTTATCATTCAAACAAAGGCTAAATAATATTGTAAAATTTTACCAAAACCCACCGCTTGCAAAATATGTAATCATACCCTTTTATACAAAAAAAATCACGGGAGTATTTTATGGAATTTAGCGTTAAAAACGGATCTGTTGAAAAACAACGTACAGGCTGTCTGGTTGTTGGGGTGTATGAACCTCGTCGCTTATCGCCTGCTGCGGAGCAATTAGATAAATTAAGTGACGGCTATTTAAGCAATTTATTGCGTAAAGGCGATTTAGAAGGACGTGTTGGGCAAACGTTATTACTACACAACGTACCCAATGTCCCCGCAGATCGCGTGTTGTTAGTTGGCTGCGGCAAAGAGCGTGAACTGACTGAACGCCAATACAAACAAACCATTCAAAAAATGGTACAAGTCATTAACGACACAGGCTCAACGGAAGCGATCTGCTTCTTAACCGAATTACACGTCAAAGCCCGTTCCGTTTACTGGAATATCCGCTTTGCGATTGAGGCCATTCAAGAAAACGGCTACCAATATAACGAATTTAAGAGCGTGAAACCTGAAATCCGCCGTGAATTACGCAAAATCGTATTTAATATCGCTAACCGCAAAGATTTAACTGTGGCAGAACAAGCGGTTGAACACGGCAAAGCGATTGCATCAGGCGTGATCTTCGCCAAAAATGTAGCGAACTGTCCGCCAAATGTTTGCAACCCGAAATATTTATCCGAATTAGCAAAAGGCTTAGCCAAAGAGTACGATAACATCACCACCACGGTACTGGACGAAAAAGAGATGGCGGCATTACAAATGAACGCCTATCTTGCCGTTTCTCGTGGTTCTGAAAATGATGCTTATCTTTCAATTATAGAATATAAAGGATCGCCAAATTCTGCAGCAAAACCGATTGTTCTTGTCGGCAAAGGCTTAACTTTTGACACAGGTGGCATTTCCATTAAGCCGTCCGATGCAATGGACGAAATGAAATATGATATGGGCGGTGCGGCTTCTGTCTATGGCACAATGAAAGCCATTGCGGAAATGAAATTGCCATTAAATGTTATCGGCGTACTCGCAGGCTGTGAAAATATGCCAGACGGCAACGCTTATCGCCCTGGTGATATTCTAACCACAATGTCAGGCTTAACCGTTGAAGTCCTCAATACCGATGCAGAAGGACGTTTGGTATTATGTGACACCTTAACCTATGTCGAACGTTTCGATCCTGAATTAGTGATTGATGTGGCAACACTCACAGGGGCGTGTATGATCGCACTAGGCAACCACAATAGCGGATTGATTTCACCAAATAACGCACTTGCAAACGACTTATTAAATGCTGCAGAACAAGCGGACGATAAAGCGTGGCGTTTACCAATGGGCGAAGAGTATCAAGAACAGCTTAAATCCAACTTTGCCGACCTTGCCAATATCGGCGGACGTTTAGGCGGAGCGATCACCGCTGGGGTATTCCTATCTAACTTCACCAAGAAATACACTTGGGCGCATTTAGATATTGCAGGTACTGCGTGGAAATCAGGGGCTGCAAAAGAGGCAACAGGCAGACCAGTACCATTGTTGAGCCAGTTTTTGCTTAATAAAGCGGGCGTCTAACCTGTTTGCCTCCTAAATACAAGCGGTCAGTTAGGCTCTAAAATTTGCAAATTTTGAGTCGAAACCGACCGCTTGTAATGGCAGAATTTTCACTAAACAAACATATAATTCTTAACCCAAAGGCGTTATTCCGTTAGAATAACGCCTTTTTACGTTTTCCTTCGGGAAAGTCCTGACTTGTTATCAGAAAGAGAATCCACATGTTACAACATAAACCAGAACTTTTATCACCAGCAGGCACGCTGAAAAATATGCGTTATGCTTTTGCTTATGGAGCAGATGCCGTTTACGCAGGGCAACCACGTTACAGCTTGCGTGTTCGCAATAACGAATTTAACCACGCTAATTTGAAAATCGGTATTGATGAAGCTCACGCACTTGGCAAAAAATTCTATGTGGTAGTCAATATCGCCCCACATAATTCCAAACTCAAAACCTTTATTAAAGATCTGCAAGTTGTTGTAGATATGAAGCCCGATGCGTTGATTATGTCTGATCCAGGCTTGATTATGTTGGTGCGTGAACATTTCCCAGAAATGGATATTCATCTTTCCGTGCAAGCCAATGCAGTAAACTGGGCAACGGTAAAATTCTGGAAACAGATGGGATTAACCCGTGTCATTCTTTCTCGTGAACTTTCCATTGATGAAATCGCAGAAATCCGTGAGCAAGTGCCTGATATGGAAATTGAAATTTTTGTCCACGGGGCATTATGTATGGCATATTCAGGACGTTGCTTATTATCTGGCTATATCAACAAACGTGATCCAAACCAAGGCACTTGTACCAACGCTTGTCGCTGGGAATATCAGGTGGAAGAAGGTAAGGTAGATGATGTTGGAAATATCGTGTCAAAAATTGATCCAGAACATCAGATTGAAATTAAAAATGTCGCACCAACCTTAGGCGAAGGCGATACCACTAGCAAAGTTTTCCTGCTTGCCGAATCGCAAAAACCGGATGAGCAAATGACCGCTTTTGAAGATGAACACGGCACTTACATTATGAACTCGAAAGATTTGCGTGCGGTGCAACACGTTGAGAAACTGACCCAAATCGGCGTACATTCCTTAAAAATTGAAGGTCGAACTAAGTCATTCTACTATTGTGCAAGAACTGCTCAAGTTTACCGTAAAGCGATTGATGATGCGGCAGCAGGCAAGCCTTTTGATGAAAGTTTAATGGATACGTTAGAATCCTTGGCACACCGTGGTTATACGGAAGGTTTCTTACGTCGCCATACCCACGATGAATACCAAAATTACGATTACGGCTATTCGATTTCAGAACGTCAGCAGTTTGTTGGCGAATTTACCGGCAAACGCAATACAGAAGGTATGGCGGAAGTCGCCGTGAAAAATAAATTCTTACTTGGCGATGAAGTTGAAATGATGACCCCGAAAGGCAATATCGTGTTCAAAATCGAACGAATGTTAAACCGCAAAAATGAAGCTATTGAAGCTGGTTTAGGCGATGGGCATTTTGTCTTTTTAGATGTACCAGCCGATGTGGAATTAGATTATGCTTTGTTAATGCGTAATTTGGTTGATGCAAATACTCGAAATCCGCATAATTTATAAAAGATAATCTTATTACTACTTAGCGGAAGTATGTACAGAATAACTAAAGCAATTGAACTGATAAGCGGTAAGATGGACTAAGT
>NZ_MUXW01000050.1:1814-5217 GCF_002015085.1 Glaesserella parasuis
TGGAAACAAGCTGAAAACTGAGAGATTTTCTGTAGGGGCAAATCATATTTGCCCTGAAACAAGAAAGTCTGAGTAGTAAGAAAATCTTAACTGAACAAAAGCGGTTAAGTGTTTAGTAGTTAATATCAGTCTTAAATGTTTTTTCTTTTAGATAAAAATGTTTGAGGTTGTATAGTTAAGTGACTAAGCGTACACGGTGGATGCCTAGGCAATCAGAGGCGAAGAAGGACGTGCTAATCTGCGAAAAGCTTGGATGAGTTGATAAGAAGCGTTTAATCCAAGATATCCGAATGGGGAAACCCAGTAGATGAAGAATCTACTATCACTTGTTGAATACATAAGCAAGTGAAGCAAACCGGGAGAACTGAAACATCTAAGTACCCCGAGGAAAAGAAATCAACCGAGATTTTGTAAGTAGCGGCGAGCGAAAGCGAAAGAGCCAGTGAGTGATAGCAGCAAAGACAGAAGAATTGGCTGGGAAGCCAAGCGACACAGGGTGATAGCCCCGTATTCGAAGTTTTTGTTGTGGTACTAAGCTTGCAACAAGTAGGGCGGGACACGAGAAATCCTGTTTGAAGATGGGGGGACCATCCTCCAAGGCTAAATACTCCTGATTGACCGATAGTGAACCAGTACTGTGAAGGAAAGGCGAAAAGAACCCCAGTGAGGGGAGTGAAATAGAACCTGAAACCGTGTACGTACAAGCAGTGGGAGCCCGAAAGGGTGACTGCGTACCTTTTGTATAATGGGTCAGCGACTTATATTTTGTAGCGAGGTTAACTGAATAAGGGAGCCGAAGGGAAACCGAGTCTTAACTGGGCGGATAGTTGCAAGGTATAGACCCGAAACCCGGTGATCTAGCCATGGGCAGGTTGAAGGTTGGGTAACACTAACTGGAGGACCGAACCGACTAATGTTGAAAAATTAGCGGATGACTTGTGGCTGGGGGTGAAAGGCCAATCAAACCGGGAGATAGCTGGTTCTCCCCGAAATCTATTTAGGTAGAGCCTTATGTGAATACCTTCGGGGGTAGAGCACTGTTTCGGCTAGGGGTCCATCCCGGATTACCAACCCGATGCAAACTGCGAATACCGAAGAGTAATGCATAGGAGACACACGGTGGGTGCTAACGTCCATCGTGGAGAGGGAAACAACCCAGACCGCCAGCTAAGGTCCCAAAGTCTATATTAAGTGGGAAACGAAGTGGGAAGGCTTAGACAGCTAGGATGTTGGCTTAGAAGCAGCCATCATTTAAAGAAAGCGTAATAGCTCACTAGTCGAGTCGGCCTGCGCGGAAGATGTAACGGGGCTAAAATATAGCACCGAAGCTGCGGCATCAGGCGTATCACTAATACGCCTTACGATTAACAACATTGAATGAAGTGAAACGGAATGAGATGTTGGTCAAGCAACCCGAACGTTGAGTCGGAAAGTAATCGAAGAGAGGATTATTAGTGATACGTCTGTTGGGTAGGGGAGCGTTGTGTAAGCGGATGAAGGTGAATCGAGAGGTTTGCTGGACGTATCACAAGTGCGAATGCTGACATAAGTAACGATAAAACGAGTGAAAAACTCGTTCGCCGGAAGACCAAGGGTTCCTGTCCAACGTTAATCGGGGCAGGGTGAGTCGGCCCCTAAGGCGAGGCTGAAAAGCGTAGTCGATGGGAAACGGGTTAATATTCCCGTACTTGTCTTCATTGCGATGTGGGGACGGAGAAGGTTAGGTTAGCAGACTGTTGGATGTCTGTTTAAGTTGGTAGGTGGGGAGTTTAGGCAAATCCGGGCTCCTATTAACACTGAGAGATGATGACGAGTTTCTACGGAAATGAAGTAACTGATACCACGCTTCCAGGAAAAGCCACTAAGCCTCAGATGAAGATAAACCGTACTGAAAACCGACACAGGTGGTCAGGTAGAGAATACTCAGGCGCTTGAGAGAACTCGGGTGAAGGAACTAGGCAAAATAGCACCGTAACTTCGGGAGAAGGTGCGCTGGCGTAGGTTGTAGGAGTATACCTCCGAAGGCTGAACCAGTCGAAGATACCAGCTGGCTGCAACTGTTTATTAAAAACACAGCACTCTGCAAACACGAAAGTGGACGTATAGGGTGTGATGCCTGCCCGGTGCTGGAAGGTTAATTGATGGTGTTATCGAAAGAGAAGCTCCTGATCGAAGCCCCAGTAAACGGCGGCCGTAACTATAACGGTCCTAAGGTAGCGAAATTCCTTGTCGGGTAAGTTCCGACCTGCACGAATGGCATAATGATGGCCAGGCTGTCTCCACCCGAGACTCAGTGAAATTGAAATCGCCGTGAAGATGCGGTGTACCCGCGGCTAGACGGAAAGACCCCGTGAACCTTTACTATAGCTTGACACTGAACATTGAATTTTGATGTGTAGGATAGGTGGGAGCCTAAGAAGCAGTCACGCCAGTGATTGTGGAGGCGTCCTTGAAATACCACCCTTTAACGTTTGATGTTCTAACGAAGATTGCGAAACGCGGTCTCGGACAGTGTCTGGTGGGTAGTTTGACTGGGGCGGTCTCCTCCCAAAGAGTAACGGAGGAGCACGAAGGTTTGCTAATCACGGTCGGACATCGTGAGGTTAGTGCAATGGTATAAGCAAGCTTAACTGCGAGACAGACAAGTCGAGCAGGTGCGAAAGCAGGTCATAGTGATCCGGTGGTTCTGAATGGAAGGGCCATCGCTCAACGGATAAAAGGTACTCCGGGGATAACAGGCTGATACCGCCCAAGAGTTCATATCGACGGCGGTGTTTGGCACCTCGATGTCGGCTCATCACATCCTGGGGCTGAAGTAGGTCCCAAGGGTATGGCTGTTCGCCATTTAAAGTGGTACGCGAGCTGGGTTTAGAACGTCGTGAGACAGTTCGGTCCCTATCTGCCGTGGGCGTTGGAGAATTGAGAGGGGCTGCTCCTAGTACGAGAGGACCGGAGTGGACGCATCACTGGTGTACCAGTTGTCTCGCCAGAGGCACTGCTGGGTAGCTAAATGCGGAAGAGATAAGTGCTGAAAGCATCTAAGCACGAAACTCGCCTTAAGATGAGTTCTCCCACACAATAAGTGTGTAAGGGTTGTTGGAGACTACGACGTAGATAGGTCTGGTGTGTAAGCGGTGTGAGCCGTTGAGCTAACAGATACTAATTGCCCGAGAGGCTTAACTATACAACCTCAAGCGTTTTTGAAGTAGACGTGAGAGAGTTAGAGAGCTAAATAGAAACGAAAAGACTAAACAAAACTCAGAGAACAGCTTGTTTCGAATAAGAATAGTGTAGGGGCAAATTACATTGCCCTTAAAGAACAGAAAAAGAAGATAGAGAAAGTCATTGAAAGATTTTCCCGACGACAATAGTGCAGTTGTCCCACCTGATTCCATACCGAACT
>NZ_MUXW01000051.1 GCF_002015085.1 Glaesserella parasuis
TTTTAAGTAAAAATGAATTTCAAGTTAAGCACCTATTAAGACTTCAAAATTAAAAAATATTTTTAAACAAAGTCAATCAACAAGTGCCCACACAGATTGTCTGATAAATTGTTAAAGAACGAAATAAAGTGGTCGGCGAGATAGGATTTGAACCTACGACCCACTGGTCCCAAACCAGTTGCGCTACCAAGCTGCGCTACTCGCCGTCTGATATGCTACTGCATATATTTAATGGGGTGGCTAATGGGACTCGAACCCACGACAACTGGAATCACAATCCAGGGCTCTACCAACTGAGCTATAGCCACCATCTCTAGTCGATATTGCATTACCTCTGGCGCGCTCGACAGGATTTGAACCTGCGACCTTTGGCTCCGGAGGCCAACGCTCTATCCAACTGAGCTACGAACGCGTTGTTTTCAGTACTGCGTCGCAACGGAGGCGTATATTAGTGATTTCACTCTCGCTTGTCTAGCACTTTTTTAAAAAATTTTCTTGTGTGCTCTTAATTTATTCAAAATGTCTATTAATTATTAGAAATATGAAAAAAAGAAATACTAAGCAACAAATATTATATTTAAGACTTACATTAGTACAGGCAAAAAGCAAAGTTTACTGAGTCCTCAAAAAGCATAAATTATCCCAAATAATATTATGTATATCTTACGTAGGCAAAAATACAATCCTGTAAAAGAAGATTATCCTAAGTAATTTAAATATCATCACAACACTCAATAAAGAATACTTTAATTGAACAAAAAGCTGACTCTGGCTCTAACCCATTGTCAGCCCTTAATAATTAAATAGTGCAAAAAAACCCACACTCTCAAATCGGATACAGCTTACGATTCTTTTTCCACCGTTGTCTGAATTGCCAACTCCGCCAACGCTTTCGGGTTACCGAAACTTGGTGCATCGGTCATCAAGCAAGCCGCAGCCGTTGTTTTCGGGAAGGCAATCACATCACGGATATTTTCCGTACCAGTAATTAGCATTGTTAAACGGTCTAAACCGAATGCCAAGCCTGCGTGTGGTGGTGTGCCGAATTTTAACGCATCAAGTAAGAAGCCGAATTTCTCTTTTTGTTCTTCTTCGTTAATGCCTAAAATACCAAACACCGTTTGTTGCATTTTTGGGTCGAAAATACGCACAGAGCCACCGCCTACTTCATAGCCGTTAATCACCATATCGTAAGCATTTGCTACTGCACCTTTTGGATCTTGCACAAGCTCTTCAGGGCTTAAATCTTTTGGTGCGGTGAATGGGTGGTGCATTGCTGACCAGTTACCCTCATCATCTTTTTCAAACATTGGGAAATCGACAACCCAAAGCGGTTTCCAAGCGGTGAGATCCGTTAAACCTAAATCACGTCCTACTTTCAAACGTAACGCACCCATTGCATCCGTAACGACTTTTTCACTGTCCGCACCAAAGAAGATGATATCGCCGTTCTGTGCATTGATACGAGTGAGTAACGCTTTAACCACATCATCAGTTAAGAACTTAGCAATCGGGCTTTGTAAGCCTTCTAAGCCAGCGTTTACATCATTCACTTTTGCCCACGCTAAGCCTTTTGCTCCATAGATCCCAACAAATTGGGTATATTCATCAATCTGTTTACGGGTAATTTCCGCACCATTCGGCACACGAATTACCGCAACACGCCCTTCAGGATCGTTGGCCGGGCCACTGAACACTTTAAATTCGACATCTTTTAGAATATCCGCCACATCAACTAATTCTAACGGGTTACGCAGATCAGGTTTGTCTGAACCAAAACGGCGCATTGCTTCTGCAAAAGTCATTTGTGGGAACTCGCCTAAATCGACATTTAAGCGATCTAACCACAAGCCACGGATCATTTTTTCCATCATTGCACGTACTTCAGGGGCGGTCATAAAGGTGGTTTCCACATCGATTTGGGTAAATTCAGGCTGACGATCTGCACGCAAATCTTCATCACGGAAACATTTGGCGATTTGGTAATAGCGGTCAAAACCTGACATCATGAGCAACTGTTTAAATAATTGCGGTGATTGCGGTAACGCATAGAATTTGCCTTTATGCACACGGCTTGGCACTAAATAGTCACGCGCACCTTCAGGAGTTGCTTTGGTGAGCATTGGAGTTTCAATGTCCAGAAAACCATTGTCGTCCATATAACGACGAACAAAGCTGGTAATTTTTGCACGGGTTTTCAAACGCTCCGCCATTTCAGGACGGCGTAAATCTAAGTAACGATATTTTAAACGCTGTTCTTCGGTGTTGTTCTGATTGAAATCGAGCGGTAGCACTTCTGAGTTGTTATACACCACAAGTTCTTTGACCAACACTTCAATTTCACCTGTTGCCATCTCTTTATTAATTTGAGATGTATCACGAGCAATCACTTCACCTTTAATTTGCACGCAGGCTTCCGCACGCAATGCAGAGGCTTGTTTGAATAAGGCTTCATCTTTCTCATCAAAGAAAACCTGCACGATCCCTTCACGGTCACGAATTTGCATAAAAATAAAACGACCAAGGTTACGCACACGGTGTACCCAACCGCTTAATGTTACTTGCTCACCAACGTGAGTACGGTTTAACACACCGCAATAATGAGAACGCATCATATCTAGTTATCCTTCTTATAAAATTTGGAAAAAATTGTGGCGATTATAGCGAAAACAGACCAAAGAAAACAGATAACAATGGAAAATAATCATTTAAGCCTTGAAATCCCGTAATTTGTCGCTATATTAGCGGTCGTTTTAGTGCAAAAATTTGCGAAGTCAAAATTTGAGGATACACAATGACAAACCAAACTGAAAAAGAACAAGTAGAACAAGACGTTAGCCAAGTAACTGAATTAGCACAAGAGGCTCAGGAAGCTCAAACACAAAACGTTGAACCTGAGTTGCAACAAAATGATGAAATCGATCCGCTTGAAGAAGCGATTGCTCGTGTACAAGAGCTAGAAGCCTATATTGCTGAAGCGGATAAACGTGAACAAGATATTCAACTGCGTGCAAGAGCGGAAGTCGAAAATATCCGTCGTCGTGCAGAACAAGATGTAGAAAAAGCCCATAAATTTGCCTTAGAAAAATTCTCTAAAGAGATGCTGACTGTCGTTGATAACCTAGAGCGTGGTTTGCAGGCTCTTGAAGGGGTAGATGAAAGCGTAAAATCAGGCATAGAATTAACCCATAAAGGCTTAGTTTCAACCTTAAATAATTTTGGTATTGAAGCAGTCGGCGTGGTGGGTGAAGTATTTAACCCAGAGCTACACCAAGCAATTTCAATGCAACCAGCTGAAGGCATTGAAGCTAACCATATTAGTGTAGTCTTACAAAAAGGTTACACGCTACACGGACGTGTTATCCGTCCAGCAATGGTAATGGTCGCTAGTTAATTTTCTGTTTTTCGACGGCGATCACAAAATTAGCCCCAAATACCTGCGTGATTTATGTTATTTTTTGATAACACTAATCACAAAGGGAATAAAAAAATGGACGCAACTATGAGTATTCGATTTGATAAACTTCGCTTTGTAAAAAAGCTACAAGAAGCTAATCAACCACCTGAGGTTGCAGAGGCGTTTGCTGATGCATTAGATGACGCTCTTGAACAAAGCCAACGAACTTTATTAAGTAAGGCTGATTTTGAGCTACGAATGACACAAATGGAAGCAAAGTTTGATACAAAATTAGCTCAGTTAGAAACTCGGCTCACAGATACGATGTACAAAATGGCAGGTATCATTGTAGCAGCAATGAGTTTGATTATGGGACTAATGCGATTTATCAACTAACCAAAGAAAAACACAATCCCTTATTTGTTTATCAAGTAAGGGATTTTCACCTTAAATAAACCTATGTCACTACAATTTAATTTTGTTGCCCTACTGCTTGTTGCACTTATCTTACTCGGTATTTTCAGCCAAAATAGTGCTGTAACCATTTCCGCTGCCGTCCTATTGATTATGCAGCAAACATTATTGGCAAAATATGTGCCTTATCTCGATCAATACGGTATCAAAATCGGCATTATCATTCTGACTATCGGCGTACTTGCCCCTCTTGTATCAGGGCGAATTGCCTTGCCTGAACTTGTTCAACTGATTAATTGGAAAATGATCGTTGCTATTATTGCTGGCATAGTAGTTGCTTGGCTTGGCGGACGTGGCGTAACCCTAATGGGCAACCAACCTGTGCTAGTCACAGGGTTATTAATCGGCACTATTATCGGTGTTGCTTTCTTAAAAGGCGTACCTGTTGGTCCGTTAATTGCGGCTGGGATTTTGTCGCTCATTATAGGAAAATCGTAATTTACCATTGAAATATGCAAAAAAAACATAAAAACCAACCGCTTACAGCAGAACAAAAAAACTTACTTAACCAACTGCAAGATACCACTTTAATTGATGCTCGCCGTTTAGCCAGGCGTGTTCGTGGGTTGGCGAATATCAAAAATGAAAACGCTAAACAAGCCATCATTGCAGAAATTGAGGTGGATTTGACCGCTTGTAAAAGTCGCTATCTCACGCGTAAACAACAATCAGAACAACTGAATATTGAGTACCCTGATCTGCCTGTTTCCGCTCGCCGTGACGAGATCTTAAAACTGATTGCCGAACATCAAGTGGTGGTGATTGCTGGGGAAACAGGGTCGGGTAAAACTACACAGTTGCCAAAAATGTGTTTGGAACTAGGGCGTGGGGTGAAAGGGCTAATCGGGCATACGCAACCTAGACGTATCGCAGCTCGCTCGGTGGCGACACGCATTGCCGAAGAGCTGAAATCGGAACTGGGTTCGACTATTGGATATAAAGTCCGCTTTAACGATCAGATGAGCGATAACACTCTTGTCAAATTGATGACGGACGGTATTCTGCTTGCCGAAATCCAAAACGACCGCTATCTCAATCAATACGATACGCTAATTATTGACGAAGCCCACGAACGTTCGCTTAACAATGATTTTATTCTCGGCTATCTCAAACAAATTTTAGCAAAACGCCCTGATTTGAAGGTGATCATCACATCGGCAACCATTGATGTTGAACGTTTTTCTAAACATTTCAACAACGCACCAATCATCGAAGTGTCGGGCAGAACTTATCCTGTGGAAGTGCGTTATCGCCCGATTGTGGAAGAAGAGGATCAAGACCAACTACAAGGCATTCTCAATGCAGTGGACGAACTGCAAGCAGAAGGTCGGGGCGATATTTTGATTTTTATGAACGGCGAGCGAGAAATTCGTGATACTGCCGAAGCCTTGCAGAAGCAGGAACTTCGCCATACGGAAATTTTGCCGTTATATGCCCGTTTATCAGCCGCAGAACAGCAATGCATTTTTAATCCAAGCAATCTAAACCGCATTATTCTAGCGACTAACGTGGCGGAAACCTCGCTGACGATCCCAAATATCAAATATGTGATTGATACGGGAACGGCTCGCATTTCCCGTTATAGCTATCGCACCAAAGTTCAGCGTTTGCCGATTGAGCCGATTTCCCAAGCCTCCGCCAACCAGCGTAAAGGGCGTTGTGGACGTATTTCGGAGGGGATATGTATCCGCTTGTATTCGGAAGACGATTTTAACGCCCGTCCACAGTTTACCGATCCTGAAATTTTGCGGACAAATCTGGCTTCGGTTATCTTGCAGATGGCGGCGTTGGGTTTGACGGATATTGCTTCGTTTCCGTTTGTAGATGCGCCAGATCAACGGCATATTCAAGATGGTATTCGTCTTTTGGAAGAATTAGAAGCCATAAAAAATGCAAAACATTCGCTCCCTCCGTTTACGGGGGGAGCTGGGCGAAGCCCTGAGGGGNNTCCTGCGGACACCTCCCCCCGTAAACGGGGGGAGGGAAGTTTCCAACTAACCAACATCGGTCGCCAACTCGCCCAATTCCCTATCGATCCTCGTCTAGGTCGTATGGTGATCGAAGCGGCGAAAAATGGTAGTTTGCACGAAGTGATGATGATCGTATCGGCGTTATCTATTCAAGATCCTCGTGAACGTCCGCAGGAAAAACAGCAATCGGCAGATGATAAACATCGCCGTTTTGCCGACAAAGAGAGCGATTTTTTAGCCTTTGTGAACCTGTGGCATTTTATTCAAGAGCAACAAAAGGAACTCACCAAAAATCAGTTCCGTAAGCTCTGCCAAAAAGATTATCTCAACTATCTGCGAGTGCGTGAGTGGCAGGATATTTATCATCAGCTTCGCCTTGCGGTGCGTGAAATGGGCTTGCCGATTAACAGTGAACCTGCAAATTATCAGCAAATTCATACCGCTTTATTATCGGGTTTATTGTCGCATATCGGCTTGAAAGACAACGAAAAAATGCACTATTTAGGGGCAAGAAATGCACATTTTTATCTGTTCCCTAATTCCGTGCTTTTCAAAAAACAGCCGAAATGGGTAATGGCGGCAGAATTGGTTGGAACCACTAAATTGTGGGGGCGAATGGTGGCACGAATTGAGCCTGAATGGGTTGAACCGCTTGCCAAACACTTAACCAAATCCAGCTACAGCGAACCACGTTGGGCGAAATCAAAAGGGGCGGTGGTTGCCGATGAAAAAGTCTCGCTCTACGGTATTCCGATTATCGCCTGCCGTCCTGTGATGTATGGGGCAATCGATCCTGTTGTCAGCCGTGAAATTTTTATCCGCTCAGCGTTGGTGGAAGGTGAATGGCACAATAATTACAAATTTTTCAAAGAAAATAACCGCTTGATCAAAGAGATCGAAGAGTTGGAACATAAATCTCGCCGTCGAGATATTTTAGTGGACGAGCAAGTGCTGTTTGAATTTTACGATCAGCGGATCGGCACAGATGTCGTTTCCAGCAAACATTTTGACAGCTGGTGGAAAAAAGCGTCACAGAAAGATCCTGAACTGCTGAACTTTGAAAAATCGTTCTTGATGAATGATAATGCAAACAAAGTCAGCGAATTAGACTTCCCAAATTTCTGGTATCAAGGTTCGCTTAAGTTGAAGCTGATCTATCAATTTGAAATCGGCTCGCAAGCGGACGGCGTGACGGTACATATTCCGTTACCGTTGCTGAACCAAGTGGATACGCACGGCTTTGATTGGCACGTTCCAGGACTACGTCAAGAGCTTATCATTGCATTGATTAAATCGCTACCGAAAGCTATTCGCCGTAGTTTTGTACCCGCACCAAACTATGCGGAAGCGTTTTTATCTCGTGCAGAGCCGTTTAAAAAACCATTGTTGGAAAGTTTGAGTTATGAACTTCGCCGAATGACAGGGGTTTTAGTTGAGCCTGAACAGTGGGATTTAAACCAACTGCCACCGCATTTGCGGATCAGCTTCCGTGTGATTGATGAAAAAGGTAAAATCCTTGCGGAAAGTGAAAATCTTGATGAGCTAAAATTTAACTTGAAAGACGAAGTGCAAAATACCCTGTCTAACATTGCCGATGACGGCATTGAGCAAAGCGGTGTGCATTTGTGGAATTTTGCAGATTTGCCACAATTTTACGAACAGAAAAAACAGCATTTTAGCGTGAAAGCCTATCCTGCGATTGTCGATGAAAAAGATGCCGTTGGGATCAAGCTGTTTGAAACGGAATTTGAGCAAGCCAAAGCAATGCAAGCAGGCTTACGCCGATTATTATTGTTGAACGTGCCGTCGCCGATTAAATATCTGCACGAAAAATTGCCGAATAAAGCTAAACTCGGTTTATATTTTGCTCCGTTCGGCAAGGTGTTAGAGCTAATTGACGACTGTATCGCCTGTGCGGTGGATAAATTGATGGAAGAGTTTGGTGGCTTTGTCTGGTCGGAAGAAAAATTTAACGCCCTTCACGACTACGTTAGAGCGAATTTAAACGACACCACGGTCGAGATTGCCAAACAGGTTGAGAAAAATCTCACCCTTGCCTATGAAATCAACAAACGCCTAAAAGGTAAGCTGGATTTCACGATGGCATTTGCCCTGTCAGACATTAAAGCACAAATTGACGGCTTGATTTACCCTGATTTTGTCACCAAAACGGGCTACAAACGCCTTGCAGATTTACACCGCTATCTCACCGCTATCGACAAGCGGTTGGATAAGTTAGTGGTGGATAGCAATGCCGACCGAGCCAAAATGTTGCGAGTGGAACAGGTGCAAAACGCCTATCAACAACTGTTGGCAAAACTGCCAAAATCCAAACCGATTTCAGATGAAGTCTTGGAAATTCGTTATATGATTGAAGAGTTGCGTGTCAGCCTGTTCGCCCAACAGCTTGGCACAAAATACCCGATTTCGGATAAGCGGATTTTGAATAGTATTCTCCAAATAATAAAATTTTGAAAAGCCACTTAAATTTGTAAAATTATGTAAACAAACTTGTCTACCTTTATGATAATTATTATCATCTAGCCACCTCAAAAATAATAGGTAATCACTCCAACTCTTACGCCTCATTCCCCCACAAAATGAGGCGTTTTTTTCGCCTTTTTTCTTCGTTCTCCGCTATAATAGCCAGTATTTTTCGCATATAGTAAAAGGAATAATAATGACACAATCTATTGAAACCGTTCTCGCTGAACTTAAACGTGGCATAGAAGATGTTTATTCAGAAGCAGATTTAATTGAGAAATTAAAAGAAAATCGTCCGTTACGCGTAAAACTTGGAGCAGATCCAACCGCTCCAGATATTCACTTAGGGCATACAGTCGTGTTAAATAAACTTCGCCAATTCCAAAATTTTGGTCACGAAGTGATTTTCTTAATCGGTGACTTCACTGCAACAGTCGGCGATCCGTCAGGTAAAAATGCAACTCGTCCGCCACTTTCTCGTGAAGATGTATTACGCAATGCGGAAACCTATAAAGAGCAGATCTATAAAATTTTAGATCCACAAAAAACCCGTATTGTGTTTAACTCTGAGTGGTTAGGTGAGTTAGGCACTATTGGTATGATCCGCCTAGCATCAAACTATACTGTGGCTCGAATGCTAGAGCGTGATGATTTCAAAAAACGTTTTAACAATAATCAATCTATCGCTATTCACGAATTTATCTACCCATTATTGCAAGGTCACGACTCTGTGGCATTAGAAGCAGATATTGAGCTTGGCGGTACGGACCAAACCTTTAACTTATTAATCGGTCGTGAGTTACAAAAAGCAGCAGGACAGAAGCCACAGGTTGCAATGACATTACCACTTCTCGTTGGTTTAGACGGCGAGAAAAAAATGTCGAAATCCCTTGGTAACTATATCGGCGTGACCGAAGCACCAAATGAAATGTTCGGCAAAATTATGTCGATTTCTGATGAACTGATGTGGGATTGGTACAATTTACTTTCATTCCGTCCATTAACCGAAATCGCACAGTTAAAAGCTGATGTGGAAGCAGGTAAAAATCCGCGTGATGTGAAAATTCTATTGGCTAAAGAGATTATCGCTCGTTTCCATTCTGAAGCAGATGCAGATGTGGCAGAACAAGAGTTTATCAACCGCTTCCAAAAGGGGGCAATGCCAGATGAAATGCCTGAATTTACCTTTGAAGGCGAAATCGGTTTAGCGACATTATTAAAAGAAGCAGGCTTAGTGCCTTCAACATCAGAAGCAATCCGCTCTGCACAACAAGGCGGTGTAAAAATTGATGGCGAAAAAGTCGATGATGTGAAACAAAACGCACAGAAAGGGACTTTTGTTTATCAAGTTGGTAAACGTAAGTTTGCGAGAGTGACTGTTAACTAATCCTCAAAATCGTACTACCTAAAGTCTTTATTGCAAACTATTCAATTCAGCAGAAGAGCTTAGTTTAAATTCAAACTAAGCTCTTTATGTTATATAGCATTACTCTCTTTATATTCAATAATTACTCTAGGTGTTAATTTTGTAATAAGTTCATAATTGATGACACCAATAGCTTCCGCAACTTCTTCAATTAAAAGTTTATCCCCCCAAAGCTCAACTTCGTCACCCACTTTATCCTGACTATCAACACCAAGATCAACGGTCATCATATCCATCGAAACACGTCCAACAATAGGAACCTTACGCCCATTAACAAAAACAGGCGTACCTTCAGGGGCATTTCGAGGATAACCATCCCCATAACCAATGGCAACCACACCAATTTTTGTGTCTTTATCACTTACCCAAGATCCGCCATAGCCCACAGGCTCACCAGCTTTGTGGCTGCGAACCGCAATTAGAGAAGAAGATAATGTCATTACGGGTTTAAAACCTAAATCAACAATTGGCGTTGAGTGTGGAGAAATGCCGTACATAATAATGCCTGGGCGCACCCAATCATAATGGGCTTGTTTCCAATAAAGAATACCGCTTGAAGCAGAAATACTACGCTCAACCTTGTACTCTTGACTGACCGTTTCAAAAGTAGCAATCTGCTTTTCGGTATAATCACAATCAAGCTCATCCGCTCGACTAAAATGGCTGACAAAGTGAATACATTCTACGAGAGGACAAGCGGTTAAACGTTGATAAAATTCTGCAACTTGTTCGGGGTGAATACCTAAACGATGCATACCTGTATCAATCTTAAGCCAAACAGTAATCGGGAAATAAATTTTGGTTTTACGTTGCCAAAAACCTTTCTGCTTTTCCGCTTGCCACTCTTGAGCCACATTTTCGAGCAGTTCAAGTTGCTCAAGGCAATGAATAACAGTATCGAAACGACGGGAAAGGGTTTTTAATAATTCTTCACGATCAAAAAAACCTTCAAGCAATAAGATTTTACCTGCATAGCCACTTTCTTGAATAGTCAATGCTTCTTTAATGCGAGCGACACCAAAAGCCTCTACCTGATCTTCTAAATTCTTAATCACGGCTCTAATACCTTGCCCATAAGCATTAGCTTTGACTACCGCACAAATTTTACTTTGAGGAGCCAAAGATTTAATTAAACGCATATTATGTCGTAAAGCACTACCGTTGATCGTCGCTGTTGCTGGTTTCATCGTTTTAAAGTATCTATTTGAAAATGTTCGAAATTATACGCTGAAATTGTAAAAACCCCTAGAATTTCAGGAAAAATAGACTAATATATAGGCAATTGTTTAACCTATATTAAGGAGAATATGATGTTATCTGAATTGATGATTTTACCCTTCGTCTTCGTTATGTTGACTATTGCTATTTTACTATCGTCAATTAAAACCGTGCCGCAGGGATTTCATTGGACCATAGAACGTTTTGGACGTTATACCAAAACATTAACCCCAGGGTTGAATATTGTTATTCCTTTTATTGATAGGGTTGGACGTAAAATCAATATGATGGAACAAGTGCTAGATATTCCATCACAAGAAGTGATTTCCAAAGATAATGCGAGTGTGGCAATTGATGCCGTTTGCTTTGTTCAGGTGATCGATGCTCGTCGTGCTGCTTATGAAGTTAATCATTTAGAACAAGCAATTATCAATTTAACGATGACCAATATGCGTACGGTACTCGGTTCTATGGATTTAGATGATATGCTTTCACAGCGAGATTTGATTAACGGTAGATTATTAGCCATTGTCGATGAAGCCACAAACATTTGGGGTGTCAAAGTAACGCGTATTGAAATTAGAGATGTGCGTCCACCCAAAGAGCTAGTTGAAGCAATGAATGCACAAATGAAAGCAGAGCGTAATAAACGTGCCGATATTTTAGAAGCGGAGGGGATCCGTCAAGCAGAAATTTTGCGTGCAGAAGGGGAAAAACAAGCTCGTATTCTAAAAGCAGAAGGTGAACGACAAGAGGCGTTCTTACAAGCAGAAGCCCGTGAACGTGCGGCAGAAGCAGAAGCAAAAGCAACACAAATGGTTTCTGAAGCGATTACAAGCGGTGACACTAAAGCGATTAATTACTTTATTGCACAAAAATACACTGAAGCACTGCGTGAAATTGGTGCTGCCGACAATAGTAAAGTTGTTTTAATGCCGCTAGAGGCAGGTAATTTAATCGGATCAGTGGCTGGCATTGCTGAATTACTTAAAGGCGATAAGAAATAAGGGGGAAATATGGAATGGCTTTCGGGCTGGACTGCTTGGCTGATTTTTGGCTTTATTTTGCTTATTCTAGAAACTCTCATTGCAGGGATCTTTATAATGTGGTGGGGATTTGCAGCGATTATTGTTGCAATACTACTCATATTATTCCCTAATATCGAATTGGGCTGGCAAGCCACTATTTTTGCGGTCTTAGCCATTCTATTTAGCCTCGCTTGGTGGAAATACCAGCACAGCAAAGATCAGCAAGAGGATCAACAAGCCGATTTAAATGCTCGAGATCACGCAATGATCGGCTTACAGGGTACTGTTGTTGAAGTACTCGACAGCGGTGTTGCAAGAGGTAAATTTGGTGACACGACTTGGCGAGTAATTGGCAACACACTGAAAGTTGGCGATAACATTCAAGTAGAAAAGGTTGATGGCATTACCTTGTTTGTTCGTGTTGTGTGAAGACAGTACTTCATTATTCTGATGAAAAAAACCGCTTGTTTTACAAAACAAGCGGTTTAATTTTTCTAAATTTTACCAATGAATTTATTCTGTTTTTTCAGTTTTCTCTTTTGGTAATACTAAATTTAAGATAATTGCCACAACCGCACATAAGCTGATGCCTTTGAGTGAGAACTCGCCCACGTTAATCAACATTCCACCGATACCGAATGTCATTACCACAGACACAATACAGAGATTGCGTGCTTCGCTCATATCTACTTTAGCGCGAATTAAGGTACTCATACCTACTGCAGCAATAGAGCCGAACACTAACATCATAATACCGCCCATCACGACACCAGGAATAGTTTGTAACAATGCACCGACTTTTCCGCAGAAAGAGATTGCAATAGCCCAACACGCAGCCCAAGTCATCACTTTTGGATTGAAGTTTTTGGTGAGCATTACCGCCCCAGTTACTTCCGCATAGGTTGTATTTGGTGGACCGCCTAGCATTGCAGCAGCAGATGTTGCCACGCCATCACCTAAAAGTGTACGGTGTAAACCTGGTTTGCTTAGGAAGTTTTTCCCTGTAACAGAGCTAATCGCCATAATACCACCAACGTGTTCTACTGCTGGTGCAAGTGCGATTGGAAGTAAGTAGAGGATTGCTTCAAGTTTAAATTCAGGTGTTGTTAATTTTGGCAAGCTGAACCACGCCGCATCATAAACAGGTTGGAAATTCACTAAACCGAAGAAGAGTGACACAATATAGCCGACCACAATTGCGAACATAATCGGCACAAGTTTCATCATACCTTTGGTAAATACAGCCACAATTAGTGTGGTAATTAGGGTAATCATTGAAACAGTCACTGCCGTTGCATAAGGAATATCAGTGCCTTTACCGATAGCCATATCTACACCGACGGGTGCTAAGCCTAAACCGATAATGATGATTACTGGACCAACTACAACAGGTGGAAATAATTTATCTAAAATTGCCACACCTTTAAATTTAACTAATGCAGATAACGCAAAATAAATTAACCCAGTAAAGACCAAACCGCCCATTGTAACAGGGATCCCCCATTGCTGAACGCCATATTGAATAGGTGCAATAAAAGCAAAAGAAGAAGCAAGGAAAATAGGAACTTGTCCTTTAGTGCAGATTTGGAAAATTAAAGTACCGATACCGGCAGTAAGAAGTGCTGTATTAGGATCTAAGCCTGTAATCAATGGCATTAGAACCAAAGCCCCAAACGCCACGAAAAGCATTTGTAAGCCAACAAACGCTTGTTTAGGCGTGCTGATATTTTCTGTTGTCATTTTTCAACTCTCTATAATGTTTGATAGTCGCCAAGCTACAAAGACATAGCTCAGGCGAACATTATATAGAAAAACGCAAACGTTTGCAGATTTTTTTGTCAAAAAAATTAATTAGACAGGCAAATTTTGTAAAGACTGGAAATGATATCGCATAGAGGTAATGTGAGCACATAACGTGTGCTCACAAGACGAAATTATCCAACCCAAACAAATTTGGCAATAAAGAGCAGTGAAACTACCGCAACAGCAGGGTTAATCTCTTTTACTCGACCTGTACAGAGTTTCATAATGGAATAACTAATGAAACCAAAAGCAATCCCTTCCGTAATCGAATAGGTAAATGGCATCATTGCAGTAGTAATAAATGCAGGTGTCGCTTCGGTTAAGTCGTCCCATTTAACTTCAATTAAACTTGAAGCCATTAAAATGCCAACAAACACTAAGGCACCAGCTGTTGCATAAGCAGGAACAACAGCTGCAAGCGGTGAGAAGAAGATCGTTAATAGGAAAAGCACACCCACAACAACAGCGGTTAAACCTGTACGCCCGCCAACAGAAACCCCTGAGCCACTTTCAATATAGGTACTGATTGCTGATGTTCCCATATAAGAGCCTGCCATAGCACTCACACTATCGACATAAAGTGCTTGTTTCATTTTTGGGAAACGACCTTGTTCATCTGCAATTCCAGCTTTGTTCGTAACTGCAATTAATGTACCTGATGAGTCAAATAAATTAACCAACATAAAGGAAAAGATAATTCCTAGCAGTGCGGTATCTAATGCCCCTGCGACATCAACTTGTCCAACGACAGCTTCAAGGCTTGGTGGAGTTGAAATCACACCTGAGAATTTGACATCAGGATCAAAGATTAACGCTAATGCAGTCACCACAACGATTGAAATTAACACACCTGAATGAATGCCTTTTGCAGCCAGTACCACGATAATAAAGAAGCCTAAAATGCCCATTAAGACTTTTGGATCGTGCAATTCACCTAAAGCCACTAAGGTCGCAGGGTTTACGACAACGAGCCCCATATTTTTAAAGCCGATTAACGCAATAAATAAGCCGATACCTGCACCAATACCCACGCGTAAACCAAGTGGAATGGCTGACATAAACCAGTAGCGAACTTGCAATATCGTGAGGATAAATAAACCGACAGAACCCCAGAAGATTGCTCCCATTCCTGTTTGCCAGCTATAACCAAGTTTTTGTACGACAACAAAAGCAAAGAATGCATTCAATCCCATTGCAGGGGCGAGTGCGATAGGAAGGTTACTGAACAACCCCATTGCAATAGTTCCGAATGCTGCGATTAAGCAGGTGGTAACAAAGACAACTTGGGTATCCATACCAGCCACACCTAAAATAGATGGGTTGACGAAAACGATATAAACCATCGTGAAGAATGTGGTAATCCCTGCCACAATTTCAGTTTTGACATTACTGCCTTTTTCTTTCAATTGAAACAAACGTTCAAGCATAGTGCCTCTTAATAAAATAAAGAATTTCAGGAAATAAGATGGAAATGAAATTGACGAAGGCAACCGATAGTGCTAAATGCACAAGAAGATAGGAAGTCTTGGCTATTTCGTTCAGAGTGTAGCCAAAATCTTAGGATTACTCAAGGGATAGAATGTAAAATACGTAATCGTTTGCTTATTTAAGCATTATTCTACAAAATAATGTGGTACAAAGTGGTTATCATTCCCTGTAATTGCGGTAAAATCTTCTCGAATACCTATACCACAAGCTGTATCCCCAACAATCCAAGCTCCTATAATTGGATACATTCCATCAAAGCAAGGTATTGCATATTTTTTATTGAAATACATAGCCATTTAACCATAAAAAGAAGAGGGCTCACTTCCTTTTGCTGGAAATTCAATACCTTGATGTTCAGAATGATAGAAAATATTAGCCTCTTCTCTTCCTAAAATTGTTTTTTTAATCCAAAGATCTGTCGAATGAGATATTTGATGCTTTGAAAGATAGGTTGGTAACAAAAGTGGATGATTAGGGTATTTTTCCACATCGGCTCAATAAACTGTGTTTTTGCCGTAGGAATATAAGTAGCAAAGTCTGTTTTAGTTAGCCATTCTAGTGGATAAAGTTTAAAAATGAGATCGATATAATTTCCGTGAAGATCAACGAATTGTTGGCTCTCATCATCGTAACCAATATCTTCAACGGCAAGTTGATGAATATTCCAACTAGCAAGAAAAGCAGTTTCACAAAGATAATCTATATTTCCCCAATCTTCTTTCGTTCGATAGACATCGCGTTGAATAAGTTGCTCGGAACAGCCTCCAAGTAAACTCAGAATAGATTAGAACTAAAGCCTCAAACGCCACGAAAAGCATTTGTAAGCCAAAGAACTCTTGATATTTTCTGTTATCATTTTTCAACTCTCTATAATTGAACTAGGATTTATGTACCATGAGTGATGAAAAACTTTGTGATACAGGCATGATTTCAATGCTATTTACATTCACATGATTAGGTTGTTGATTCAGCCACAATACTATTTCTGCAATATCTTCGGGTTTTAAATACTCTACATTTTCATAAAGTTTAGATACCTTTTCCTTATCACCTTTAAAGCGGACATACGAAAACTCAGTATCACCACATAACCCCGGTTCGACATTACTCACACGTATTGCTGTCCCAATTAGATCCGCTCTTAAATTTAAACTAAATTGTTTCAAAAAAGCCTTCGTCCCCCCATAAACGTTACCTCCTGGATAAGCATATGTGCCAGCTATTGATCCCAAATTAATAATATGCCCAGTATTTCTTTCTACCATTCCTGGTAAAATCAAATGGGTGATAGTAACCACCCCTTTGATATTGGTATCAATCATTTGGTACCAATCATCTAAATCTGCTTCATATGCAGCATCTAAACCTAATGCCAAACCAGCATTATTCACTAATAAATCGACATGTTTCCAACAATCTGGTCGATTATTTAGAGCATGAATCGTTTCATCTGCATTACGAATATCAAAAGCAAGCGGAAAAAAATGATCTGGGAATTCATCTTTTAACATCTTTAACCGTTCAATACGTCTCCCTGTACCAATAACTCTATAACCTGCCTGAATCAACGTTCGACAAATAGCTAAACCGAATCCAGAAGTTACTCCTGTTACCAATGCTGTTTTCATAATTCCCCTCCCTAAATACCATAGGTAAAAAATATTGAAGGATAAAAATTGACTATGAGTTATTGTCACCCTCTCTCAATAATTTTGCGATTGCATTACGATAAGTGATCTCTAAGCTCTCTCGACTTGTCGCCATAACACCTTGATCATTTAAGAACCCATCATTAACATCATAGACCCAACCATGAATAGAGAGTTTTTTCCCCCTCTCCCAAGCTGATTTAACAATAGTTGAACGTCCCAAATTATAAACCTGTTCCGCTACATTCAAACGAACTAACATATCCCCCCTATGTTCGGGAGATATTTTTCCAAGAAGATGGCTATGTTTAAACCATAGATCTCGAATATGCAGTAGCCAATTGCTAATTAAACCATGATCTTCCATTCCAATTGCAGCCTTAATACCGCCACAGTTGGTATGCCCACAAATAATAATATGTTCGATATCCAGCACATCCACAGCATATTGTACAACTGAAAGACAATTTAAATCGGTGTGAATGACAAGATTCCCCACATTTCTATGAACGAATAGTTCTCCTGGCTCTAATCCCGTCAACTTCTCAGCAGGAACTCGACTATCTGAACATCCAATCCATAAAAAACTAGGTTTCTGATGTTCTGCTAGCTGTTTAAAATAATCTGAATGCTCATCTTTCATTTGAGTTGCCCAAGCATGATTATTTGCAAACAGACGTTCAATTTTTTTCATAAATTCCCATTTAGTATAAAAAAACAAACCCCAAATTTTAAATTGGGAAAGAACAATTCTTATTCAAAGATTAATGAATAAAAAGGTTTTCATCTTATTATGAGTACTCATATCCGTCAAATTTAATCAATAATTAAACTCAACGAGCAGAGAGATCCCCATAAATGGATAGAACATTATATAGTAAGTTTTATCCCTCCAATAAATCCAATATGCTATAGCAAAATAGCGGGGAAGCTCCTACAAGTCTAATCTGATCACATAAGTATGATTGAATTTTACTGCTTTCATGTAGCATCTACCACGTTTTTTGTTTAAGATGAAACACAATAATTTCTTTCAACAAGTAAAACATAATGTCATCAAATGAACTTCTTCGCTGTGAAAATATCAGCAAATTTTACCAAGAGGGCGAAAATGCTACTCAGGTGCTTAAAAACGTATCCTTTTCAATGAATGCAGGCGAACTTGTGGCGATTGTTGGTAGCTCTGGCTCAGGCAAAAGTACCTTGTTACACACTCTTGGCGGTTTAGATCAACCTAGTGACGGCGAGGTGTTTATCAAAGGGCAATCATTGCAAAAGCTCAGTAGCAATGCCCTTGCAAAACTACGCAATCAACATCTAGGCTTTGTCTATCAATTTCATCACTTAATGGCGGATTTTTCTGCGTTGGAAAATGTGATGATGCCAATGTTAATCGGACAACAAAATAAAACGGAAGCCAAAGATCGTGCCGAAAAGATGTTACAAGCGGTAGGATTGGCTCACCGAATTACCCATCGACCTTCGGCGTTATCGGGCGGTGAACGCCAGCGTGTCGCGATTGCTCGTGCGTTGGTGAATAACCCTGCGTTAGTCCTTGCTGATGAACCGACCGGTAATCTCGACCAAAAAACAACCGAGAGTATTTTTGAGCTAATTCAGCGTTTAAATCAAGAACAGCAGATTGCTTTCCTGTTAGTGACCCACGACTTGAATTTAGCCCATAAACTAAACCGCCGTTTAATTATGCAAGACGGCGTATTGCGTGAGGATAACTAATGAGTACCCCATTTTTTATCAGTTGGCGTTATCAGCGTGACAAACAGAAAAATCGCTTGGTGTCATTGATTTCGCTCTTTTCTAGTGTCGGCATTGCGTTGGGCGTTGCGGTGCTGATTATCGGCTTAAGTGCGATGAACGGCTTTGAACGAGAGCTAAATCAACGAGTGCTTTCCGTTGTTCCTCACGCTGAAATTATGGCGTATAACGAAAGTAAATCAGCGACCATTGCACAAGGTGATCGCCTTGAGCATATCGTAAAAGATAACCCAAATGTGACCGCTTTATCGCCGTTTGTCAGCTTTACTGGCTTGATTGAAAATGGTAGCCAGCTAAAGATTGCACAGGTTCGGGGAATAGATCCAACCAAACAAGAACAAGTGAGCCAGCTCACCCAATTTATTCCGCAAGATCAATGGCAAGCGTTCAAGCAAGAGGGCGGTTTAGTTTTAGGGGCTGGAATTGCTCGTTCTCTGGACATCAACGTTGGCGATGAAGTCACTCTGTTATTGTCACAACCAACCGACGACGGCAAATTGGCTCAACCTTTGCGTTTTAGCTTAACGATGACCGGTATTTTGCGTTTAGACGGACAACTTGATCACAGTTACGCACTGCTTCCGATTGCAAAAGCCCAAGAACTGTTAGAACTGAAACCAAGCCAATATACAGGCATTGAATTAGCGGTGAAACAGCCGTTTCAAGTCAGAGAGATTACCTTCTCTGAATTAGCGAATTACCCACAGCAACTATATATGCAAACGTGGATTGATAAATTTGGCTATATGTACAACGATATTCAACTGATCCGCACGGTGATGTACATTGCGATGGTGCTTGTGATTGGTGTGGCGTGCTTTAACATCATTTCGACCTTAGTAATGGCAGTTAAAGACAAACAAGGCGATATTGCCATTCAGCGAACCTTAGGGGCAAACAACCGTTTTATTCAACATATTTTCCTTTGGTACGGTTTAATTTCAGGTATGAAAGGGGCGTTATTCGGCGTGGCATTAGGTGTAGTTGTATCAATGAATTTAACTGCGATTATTAAATGGTTTGAAGGTTTAATCGGAATGAAATTGCTCTCAGACGGGGTGTATTTTATTGACTTTTTACCAAGCGAAATTCATTGGCTAGACATTGTTTGGGTACTTCTCGCCACCCTAATTTTAAGCCTAATCGCAAGCCTTTATCCTGCGATTAGAGCTTCTAAATTAGAACCTGCGAAGGTGTTGAGTGGGCATTAAATACTTTTAGAGTATGACTATTTAGAACGGAAGTTATATCAACCCCAACACCTTCCGTCCATTCACGCTTGCAATATTTGCCATTTCTTCGAGATTGGTAAAACGGCAACCTGCGGAAAGTAGGCTAAGTTCTTGCCACATATCCCCCTCACAAAGAGGAACCATATAGTCACAGATATTATCTGTACCAATTGCCACAGTAATTCCCTCTGGGATCATCTCATCAGCAGGCGTTAAAGCATTATGGAATGGTAAAACTTCATCTTTACGAGGGCTATCAATCCACGCCATCGGACAAGCAATCATCATCATATCAACGGCTTTCATTTTCTTATAAAGCATCTGACGATACTCTCTAGGGTGAGCACCGATTGAAATCCCGTGAATAGCCACCACACGCCCTTGCATTCCGTGTTCCACCGCTTTATCACACAATTGCTCTGTTTCTTTCTCTTTTGGATTGTTAAATTGATCGACGTGAACGTGAAGCATTTTACCTTGTGATTTTGCGGTATCCATCAAAATATCCATCGCTTCTAAACCTTTTCCATAGTCCAATTCATCACGATAGGGTAAGCCGCCAATCATATCCACCATTTCTGAACCAATATCAAACCACTTGCGAGCATTAGGTTCGATTACACCTTTTAAAGTTTGATTTGCAAAACGTAGAATAATATCGTTTTTATACACTTCGCGTGCTTTATGTGCTGCCAAAATCGCACGGTCTTCGCAGACTTGGTCAATATCAACGAAAGTCCCAAATGCAGTTACCCCTTGTGAAATCATCAACTCAATCGCTTGGCTAAAACGGCGGTAATAATCTTCTACGCTTGAATTTCGTTTGACTTCATCAACTAAATCCCATTTCTGTTGTAAATTGGCATTTTGATAAATTTTGATTTTCTCAGGTGTCATAGTGAATGCTCTATCTGCGTGCGCGTGGGAATTAACCCAGCCCCCTTTTTTAATCACTTCATCACGAATATGGCTTTTTAAAGTACGAATTAACTGGCTCATTGCTTATCCTCTAAAATATGGGCAAAAAAAATCTCAAAAATGAGATCTTCTAGAAATGGAAAAATAATGCGATAAAAAAACAGCCAAGCTTCGTTGAATAGCGAAGCTCAGCTGAAAAAGTGTGTTGGATACTGTTATATGATTTGGTTGCATTTCTAGTTCCTTTCTTGGCACTAGGGCTACATTTTATCTTGTTTCTCTTCTTAATGCAAACGTTTGCTTTAAATAAAATATCAAATTTTAAGCGGTCGCTTCTCTTAATAATTTTTCAATTACTCGAGAAACGGCAAAAAAGCCAAAAGTGGCAGTAACCATAGTCGCTGCACCAAAACCATTGGCACAATTCATTGTTGCAGACACTTCACAGCCCTCTCTCATTTTAGGGAAAATCAATGGCTGAGTAGAGAATACACAATCAATACCAAATTTACGTTTAGGGTTTTGGCTGAAATTATACTCTTTTCGCAATAGGCTACGCACCTTAGACGCTAGAGGATCTTGAATAGTTTTACTTAAATCCGTGATCTGAATTTGCGTTGGATCAGTTTGCCCACCTGCACCGCCTGTGGTGATTATCTTAATTTTATTACGCTTACAAAATGCAATTAACGCTGCTTTCACCCTAACGCTATCAATCGCATCAATCACATAATCATAATCTCTTAACAAATAATCAGTTAAATTATCCAGTGTAAGAAAATCATCAATGATCGTCACTTCACATTCAGGATTGATTTTAGCGATCCGCTCTTGCATCACTTCCGTTTTCAATTTACCGATCTCGCCCGACATTGCGTGGATTTGGCGATTAATGTTGGTGACACAAATATCGTCCATATCAATTAAGGTTAATTTACCAATACCTGAACGAGCCAACGCTTCCACCGCCCAAGATCCGACACCGCCAATCCCAATCACACAAATGTGCGATTGACGTAATTTGGCTAATCCTTCAGCTGTATAAAGACGACCAATTCCGCCAAAACGTTGTTCGTAGTTGTCTATTCTTGCCATGTTAATCCTTTAGCTCTACATAAACTACTTCGAATTTGTTGAGGGTTAATGCAACTTCATCGTTGGTCTTAAAAAACGATTAATTCTACCAACCAACATAATCAACCCTGTTTTGACACAACCGTGTAGAGCCACTTGGTGCATACGATAAAGTGAAAGGTATGCCATACGGGCGATCTTCCCTTCAATAAACATTGAGCCTTTAGTTAAATTCCCCATTAGACTACCTACTGTACCAAAACGAGAGAAAGAAATTAGCGAGCCTTTATCATCAAATATAAAAGCCTTTAAAGGTTTGTTTTCTAATTGTGCTAAGATATTTTTACCACAAACCGCTGCCATTTGATGTGCCGATTGGGCTCTAGGAGGAACAGGCTTACCATCTGCTTGTAGCAAAAAGGCACAGTCACCAATCACATAGACGTTCTCATCAGTTAATGTCTGTAAAGTATCTTTGATTGCAATTTGATTAATACGATTAGTTTCAAAGCCAAATGTTTTTGTTATTTCAGGGGCTTTAACACCTGCCGCCCAAACCATCAGATCTGCTTTAAAGTTTTCATCATATTTAGTAACTAATCCCTCCGCAGTTGCACGAATAACAGGAGTATTGGTTAACACATCTACACCCAATGCACGTAACTCTTTAATTGCAGATGCCGATACCCTTTCTGGTAACGCAGGCAACAAGCGTTCTCCTGCTTCTAATAATGTCACCTTCAAGCTAGTATTATCTAACTTACCATATCCATAAGAATTTAAATGTTTAACCGCATTATACAGTTCTGCGGATAGTTCAATACCTGTAGCCCCGCCACCAACAACAGCGATATGAACTTCTTTTTCATTATTATTTGAAAATTTCAAAAACAATTCCATCATACGTTTATGGAATACTTTTGCTTGCTCTGAACTGTCTAAGAAAATACAGTGTTCTGCAACACCAGGCGTATTAAAATCATTTGAGCGACTTCCGATTGCAAGAACCAATTTATCATAGACAATGGTACGTTCCGCTACTAATAATTCCCCCGCCTCATCATAGATTGGGGCTAATACAATGATTTTTTCTGCTGGTTTAACTTGAGTTAATGTGCCTTGACGAAATTCAAAGTGATGATTTTTCGCATGAGCACGATAACTTAAAGCATCAGTACCATCATCTAAAGAGCCTGTTGCAACTTCATGAAGTAACGGTTTCCATAAATGGCTAATATTTTTATCCACCAAAACAATATTTGCCTTTTTCTTTTTACCTAATTTGTTACCTAAATAAGTTGCAAGCTCTAATCCACCTGCACCGCCGCCAACGATAACGATCGTTTCCATTGTTTGCTCCGAAATGAATAAATATTAAAACTAAAGGCATTCTAAACCTTAGCTACTGAATGATCTAGGTAGATTTACAAATTATTTCAGTGGAATAAATAAATAGATAGATATTTGATAAGTTTTGCACAGGCAAATGATGTCAAGTAAAAAAAGGTGAAAAAATCTAATTTTTTTTACATTTAACCTCTAGCCAAAATATAACCTATTGATTTTTAAACAAAAGCTATTTTATAAGCAATCGTAAAGAGGGAGGAAAAACCCTATGAATTATCAAGGGTTTGGCGTGTTTTAAAAAAGTAATCCACAAAGTTATCCACAGGCTTTGTGGATAGAAAAAGCCTTATTTTTTCACTGATTTTATGAACAGTAATGGGGGGCGATGTTGAAGATCTTTAAATTCGTTGTGCCATTCAACTTGATCGGCAAGCATAGGCTCTTCCACTTGCTCAATGGTGAAATTGCTTTGAATAAGGGTATTTAAAATGGTGGCGGTAGTGCGGTGGTAAGTTTTAAAAGATTGCTGAAACCAATTACGATCACGCTCACCTTCATCACGGTAATAATTTAAGCGGTATGCGACTTGTTGCCTATTGATTTTTTCCCAACGCTCACCTTCTTTAAAACAAGTTACAATCGGGTGTTCTTGCGAAAAAATCAGTTGCCCTTGTGGTTTTAATTTGGCAGAAATCTGCGTTAATAAGGAAGATAAATCTTTTATATAATGAAAAGCAAAAGAGCTTGTCACCAGATCAAAATAGCTTTCTGCTATGGTGGATAAGGCTTCCATCGGTAAGCAATAAAAACGGTAAGCGGCCGGATCTACGCTATTTTTTGCAAAATCTTTTTCAGCTTGTTCAAGCATAGATTGAGATAAATCTAAGCCTACAACCTGTTTCGCCCCCATTGCCATATAATGCAACAAATGGCCACCAGCCCCGCAACCTAAATCCAGCACTTTTTTTCCGTTCAGATCAGGTAAAAGCGAAAACATCGTAGGCTTTTCCACCACTTCATTTAGGCTTATCGGATTTTCACGCAGTTTAAGATAGCGTTCAAAGAAAATCGGGTTGTCGTAGATGCTGGTTTTCATTTGCAAAAATCTCTCAAATCCTACCGCTTGTAAATATCTTCACCATCACGGCGAGTTTTCAAGATACGCAAGATCCAGACATATTGCTCTGGATTTTTTGGCACAAAGTACTCAATCACTTCGTTCATTTGCCGTGCCGACTGTTGCTCATCACCTGCAAATTCAAGCGGTGGCAAAATTTCAATTTGATACACGCCTTTTTCCGCATTGTAAATCGGGAACATTGGGATCACCACTGCACTTGCCACACGAGCCATTTTCGCTAGCCCTGGCAATGTTGCTTTTTCAGTCGCAAAAAATGGCACATACACACTCAAGGCTTCACCGAAGTCTTCATCGGGCAAAAAATAACCCAAACACCCTTTACGCACATCATTTAAAAAGGGTTTAATCCCATTTTGACGGGTATGCATTTTGCCGCCAAAACGTTCGCGAGTGCGATTCCAAAGCCAATCGACAAGGGGATTATGATGTGGGTTATACATTGAAACCATTGGCATTCCGTAGGTATGCATAATAATCCCCGACGCATCAATCGACCAAGTATGTGGCACGAGTAAAATCACGTTTTTACCGTTCGCTCTCGCTTCTCGTACAATATCCAAACCTGAAAACTCACTACGTTTTTGAATATGTTCAACAGAACGCAACGCAATTTCACCAATTCCTAACATCGTTTGAGCGACAGTAATAAACATTTTTTCAATCACATCTGACCGCTTCTCTTCCGGCCAATCAGGAAAACAGTAGCGTAAATTGCTATCCGCTCGATGATATTGCTTTTTCCCTTTCAGCTTTTTAGCAACGATTTTTCCTACCCAGGTCGCCAGCTTATCACGCCAACGAAATGGCACATAAGCCAAGATCACTAGTCCCAACATTCCTAGCCAAATTCCCCAATATTTCGGGTGTAAAAAGGCTTTTTGAAACTGATGTTGATAACCTACTCGATATGTTTCACGTTCTGACATTCTTTTGCCCTATTTCTTACGGTCGATAATATTTTTCACCGCCAAAATCAATCCCAAACCAATAAATGCCCCAGGTGGTAAAATGGCTAATAGCAAGCCTGAATCTAAATGTAGCAGATCCATTCTTAAGGCTTTTGCCCAACTGCCTAGCAATAAATCCAAGCCGTCAAACAGTGTACCGTTACCAATAATTTCTCGTATCGCCCCAAGCACCACAAGGCTTAACGTCATCCCCAACCCCATCGCAAAGCCATCAAAAGCTGAATGGGCGATACTATTTTTGGAGGCAAAGGCTTCCGCCCGACCGATGACAATACAGTTTGTCACAATCAACGGCACGAAAATACCCAAAGATTGATACACAGGAAAAGCAAAGGCATTCATTAACAACTGAATAGTCGTCACCGCAGTTGCAATAATCATCACATAAATCGGAATACGGATATCGTGCGGAATAACCTTACGGAACAAGGAAATGATCGTATTTGTAATGGTCAAAACCAATAAGGTTGCCAATCCTAAGCCCAAGGCATTTGTGATATTATTCGACACCGCCAACAACGGACACAATCCAAGTAGCTGAACTAAAGTCGAGTTATTTGTCCATACACCTTGCGTAAATAAATTTTTCCAAACTGAAGATTTTGCTTCGGCTGTCGTTTCTTCAATTTGAGTAATAGGGATTTGGGTTTCTTGCATATTTTATCTCTAAATTTTTCATTATTTACAACTCAAAAAACCTTCCACCATTTCAGGCTTTTGCTTTAACTGAGTAATCACCCATTTTGCACTTTGGCGAACATTATTCACCACCGCTCTTGGTGTAATGGTCGCACCAGTAAATTGATCGAAGGTACCACCGTCTTTTTTTACCGCCCATTCGCCTTCATTCTCTAAGCTAAATTTGCGGTTGGTGAAGCTGTAAATCCAATCGCTAATACGCGTTTCAATCTTATCGCCTAGCCCCGGCGTTTCTTTATGAGCAAGGGTTCGTACACCTAATACCGTGCCGTCAGGCTGAATACCCATCAACAGCTCTATATTGCCCGAATAGCCGTCTGGAGCGGTGGCTTGAATGGCGTAAGCGGTCAGATCCGAGCCTTTTTTTGCCATATAGATTTTATTTAAAAACGGCGCTTCAGGAAGTTTAACCACTTTGCAAGTTGCTAATAGATCATTATCAAAATGTACTTGTGGCACAACTTCTAATAATAATTGCCGTTGCTGTTCTGCCGTAACCGCATCAATTCGACTTTTAGTCAGCAGATAAACGCCCGTCGAAACCGCCGTACATAGTAAGGCTATCGCCCCTAAAATCAGGGCGTAACGTGTGGTAATCACTGATGTTTTCATTGTTTCCGTCCTAATTTTGTGCCGTATAAACGAGGCTGAGTATAGTGGTCGATTAACGGCACACAGATGTTTGCCAACAACACCGCAAACGCCACGCCGTCAGGGTAGTTGCCATAATAACGAATGAAATAAATCAACAAACCGACCAACGCCCCGAAAATCAGTTTGCCTTTTGGCGTGATTGAAGCGGTGACAGGATCGGTTGCAATAAAGAATGCCCCGAACATCATCGCCCCACTAAATAACTGGGCTTGAGCCGTCCAACGAGCCGTTTCTGACACAAAATCTGTCGCAAAGCTCAACAAGGCAAAAGCCCCCAACATCGCAACAGGAATTTGCCAATGAATAATTCGCTTATAAATCAATAACAAACCACCAAGCAAAAAGGCTAAATTCACTTGCCCCCAACCGCCGAGCAACACATCTGCAAAAAGTTTGTCTAACTGAATACCTAAGGTCACATTATCTTTAATGCTACTCATAGCCTGTTTTGAGCCGTCTAACACTGTGGCAGACGACACGCCATCGACACTTTGAATAAGTTGATGAACGTTAAAGCCGTCCGTGGTGACATTTGCAAAAATCAGCGAAAAACTATCCGCTAACGTCGGTGGCTCATTTAATAACGCCAAAGGAGGCAACCACGCCGTCATTTGCACAGGGAATGACACCAACAACAACGCATAGCCAATCATTGCAGGGTTAAATAAATTCTGCCCCAAACCGCCATAAACGTGCTTTGCCAGCAACAACGCCACAATCACGCCAATCACAATTACCCAATAAGGTGCATAGGGCGGAATAGCCATCGCCAAAATCAATGCTGTCAAAATCCCCGATAAATCCGCCAAATAGAAAGCGGTCGCTTTACCACGCAATTTTGCAACGGCAATTTCAATCACCACAGCCAAGCCAATCGCCAAGCTCGCCTGAATGAATACCCCGTAACCAAAAAAATACCACTGCACCACTAATGCAGGCAACATAGCACCAACCACCCACAGCATAAAATTTGCTGTCAAGTTGTTGGAATGCGTGTGGGGGGAACTGATCATTTTAAACATCAAATGTTTCCTTTATATCGTCTAAATTTGCTAAATCTTCGGCAAATGCATATTAAATTTAATCGTGAGCATTCGGATTGCAATGACCGTCGTTACCGTTGCCACATCAATCCAATTACTTTCAAACCCAGCATCACGGAACAAAATAAAAATAATACCGCCAACAAGACTTGCGGTCACATACACTTCTTTTTGTAAAATGACCGGCACTTCGTTGCGTAAAATATCCCGAATAAGCCCACCAAAACAGCCTGTTACACCGCCTAATGCAACACAAATTAACGGATGCAAGCCAAAATCCAGCCCTTTTTGCACACCAATTACAGTAAACACCCCCAACCCAATCGCATCAAAAATCAACAAGCCTTTTTTCCAATAATCACGGTCGATCTGATTTTTCAAAATTGCCACAATCACTACCGCCACTGAAATCATCAGCACATAAATCGGCTGTTTCATCCAAAACACAGGGGTACTGCTAATCATCACATCTCGCAAGGTTCCACCGCCCACGCCTGTCACAAAAGCTAATACAAACATACCGAAAATATCCATTTTGTGCTGGCGTGCCGCAATCGCCCCTGAAATCGCAAAAACAATAGTACCAATCAAGTCTTGAATAAACAAAAACGACCACGGAAATGGGGGAAATAATTCGTTCATTTGTGTTCCTTAATTATTAGTTCATTTACTTGTGTCACTTTCATAACAATAATATATGTAGGGACACACTGCGTGTGTCCGTAAATCAACGTTGTGGGGGTTTAACTAATGCGGACACACGCAGTGTGTCCCTACTATGCTATTTCTGAGCTTCTTTTTTCGCCTTCGCCCTTGCAATCGCTGCTGCAACTGCTGCTTTTCTTGAATCTTCCGCAACTTCAGCTTTTGCAACATTTTCATCAGAAACCACCGCTTGCTGTGCTTCTTTCTTCGCTTTTGCTCTGGCTAAAGCTGCCGCAACTGCCGCTTTGCGTGGATCATTCCCCTCGCCCGCTTGCGGGAGAGGGACAAATTCAAGCGACGTAATGTCGCGAGAATCAGGGAGAGGGCTAACTTCCACCTGCTTCGCCAACCGTCTTGCCTTACGTTGTGCCATCAATTCGCTGTTATCTGGCTCACCGTTGGCTTTGGTTTGAACTGGGGTAGCCGTTTCTGCTTTTTTCGCTTTCAAGCGTTCAAGTGCCGCTTTAACTGGGTCTTCCCCTTGACTATTTGCCACTTCTTCACGACGTTTTTCTGCAGCTTGTTGAATACGCGCCGTGCGAGCTTCTTTCTCTTTATTTAAACGGGCTTCACGAGTTTCAAAACGGATCTTCGCTTCTTCCGCTTGTTTGGCTTTTTGATCGACTTCTTGGATCTTGGCTTTTTCTTGGCGGAAATACTGAATAAGCGGAATGTAACTAGGGCAAACGTAGGCACAAACACCGCACTCTATACAAGCATCTAAATGGTATTCCTTTGATTTATCGTGATCTTCTGCACGGGCAAACCAGTAAAGTTGTTGCGGTAACAAATCGACAGGACAAGCATCAGAACAGCTTGAACAACGAATACAATTTCGCTCTGGTTCTGGCGGTGCATATTCAAAGTGATCAGGGGCGATAATACAGTTTGCTGTTTTGGTAACCGGTGATTGTAGTGACGGCAAAATAAAGCCCATCATCGGCCCACCTAAAAAGACAGGAAAACGTTCATCCGCTTGATAATCCACTTGTTCAAGCAAATGCAAAATCGGCGTGCCGAGCCTTGCCCAAACGTTGCCTTTATTGCGGATTTTATCGCCCGTCAGCGTCACCACTCGCTCAATTAACGGCTCATCGTCCATTACCGCACGTTTTACTGCAAATGCCGTTCCGACATTGTGCATCACAATGCCCATCTCAATGGTTCGTTTACCTTGCGGAATTTCTAGCCCTGTCAGTACTTGCACCAACTGATCGCTTGCCCCCGACGGATATTTAGTCGGGATCACTCGCACGCTAATATCATTTGCACCTTTTAACGCCTTTTCGACCGCTTGTATCGCTTTCGGTTTATTATCTTCAATGGCGATCACCACTTCTTCAGGGCGAAGCACATAGCGTAAAATCCGCACACCTTCGATCATCTCATCGGCATAATCTTGCATTAAACGATCATCACAGGTGATATAAGGTTCGCATTCTGCACCGTTAATAATCAATAACTTACAGCGTTTATCGGCAAAATGTAATTTGTGTGATGTTGGGAAGACCGCACCGCCTAAGCCTGCGATCCCGGCTTGGTAAACTTTTTGAATAATCTGATCGCTTGTTAGGCTTAAAAAATCATCAATCGGCTGACGTTCGATCCACTTATCTTCGCCGTCCGTTTCAATCACAATGGTTAATTCGGGTAAGCCAGACGGGTGTGATGAAACGTGGGGCTGAATAGCGACCACTTTTCCTGAAGTCGGACTATGAACAGGCAGTTGGCGATAATTATCCCCTTTCGTCAAGGCTTGCCCTTTCAGCACCAAATCCCCTTGCTGAACAATCACGTCCCCAGCCGTTCCCGAATGTTGCAACACAGGCACATAGAAAAATTTCGGCAGATGTAACGAACGGATCGGCTTTTGGTTCGACTGTTTTTTCATTTCAGGCGGGTGGATACCGCCAGGGAAATCCCATAACTTTCCTTCACGAATACGGCTTAATACATCAGCTTGCATTACTTCCCCCAACCACAATTTTCTTTTCAACTTCAGTGGTATTCACAATCGGGATCACCAAATTCGCATCAAATTTCCAGTTCCAGTTTTGTGTCGTTTGTTTCACTTTTATCATTTCAATACAATCAGTCGGGCAAGGGGCAACACAGAGTTCACACCCTGTACAAAAATCGGCAATCACCGTATGCATCGCTTTGTTTGTCCCGACAATCGCATCAACAGGGCAAGCTGCAATGCATTTGGTACAGCCGATACACAACTCTTCGTGAATATACGCCACCTTTGCCACGGGCTCTTCGCCTGATGTTTCAGGAACATCAACCCCAAGCAATTCAGCGATTTTCACCACCGTTGCTTGCCCACCCGGGATACATTTCGTAATGTCATCGCCATTTGCCACCGCTTCCGCATAGGGCTTACAACCAGGGTAGCCACATTGTCCACATTGGCTTTGTGGTAACAAGGCATCGATCTGTTCAACAATTGGATCGGCTTCAACTTTCAGCTTAACCGATGAATAGCCCAGCATCGCCCCAAAAACCAAGGCAATCGCTGCAATCGCAAGTAAAATATAGAGAATAATGGAATGATCGAACATTAGATTTTTACCAAACCTGTAAAGCCCATAAAGGCTAATGACATCAACCCTGCGGTAATTAACGCAATGGACGCACCTTGAAAGGCTCTAGGCACATCTGCTGCAACCAACCGCTCACGCAAAGCTGAAAAAAGCACTAAAACTAATGAAAACCCTGCCGCCGCACCGAAGCCGTAAAGCACAGACTGCACAAGATTATTAGATAAATTCACGTTCAACAACGCCACCCCTAATACCGCACAGTTAGTAGTAATCAGTGGCAAATAGATACCCAGTAAACGATAAAGAGCAGGGCTGGTTTTGTGTACGATCATTTCAGTTAATTGCACAATCACCGCAATCACCAAAATAAAGACCAAGGTGCGTAAAAACTGAGCTTCAAGGGGAACGAGCAGATAGGTTTCGACCAAATAAGCAGAAAGCGAAGCGACCGTCAAAACGAAAGTTGTCGCCATACCCATACCGATAGCTGTTTCAACCTTTTTCGACACGCCCATAAACGGACAAAGCCCCAAGAATTTCACAAGCACGAAGTTATTGATTAACGCCGTACTGATAATTAACAGAATATACTCAACCATTTAACCCACGAATTTATCATCAGAAAATCTAAAAAATGTCGTGTATTATCGGCTTTTTTGCTGTAATGAACAACCTATTTACATCAACTCACTTACAAGCGACCAGGGCAAGATCGCATCTTTCTCAAATTTATGATCTAATACACCTTAATTATCCATATCAAATCAGGTTGTAAAATGAGCGTTTTTTGTTTTTTTGAAAATTTATCCGACCCACGAGCCTATAATCAAAAACACCACTTTTTAGACATCGTTTTTCTCGTCGTCAGTGCCGTGATGTCGGGGGCAAACAGCTGGACTGAAATCAAACTTTTTGGCGAATTACATTTGGATTGGTTGCGAAAATATCGTCCTTTT
>NZ_MUXW01000052.1 GCF_002015085.1 Glaesserella parasuis
TAGGTTTTTGGCAAATTCCGCTGCCAAGGCGTGAAGGTGTTTTTCGTTCATAATAAAATACCTGTGTCTGAATGTATTATCTCAGAAACAGGTATTTACACAAATTGTGGGAGAGGCTCAAATTATTTGCAAAAACAGACCGCTAGTGAGGATAAATTATTTCTTGGTAATCTGTTTTACATCCACTTGAACTTTGTTCCAATCTTTATCAACTTTACCACGAATTTGAATGGTATCTTGAGGACCGATATTTAAACCATTCCAAGCACGTTTACTTACATCAATTTCGATTTCGCCTGTTTTATCTTTAAAGATAAACTCGTCTTTGTCGATTTGTTTAACGATTTGTCCTTCAAGTAGTACAGGGGTGTCATCAGTTGCTTTAAGTGCATCTGCTACGCTTTTCACTGCAAGACTTTCATCAAAGAAACCTTGTGATTGATGTGTTCTTGCTTTGCCACCGTGACGATCACGATCACCATCGCCCTTTGCCATTGATACAGTAGAAACCGCTAATAATGTCGTTAAGATAATTGCTTTTTTCATAGAATACTCCGAATAATTAAAATAATAAGTATGAATAACGAAGGTTCTTGCCTTTCGTTGAGAGTATTAAAGCAAGTAAATCTTAAAAAATTCTTAAGAAGAAAAAAATTTTTTATATCTTTATTGATAATAAAGATATCTAATCTCTATTTACATTATGAATTGGAATCGACTAGAAAAATGATATACAAAAGTACTAGAAGAAGACTACTATTGCCTTTTTGAGGCCCAATAAAGGGAGAAAAATAAAGTTTTAGTATTGAATAAATAGAATAAAATCAAGTTACGCATTACTATAAACCGTCTTTTCATCAAGCCAACGGCGAATTAGCTGTTTAGCCGTATCAGGATATTTTAACGTTAGCTGTTTGGCGTAGTTCTGCACCAATGGGATCATCTTGCGATCTCGCATTAAATTCGCAATTTTGAACTCCGCCATACCTGTCTGTTTTGTGCCTAACACTTCACCCGGACCACGAATTTCCAAATCTTTTTCAGCAATCACAAAACCGTCTTGGCTATCTCTCAGTACCTGTAACCGTTTAGATGAAATTTTACCCAATGGGGCTTTGTACATCAAGACACAATGGGAAGCCGTCGCTCCACGTCCAACACGCCCACGCAGTTGGTGCAACTGTGCCAATCCCAAGCGTTCGGAATTTTCGATAATCATCAAACTGGCATTCGGCACATCTACACCGACTTCAATCACCGTTGTTGCCACCAACAAATCAATATTTGCCGCCTTAAATTCCGCCATAATTGCCTGTTTTTCCTGTGGTTTCATTCGCCCGTGAACCAACCCAATCCGCAAATCTGGCAAAGCACGTTGCAAATCTTCTGCAATGGCTGCCGCCGCTTGTGCTTCTAACACTTCCGACTCATCAATTAGCGTACAGACCCAATAGGCTTGGCGTTTTTCATTTTTACAGGCTTGATAAACACGGCGAACCACTTCATCTCGGCGATCTTCCGAAATCGCCACCGTCGTGATCGGCGTTCGCCCTGGGGGAAGTTCGTCAATAATGGACGTATCCAAATCCGCATAGACGGTCATCGCCAAGGTGCGTGGAATAGGCGTTGCGGTCATAATCAACTGGTGAGGATAGACATCGCCCTTCGCCCCTTTCTCGCGTAGGGTTAAACGCTGATGTACACCAAAGCGGTGCTGTTCATCAATAATCACAAGAGCAAGATGATGAAATTCCACCTGATCTTGAAACAGGGCGTGCGTGCCGATAATCATCTGAACATCGCCGTTTTTAATCGCTTCCAACTGAGCTGTTCTCGCTTTACCTTTCACTTTGCCAGCTAACCAGCCCACTTCAATCCCAAAAGGTCGCAACCAGTTGGCAAAATTGTGAGCGTGTTGCTCGGCGAGAATTTCGGTTGGTGCCATTAACGCCACCTGTTTACCATTGTCAATCGCCAGTAATGCCGCCAACGCAGCCACAAGGGTTTTACCTGAACCCACATCGCCTTGCACTAGTCGCATCATCGGAAAAGGTTTTGCCAAATCCTGTTCAATCTCCGCAGTCACACGGCTTTGAGCGTTGGTCGGTTGAAACAGCAAAGTGGCTAAAAAGCGTTGTTTTAAATCGGTTTGATAACATAGCGGTTCAGCAAAATGTTGTTGCACCCCCATTCGCACCTGTTGCATCGCCAAATTATGAGCCAACAGCTCTTCAAAAATCAGCCGTTTTTGTGCAGGGTGTTCGCCTTTATCTAACAATTCGGACGACACACTCGGTGGCGGTCTATGCAACAACTGCAAGGCTTCTTTTAAGCTATATTTGTGTGGATTAAATTCATCAGGAAGCAATTCTGCCACTTGCACACGCTCAAGTAACGCTAAGGCTTGATCGGTTAATTTACGCAAAGAGGCTTGCTTCAAGCCTTCGGTTGTCGGGTAAATCGGTGTTAATGTTTCTGCCAGCTCAAGCGGTTGATTTCCCCGAATAATTTGATATTCAGGGTGATGAATTTCTGCCATAAAGCGACCACGTTTAATCTCGCCAAAGGCTTTCACTCTTACGCCAGTTGCCAGACTATTTTTCATTCCCGCATTGAAATTAAAGAATTTCAGGGTAATTTTGCTTGTGCCGTCAGAAATTGTGGTACTTAAAATCGGACGACGACCAAATTGCACTTCCGTCAGTTGCACAAAGCCTTCAACCGTCGCAAAACTTTCAGGACGAACATCCGCAATCGGCGTGATCCGAGTACGGTCTTCATAGCGCATAGGCAAATGGAACAGCAGATCTTGCACATTATTAATGCCGATCCGACTGAGTTTCTCTGAAATTGCCGCCCCAACACCCGAAAGGGCGGTTAGCGGTACACCGTCTAATAGTTGTTGGCTCATTGTAAAATGGTTGTGGAAAATAACCGCTTGATTGTATGCTACATAGAGAGGGCTAAAGTAGCCCTTAGGAACAAAAAATAAAGATAGTCCCTAGTATGAATAGAGAAAGAAATTATTTTTTATCCATCAACACTACCCAACCACTATCTAACCAATCACAAAGTGTATCGAGTAAGAGTTCTAATTCATCTTGATTTTCAGCCTTAGAAGCAAGTTTATTCCACGAAATCGCATCACCGTTGGCAATACGGATTAACAAATTAGCTTCGGCTTCATTAAGTTCATCAATCCACTCACCATTGACATAAACGCGTAACGGGTTCTCAGTATAAAGGATTTTAACGTTCGCATCTTGTTGTACCCAACCACCCGCTTCTAGCACCTCCTGTACTTCGTCAGGATAAAACTCGTTGTCTTCGGTTAATTGTTCATAACGACGCGTACTCACGGCAGTAGCAACACTATGCGTAAAGATTTCATCAAACTGAGTAGAGTTTTGCAATAAGTCGATCAAACGTGCTTTTAATGTAGCAACCATTTTTGGATCAAGTAAGGCGTTCGGTTGCATATTTGGCGACAAACGGAATGGGATTGCAAATTGTGAATTTGGGATAATTTCCCCTTGATGTTCAATGGTTTTACATAGGTTTTCAAGTAAATCTGTAGCATTAGGGAAACGTAAACCAAAAGAGAAAGTTAAGCAGTCATCTTGTGCTACGCCATAATGAGAAAGGCGTGACGGTACATAAAGTACATCACCTGGTGCAAGCACCTCATCAAAAATCAATTCGCCCATATCATCAAAAATACGGATAGGTTGGTTTGGTTTAAATTCAGTGCTAGGGTCGCACCATTTGCCTAACTGCCAACGACGATGCCCATAGCCTTGCACAAGGAAAACATCATATTCATCATAGTGTCTGCCAACAGAACCGCTAGCAGGAGCGTAAGAAACCATAATATCATCACGTTGCCATTGCGGGATATAGTCAAATGCTTGCCATAATGCACCAAGTTCTGGCGACCACTGTTCAAGATTTTGCACTAATACAGACCACTGCTCAGGTAAATTTTCAAAATCTTCAGCCGATAACGGACTACGCTTGAGCGACCATTTCTCACCTTCTGCTGTTTGATGTGTTTGGATCAAACGAGAAGTTACTTCCTCTTCCTGAGCTAATTCAATAATGTCTTGAGGCTCAAACAGCCCCACAATTTGTGGTAATCCATTACGAATTAAAAGCGGTCGTTTTTGCCAATAATTTTGCAAAAAGTCTTCAGCAGAAATATTTTCAGGTAAGCAGAACGGGATATTCATAGTCAGCTCCTTATATCGCAATCTAAAGTAGCATTTTAGCAATCAATAGCGTAATTGCCAAACAACTCTGCGTGGTTATTTACAAGTTTTGTTAGTTCTTTCATATAGTAGATACCTTATCTAGCAGTCTTCTAATTTTTTTCCAGATATAATTGCTATCCATTTGTTTAATCTGGTTATAGATAGATTGTTCTAGAATGTATTCTGATAAGTGTAGAGTATCTCTTATGATATATTGCTCATAAATTTCGGGCTGTAATTCAAAGTGAACACCAGAGAGTAAGAATTTACCTTTACCATAAGATCCACAAACAATGGCTGGGCGATTTGCAGAATAGCAAGCAACCACAGTCTCTGCATCCTCTACTTCACTCAAAAACATTGGACCGCCATGATAGTAAAATTTTGATTGGGTGTTATTTGGAAAAGTTAATGTGGCAAAGGTTTTTGATGCGGCTGTTCCATCGTAGTAGTACTGATTAGTCAAATCCGGCAATGAACCAACAGCTTTCCCGTTAAAAAGCGCTAATTCCCTGTTCTCAAAAATTTGATAACCATCTCCAGTAAATTCGATGGTCTTTGTTGCATAATAAGCACCGGCACAAATTCCAAGATAAAAACCACCACATTGTACAAACTGCCGAATATGTTGGTTCCCTTTTCCATTTAATTTTGCACAATAAGGGAGATCAGCGCCGCCTGGCATAATCAACATTTGACAATGTTCTAGCTCATTATCAATAATGTGCTGTGCAGTAATAGTTTTTGTGGGTAAACCAAGATTTGTAGCAATTGCAAGTTGCAAAGATGCTACCCCTACATCACTCACCCCATCATCTACATAAATACAAACTGGTTTTACCATCTTACTTATTGCCCTAAAACAGTTACTTTTTAGTGTAAGTCTAGTATAATCTGAACCCATTTTCCAATTTAAAGGAAGTAACTATGTTTATAACACAACTTTCTCAGACTAAAAAATGGTTAGAGGCAAACCAATCTCTTTCTTTTATTTTGAAATCTCTTATTGGTGCAAATCTTATTGCGGTTTTTGCTCAAATTTCTGTGCCAATGTATCCCGTTCCAATTACAGGTCAGACGCTAGCATTAACCGTAGTTGGTTTTGCATTGGGGCGTAAAGCTGCTGTTTCTGCAGTATTACTTTATTTATTTGAAGGTGTGATTGGTTTACCAGTATTTGCTAATGGTGGATCTGGATTTCAATCATTATTAGGCCCATCAGGTGGATATTTAATTGGTTTTGTACCGACAGCTTATTTATTAGGATACTTTAGTGATAAAGGTATTTTAAAATCTTTCTGGAAAAGTGTTGTGGTAGCATTAGCTGCGACTGTTATTACTTTCGTTTTTGGATTAGCTCAACTTTCACTTTTTGTACCAAGCGATAAAGTGCTTGAATTCGGTTTATATCCATTCATTATTGGCGGAGTTATTAAGGCTGTACTTGCTAGTTTGTTGGTTATTCCGTCCTATAAATTCTTTTCAAAATTATGATTGCTTAACGGCTCTGCAAGGTCAGCTTAATATTTCTAGTTAAGCACAATAGACAAAAGAGTTCGTGTTAATTGTTTTCTTTATTACCACAAACTCTTTTTGTTTACATTCGTTAAACACTTTCAGCAAGTTAAATCACCCCTAACTTTTCTAAAGCCACCAAAATACCATCTTGTTCAATCGGCAAAGTGACATAATCTGCCACCGCTTTTAACTCGTCTTCCGCATTGCCCATTGCAACCCCAAAGCCTACGGTAGCAATCATTTCCAAATCATTTAGACCATCACCAAACGCCATCGCATTTTCAATACCAAAACCAAAATGGTTGAGAACATCTTCAATACCGCGTGCTTTTGAGTTGTTTTTATTTAACAAATCCACCGAATATTTATGCCAACGCACTTCTTTTAAATCATCTTCTAAAATGCCTGAACGAATAACTTCTTCCGTACGTTCTTGCGGAAAGAATGCCAATAGCTGAATAACCAAGTGATCCAAATAAAAATTCGGATCGACAATATAATCTTCTTTAATTGGGCGCAACGACTCTTCCACTTCTGCTGTATTTTTAGATACAGCAATTTGTTCTGCTGTCACAAAGGCATACTCAATCTGCAACGCCTGCAGTTTGGCTAATATACGCTCAATACGTTCAGTTGTTAGCGGATATTCACTGATAACCTGATCTCGATAAAGGTTATATTGTCCGTTTGTCGTCACAAACAGATCAAAACCTTTTTCATTCATTAACGGCTTGATTGCTTTAGGAAAAGCTCCGTAAGTTCTACCCGTGGCAATCGCAGGGATAATCCCTTTAGCTCGTAAACGAGGAAGTACTTGCTCTGAAATAGACAGCGGAATACGGGTTTCTTTTTTGTAATATAAGGTTTCATCAATATCAAAAAACACAATTTTGATTGGGGCAGTTGGCTTTTGCATAACATCTCCTTTTATGTTTAATCTGTGAAATTTTACTCTTTTTTCGATCCGTGTCACAAAAATTTCCCAAACTTCTCTTAAAAAACTTGATAGAGTTCAAAGAAAAAAGTTATTGAGGAAAAGATGAACGACTGGGGATTTCGCTGTGTACATTGCGACAGACGGCTTGCCATTGCATCACACGGTATTTGTAGCCGTTGTAATGATCTGCTAAAACGCCACTGCTACTGTGGTGGCTGTGGAAGTTTTCTGTTAAGCGATCACAATTACTGTGGAAATTGTTTAAAGAATGAACCTAAATGGCATCGCATCGTGCAAATTTCCCAATATAAACCACCGCTTGCAGAATGGATCCACCGCTTCAAATTTCAACAGCAATATTGGCTTGATCAACCATTAGCACGACTGCTACTACTTGCTATTTATCAAGCTAGACGAACACATCAGCTCACATTGCCCGAAGTGATTTTACCCGTGCCGTTATATTGGCAACGTGAATGGCAACGAGGCTACAATCAAGCGGTGCTTTTAGCCCAACAGTTAGCAAAATGGCTTCATCTGCCAATGGATAAAGAGAGTTTACAACGTATTCGAGCTACCCAACCGCAACGAGAGCTGACAGGTCAAGAACGTCGTAAAAATCTACGAGGGGCTTTTATTTATCAACCGAAACAGCCTTATCAACGGGTAGCGATTGTAGATGATGTGGTCACCACAGGTTCAACCTTGAATGCGATTTGTGCCGAGTTACTCAAACAGGGAGTAAAGGAAATTCAGGTATGGACGTTAGCGAAAACCTAACCAAAATAACCTTTCACTTGTCTGCCAAATGGTTTCGGCAATCTGCTCAGGAGTTTCACGACGTAATTCACATAATGCGTTAAAACTCACGTTCAAACGCTCTGAACGGTTCGGCTCGCCTTGATAACCAAAGACAGGCATATCAGGGGCATCGGTTTCAAGTAGTAAACTTTCCAAAGGTAATTTACGCATTGTTTCTCTAGTTTTATTTGCTCTTTGGTAGCTTATCGTACCGCCCACCCCGATTTTATAACCTAAATCAACAAAACGCTTCGCTTGTTCATAACTTCCCGCAAACCCGTGTATAACACCTGTTCGAGCAAGTTGTGCTTTTTTCAAAAAAGTAAAAAGCTGATCGTGGCTTTTACGAGAGTGTAAATTCACAGGCAAATCATACCGCTTGGCAAAAGCTAATTGTGCTTCTAAAAATGCACATTGTTTATGCCACAGCTCAGGCGTACAAACCGCTTCAACCGCTCGTTCTAAGCCAATCTCGGCAATTGCCGTGCAATGCGGATCTTGGCGTTGCAGATAGCTTTCAAGTAAATCCAAATCGGCTGTTTGATGTTCGGCAATATAAAGGGGATGTAAGCCTAAGCCATACACAATATGATTTGGTTCAGCTTGGCTACAAGCGGAGACTTGCTCAAAGTTTTTTGCAGAAATTGCCACAACTAAAATTCGCTCAACCTGCTGGGCTTTAGCATTATGCATTAATTGCGAAACAGAGAGATTGAGATCTTGAGCAAGATAGTCTAGGTGTGTGTGGGTATCGAAAAAACGCATATTCATCTTCGCTCAATACTTACTTTTACTCGATTTTCTATTTATGGACTTGGTTCTCGCATTTTTTATCTTAACTTCCTTAAACACAGGCTTTTCTGCCTTCGCTTTTTTCTTCGCTGTTTTGCCTTCACCACGAGCTTTGCGTAAGCTGGTCACCAACACAAAATCAATTTTTTTATCATCAAGATTTACCCCGATCACTTTAACCCTAACAGGATCGCCCAAGCGGTACATTACGCCGTTTTCGCCGACAAGACGCTGGCGGTCGCTGTCGAAATGGTAATAGCCGTTATCTAAAGTTGAAATGTGGACTAAACCGTCGATCAGCAGTTCATTGAGTTTTACGAACAAACCAAATCCCGTTACGCTGGAAATCACGCCGTCAAACACTTCGCCGATATGATCTTGCATATATTCACATTTCAGCCAATCAGCCACTTCTCGTGTAGCTTCATCTGCTCGACGTTCCGTTGCAGAACATTTTTCACCGAAAATATCCATATCGTCGATCTGATAGTGATAGCCACCGCCATCGGTATAGTGACGCTTGTTGCCTTTTTCCTTTTCAATCAAATACTTAATGGCACGATGTAATAACAAATCAGGATAACGACGGATCGGAGAAGTGAAATGGGCATATTCCGTCAATGCCAAGCCAAAATGTCCTTCATTATCAGGGGAATAGACCGCTTGTTTGAACGAGCGAAGTAACATTGTCTGAATTAATTCAGCATCAGGACGTTCTTTGACCTGTTCTAGCAATTCGGCGTAATCTTTTGGTGTTGGACGCAAACCGCCATTTAAGCATAAACCACACTCTTTTAAGAAAGTACGGAAACTGGTGAGCTTCTCTTCACTCGGTTGAGCGTGAATACGGAATAAGGCTGGTTCATTTGCTTCTTCTACAAAACGAGCAGAAGCAATGTTGGCTAAAATCATACACTCTTCAATGATTTTATGTGCATCATTGCGGATCACAGGCTCAATGCGTTCAATACGCCCTTGTGGATTGAAAATAAATTGATTTTCCACCGTTTCAAACTCAATCGCACCACGTTGGTGACGAGTATTCAGCAACACCTTATACATTGCGTGCAACTCTTCCAAATGTGGCACAAGATAAAAATAACGCTCACGAAGTGCTTCGTCGCCTTCCAAAATGTTCCACACTTTTGTATAAGTTAAGCGAGCGTGCGAGTTCATCACCGCTTCATAGAATTTATAACCCAGTAACTTACCGCTTTCAGACACCACCATTTCTGCCACTAAGCAGAGCCGATCTACTTGCGGATTTAATGAACATAACCCATTTGATAGCACTTCAGGTAACATCGGGATCACACGATTAGGGAAATAGACCGAATTACCACGCTGTTGTGCTTCAAGATCAAGGGCAGTTTTTGGGCGAACATAGTAACTCACATCTGCAATCGCCACCCACAAACGCCAGCCGTTGCTCTCTTTTTGACAAAACACCGCATCATCAAAATCTCTCGCACTTTCGCCATCAATTGTTACTAACGGCAAATCACGCAGATCAACCCGACCTATTTTTGCTTCCTCAGGCACTTCTTCGTTAAATTGACGCACCTGTTTTTCCACACCTTCTGGCCAAACGTGCGGAATATCGTGGTTACGCAGAGCAATTTCGATTTCCATACCTGGTGCAAGATTATCCCCTAGAATTTCCGTAATCACACCAACAGGGCGTTTGAAATCTGCTTTGCGTGGCTGAAGTTCAACCACAACCACTTGCCCCATTCTCGCCCCTAGACGATGTTCTTCAGGAATCAAAATATCCTGATTGATACGACTATCATCAGGCACCACATAATTGATGCCACTCTCAGTGAAAAAACGTCCAACAATCTGCTTTTTGCGTGCTTCAAGCACACGTACAATCCGTACTTCTTTACGCCCACGACGGTCAATTCCATTCGGTTGAGCCAGCACAAAATCACCGTGCATCACACGGTTCATCTGACTATTCGGAATAAACCAGTCATCATCGCCTTCAACTTGCAAAAAGCCGTAACCATCACGGTGTCCAATCACCGTGCCTTTGATTAAGTCCATTTTTTCAGGCAAGGCATAACGTTTTTTCTTAGTAAAGACTAACTGCCCATCATTTTCCATCGCACGCAAACGACGACGCACCGCTTCTTGACGTTCTTCATCATAAAGATGAAACGCTTCAAGCAACTCTTCTCTGCTCATCGGAGCGTCATAGTCACGAATGGTTTGTAAAATAAATTCCCTGCTTGGCACAGGGTTCTCATATTTCTCGAGTTCTTTTTGGTAATTTGGATCAACGATCATTCTATTATTCTCTTTATAAAATTATATAACTTATTGTTTTTATTATTGAAATGTAAATTCAGAAGTAGGTTCGGTTGGGAAATGAATTTAGATCAGATAACTTGACTGGGGGGATTTTAACACAGAGAAGAGGTTTTGTACGAAAAAGATCTCTGTTCTTCTTTTTATAATAAAAAACAAAGGGTTAATTCTTTATAAAAATAACAAAAATTTGATCTAGTTAAAACCTACCACTTCCATCTTCAAATTCAACTAGATAGAATTTATCCTGTTTTATTATTACTTAACGAGGTTTGTATGCTCTATTTTGAGTTTTTACTATTATTAGCGTTTCTCTATGTAGGTAGCCGTTTTGGCGGTATCGGTCTAGGGGTTGTTTCGGGAATTGGTTTAGCCGTTGAAGTATTTATTTTACGTATGCCACCAGGTAAGGCACCTGTGGACGTCATGTTAATTATCTTAGCTGTTGTAACCTGTGCATCTATTTTAGAAGCGGCTGGCGGTTTAAAATATATGCTCCAAATTGCAGAACGTATTCTGCGTAAAAATCCAAAACGTGTCACACTTTTAGGTCCAATTGTTACCTATATCATGACATTTATGCTTGGAACTGGACACTCTGTATATTCGGTAATGCCAATTATTGCAGATATTGCATTAAAAAATAAAATCCGACCTGAGCGTCCAATGGCTGCGGCCTCTGTTGCATCGCAATTAGCTATTACATCAAGCCCACTTTCTGCAGCAGTAGTATTCTATCTTGCACGGATTACAGAATTACCAGGGTTTGAAAATGTAACCTTACTTAATATCATTTCTGTAACTGTTCCTGCGACTTTTGCAGGTACAATTGCCTTATCACTATATAGCTTACGTCGTGGTAAAGAGTTAGAAGATGATCCAGAATATCAACGCCGTTTACAAGATCCAATCTGGCGTGAGCGTATTCTAAGTACAACAAGTACAACTTTAAATGATGTATTGCCAGCTGGTGCTAAAACCGCAGTATTGTTATTCTTACTTTCACTAATCACCATTGTTGTAATCGCAATGTTCCCTGAAATTCGTACTGTGGCAACAGGTGAGAAAGTGAAACCAATTTCAATGTCACTTATCATTCAAATGATGATGCTCTGCTTTGGTGGTATTATTCTTCTTGCAACAAGAACTAATCCACAAACTGTACCAAATGGTGTGGTGTTTAAATCAGGTATGGTTGCAGCAATTGCTATTTTCGGTATTGCGTGGATGAGTGGTACATACTTCCAATATGCAATGCCACAATTTAAAGCAGGTATCACTGAAATGGTTGAAACATACCCTTGGACCTTTGCATTAGCTCTTTTTGCAGTATCTGCGGTGATCAACGGCCAAGCACCAACTGCCGTAATGATGTTACCTGTTGGTATCGACTTAGGTTTGCCCGCTCCATTATTAGTTGGTCTAATGCCTGCAACTTACGCTTACTTCTTCATTCCTAACTATCCATCAGATATTGCGACAGTAAACTTTGACGTAACAGGAACAACGAAGATCGGTAAATTCTACTTCAACCATAGCTTTATGGTTCCAGGATTAATTGGTGTACTTGTCGCTTGTTGTGTAGGCGTGGCAATTGCGAATGTAGTTATTTAATCCTACATAATGTGAGAAGTCGTGCGGAATATATGCATTATATATTCCGCCTATTTTTATCAAAAAACATAAATTCATCGGTTCTCTTTTAATCTATTTTTGGCCAGAAAAATCTACAAGTATTTGAGAAATAAATTATTTAATCCATAAAAATTTCAAGATCTTGATCATTTTTTCGGGTATGATAACGATCTTCTCAACCCTATTAATTTGGAGCAAACTGTGTCTTCCCTTTGGTCTGATTGTTTAACTCACTTACAAGCAAAAGTATCGCCAACTGATTACAGCACTTGGCTACGTCCGTTGCAAGCGAGTGCAACTAGCTCTGAATTAGTGTTGTACGCTCATAATCAGTTTGTAGCAACTTGGGTGAAAGATAAATTTTTAGGGGAGATTGTTACCCTTGCTCGATCTTTAAGCAAAAATGAGCAGTTGCAAGTGGAGATCCGAGTAGGGATCAAACCAGCAGAACAAGCGGTGACTTCTGTTGCACCAACTGCAACGCCACCGCAAGAAACGCAAGCTACTGCATTACGTTCTGGACTTACTGAAACGCTCACCTTTGATAACTTTGTTCAAGGGAAGTCTAACCAACTCGCTAAAGCCGTTGCTCAACAGGTTGCAAGTAACCCTGGTGAAAGCCACTGCAATCCATTTTCGTTATATGGCGGAACAGGTCTTGGTAAAACGCACTTGTTGCACGCAATCGGTAATGAAATCCTAAAACAAAACCCGAATGCGAGAGTGGTTTATATTCACTCAGAGCGTTTTGTGCAGGATATGGTCAAAGCGATTAAAGCGAACACCATTGAGAATTTCAAAAAATTCTATCGCTCTCTTGATGTGTTGATGATTGACGATATTCAGTTTTTTGCGAACAAAGAGGCAACACAAGAGGAATTTTTCCATACCTTTAACTCCTTATTTGAACGAAGTAAGCAGATTATTGTGACTTCCGATGTATTTCCGAAAAACATTGAGAATATAGAAGAACGTATCCGCTCTCGTTTAAGTTGGGGGGTTAATGCGGCGATTGAACCGCCAGAGCTAGAAACTCGTGTGGCAATTTTAATGAAAAAAGCGGAAGAACGAGGCATTGAATTAAGTGAAGATGTCGCCTTTTTCTTAGGGCAAAAACTCAGAACTAACGTGCGTGAATTAGAAGGGGCGTTAAATCGTGCAATTGCGTGGAGCAATTTCACCAGCCGTCAGATCACAATTGATGCGGTACGAGAAGCCTTAAAAGATCTGATTGCCTCTTACGATCACTTAATTACCATTGAGAATATTCAGAAAACCGTCGCTGAGTATTACAATATCAAAATGGCGGATTTAAAATCAAAAAGTCGTACGCGTTCCGTGGCTCGTCCACGCCAAATGGCAATGGCATTAGCAAAAGAGCTGACTAACCACAGTTTGCCTGAAATCGGACGTGAATTTGGCGGACGTGATCACACAACGGTGATGCACGCCTGCAAAACCATTAATGAGCTGAGAGATACTGATAACAGTATCCAAGAAGATTACACCAATTTAACACGCAAATTATCGTCTTAAGGAATTGTTATGCAATTTACTATTACCCGTGAGCAGTTACTCAAGCCGTTACAACAGGTTTGTGGCGTATTAACCAGTCGTCCAACATTACCTGTAATCAACAACATTTTGCTAGAAATTGAAGGAAGCCGTTTATCTTTAACGGGAACTGATTTAGAGGTAGAGCTTACTACCCAAGCGGAGCTGTTTGAAGCGGTCAGTTTCTCAGGAAAATTTACTATTCCTGCGAAAAAGTTTTTAGATATTTGTCGTAGCTTACCTGATGATAGCGTAATTTCGGTGCAGTTTGATGAAGATCGTGTCTTTATCCGTGCAGATCGCAGTAAGTTCAATCTAGCAACCTTACCTGCTTCGGATTACCCAAGTTTAATGGACTGGAAACCTGAAGTAGATTTCACGATTGAACAAGCGACTTTAGCTCGTTTAATTGAAGCAACACAATTTTCAATGGCAAACCAAGATGCCCGTTATTTCTTAAACGGTATGAAGTTTGAAACTGAAGGCAATTTATTGCGTTCAGTGGCAACGGACGGACACCGTCTTGCTGTATGTACAATGGCATTAAATCAAGAGCTTTTAACCCATTCTGTGATTGTGCCACGCAAAGCGGTATTAGAATTAGTCCGCTTGGTGGGTCATAATAACGAAAGTGTTCGCCTAGAAATCGGTACAAGCAACTTGCGTGTATCAATGAATGGCATTGTATTTACATCAAAACTGATTGATGGACGTTTCCCTGATTACCGTCGAGTATTGCCACGCAATGCAGATCGTATTTTAGAGGCAGATGCTGAAGTGTTAAAACGTGCCTTAGTGCGTGCGGCGATTTTATCAAACGAACGCTTCCGTGGCGTGCGTTTAGCCCTAAATCAAAATCTGTTAAAAATTACGGCAAATAACCCAGAGCAAGAAGAAGCGGAAGAGATCATTGATGTCTCTTATCAAAGTGCAGAGATGGAAGTAGGCTTTAATGTGAGCTATCTGTTAGATGTGCTTAACACATTAAAATGCCAGCGTGTGCGTATCAGCCTTGTAGATGCAAGTTCAAGCTGTTTAATTGAAGATTGCGATAATGCTACGGCGGAATATGTGATTATGCCGATGAGATTGTAACTTCAGATGTAGTTATATTTGGAGAAATAAAATGGAATTCTTAGCCCCTTTTATTAAAATTGTGGTTGGTTTTTTTAGCTTTATGTTAGTGTTGCGGACTTGGCTACAGTTCTGTCGAATTGATCCTTATATGCCGATTTCACAAACGTTAATGCGTTTAACCAATCCTGTGTTAAACCCGTTAAGCAAGCTGATCCCAACGGTAAAAGGGATTAATTTTGCTGCATTGCTTTTAGCTGCAGGAATTGTTGCATTACAATTTATGTTATTTGGTGTTGATGTACCAAGATCTGTGCTTATCGGCTTATTGAGTATCATCAAAATCTTTGGGCAAATTCTCTTTTTTACCACCTTAATTCGAGCCTTAATGAGTTGGGTGACACAGGGAAATCACCCGTTAGATTATACCATTGCCCAAATTACTGAGCCTGTACTCGGTATTATCCGTAAAATTTTACCAAAAACAGGTATGTTAGACTTCTCTGTAATGGTTCTTGGTTTTGCATTGCTCTTTATTAATAGCTTGTTTTACCAAGTCTTTGGACAACTATGGGCTGTGGCGTAATGCAAGCGGTCGAATTTTGTGAAAATCCGCAAGGTATTCGCTTGCGGATTTTTTTACAACCGAAAGCAAGTCGAGATCAGATTGTCGGTTTACACGATAACGAACTCAAAATTGCTATTACCGCTCCACCTATCGATGGGCAGGCAAATGCTCACTTGCTGAAATATCTAAGTAAGTTATTTAAAGTCCCCAAAAGCAGTATTGTGTTGGAAAAGGGCGAATTACAACGCCATAAGCAAATTTTTGTGCCTGAACCGAAGCTCATTCCAAAAGAGATTGAAGTATTAGGTTAAACACTGAAAAATTTCTATTTTTCCATAGCAAAACAGCGATAAAACTGCTAATTTACACCTATTGAAAACCATTCTTAATTGAGAGAGAAATTGAAATGTTATTTGCGGTATTGACCATTGTGGCTTATTTAGGTGCTTTATTATGGATTATGCCAACACTTGCTCATCTTGATACGGATAAACAACCGAATATCCGTGCAGTATTGCTTTTGGGCTTAGTTGCTGTACTTTGCCATATTATTAGCATTTCTCAACATCTGGTTGTCAATGGTGGACAAAATTTTACCATTGTAAATGTTGCTTCTCTGATCAGTGTGATTATTAGTGCTTTGGCGACTTTCGCTTTAACTCGATGGAAAACGGTGTGGTTTCCATTGTCTGTGATTTATCCGCTGGGTATTGTTACTGTCACCTTATCTACCTTTGTCGCAGGCAGTTTTATTAAACAGCTGTCCGAAAATCTAGGGTTAATGCTCCATTTAGGCATTGCCATTGCTTCTTATGCGTTATTTTTTATCGCTCTACTTTATGCGGCTCAACTTAAATGGCTAGACAAAAATCTTAAAAGTAAAAAAATGGCATTTTCTCCCGTTGTGCCTCCATTAATGACCGTCGAACGTCACTTTTTTACCTTAACAATGGTGGCTCAAGGATTGCTCACAGTCGCTCTTGTCACGGGAATGATCTACTTACACAACTTCTTTGCACCAGAACATATTCACAAAGCGATTTTTTCTTTCATTGCGTGGATTGTGTATAACATCTTATTATTGGGACAATGGAAACTCCGCTGGCGAGGAAATCGGGTGCTAATTTATTCAATTTCAGGTATGATACTGCTTTCGGTTGCCTATTTTGGCAGTCGAATGGTGTAATACCACTAAGGTAGCGGTTAGATTTGTTCTCTGTATTGCAAATTTTTTATTTATCTAACCGCTTGTGACTAACAAGTATAGGACTTTTATTTTGGACACGATCCCCCTGAGTAGTTTATTCATCACACTAGCTATTCTTCTATTGCTTTCTGCATTCTTCTCTGGCTCTGAAACAGGGCTAATGTCGTTAAACCGCTACCGTATACGTCACCTTGCTGATAAAGGGCATAAAGGGGCAAAACTTGCTGAAAAACTGTTATCGAGAACAGATGTTTTATTAAGTCTAATTTTAATCTGTAATAATCTTGTCAATATTGCCGCTTCCGCAATTGCAACGATGATCGGTATGCAGTTATCTGGCGAAGCAGGTGTAGCGATTGCTACGGGATTACTTACCTTTGTGATGTTGGTTTTCTCTGAGATTTTACCTAAAACCATTGCCGCACTGTATCCTGAAAAAGTTGGCTTTACTGTTAGTTATATTCTTATGCCATTACAAAAATTATTGATGCCACTAGTGTTCTTTATGAACCTCATCATTAATGGCTTGATGAAATTATTCCGTATCCGCAAGTCTGAAAAATCAGGATTAAGTGCAGAAGAATTACGAGGGGTTGTACTTGAAGCAGGGAAATTTATCCCAACGGCTCACCAAGAGATGTTAGTGTCAATTCTTGATATGGAAAAAGTTACTGTTGATGACATTATGGTGCCTCGCAATGATATTGGCAGTATTGACATTGACGATGATTGGAAATCCATTATGCGTCAGCTCACAGGTGCAGCCCACGCTCACGTTGTGATTTATAAAAGCGATATGGATAAAAACTTGCTCGGTATGTTGCGTGTTCGAGAAGCGTTTCGCTTAATGTTAGAACGTAATGAATTTACCAAAGAGCAACTTATCCGTGCAGTAGATGAGATCTATTTCATTCCAGAAGGAACGCCATTAAATACCCAGTTGATGAATTTCAAAAATAACAAAAAACGTATTGGTTTAGTAGTTGATGAATATGGCGATATTAAAGGGTTGATTACGCTTGAAGACATTTTAGAAGAAATTGTGGGGGAATTTACCACTTCAACTGCACCATCATTGGAAGAAGAAGTGAAGCCACAATCAGATGGCTCTGTGCTGATCGAAGGCTCAGCTAATTTACGCGACTTAAATAAACTCTTTGACTGGAATTTGCCATTAGATGAAGTCAGAACCTTTAATGGATTAATTTTAGAACATCTTGAAAAAATCCCTGACGAAGATACGCAATTTACCCTACTTAATTTAAAAGTTACGGTACTTGAAGTATCCGATAATATGGTGAAGTTGGCGAGGGTTGAGCCGATTTCAAAATAACACAACTTTCCCTTGAGGTTTTATTTGGTTAATATTATGTGACAATTAAGTTCTACATAATACTAACAAGCATAGTATACAAAACTATTGGTGGATACTGGCTTAAAACCTCGTACTACACCGCTTTTAATAAACAAGGATGAGAGAATGAAAAATCTTTTAAAACCTTTTTGCTACTTGCTACTCTTATACCATTTTTAATATCCAATAGTTATGCATTTCCAAACAATAAAGAAACTCCTTTTAATGGAAAAGATTTACCTTTAGAAAAATATAAACAATATGAATTTCCAAATGCATCACAAGTTTTTTTTAAAAATAAAAATGATTTTAATACAACAGATTTCAACTGGATTTACCCTATTGAAAACACATACAAAATCGCAAAAAACATAAATGGTAAATATTACAAATCAGCCCAAGATTCTGTTGGTGTATTCAGTAATAAAAAAGTCATGAAATAGCTATTACCGATAATTTTCTTTATTATAAAAAACAACAACCAAACGCTTTTTATGGTGAAGCTATTGGTTTTGGTTATAGCGATTTAAAAACACATACTAATATAGTTGATAATCATGATTTTGAAGTATATCAAGTTGTTGATAAATTTTCTCCTTTAAATAAAATCAATTTAATTCAGGTTGGAAATCCAAATGATTTTTATCATGCTATAAAATATTCAGCTTATAAAAAACTTTTAAACAAGATAATCTTTTAGTGTTATCACAAGGTAATAATCGTTTAAAAGAAGGCAATATGTGGATTACTCTTTTCAAAGAAAAAGGAGTTGATTTATCTAAAAACATTTTAGTAACATCCACTTATAACGAAAAAAGAAATTGGTGCGGCATGTTAGCAGATATTTGTGTTATTACAAACGTTCGTAATGAATTAACCAACAATTTAGGGGGTGCATCTTTTTCAACCCAATAGTTATGGTTTAGCTTCTGCTATAAAAAATATTTATCTTTTTAAACAACCGATCAAATCAAAAATGTTATTATTTCAACCACTAACGATGTTGGAGAAAAAGGGATTGATAAAGTTTATGAACAAGGGTTAATTAATATTTCTCGTGCGTTAGGTTTACACGGTGAATTTAAAGATAATGAAATTTTTGATTTATCATTAGATAATCATTTATCACCTGAAAATCCAATTTACACATTCTCAAATGAATTAAGAGGAAAAAATGTTAAAGTATATTTTAAAAATGCATTTAAAAACGAACGGATTAACTTTAACGCCAATAATACTATTTCTGGTGATTTCATTATTGAAAAAGCACAGTTAAATATTGATGGGGATTATCGAAATGTTACTGTTAATTCAAATAAAGCTAACATTTCTGATTTTGGTAGAATTAAAAAACTTAATATGTTCAATAGCGATTTTTATGTTTTCTCTTATTATACTCAAAAAGAAAACAGTTACGCTTTATTTTCCGATGAATTTAATATTGAAAATTCTTCTGTTCATCTCTATTTAGGGAATATTTTAAAAGGTTATCAAATCAATATTTCTGATAGTAATATCATTGTTGATTTTAATTTATTAGAAAAAGAAAAAAGTTCCTTCAAATGAAATTCCTATTATTTCTGCCAGAGATAATTTGAACTTTGAAAACAATCAACTTGTTGTTTTAAACTCAAAATCCCAGTATAAATTAAAGGGACCCTATCCCAAATTCTGTG
>NZ_MUXW01000053.1 GCF_002015085.1 Glaesserella parasuis
ACTGGAAACTGGCGATGAATCAATCATAAATGAGCCGCTCGTAGCAATTTTGTCGTTCTCAAAACAGATTGTACAGAATATGAAACAGAGCCTATTCGGTGCATTTATTTACAATATTGTTGCCATTCCGATCGCCTGCGGTGTGCTTTATCCTTTTACTGGTTGGCTATTAAATCCGATGATTGCAGCAGTAGCTATGACATTGTCGTCTGTGACTGTTGTGTTAAATAGCCAGAGGTTGTTAAGATAAAAGTAAAAAATAGAGAGCAAAAAAGAATTCTATTTACCTTCGTGTCATTACCAGCCCCAACCATTCAAGGAGTGATAGAGGATCACTATTTAGGTGTCTGCGTTACTGTTAGATTCATCTATTTCAGTATTTTTGAGTAATGTTATTATGCTGAAGCATAACAATCTTATTTTATTGCTTACAGCTCCGTGCCGTAAAACTCCGCTATTTTTGTTCACATCCAACGAAAAAAGAGAAATATAAAAGCCTTGAAGTTTTTACATTTCAAGGCTTTATATTATGTTTGTCTAGATCTGCTGAAATCAATTTGGTGGAGATAATCGGGATCGAACCGACGACCTCTTGAATGCCATTCAAGCGCTCTCCCAACTGAGCTATATCCCCAAAATTGCGAGAGATGATATGCTCTCGCTTTTTTTCTGTCAATCTGAAAACAATGGAAATAGATTAATTGATTAAAAACTAACTAGTTCTGCGCTTCAATAAACGCAATCGCTTTTTGAATACGCGCAAGCGTTCTCTCTTTACCAACTAACTTCGCAGTAATATCCATAGATGGCGACTGCCCTGAGCCTGTTACTGCAAGGCGGAATGGCATACCCACTTTACCCATACCGATGTCAAGCTCTGCGGCAGTTTGGCTCATTGCATCGTGGATATTTTCAACACTCCAATCATCACAAGCGGTCAGTTTTTCCAATAATTTTGCAAGTGGTGCAACTGCTTCCGCTTTGAAGTTTTTCGCTACCGCTTTTTCATCATAGCTATCAAATTCTTGATAGAAATAACGGCTTTGGCTTGCTAATTCTTTTAAGGTTTTTGCACGTTCGCTTAAGACTGGAATGATCTCTGCTAATGCAGGTCCTTGAGAGAAATCAATCCCCTGATCATTCATATGCCATTCAAGGTATTTTGCCACATAGACTGCAGGCAAACTACGCATATAGTGTTGGTTTAGCCACTGTAATTTTTCCGTGTTAAAGGCACTTGCCGATTTGCTGACAGAATGAATGTCGAATAACTCAATCATTTCTTCACGAGTGAAGATCTCTTGATCGCCGTGTCCCCAGCCTAAACGTACGAGATAGTTAATTAAGGCTTCGGGTAAATAGCCATCATCACGATATTGCATTACGCTAACTGCACCGTGACGTTTGGAAAGTTTTTGACCATCATCGCCGTTAATCATCGAAACGTGAGCGTAAGTTGGAATTTCTGCCCCTAACGCTTTTAAGATGTTGATTTGGCGTGGTGTGTTGTTGATATGATCTTCACCTCGAACAACGTGGGTAATGCCCATATCCCAGTCATCGACAACCACACAGAAGTTGTAGGTCGGTGCGCCATCGGTACGGCGGATAATTAAGTCGTCTAATTCGCTGTTGCTGATTTCAATGCGTCCACGCACCGCATCATCAAAAATCACTGAGCCTTCCGTTGGGTTTTTAAAACGAACAACGTGTGGTTCGCTCGGATCGTGTGAATGATCGCCTAAGCAGTGGCGGTCATAACGTGGTTTCTCTTTATTCGCTTCTTGGTTTGCACGCAATTCATCTAAACGCTCTTTTGAGCAGTAGCAACGGTATGCCGTGCCTTCTTCAATCATTTGATCGATCACTTGGTTATAACGGTCAAAGCGTTTGGTTTGGAAATATGGACCGTGTTCCCACGCTAAGTTAAGCCATTCCATGCCTTCGATAATCGCTGCGGTTGCTTCTGGGGTAGAACGCTCAAGGTCGGTATCTTCAATGCGTAATACAAATTCGCCGTTGTTATGTTTAGCATATAACCAAGAATAAAGTGCCGTTCTAGCTCCACCAACGTGTAAATAGCCTGTCGGACTTGGTGCGAAACGAGTACGCACCTTCACATTTGGATCTAAAGGGAAAATGGTTTCAATTTTCATATTATCGCCTATATTTTTTCAGAATTTTCTAAACAAAAAGGTTTCGGTATTTTACCCCTCTTGAGCGGAAATCATAGTGAAAAGTTGACAGTTTAGGTGAATTTTTCAACGAATAGCCAAAAAATAGCAAAAATGGATTGACTGAAAATTTTTGAACTCTATAATGCCAACCCACAACGACGGGCGATTAGCTCAGTTGGGAGAGCACCTCCCTTACAAGGAGGGGGTCACTGGTTCGAGACCGGTATCGCCCACCACTTCAACTTTTGAAGTCTGTTGTTACAATCTAATTTAGTTTGAAAAGGGCGATTAGCTCAGTTGGGAGAGCACCTCCCTTACAAGGAGGGGGTCACTGGTTCGAGACCGGTATCGCCCACCACTTTTTTAAAGTACCAGCCTTTCAAACTTCCCATTAGTTTAAATGCTTATCTTAAGTGGGCGATTAGCTCAGTTGGGAGAGCACCTCCCTTACAAGGAGGGGGTCACTGGTTCGAGACCGGTATCGCCCACCACTTAATCCAAGTGTTTAAACTAGTCGAAACCGCAAGGTATTCGGGCGATTAGCTCAGTTGGGAGAGCACCTCCCTTACAAGGAGGGGGTCACTGGTTCGAGACCGGTATCGCCCACCATTTCACTTTTCATCAATCTCCTTCTTATTTTGCAAATTTTTTGTTTGATCTGACCGCTTATCTTTGACTTTTTACTATTTTTTCGATCTCTGTCGAAAAATTTATCTCTTGTCCTTTCTCTTTTTTATATTTCAATTAGGCTTTTTCTGTTTTTCCCTAAAACTATACGTTTTAAACGTATATTTAACTTAAAAATAGGAGTAGAATAATGAATGTCGCTTTTGTGGAGTTGCCGCCTTTTGAGGAATATAGAAAAAAGTATCTTGACGATGACTCATTTAGATTATTACAAAATGAGTTACTAAAATTTCCCGATAAGGGAGAGCTTATTCAAGGTACTGGGGGACTAAGAAAATTGCGTATTGTGGATATTATTAGACAAAAAGGAAAAAGAGGCGGAGCTAGGGTAATCTATTACTATTACGTGCGAGGGAAACAAGTTTGGTTGTTCCACGCCTACAATAAAAACCAACAAGACGATTTATCTAATGAAGAACGTGTGGTTTTGGCGAATACATTAAGCTATTTAAAATCTTTAGTGAGGTAATATATGGGAAAATTATTTAATGAACTAATGGAAGGGATGCAAGCATTAGAGTTACACTTACAAGGCAAAATTACACTAAAAACCACTGTTGTGGAAGTTCCTGATCCGATAGTGATTACCCCCGAAGAAGTGAAAGCTATTCGTCAGAAATTAAATCTTTCACAAGCCGTTTTTGCTCGTAAATTACACACTTCGGTGAGAACTTATCAAGGCTGGGAGCAAGGAAGAACAAAGCCCAATCCGCAAGCGGTCTTACTATTAAAAATGGTTGAAAAATCGCCAAAAACATTTGAGCAAATTGCGAGCATTTAAGTGAATATCGGCTTGTTTACCGCAAGCCGAACTATTTTTGTGATCCCCATCGAAAAATTCATTATTTCAACTTTTCAAATCTTGTAAAAATCACTAGCCTAAATGAGCAGACAACAGTAGAATTGCCGCCTTTAATTTAACTAAATTCCAGCAAAACTAACCTTTTGCCACAAACCGTGTAACAACGAGGCTTTCAAACAATGTCTGAACAAATTCAAGCAACCGATGCAAGTTGTAATTCAACCAAAACTGAAAAAATTAACTTATTAAACTTAAATCGTCAGCAGATGCGTGAACTATTTGCGGAAATGGGCGAGAAGCCATTTCGTGCTGATCAGCTGATGAAATGGATTTATCATTTTGGTGAAGATAATTTTGATAATATGACCAACATCAATAAGGTGTTGCGTGAAAAATTAAAACGGATCGCTGAGATTAAAGCACCTGAAGTTGCCGTAGAACAACGTTCTGCCGACGGCACAATCAAATGGGCGATGTGGGTTGGCGATCAGCAAATTGAAACGGTATATATCCCAGAAGATGATCGTGCTACCTTGTGTGTTTCTTCGCAGGTGGGTTGTGCCTTGGCTTGTACTTTCTGTTCAACGGCACAGCAAGGCTTTAACCGTAATTTAAGCGTATCTGAAATTATCGGGCAGGTGTGGCGTGCATCAAAAATTATCGGTAACTTTGGTGTAACGGGCATTCGTCCGATTACCAATGTGGTGATGATGGGAATGGGTGAACCATTGTTGAATATGAATAACGTTATTCCAGCAATGGAAATTATGTTAGACGATTTTGCTTATGGTCTATCTAAACGCCGTGTGACTCTTTCAACATCAGGGGTTGTACCAGCGTTAGATAAAATGCGTGAGCAGATTGATGTTGCATTAGCGATTTCATTGCACGCACCAAACGATGAACTGCGTAATGAATTAATTCCACTGAATAAAAAATACAACATTAAAATGTTAATTGATTCAGTGAATAAATACTTAGAAGTATCAAACGCTAATCACGGTAAAGTGACGATTGAATATGTGATGCTAAGCCACGTCAATGATGATGTGGAACACGCTCATCAGTTGGCAGATGTATTGAAAAATACCCCAAGTAAAATCAACTTGATCCCGTGGAACCCGTTCCCAGAAGCACCCTATGCGAAGAGTTCAAATACGCGTATTGATCGCTTCCAAAAAACCTTGATGGAATATGGCTTTACGGTGACAGTGCGTAAAACTCGTGGTGATGATATTGATGCTGCCTGTGGGCAACTTGCGGGTGATGTGATTGACCGCACTAAACGCACCTTTGAAAAACGTAAATTCGGCGAAGGGATTGCGGTTCAAAATCAGTAGTATATTTCAAGGTAGGGACACACTGCGTGTGTCCGTTCCAACAATCGTAATTCGTATCGGCGGACACACGCGGTGTGTCCCTACATAGAGGGAAGTCAAATGACCTTTGCAAAATTTTTCCGTAATTTGACCGCTTGTAGCGTGGCATTATGGCTTGTTGCTTGTGCGAACCAAACTACTCAGGTGGATTTTAACCGCTCGGAAGCCGTCAAAGCTCGCATTAATTTGGCCCTTGCTTACCTTGAACAATCTGATTTTCCAAAAGCGAAAGAGAACATTGACAAAGCGCTTGAACACGATGTAAAAGACTACCTACCGCACTCTGTGCTTGCCTATTATTACCAACAAACTGGCGATAACCAAAAAGCAGAAGAAGCCTACCAGCAAGCCTTGAAGTTAAGTAAAACACAGAGCAAAAACAATCAAGTTCGCCCTGATGTATTAAATAACTACGGTACCTTTCTGTGCAAACAAAAGCTGTTCGACAAAGCTTATCAGCAATTTGAAACGGCATTAACCAGTCAAGAAGCCTATTACAATCAAGCAGATACACTAGAAAATATCGCCTTATGTGCCAATATGAAGAAGGATATTGAGAAGCAAAAAACAGCACTATCTCAACTTGAGAAAATAGATAAATCAAGAGCAGAACGACTATATAATTTCATGGAGATTAGATAGGCTTATTTTCTTAAACTAGCGTATAATTCGCTCAATATTTTATTTTAGCTAGGATATGTTATGAACCATCTTCCAATTGCAAATGAAGCTCTACATCTTTATACACAAGCTATTTCTCGCCTCAATCAACACTTATCTGAAGCCTTTAATCAAGCCGTTGATATGATATTAAACTGCGAAGGACGAGTTGTAGTTGCAGGTATTGGTAAGTCAGGATTAGTTGGTAAGAAAATGGTTGCAACCTTTGCTTCAACAGGCACACCAAGTTTCTTTTTACACCCAACGGAAGCCTTTCACGGCGATTTAGGTATGTTGAAACCGATTGATGTAGTGATTTTAATCTCTTACAGCGGTGAAACTGATGATGTAAATAAACTGATTCCAAGTTTGAAAAATTTTGGGAATAAGATTATTGCAATGACGGGAAATCTGCAATCAACATTGGCTCGTCACGCAGATATAACCCTTGATATTAGTATTGAGCGTGAGGCCTGTCCAAATAATCTTGCCCCGACGACCTCAAGTTTAGTGACTATGGCATTGGGCGATGTCTTAGCGATTGCTCTGATTAAAGCTCGAGATTTTAAAGCGGAAGACTTTGCTCGTTTCCACCCTGGTGGCAGCCTTGGTAGAAAGTTGCTTTGTCGTGTGCGTGATGTTATGCAGAAAAAATTGCCTATTATCTGTCCGCTTTGTAGTTTTAGCGATTGCTTGAATGTAATGAATGAAGGACGAATGGGGGTAGCTATTGTTATGGAAAATGAGCAATTGCTGGGTATTATTACCGACGGTGATATTCGTCGTACACTTGCTAAATTTGGTGCAGAAAGCCTGAATAAAACGGCTCAAGAGATTATGAGCTGTAATCCAAAAACGATTTTAGATAGCACTTTCCTTGCTCACGCAGAAGAGTATATGAAAGAGAAACATATTCACTCATTAATAGCGGTCAATGAAGCAGGAAAAGTTACGGGCATTGTGGAGTTCGCAAGCTAATGGCAAAGTCAAATTATATTACTCGTTCTGGTTGGCAAGCATTAGACCAAGAGCTGAAATATCTTTGGAAAGAGGAAAGACCCAAGGTAACACAGGCAGTATCTGAGGCTGCAGCATTAGGTGATCGCAGTGAAAATGCGGAATATATTTATGGTAAACGCCGTTTGCGTGAGATCGATCGCCGTGTACGTTTTTTATCCAAACGTTTGGAAGTACTACAAATTGTCGATTACCACCCTTCTCAAGAGGGTAAAGTCTTTTTTAGTGCTTGGGTTGAACTAGAAAATGAGGAAGGTGAAATAAAGCAGTATCGGATTGTGGGCTGTGATGAATTTGATCCAGCAAAACAATGGATTTCGATTGATTCCCCCGTTGCAAGAGCATTAATTGGCAAACAAATTGATGATGAAATTCAAGTTGAAACTCCTGCTGGAAAAGTGATGCTCTATATCAATAAAATTTGGTATGAAAAAAAACTAACCCTATGAAAAGTTTAGCCTTTATTCAAGAAATGCTATAAATTCATCGTTTTGATTAGTAACTAGGCAAGCGGTCTGTAATTTTAATTTTTTTGCAAAAATAATTTGACATATTTCCAGAACCTAGTAATATGCACGCCCACAGACACAGTGAGTGGTGAGATGGCCGAGCAGGCTGAAGGCGCTCCCCTGCTAAGGGAGTATGGGGTTAAAAAGCTCCATCGAGGGTTCGAATCCCTCTCTCACCGCCATTTACTTTATCACGCACCCGTAGCTCAGCTGGATAGAGTACTCGGCTACGAACCGAGCGGTCAGAGGTTCGAATCCTCTCGGGTGCGCCATTTTATTTTTTTATTTATCAGGATAAAATGGTTGCTGATAAAATAAATAACACCGTTTCTTTTCAAATACGCACCCGTAGCTCAGCTGGATAGAGTACTCGGCTACGAACCGAGCGGTCAGAGGTTCGAATCCTCTCGGGTGCGCCATTTCAAACTAACTTCCTAATTTCATTTAGTATCATTAAAACGGTTTTTATGCTGACTTTTGCACATCAAGAACATATTCGTACATACTATTCCGATACTCGTAATATTCACTTTCAATTGCCTCATCTTTCAAGCAATCAATCTGTGGACGTTTGCGTAATTGGTGCAGGCTTTTTAGGGCTTTCTACCGCACTGGAGCTGGCAGAAAAGGGTAAGAATGTGATTGTTGTTGAAGGTGCTAGGGTTGGGTATGGTGCATCGGGACGTAATGGTGGACAAGCAATCAACGGTTTTGAAGAAGGGATTGATGAGTATATTGAACAAGTTGGCGAAGAAAATGCTCGTAAACTTTGGAATATGTCCCTTGAAGCGCTCGATATTATTGACGAGCGTGTCAAAACCTACAACATTCAATGTGATTGGAAGAAAGGCTATGCAACACTTGCATTAAATCATCGTCGAATGGACGATTTGATTGCGATTGAAAAAGAGAGCCGTGAACGCTTTGGCTATCAACATATGCAACTATGGGATAGGGCAAAGTTAGAACAGCATCTAGGCAGTAAAATTTATTGTGGGGCGTTATACGATAGTCAATCTGGACATTTACACCCATTAAATTATTGTCTAGGGTTAGCGGCAGCCTGTTTAGAGCAAGGGGTCACCATTTACGAACACACTCCAGCCCTTGATCTACAATTTTCAGGTAAACAAGTTAAAGTTATTACCCCACAAGGTACTATTACCGCAGATAACGTCATATTGGCAACAAATGCTTATATCGACGCTAAATCTAATAAGAAAATTGGTTTTAAACTTGCACGCAAAATTCTCCCTGTGGAGAGTTTTATCATTGCGACTGAGCCATTAACTCAAGCAATGGCGGATAGTGTTATCAATAATGGTATGTCTGTCTGCGATAACAATATTTTGCTCGATTATTACCGCTTGAGTGCGGATAATCGCTTACTCTTTGGTAGTGACTCCAGTTCTAATGTTGATATGATGGCAAAAATGCGTCGCAATATGCTTGATGTGTTCCCTCAGCTTGAAGATGTCAAAATTGATTATGGTTGGGGTGGTCCGATTGATATGACATTAAATGCCTCTCCTCACTTTGGTCGAGTGAAATCTAATGTTTATTTTGCTCACGGCTTTTCAGGTCACGGTGTTGCATTAACAGGACTTGCTGGTCGTATTATCGCTGAAGCCATTGAAGGCAATGACGAACGCTTGCGTATTTTTGAAGCCCTGAAAGTGCCAAGTTTATTTGGTGGAAAGCTTGTCAAACAAATGGCACTTAAAATTGGGGTGAATTATTATCGTTTTTTGGATCGATATAGATAGGATAGAGCATAGTAGACAAACTTCAGGAATACTTTCAATACTATGCCTAGCCAAGTTATATCAAGTGTACTTAAAAACATCTAACTAATGTTTTGCGTGTGCGACGCTGTTTAATAATTTATCCGTATAAGCCACGCCAATTGCAGATAAAATAAAGCCAATATGGATTAATAATTGCCACATCATTGTTTCAGGGCTTAAGTTTGCAGCGTTGATGAAGGTTTGCAGTAAGTGAATTGATGAAATACTGATAATCGCCATTGAGAGCTTCACTTTCAGTACCGAAGCATTCACGTGATCGAGCCATTCTGGCTGGTCTGGGTGGTTATCGACATTTAAGCGTGATACAAAGGTTTCATACCCCCCGACAATCACCATAATTAATAGGTTTGCAATCATTACCACGTCAATAAGATTTAACACTGCTAGCATAATAGTGTTTTCGTCCATCACACCGAGATTAACCACTAAATTCCATAAGGATTTTAAGAATTTATAGGCATAAATCCCTTGTACCACAATTAAACCTAAATAAATAGGAAGTTGTAACCAACGGCTTGCAAAGATAATTTTGCTAAAAATACTTTGTTTTAACTGAATGTTGTTTAATGTATTCATAGTTGTTTCTCAATAAAATAAAAGCGGTGAGATTTTAACAATTTTTTGTAAAAGAATTAACAAATCTGACTGCTTGAATCAGGGTAAATTATTTACGGAATTGTTTTCCATCATTCCACGAAACCGTATATTCTGTCGGTAAGCGGACGCTTGGTAAGGCTGGCACAGCCGCTTTGCCAATCGCTAATAACATCACTGGGGCATAACGTTCGCTGTCAATTTCTAGGACTTCTAACACTGCCTTACGATCAAAAATACCAATAGCGTGGCTATCGTAACCTTTCTCTTTGACAACTAACATTAGCTGCATTGCCGCTAAACTCGTATCAATCAACACTTGATCTCGAATATCCTGTGTGCTGAGTGTATTGTGTACGCCCATTAAGAAATTAAAGAAATTTTCGCGAAAATTTTGGTGTAAACAGCCGCTTGCAATAGAATGATCTAACACATCGCCAAGTAACTTTTCATAATGAAGATCCGCCAAAATGACGACTACCGCTGAAGCACTTTCACAAGGCGGTGTGTTAAAGGTGACTTTATCCAACAGTTTCTGTTTTTGTTCTGCCTGATCCAATATCACAAACCGCCACGGTTGAAGATTGGCTTTTGATGGAGCAAGCTGGGCAAGTTCGATCATTTCGGTGAGTTCTTCACGGCTAATCTGAACTTGATTATTGAACATTTTTATTGTTTTGCGTTGTTTGATGACATCAATAAGTTGCATAACATCTCCTTTTTAATTTGCCCAAGCCTCTGGAGTGAGGCGTTTGCCAAAATGGCTTTCGATTAAACGTATTGTGATTGGGTGTTGAGGGTTCAATAGCACTTCTTTGGTACTGCCATATTCGACCACTTCACCTTGATCCATTACCATCAATTTATCTGCGATATGCTTAATCATACCGAGATTCTGTCCAACATAGATATAGGATAATCCTAAACGTTCCTGTAAATTTAACATTAGGTTAGTTAATTGTGTTTTCACCGAAAAGTCTAAGGCACTGAGTGTGTCGTCAATAATGATAATTTCAGGATTGAGAATCAACGCTCTTGCTAATGCAATCCGCTGTTTTTGGCTACTTGATGCCTCTTTTATATGAATCAAGGCGTGTTCAGGATACAAACCAACTAATTTTAAGGTTTTAAATATCCGTTCGTTACGTTTTTCTTCAGAAAGATGGGTAGCAAGTTTCAGTGGCGAATCCAAAATCTGCCCGATATTATAATTGGGATCAAAGGCATCATTTGGATCTTGGAAAATCATTCTGATCTTCTTCGCTCGAAAAGCGTAGTCACCGTAGGTCAATTCGTGATCTTTGAAAAACATTTTGCCCGACGTTGGTTCAGTAATACCTACGAGCATTTTGGCTAAGGTGGATTTCCCCGCTCCGTTCGCCCCGATAATCGCAAGGGTTTCTTGGTGATATAAGCTAAAGGAAACATTTTTTACCGCATAAAAATCTTGCTTACGGAAAATGCCAATGCGATCAGTAAAGCGTTTACTGACGGACTGAATATCAAGAAGTGGAAGTGCCATAGTTATTTTGAAAGGCTAAGAAATAATCCCTTCCCCCGTTTACGGGGTAAGGTTAGGGTGGGGGGAATTACAACGATGTTACAAAATTTTCGTTTAAATTAATTGCCCCCTTCCGCCTTCGGCACCTTCCCCCGTAAACGGGGGAAGGGAAACGAAAAGCTATATTTAAAAATTACAATACATCTACACAATTTAAGTCAATGAAAGATTGCTCTAAGCGTTTAGACATAGACTCTTCCATTTTGCGTAACCAAACGCGTGGATCGTAGTATTTTTTGTTTGGTGAATCAGGGCCTTCTGGGTTACCTAATTGACCTTGTAAGTAATCTTTGTTTGCATTGTAGTAATCTAAAATACCCGCCCAAGATGCCCATTGTGTATCTGTGTCGATATTCATTTTGATTGCACCGTAGCCAATTGCTTCACGGATCTCTTCTTGTGAAGAACCTGAACCGCCGTGGAATACGAAGTCGATTGATTTCGCAGGTAAGCCACGCTCTTTAGATACGAACTCTTGTGATGCACCTAAGATAGATGGTTTTAATTTTACGTTACCTGGTTTGTAAACACCGTGTACGTTACCGAACGCTGCTGCAACAGTGAAACGTGGACTTACTGGGTTTAATGAATCGTAAACGAATAACACATCTTCTGGTTGTGTATATAAACGTGACTCATCAACATCGCTGTTATCTACGCCATCTTCTTCACCACCAGTGATACCGATTTCGATTTCAAGGGTCATACCGATTTTGCTCATACGCTCTAAGTATTTTTTGCAAATTTCCATATTTTCTTCGATTGGCTCTTCTGAAAGATCAATCATATGTGAAGAGAATAATGGACGACCTGTTTCAGCGAAGTGTTTTTCACCTGCGTCTAACATACCGTCAATCCACGGAAGTAGTTTTTTCGCAGCGTGGTCTGTGTGAAGAATAACGGGCACACCGTACTCTTTCGCTAATTCGTGAACGTGTTTTGCACCTGCAACTGCACCTAATACATCTGCACGAGCACCACTTGCTGGTTTGATACCTTTACCAGCGTAGAATTGAGCACCACCATTTGAGAATTGCACGATAACTGGTGCTTTAACGCGTGCTGCAGTCTCTAATACTGCGTTTACTGAGTCTGAACCTACGCAGTTTACCGCAGGAAGTGCGAAGTTGTGTTCTTTTGCATAAGCAAAGATTTTTTGTACGTCATCACCTGTTACAACACCTGGTTTTACGATGTCTAATAATTTTGCCATTTTGATTTACCCTCAATAATTCACAATTTGTAGGGACACACTGCGTGTGTCCAGTCAGGATTTAAGTAGCGGACACACGCAGTGTGTCCCTACGAGAATGTTTAATTAACCGTTTGCACGTTTCTCTAAAATTTCAACCGCTGGTAAGATTTTGCCTTCTACGAACTCTAAGAACGCACCACCACCTGTTGAGATGTAAGAGATTTTATCTGCGATACCAAACATATCAATTGCTGCTAATGTGTCACCGCCACCTGCGATTGAGAATGCACCATTTGCTGTCGCATCAACGATAGCTTGAGCAACCACTTCTGTACCTTTACGGAAGTTAGGGAACTCAAATACACCAACTGGGCCATTCCAAAGGATGGTTTTCGCATTGCGGATAATTTCTGCTAACTCTTCTGCTGATTTATCGCCGATGTCAAAGATGGATTCTTCTGCAGCCACTTCGTTTACTGATTTATGCGTTGCCGCAGCAGCGTCAGAGAACTCTAAACCAACACGCACATCAACTGGCACAGGAATGTTTGTTGCTTTAGATAAACGTTGTGCTTCAGGAATTAAATCCGCTTCGTATAATGATTTACCTACATTGTTGCCTTCTGCTGCAATGAACGTATTTGCGATACCACCGCCCACGATTAATTGGTCAGCGATTTTTGAAAGGCTGTCTAATACAGTCAATTTAGTTGAAACTTTTGAACCACCCACAATTGCTAACATTGGACGTTGTGGCTCTTTTAATGCTTTACCTAAAGCATCTAATTCTGCTGCAAGTAATGGGCCTGCACAAGCAACTGGTGCGTATTCTGCTACGCCGTAAGTTGAGCCTTCCGCACGGTGAGCTGTACCGAATGCGTCCATTACAAACACATCACAAAGTGTTGCATATTTTTTCGCTAACTCAGGATCATTTTTCTTCTCACCTTTGTTAATACGCACGTTTTCAAGCACCACGATTTCGTTTTCTTTTACATCAACGCCATCTAAGTAATCACGCACTAAACGAACAGGAACACCTAAATCTGAAGCATTTAAATAATCAACCACAGGTTGTAAAGAGTTTGCTTCTTCAAATACGCCTTCGGTTGGACGACCTAAGTGCGACGTCACCATCACTTTAGCCCCTTTTTGTAAGGCTAATTTTAAGGTTGGGATTGTTGCACGGATACGAGCGTCTGATGTGACTTTGCCATCTTTAACTGGCACGTTAAGGTCTGCACGAATGAAAAGGCGTTTGCCTGCTAGGTCAAGATCTGCCATTTTTTTTACGGACATAGTTAGTTCCTCTTTTGATTTTCAAAAATAAAAAACGGGGCGATTATATCAGTTTCAATTATATTTTGGGTAATGTAGATCAAATTATTCGTTGATATTATGAATTTCTTCATAAAATAAAATAATTATGTTCTTTGGTATGATCTATTTAGAAACATTCAAACCCAAGCAAATACTATCTATTCTTTAATATGCAAAAAGCGGTCGTAAAACGACCGCTTATAAGAGAGTAAGATGATTATAACCAGAAGAGATAACCTACCGTTGCAATCACAAAAATACAGATAATGTTCAGCCAGAAACCAGCTTTCACCATCTCACTCTGTTTAATTTGCCCTGTACCAAATACAATCGCATTTGGCGGTGTTGCAACTGGTAACATGAAGGCACAAGATGCACCTAAGCCGATAATTAATGCAAGCCCTACTGGTGGCATATTCAAGGCTTGAGCAATAGAAATAAAGATTGGTACTAATAATGCAGCACTTGCTGTATTAGACGTAAATTCTGTTAAGAAAATAATGAATGCTGCAACCAGTAATCCGATAAGGTAGAAGTGTCCGCCTTCAATTAAGAATACGATACCATCCGCCATTACTTTACTAGCCCCTGCTTGACCTAGCACTGAGCTTAAGGTTAAACCACCACCGAAAAGCATTAATACCCCCCATTCGGTATTTTTCTGAATATCGTCCCACGAAGCAACTCTAGTGATACAAATTAAGACTGCAGCAAAAAGAGCAACGATACTGTCGAAACTGCCAATTTTACCTTGTAGCCCTAATAAGCCAGAAATTAGTGGGTTAATTTTATCGCCAAATACCCAACAAATTGCGATAACGCCAAAGATAGAAAGGGTAATAATACGCTCGCGATTTAACTCAATTTTTTCAAAACTATGCTCAAAAGTAACATCAAATTTCGGTTTAAATACCACATATAGCGTTGCGATCATTAATGGCATCAAGATAAACATAATCGGCAAGCCATATTTTAACCAATCTGCAAAAGTTAAATTCAGCTGTGATGCCACAATCGCATTTGGTGGACTACCAACCAACGTCCCCATTCCACCAATACTTGCACTATAAGCAATCCCTAATAATACAAAGACATAGGTGTTGTGGTGAGTTTCTTTATCTAATTTACTTAAAATCCCCATTGCAAGCGGTAACATCATTGCTGCGGTTGCTGTATTACTCATCCACATTGAAAGAAATGCAGTAACAGAGAATAGGTAAATCACCGCAACGGATAATTTTCCTTTTGCCATTGCCATAATTTTATTTGCAATCAGGCGATCAAGCTGTTGAATGTGTAATGCTGTAGCTAAAGCAAAACCACCAAAGAAAAGGAAGATAGTTGGATCAGCAAAAGCACTTAAGGCTTCTTTAGATTTTACTACCCCTAGACCAATCGCCAGAACAGGCACAAGTAGAGCCGTTACTGTAACGTGTAGAGCTTCCGTAAGCCATAAAACTGCAACAAATACTAATAAGGCTAAACCTTTACTTACAGTGGGTTCAAAAGGTAATGTATTTAATAAGACAAAGAATAAAACAATATCAAATAACAGAATAAGTCCATTCCTTGTTATTGGGTTTGATGATTGATGTGATACCGACATAAAGCCCCCACAAAATAAAATGATGTAGATCAATAAACCAGATTAGTTTATCAAAACAGTAATTTATTAAAATAAGCAAATGTTGGATTTGTGAGTTATATCACAATTTTTTAACAAAAAGAAAGGTAGGCTCTTGCCTACCTTAGAAAAGATTATTTGGTATATTACCGCTTGTTACTGAGTTGATCTTCTCTCGCTTGCTCTTTTTTCACCAACTGCAACGTCTGACGAATTTCACGTTTACTTTGCCAAACTAACAGACCGACAGAAAGAAAAGTAATTCCATAAGAGAGCCATACATAGAAGCCGTAACCGCCCATTGAGAAAAAATCACTGAGTGATGCAAATTGAAAGGTCATATTTTCTCCTATTTACTTAATTTTGCGAGTTCACGCACCCAAGGGCGTTTGCGTTCATCTTGAAGTAATGCACTGCGATAACGCACAATGCTTAACCAAATCATAAAGATCATTGAGCCAAAAATCGCCAATAATAATGGGATTAACATTTCGGTTGCCATTGAAGGCTTATCAAATTTAGTGATGGTTGCCCCTTGGTGTAGCGTGTTCCACCATTCCACAGAGAAGTGGATAATCGGTAAGTTGATTACGCCTACCATTGAAAGTACACCAGCCGCTTTTGCACCCGTATTTTTATCTTGGAAAGCAGAATAGAGTGCCATTACGCCAAGATAGAGAAAAAATAGTACTAAGGCAGAGGTTAAACGTGCGTCCCATACCCACCAAGTTCCCCACATCGGTTTGCCCCAAATTGCTCCTGTCACAAGAGAAAGAAAGGCAAAGACCATTCCAATTGGTGCCATTGAGATCATTGCTAGATGTGCTTGGCGAATTTGCCATACCGCTGCAATAAGTGCAGCAACTGCCATTGAGCCATAAACACCCATCGACCAAATTGCCACTGGAACGTGAATGAAAATAATGCGATAGCTATCGCCTTGTTGATAATCTTTTGGGGCGAATGCCAAACCAATAATAAATGCTGCTGAAAGCAATAAAAAACTTAAGACTGCAAGCCAAGGCTGCACCTTCCCTAGCAAGTGGTACTGTGTTTCAGACTTTGCGTAAGGGTGTAACCATTTCCACATAAAAACTCCAAGTTATTACAAAAAATAGGGTTCAAATTACCGCTTGTTACTGTAAACTAACCCTTAACGCCCCTGCGATTGCAAAAGGCGAAAAGGTTAATGAGAGGGCTAACATTGCCCCTAAAATAGCCAATTGCCCTGTATATCCCATATTTAAGGTTGAGGCTTCTAACACGGCGGCAGCGAAGATCAATACAGGTAGAAAGAGCGGTAAGATCAATAAACTGAGTAGCGTACCACCTTTTCTCAACCCCACCGTTAAAGCAACCCCGATTGCGCCAAGACAACTTAAAATCGGTGTACCTAACAATAGGGTTAAAACCAATGCCCACCAGACTTCTGTTTCAAGGGAAAGTAAAACCGCCGTAATCGGTGAAAGCAGAATTAAAGGCAAACCTGTTAATAGCCAGTGGGCAATCACTTTCGCTAACGCCACTTGTGGCAATCCGACGGGTAGCAACATCAACTGTTCTAATGAGCCGTCTAAATAATCATCACGAAATAGTCGCTCAAAAGAGAGAAGAGCGGAAAGCACCGCTGCAACCCAAGCTGTTCCAGAGGCTATTTTAGCGAGTAACTCAGGATTAGGGCCCATTAAAAGCGGAAACATTGTGATAATAATCAAGAAAAACCATAAAGGGTTTAAAATTTCCGCAGGTTTACGAAAGGCTATGGTTAATTCTCGTTGGATAATAGTCAGTAAAATCATAGGGTTATTTTATACTTTAAATGGATCTAACGATAACAATTGAACTTTGTCACTTTCTGCGGTTTGATGGCTGGTAAAAATCACCATTCCCCCTTGCTCACAATGTTGCTCGATATGGGCGATCAGTTCCGACACCCCTTTTTTATCAATGGCAGTAAAAGGCTCATCTAAAATCCATAACATCGCTTTAGTCAGCCATAATTTTGCTAATGCCACTCGACGTTGTTGCCCTGCCGACAAATGCGAACAAGGCAAATCCTCTCGCCCAATTAACGATACTTTTCCTAAGGCATTCCAAAGGGCTTCATCATCTAAAGGCAATCCCTGAATTTTTTGGAAAAAACGCAAATTTTCCCAAGCGGTCAGTTCAGGCTTAACTCCTGCGTGATGCCCTAAGTAAAAGAGATTAGCGTAGTATTGCTCTCGCTGTTGCTGGATTTTAATTCCATTCCACTGCACTTCGCCTTCTACCGCCACCGCAAGCCCAGCTAAAATCCTCAATAGACTGGTTTTTCCGATACCGTTATGCCCTTCAATTTGCCACCATTGACCACTTGAAATAGTTAATGAACAGCCTTCAAATAAACGAGTTTCACCACGTTCACAGGCAATATTAATGAGCGAAAGTTGATCCATTTAAAGTCCTAAAATTTCTTTGACAAAAGGAAGTGTAAGCTTACGTTGAGCCTGTAATGAGGCGTGATCTAACAACGTCAATTTATGCATTAGGGCTTGTAAATCACGATCTAACCGCTTGAGCAGGAAGTTTGCCACTTCATCTGAAAGCTCTAACCCTTTATTGCGTGCATTACGTTGCAAAATAATACGTTTCTGCTCATCATCAAGATCCGCCAAACGATACACCTCGCCCCAAGTTAAGCGAGAACGCAGGTCAGGCAAGCGAATTGCTAATTGATGTGGCGGACAATCGGCACTGATTAACAATAATGTTTTCTTACCTTGATTAAACAACCCTTGCTGTTCACGAATCTGATTAAACAGATCAAAAATAGCCAATTCCCACTCTTCATCACCTGCCACCGCTTGTATATCATCAAGACAAACCACATCAAGTTGATCCGCATTATCCAATACCGTAGGGGCGAAGTAATGGGATTTATCCAACGGAATATAGGTTGCTGATTGTTGATTAAGCAAATAATGATTACTCACCGCCTTGAGTAAATGGCTCTTGCCACTGCTCTTACCGCCCCAGATATAAAAAAAAGGTTGCTGAACATCTACAAAATTTTGGCGTAGCGAACCCAACAGCAATAAACTGTTTTCGGCGTAAAAGTTGTCGAAAGTATCATCATTAATTTGATGGATCGGTAATGTCAGTTGCAATGTGTTATCTAAGAAAAAATTTTTGCAAAGAATAGCGGAAAAATGAAAGGTTGAGAAGTCTCAACCTTTGATTTATAAGAGATTTTATTTATTAGGCTTTTTGTAGTTTTGTCCAATTATAATATCCATAAAGGGAATTTAATAAATATGCAGAATACATTATGTACATTGATGGATTTTCTGCCCAAAGAATGATAGAGAGAATATTTAAGGCAATCCATAGTAGCCACTGTTCACGATAACGTAGTAACATTAATGCTTGAGCCGCAACCACAATAATTGTAGTTAAACCATCTAAACCTGTCGAACTGCCACCAGCGGCCTTCAAGGCTTGAACTAATAATAATGTTCCAATGACCATAAAAGTTAATAATCCAGTCCATCCTTTAATAGTTAATGCTTTTGTGATCACCGCCTCACTTCCTTCGGCTTTTTGCATATTTTGTTTCCAAAGGAAATAGCCTATAAATTGCGCAGGGATATAAACATAGAGCGTTGTATTCATTTCACCAAGGAAATTTGCACCCCATGCAACGTAGAAATAGCTGTATGCAAAAATTAAACCGAAGAAATAATTGCTGATTTTTCCTTTACTAACAAAAACATTACAGATAATACCTGAAATACCTGCCACCATTCCAATGATAGAATCGGGGTAGTAAATATATACGCCAATTTGAGCTGCAATAAATAAGAAAAGCCAAGCTACCTCAAAGGGTTTCCAGCCACTAAAAAATTCTTCTTTTAATTGGTTTATAAGTATTGGATAATTCATAATGACTCCTAGAATATAGTCTGATTTCTTGTATTCTATCTAAATTTTGTAAGAAATGTATAACATAAATTATATTTCTGAGAACTAGCTCACAAAATTTACTATTCAACCTAATCTCTCTAAATTATTAGAATGTATATTATTCACTAAATTGCATTTGATATAGCTGTTTATAAGCACCTCCTTTTTCCAGCAAGACTTTGTGTGATCCTCGTTCGATAATATCTCCCTGATCCACCACTAAAATCTCATCGGCGTTTTCAATGGTAGACAAACGGTGAGCAATCACTAAAACAGTGCGATCTTTTTGTAGTTCATCAAGGGCTGCTTGAATTGCACGCTCTGATTCGGTATCTAACGCTGAAGTAGCTTCATCTAAGACTAAAACAGGAGAATTTCTCAATAAGGCACGGGCAATCGCCAAACGCTGACGCTGTCCACCAGATAGACTTACCCCGTTTTCACCAATTACTGTATCCAAGCCTTGTGGCATTTTTTCGATAAATTCCATCGCATAAGCGGCTTTAGCTGCAGCTTCGATCTGCTCACGACTGTATTTGTCTTTAGCTGCATAGGCAATGTTATTCGCAATGGTGTCGTTAAATAGATGAACCTGTTGAGAAACAATTGCACACTGTTCACGCAAATTGTTTAAAGTATACTCTTGAATTTTATGATCATCAAGATAAATATTGCCCGAATCAATTTCATAAAAACGGGTAATCAAATTCGCAATGGTCGATTTCCCTGAGCCTGAACGCCCAACTAACGCTAAGGTTTTCCCTGCAGGTAAATTAAACGAGATATTTTTTAAAGCGGGTTGTTCTTTACCAAAATAAGTAAAGGTAACGTTTTCAAAACGAATGTCGCCTTTGGCTCGTTCAATTTGATAAGTGCCTTCATTTTTTTCTGTTGGTAAATCAAATAAGGTAAAGAGCGTTTGGCTTGCCGCCATTCCTCGTTGGAACTGGGCATTAACGTTGGTTAAAGTTTTTAATGGACGTAGAATTCCCATCAACGCCCCTATAACCGCAGCAAATTCCCCTGCCGTTAAATCATCACCAATAATTTCAGGCGAACCTGCGACAAAAAGCACCACCGCTAAGGCTAGAGAAGCGATCACTTGAATAATCGGATCGGCAATCGCACTTGCTGCCATCATTTTCATTCCTTTGCGACGCATATCGTTACTGGTATGGTTGAAGCGTTCTTCTTCGACTTTCTGTCCGCCAAACGATAACACCACTTTATGTCCACGCAACATCTGTTCGGCACTTTCGGTCATGCTTCCCATAGATTCTTGCATATTACGGCTGAGTTTACGAAAGCGTTTTGACACAACTCGGATTAATACCGCAATCACAGGGCCAATGATGAAAAGAACAAGGGATAAACGCCAGCTATAATAAAACATTGTTGTGACGAGAAAGACAATGTAGATCCCTTCTCGGATCACGCTTTGCAACGCATTTGCCGAAGAACTTGCTACTTGCTCAGAATCATAGGTAATACGGGAAAGTAATCTTCCTGAAGAGTTTTGGTCAAAAAATGTTACAGGCATAAACATTAAATGCTTAAATACTTTTTGACGCATTGTCATCACAACTTTACCAGACACCCACGCCAAACAGTAGGCAGAAATAAAGCTGGTGATACCACGAGCAAAAATTAAGCCTACGACAATAAATGCCATCACTTTTAAAAAGTTACGATCAGAGTCAACGCCAAAGCCTTCATCAATCAAAGGTTTAAGCATTGTGATCAAGTATGCATCGGCAGCAGCGTTAAATATCATTGCCACCATTGCCACAATAATCCCTATTTTAAAAAGGGAAATCATAGGCCATAGGCGTTTAAATGTCTGCCAAGTAGAGTGGTCTTGAGTTATATCATCAAGAGAAAAAGGATTTTTATTTGCCATTTTTTATACTTTCTGATCAATCATAGTTTCCCATTCTAAAACTAAATGTTCATTCTGCCAAATATTCATTTCAAAGAAAAAATCAGATAGAATTATTAAAGAGACATATTTTTATCTATGCTTACAAAAGCACAATCAAATCTAGTTTTTGAAAGGATTATATTTCCTTACTATTTTATGATGGCTTAATAGCCCTCTTCACTTCTAAGGATTTTTTATGCTACATCTACTCAAAGGGGCTTATCGTCTATTTCGTTGTATTCGAGAATTTGTGATAAGTCTGGTATTTATTTTATTTGTGATGTTAGTAGGGTTTGCTTTTATGGCGTTATGGTCAAGTGATGCTGCTAACAGCAAAACACCTGTCGAATTTAGTAAAGGGGCTTTATTACTCAATTTAGATGGTTATTTAGCGGATAATCACGATGAATTTAGTGATTTTAATCGCTTTTTACGTTCTGAATTAGGTGGTTCAAATGAGCCGATTAAAATATCAACTTTTGATGTAGTGCGTGCAATAAAGAAAGCACAGTATGATGAAAAAATTACAGGATTAGTGCTTGATTTAAGTTATTTTGAAGGGGGCGATATTCCTTCTTTAACCTTTGTAGGCAAAGAGATTGAGCGTTTTAAACAATCAAATAAACCTGTGATTGCAATTGGTGAAGGATATAGCCAACAACAATATTACATTGCGAGTTATGCGGATAAAATTTATCTAAACAAAGCAGGATTTGTTGATTTACACGGTTTAAATTATTCCACTCTCTATTTCAAGTCGTTGCTAGACAAGATTGAAGTCGTTCCGCATATTTTCCGTGTTGGAACCTATAAGTCTGCCGTTGAACCGTTTTTGCGTGATGATATGTCGGCAGAAGCTCGTCAAAATGCTCAATTATGGCTATCTCAATTATGGGCAAATTTCAGCAGTGCGATTGCTAAAAATCGCCAGATTGATGCAAACACAATAGTGCCAGAAGCAAACCGTTTAATCGCTCAATATAAAGCTGTGAAAGGTGATGATGCTCAATATGCCTTAATGCAAAAATGGGTGACGGACGTGGCAACACATCGTCAAATTCGTCTTGACTTGATTGAGCAATTTGGTGAAGATCAAGACGGAAACTATAACCATATCGACTTTTTTGACTATTCTTTGTCGTTATCTGACCGCTTTAATGTGGTAGGCAAGGATAAAATCGCTATTGTGAATGTTGAAGGGGCGATTGTGTTAGGGGAAAGCGATGATGAAGTTGCTGGCAGTGATACGATTGTAAAATTGCTGAGAAAAGCTCGCGAAGATGATGAAGTGCGAGGCGTAGTGTTGCGGATTAATAGCCCTGGTGGAAGTGCGATGGCATCGGAATTAATTCGCCAAGAGGTTGAAGATTTGCAACAAGTGGGGAAACCTGTTGTTGCATCAATGGGCGGAATGGCTGCTTCGGGTGGTTACTGGATTGCGGCAACAAGCGATAAAATCATTGCAAGCCCAACAACTTTGACAGGCTCTATCGGTATTTTTGGTTTAGCTGTCAGTTTTGAGAAAACCGCAAAAAAACTTGGTGTGAGTGAAGATGGTGTTAGTACATCGCCTTTTGCAAAACAAACCGCATTAAAACCGTTATCAAAAGAGCAAAGTGAGTTAATTCAAATTAGTATTGAAAATGGCTACAACCGTTTCCTTGAGTTAGTTAGCAAGGGGCGAAAAATGTCGAAAGGTGATGTAGATAAAGTGGCTCAAGGGCAAGTGTGGCTTGGAGAAAGTGCCTTTGAAAAAGGGCTTGTTGATGAGTTGGGTGATTTTGATGATGCTTATCACGCTTTAACAATCTTAATCAATGAAAAACGTAAAACGAAAGGAGAAGCGGAAATTGAACATTTTAGTACACAATGGTTAATTGATGAAAGTGATGATTTGATGAGCCAAGTAATGCGTGATTTCAAATTGCAATTACAATTAAAAGCTGTGGAATGGTTGAATTTGCCTTTGCCTCAACAAACTCAGCAACAGCTTGGTATGTTGGCAAGATTTAATGATCCTAAGCAGAGTTATCTCTACTGTTTAAATTGTGGTAGTGTGAAGTAGTTGAACGAACGAGACAAATAGCGTTCGTATACTCTAGCTAATTTAGGGAAATTCACTTTGATTAATGAATTGAGGATTGCAAAACAAGCTATACCTCTTTAAACTTCTCACCTAATTTTTATATAGAAAAAGCAATGACAATGACAGAAACAATGACACTTTCTTTAGGACAACAGCTAAAAAATGCTCGTGAAGCATTAAATCTGACGATTGAGGATGTAGCTCGAAAAACAAATCTGAAAAAAATCCACCTTGAAGCGATAGAAAATGATATTTTTATTTTGCCAAGCGTGCCGCCAGCTTTCGTGCGTGGTTATGTGCGTAATTATGTACGTTTTCTGCGTTTGCCTGAAACACTTGTAAATTCAGTGAATTACGGCGAAGTGACAATTCCAAAAGAGGTCCGAAAAGCAGCACCTATTGCGGTTAAAAACCATAAGTCGCAAATGCGTTGGGTAAAAGGGCTGACGTGGATTGTGTTGTTAAGTGCAGTAGGGATGACGTTAGCTTGGTGGTGGCAAGAGCATCAGAAAGATCAGGCTAACCGTGAGCAGTTGATTGTGAACACCACTGAAGCAACAGCTAAAGTTGCCGAAGAGCCTCAACAAGCGGTAACATTGCCTGCTGAAAATGCAGTGCCAGCAACACCTGCAACAGTAGCAGAAAGCAGCACGCCTGTTGCTGTAGAGCAAGCTGAGCCAGTTCAATCTGTTCAAACTGAGCCTGTGCTTATACAAACAGAAGTTACGCCTCCTGTTCAAACAGGTAGCTCAAGAATTTCAATGGTTATTTCGCCTAATTCAGGAAATGTTACACCACAAGTTTCGACAGAAATAGCTGTACCAACTCAAACTGAGCAGCCACTTAATATTCTGCAAGCAACTCAAACAGAAGCAAGCAATCAAACGGAAGAACCAGCACAAACGGCGGTAGAGGAAGAGCTGAGAATTGAGATTACGGGTGCTGAAAGCTGGATTACTGTGCGTACTGCACAAAATAAACGATTAGCAGAAAGACTTTATAAGGCAGGTGAAGTACTAAGTTTTAACGATAACGAACAATATCGTTTAACTGTGGGTGCGCCTGCTAATGTCAAAATTTATTACAAAGGGCAAGTTGTTCCATTGAAAGTAGATGGACGAGTTGCACGTTTCAAATTACCTTTAGCGGAATAATATGTTAAAAGAACCACCTATTAAGCGTCGTCAATCGACCAAAATTTATGTCGGTAATGTGCCTGTGGGGGGCGACGCACCGATTGCTGTTCAATCAATGACGAACACAAGAACCACAGATGTGGAAGCGACTGTGGCACAAATTAAAGCTCTTGAGCGCGTTGGGGCGGATATTGTGCGTGTGTCTGTGCCAACAATGGACGCAGCTGAAGCCTTTAAATTGATAAAACAGCAGGTAAACGTACCGCTTGTGGCGGATATTCATTTTGACTACCGTATTGCGTTGAAAGTGGCGGAATATGGCGTGGATTGCTTGCGTATCAATCCAGGTAATATCGGCAAAGAAGAGCGTATTCGTGCAGTGGTGGATTGTGCGAGAGATAAAAATATTCCGATTCGTATCGGGGTGAATGCAGGCTCTCTTGAAAAAGATATTCAAGAGAAATTCGGCGAGCCAACGCCAGAAGCTTTGTTAGAGTCAGCACTTCGTCATGTTGAGATCTTAGATCGCCTTAATTTCGATCAATTTAAAGTGAGTGTGAAAGCGTCAGATGTCTTTTTAGCGGTCGAATCTTACCGCTTGTTAGCTAAAGCGATCAAACAGCCGATCCATTTAGGTATTACGGAAGCTGGTGGCGCAAGAGCAGGGGCTGTGAAATCAGCAATCGGTTTAGGTTTATTACTTTCAGAGGGGATCGGTGATACGCTTCGTGTTTCATTAGCCGCAGATCCTGTTGAAGAGATCAAAGTGGGCTTTGATATTCTAAAATCCTTGCGTATCCGTTCTCGTGGGATCAACTTTATCGCTTGCCCAACTTGCTCTCGTCAAGAGTTTGATGTGATCGGCACGGTCAATGCCCTTGAACAACGTTTAGAAGATATTATTACACCGATGGACGTGTCCATTATCGGCTGTGTGGTGAATGGTCCAGGTGAAGCGTTAGTGTCAGATCTTGGCGTGACAGGCTCAAATAAAATGAGCGGTTTTTATCTTGATGGCGTTCGTCAGAAAGAGCGTTTTGACAATGATAAATTGATCGACCAGCTCGAAGCGAAAATTCGAGCAAGAGTGGCAGAACAGCATAATCGCATTGATATTACTCAAATTTAATTTTTATTTTTAGGAAAGCACAATGAAAGTCGCGGTTTTTAGTACCAAAAGTTATGATCGAAAATATCTCGAAATAGCTAATCAACAATACCATTTTGAGTTTGAATTTTTTGATTTTATGTTGAATGAACAGACCGTAAAAATGGCTGAAGGCTGTGAATCGGTTTGTATTTTCGTGAATGATGATGGTAGCCGTAAAGTCCTTAAGAAATTAGCTGAACAAGGAACAAAAATGGTGGCTTTACGTTGTGCAGGCTTTATAATGTAGATTTACAAGCCGCAGAGGAACTTGGTATTCAAGTGGTTCGCGTACCAGCGTATTCACCTGAAGCTGTGGCTCAACATACCGTTGGCTTAATGATGACATTAAACCACCGTATTCATCGAGCTTATCAGCGTACCCGTGAAGCAAACTTCTCTCTTGAAGGGCTAATCGGATTTAATATGTACAAACGTACCGTTGGGGTGATTGGCACAGGGAAAATTGGTATTGCAACAACGCGAATTTTAAAAGGCTTTGGAATGAATATTCTTGCCTTTGACCCATTTAAAAATCCTGTTGTGGAAGAAATTGGGGCAAAATATGTCACACTTGATGAACTTTATGCTAAGTCCGATGTGATAACCCTACATTGCCCAGCTACGCCAGAGAACTATCATCTGTTAAATAAAGAGACTTTTGACAAAATGAAAGACGGCGTGATGATCATCAATACCAGCCGTGGTTCATTAATTGATACTCCTGAAGCGATTGAAGCATTAAAACGTCGTAAAATCGGTGCGTTAGGTATGGACGTTTATGAAAACGAACGTGATCTTTTCTTTGAAGATAAATCAAATGAAGTGATTTTAGATGATCTTTTCCGCCGTTTGTCTTCTTGCCATAACGTGCTTTTAACAGGGCATCAAGCATTTTTAACAGAAGAAGCATTGATGAATATCTCAGATGTGACACTGTATAATATCTGCTGTTTACAAAAAGGGGGACGCTGCAAAAATCAAATTGAATAGAAATAGAATACAAAATAATTGAGAATAAATATTTCTAACAACTGTTTGTCTATTACTCCTAATCTTAATGGCTGCTTAAAAAGGATAAATTTCTCTAGTATCCCAATGCTTTAAAATTGGGTAAAAAATTGTTGTTATCTAAACGCTTTACCACAGTATCAATAAAGCCATCAATATTTAAACAAAGCTCACGCCACCCTTGAGGAATCGCATCTAATGTGAAATCATTACAATGTGGTTTGAATTGTATACACGTTGAGGGCGTTGATAATATACGATACCCATTCCATTGAGCATCAACCTCTTGATGAATATGCCCATGTACAATAGCCTTCACTTTCGGAAAAGCTTTTAATGTAGCAAGTAGATCATTTACATTAGAAAGGCTATGCTGATCAAGCCATGCTGAATTTGTTGGCAGAATATTATGGTGTAAAACAATTAAAGAATATCGTTCAGGATGGACTTCCAACTTTCTTTTTTAAAAAAGCAAGCTCAGAAAACTCTAATCTACCTTTAGGGCTATCTTGAATATGGCTATCAAGAAGAATTATCTGCCAATGATCACCAACTAAAATATGCTTTTCAGGTTTAATTTGAGAATAAATAGACAAAGCATTACGCATCTGTGGTTGTAAATCATGATTTCCAGCTACCCAGAAGAGTGGTTTAACCAACGGTTTAACCATTTTTGCAAAACGATGATATGCCTCTCGATTATGGTCTTGAACAAGATCGCCTGTTGCAAGAATCAAGTCATACTCAAATGATTCTTTCATGATCATATTAAGCACAGCTTGAAAACTTTGAGTGGTATTAACCCCTAATAGTTCACAAGTATCTGATGCAAATAAATGTGAATCGGTAATTTGTAAAATCCGAATTATTGGGGAGCTTAAGGGAAATATATAACTATCGTCCATAATACTAAAGGTTCAAAGAAAAGCCATAAGATGGATAAGCAACTACTCTACTGATTTCCCAAACGCTGTCATCAAGAAAAATAGAAAAATGTGACATCTCCTGCACTTTTCACAAAAATTTACATTGCTTAATAATTTTTTGCAACTCTAATATATTACATATATGTCAATAATGATTAATCAGAACTAGTGTTAGTTAAAATTAGTTCAAAAAACTATCAAAAATTAACTCATAATTATCCCCATCCCTATTATAAGAAATATAACGGGGAAATTTTTCACCTGAAAATTTCTTCACTATAATCTGTTTAGCACCCGTTTTGAATCTGTAAGTTATTTCCTCAACATCTATTTCTCCTACTCTAAGAATAGCTCTAGATTCATTTACAATCGTATCCTTATGTGGATAAAGTTTTTTACCATTTGTCGTTTGAAAATTATACGGTAATACTCCATAATAGCTGAGTTGAAATGCAATAGAAAATAAATCAAACGTTGGTAAAGTTAAGATCTCCTGTTTAAGTGGTTCTACTACTTTCCCATATTGAATTATTGTTCCCTTAACCTCTGCCTTAGCATAAGTTTTCCCATTTCTTATATCTTGGTAATTCAACATATTAAATTGTTTACCTTGTATTTTACCACCTGTATTAAATACTATATTATATAAAGGAATGTTAATTTTAGATATTATTGAATAATATTCATCACTCTTTTTAAAATGGATATATGTTGGCATTATATAATTAGACTTATACTTGATATGAAACTCTTCTGCCCTTATAGATTGAACAATACAAATAAAAGAAATAATTAATACTCCTAATTTTTTTAATGCATTCATTAAATTTCCTCTAAACTAACGTACTCAAAAAGTCTAGCAATCGCATTATTATCACGAAGTTGCTCAGCTTCTTCAACTTTTATTCTAGTTAAATGAGCAGAAAAATAATTGATAAAATCATACATATAATTACGTAAAAAAGCACCTCGCTTAAAAGCTATTTGTGTCATACTAGATTGAAAAAGATGGCTTGCATCAATAGCAACTAAATCTTTGTCTTCCTTCGTATATGCCATAGTTGCCATAATTCCAATACCTAAGCCAGAACGAACATAGGTCTTAATAACATCAGCATCAGTAGCTGTAAATACTATTCTAGGTAGAATACCATGTTTATTAAAAGCCTTATCCAGATCTGAGCGCCCCGTAAAACCAAATGTATAAGTGATTAAATCATATTGTCCCAACTCTTCAATAGTTAATTTATTATTTCGCTTATTTAGCTTGGCCAAAGGATGATCTGGTTTTACAATCACTGAACGATTCCACATGTAACAAGGTAACAGAATAACATTTTCAAAAAGATATTGAGCCTCTGTAATAATAGCTAAATCAACCTCTCCTGCCATTAATGCATCATATATTTGTGTTGGAGATCCTTGATGAAGATGTAAACTTACGGAGGGGTATTTATTCTTAAATTTTTCAATTATCTTTGGTAATACGTAACGAGCTTGGGTATTTGTAGTTGCAATTCTGAGTATTCCCTTATGCGGACTTGTTTGCTCTTCTGCAATAGATTTAATCCCTTGGGCTTGTGCCAACATCTCCCGAGCAATTGTAATAATACGTTCCCCTGCCGGAGTAAGCGCTTTAATATGTTTTCCACATCGTTCAAAAATATGTATACCTAATTCATCTTCTAACAAACGGACTTGCTTACTAATTCCAGGCTGAGATGTATAAAGTACCTCAGCAGCTTCTGTAATATTCATATTTTGATTAACGATTTCAACAATATAGCGTAACTGCTGTAATTTCACGTATATATCCTTTATTTCTAACTTAGTACAATATTAAGTAATTGCTTTAAATCAGTAATTTCATAAGTTGGCTTAATTTCTGTATGATTAACTTCCTTGCAAGGGTTAAACCAGCAAGAATCAATACCTATTTGATTTGCACCTAAAATATCAGAAGAAAGAGTATCTCCTACCATCAATATTCTAGACTTATTTATATCTCCCATTTGTTGAAAAGCAAACTTAAAAATTCTTTCATCTGGCTTTGGCACCCCTGCAACCTCCGAACTAATCACAATATCAAAATACTTTTCTGTATTAGTATTTTCCAGACGCTTCTTTTGCAAGATTTCTAAACCATTTGTAATAATTCCCATTCTAATTATTCCAAACAATTTTTCTAATACCTCTATAGTTCCAGATAATGGTTTACTTATTACAGCCATTTTTAACATTAATTCATTATTTAAAGCTAATTCGTCTTTTCCAATTTTTTTTGCAATGTTAGAGAATCGACATATTTGAAGCTGTTCAATTGTGATTTCTTGATTTTGATATGCAAGCCACAAGGGCTTATTCACAGCTTGAAAAGCTTCATAATCATCTTGGGAAAACTCTATACCATAACAAGCTAAAACTGCTTGTAAACCTAAATATGAATTAAATGAAAATAACGTTTCATCCGCATCAAATAAAATCCACTGATACTTCATATTTTCTCTTGAGTTATTATACTACTCAGATATATTAATTTCTTTCGTAATCCAATCAACAAAATGCTGTACTTTAGGATTGTCTGATATTTGAGATGGATAAACAACATAAAATGATTTTTCATCACTTAATCCTGTAGAAAAAGGCTCAATTAAATTTCCTTGTTCTAATTCATGCTGAGCAATAGTCTTGTTGGCAATAGCAATACCTTGCTGATACAAAGCTGCTTGTAATGCCATAAATGTATGACTAAAAATTGGACCAATTTCCTCAACATCAATTTGTTCACTTAAACCAAAATATTCAATCGTTCGCTTCCATTTATTACGGCTAAATACATGCAATAATGTTTTTCCAATCAGATCTTTTGGTGATTTTAACGGATTTTCCTCTAAGAACTTAGGAGAAGCTAAAATTACTAATGGAGCTTCTGTTAAGCGAATAGATTCCACATTCTCCCATTTACCTGAACCATAATAAATAGCAACATCAATTTCTTTTCCAAGCTGAGCCTCATCTTGATCTACACCTTTAATCCTGACCTCAATATGGGGGAACCGCTCATGAAACTTACTCAACCGAGGAACAAGCCAATGCATACCAAAAGTTTGAGGCACACTAATTGTAAGAATTTGTCTATTATTTTTAGAACGAATTTTATCCGTTGCTTTAGCAATTTGCTCTAATAGCGGGCGAATTTCATCAAAATATTGCAAACCAAGTTCCGTTAATTCTAACACCCTATTTTTCCGATGAAAAAGTTGAATATTTAAAAAATCTTCAAGTAATTTAATCTGATGGCTAACTGCGGCCTGGGTAACAAATAGCTCATCTGCAGCTTTCGTAAAATTAAGATGACGAGCAGCAGATTCAAATGCCTTGAGAGCATTGAGTGGCGGTAACTTTTTATTGTTCATAATTTTTACTAGAAAAAGTGAGTTTTTTTAGATTACTTTTTTTGATAAATAAAATTAAAAAATCTCGTTTGTATAACTGGTCAAACATCTCTAAAATTCAGCACCATACTTAGATGGATAGTGATAGCTGTCTTTTAGCTATTTTTGAATTTTAAGTATGATGTTGTGTTTGCATATTGGTCTAGGAAACTAGACTAGAGTAACAAAAAAGTTACTCGTTTCACTTCCTGTATATTTTGAACCTTTTGGTTTAGCTACCGCCCATGTTGGGCGGTTTTTTTATAGCAGAATTTCCTACTATTCTACCAGAATATACAAAAATTGCCACCCAAAGCCTCACTTTCGATCAGGGCAAGATCGCATCTTTCTCAAATTTATGATCTAATACACCTTAATTATCCATATCAAATCAGGTTGTAAAATGAGCGTTTTTCGTTTTTTTGAAAATTTATCCGACCCACGAGCCTATAATCAAAAACACCACTTTTTAGACATCGTTTTTCTCGTCCTCAGTGCCGTGATTTCGGGGGCAAACAGCTGGACTGAAATCAAACTTTTTGGCGAATTACATTTGGATTGGTTGCGAAAATATCGTCCTTTTGAGTGTGGTATTCCTGTCGATGATACTATCGCTCATGTAATAAAACACATTGAGCCACAAGCGTTTAATGAGGTTTTTCTTAATTTTATCAATGAGATACGCACACAACAAGGACGTGAAGTGATTGCGATTGATGGCAAGACACTTCGTCATAGTTTCAATCCAGAAACCCAAAGTGCTTTGCACAGTGTGACAGT
>NZ_MUXW01000054.1 GCF_002015085.1 Glaesserella parasuis
TTGTTTGGCGGTATGAGATAATAAACCGCTACCACCAAACACATCTACAATCGTCCAGCCTTCGCCGTTACCGTCGATATTATCATTTAAAATTTGACTAAAATGTTTCAAAAACATTCTTTTTTGCCCAATGAATGGAAGTGGAGCTTGCTTAAATATAGTACGCTCCTTTACACTCATTTTGCTCTTTTTCCATTATCGTAACATCTCCTTTTTATTTAAAATCACAGCCAACTGATTCGGACTAAACCGCCAGCCCTGTTCGCTGTTAAAAATCGCATTAAAACACCACTCAGAGCAAAAGAACCGCTCTCCACGTTGCTTAAATCCAAGCACTACGCCCAATGCTCCCCAAAGGTCATACTTTTTACCTTTGGTTATTTCAAAGTAAAATCTAATTTGAGCCTCTGTCACATTTGGTAGCTCAACCAAATCCCACTTAGAGCGGTCAGATACGTTGATAATTTTGCAACGCACACCACCATCACGGAGGCTTGAGCTATAACACTCAAACCATTCTTCTTGGTGATAATGGTCGAAAATTCGACTTTTATGTATTGCAATCTCACAATGCGAGTATTGCCCTTTGGTTGCCTTTCTAATCAACCAATCTTCAAGCCGTTCACGCCAGTTTTTAGTATTACCTTTATATAAAGCAAGGTAGATTTTATCCATTATCTACCTCCGTAGGTAATTGATACACAACCTCAATCCCCTCAATCTCTTCTGCAGTTTTTGCCATCTTGAGTAAATCCTCAAAGTGTTGGCGT
>NZ_MUXW01000055.1 GCF_002015085.1 Glaesserella parasuis
AACTTTTGGGGTGCAGATCAATTTCTATGTCGTTTGTTTTTTGTACTTAAAAGATCAACACGCCCTAGACTCTCGCTGAATACACCTTAAACTTACTCGACTTCGCTAACACTTGATGTCTGCCAAATGCTTTATCCAATAAATCAGGATAAGGTAAAAAAGCGTTGGCGACAATGCGTAGCTCACCACTACGATTAAGATGTTGTTTAGCTTGTGCAATCAACTCTTCTACCGCACGGTATGCTGTATCTACACCATCGTGGAAAGGTGGATTTGACACAATCAGATCAAAACGCCCGTCAATATGGGAAAAGACATCACTTGCTACCACATCCCCTTCCAGCTGATTTTCTGTCAATGTTCGCTTGCTTGATGCCAATGCCATTGCGTGAATATCCGACATTGTCAGCTTGATTTTAGGAAATTGTTGTTTTAAGCAAGCCCCAATCACCCCAGCCCCACAGCCAAGATCTAACACTTTTCCTTTTAATCCATCTGCTTTATGGAAGGTGGAAAGCAACAATTTAGAACCATTATCCAGCTCTGCCGAGCTAAACACCGCAGGTAACGCAAACACATCAAGATCGCCCAAGCGGTAAGATTTCCAGAATTTTTTGCTATCAAAAGTAGGCACATTTTCCAGTCTAAAATGGTACAAGCCACAACGACGAGCCGAGTCAATCTTGGCTATCTCACCAAAGGGTTCAAGCAAAGTTTCCACTGAACGCACGCCGACACGGTTTTCACCTATCACCAATAATTCTTGACCAACTGACGCAGTTGCCAGCCATTGTAACAACTGAAATTGACACTCTTGCTTATTCTTCGTCCAGTAAAAGACTGCTAATTCTGCTTGCTGATAACATTCCAAGCCAAATTCCACGTTATTATAATAGCGAGCATAATCAAAATAGCTACTGAACGCCGCCACAGACTTTGCTATCGGCTGAATGAGTCCCGAAAAATCATCACGCACATCGCCAAATAACAATACATTTTTTTGCTCAAAGACGCTCAAGTGGCGTTCAAGCACTTCGCTTTCATTTGTAATCATTTGTTTTAAAAATTTTTTAAATTGAATTTGAAACAGATCGACATATTCTTAAATCTTCTATGTCTTACCGGATTAACTATTTTTTATTTGTGGGATAAGCACAAGATTAAATGCTCCTAAAATTTTTTGAATAGTTTCAAAACGAGGTTTACTTCCTTTAGATAGGGTTTTATATAAACTTTCTCTACCTAACCCCGTTTGCTTCGCAAGTTCTGCGATCCCCCTTGCTCTTGCTACATCATTAAGGGCTTCCAAAAACTCATCTTGATCGCCCTCTTTTAATACTTCTGCTAAATAGGCTTGTATTGTTTCTTCGTTATCCAAAAATTCAGCGACATCAAAAGGACGTAAACCGTGTTTTTCTGCCATTTCTTCATTAATATTCATTACTTCCTCCTGTCTGTTTTAATTCTGCCCACAATGCTTTCGCTTTCTCAATATCGGCTTGCAGTGTTGATTTATCACCACCTTGTAACAGAATATAAATAACATCGCCCTGCTGTGCATAGTAAATTCGATAACCAGCGCCTGTCGCTATTCGCATTTCATAAAGTCCACCAGTACCTGCAAGCGCTTTATGATCATCAAAATTACCTTTTACTGTATTCTTAATTCTTCTTGCCACTGTTGCTTTAGCAATAGGATTTTTTAAACCATCTAGCCACTTTGAAAAATTATCTGTAATAATGATTTGGTTGATAATTCCTGACATCGCTTTATCTCTACATTATCTAGCCCATTCAATTGTATCCAGTAAGATACATTAAATCAATAATTATTGTTTTGCTTAAATTTCCAAATTTAATGCAAAATAATTTCTGCATTTTACCGATTTTTGCTACTATTCCCCAACTTTTATGAGGAAAAATGATGAATCGCCGTGATCTACTTCTAACAGAAATGAATATATCCCAATGGGTACTTGTTAAACCGCAAGTACTCAAAGGCGATGCACAAATTCGCTTGGCGGATACGGTGAAGCTAGTGGTTGTTTGTGAAAAAGATCACCAACAAACAGGGTTGTTTCAAGATATTTTGCGGGCATTACAATTAAATCACGAGCAATATCAATGGATTAGCCTTGAGCAGGCAATGCGCTTACGGTTCGATCATCAACCAATCTTTTGGTTAATCCAATCCGAAGCGCAAGCGGTGCGATTTGCAAAAAAATTTGCAAATCAGACCGCTTGGCAGTGTGAGTCTTGGCAAAAACTTTCCGACCCCAAACAGAAACGTGAACTTTGGATAAAAATTCAACAGTGCATCTCCCCATAACTATGTAGGAAAAGCACAAATATGAAATTTTGATTCATTTGGTGTGTTTTTGCTATTTTATTAGCTTTTTTATTATAATAAAATTAGTTAGTTTTATTTTACTTTTTAATCAAAATGGCTATTAATAAAGATTCTATATTAGAGATGATAAATAATATTAATTTATCTGCTATTAATGATGTTAAATTATTTCCAGAGTTAGAAAGCTTTGCTCATGAATTAATGAATTCATCTAATCCACAGCAAAGATTTACTGCTTTAAAAATCAATAACAGACTTCAAGAAAACCCACATTATAAAACTTATTTGAAATCTGATTTTATTGAGAAAGAAATCAAAGAAGAGGCAAAAGAGAAGCAATATTTTAAATCTGCATATCAAAACAAAGAAGTAAATGTTTATCAAAATATTCAAATCAAAAAAAATAAGAAGAAAAACAAAATAAAGAGAATAATTTAAAAGAAAATTCATCTTATCATCATAATTATTTATTATATGACAAGTTATTTAACCAATTTGGGATGAGCTGGAATGATTTATCCAATCAAGAAAAACAAAGCTTTAGATCAGGTATAGAGCAATTTTCTGAGTTTGTTGAAAATGAGAAACTATTTTCTAACTTGAATAATCAAGATAAAGAAGATGCTAAAAATACTCAGATTGAAATTCAATCTGCTGCTATTGCTAATCAGCACAATAAACTTTCAGATGAAGAATTTAAAAAGAAAATTGAAGAACTTCAACAAAAATTATTTAATACTCTAACCAAATACAAAGATATTAGTAAAATTCAAGATTTAGAAGAAATTTATCAAATAAGAAAAGAGTATTCTGAATTAATTGATAATAACCCATCTTTAAATGATAAACAAAAAGAAATAATGAAAAAAGAATGGGCTTGGGAAACTGATGCTGTTCAACACTTATACTCAATTAGCCAGAGTGTAAAAAATCAGGAAAAGATAAATCCAGAGTATATTACATATATGTTAGGAGCTTTATATCTAGAAAAACCAAGCCAAAGCACCACTGAGGTCATTAAAACTTTATTTAATGAAAATCAAGCTGTTTTAGATGAAATCATGAAAGATCCAAGTTTAAAAGAAAAGTTTATTAAGGAACTCATTGTCAGTGAAAATAAAAGAAAAAATATACAATCTATTTTAGATGATAATAATGAAATAAAAGATAAATTAAGAGAATATGGAATTGACATTGAAAAGGAAATAAAGCAAAAAGAAGATGCTGATAATAAAACCAATAAATCAACAACTCCTAAGGAAGATATTGATGAAGTGACAAATCATGGTGATTTATCTTCAACTATTGATAAACATCCTAATGTGGGACAAAAAGTTGTCATAGAAGAAACTGTTTTAGAAACTAATGAAAATAAGATAACTTTAAAAAAACTAAAAAAGAAAGGGAATATAACTTTATGTGTAGAAGATCAGACTTGATC
>NZ_MUXW01000056.1 GCF_002015085.1 Glaesserella parasuis
TCACCATTGCCTACAATTGACACATTAATACCATCAATCTGTTCTTGTGTTGTGAGGGTATACCAACCTTCGCCGTGAGTGGTGATAATAGGTTGCCCCTCTTCGTCGGTAGTGATGACAGGGTCGTCGAATCTGAGTTGTTGTAGGTTAAATTGTTTAAGCATTTTGATATTCCTCATAAGTCTGCGTCCACCCACTCGAATAATCATATTCCAACGGGTTTTCTACTTGCTCCACCATCGCCTTATGCTTCAAGGCATTAGCGTGATTGTTCGTTTTGGCTTCCATTAACACCTGCCAAATGACTAACAATTTTTCTTTATTAATCATCGCCACCGAATTATCGGCGAACGTCCACGGAATTTCTTGGTCACCGAATAAGTCAAATGTGGCTTTGACAGACAAGATATTGCGTTCAGCGGTGGCATCGGTATCAATCCACTTGTCGATAGCTGGCACATAAACGCCACCGTTGATTTTCTTATCTCGCAGAGCGTTGATAGCATTACGGGTTTGTTGGCGTTGTTCTTCAATAGGCATTGGCGCTGGTTCAACTAAAATCGGAAGCCCTTCATCATCAGCAACGATTAGCTTACCTTGAGCTTGTCCTTCAAGTAACAAGCGGTAGGTTTCTTCCGAAATTTCACAAGCCCCTTCAGGTACAAAACCGCCGTGGTCGTTGTTATAAAAACCATCTTTATAAAAAATTGCCATTGTATTCTCCTATTTCCAGCGACCAACACCTAAAAATTGCACTCGACAGTCACCTTGATTCTCACTGTTGTGTTCATATAATTTATAATAACAAACAGCATTGGTGCTTTTTCTCATAATAGCACTACCAACATCGCTGTTTATACCATAGGTATGCTCCACTTTAGGTATCACCATAGGTTTATCAGCAAAAGCGACAGCCCAAGTAAATTGCTTTTCTATCCACTCTTTCAAATCATTTACATCATAAAAATAGGTTTGAATCATCGTCCCATCAGGGTATTTGCGGATTTCGAAGTTGCCGATTTTTTGATAAGTAAATAACGCTGTCACTCTATTATCAAAATCATTAATACCTAAACCTGATGCGGTCGTTGGCTTATTTCTCACTTCACTCCAATCCGCTCCGTCAATCTGCTTCCACGGCAGCCATCTGTTGCCTTCTCTGCCTCTCACAAATTTTTTATTGCTGAAAAAAGTTGTGTACTCTTGCTGATAACCATACGCAGATGGCGTAACCAGCAACGTCCCCGCCTCTTGTGCAGGGTAGTTGAGGTTAGGCTGAGCGTTGGCATTTGCCATTTGGGAGTACACGCCATACACAGTGACGTCATTGAGGTTGCTTACTTCTAATCGTGGGCGGAGCATAAAGTACTCATGCACGCTCCCCCAGCCACTGGCATTGTTGCCCCATTGGGCAAAATGCCTATCAAAGTTTACAGCTTGGCGAAAGGCTTGGGTACTATCTATTTTGCTAACAAAACCCCACCCGCTGAATACGCCATTGCCACTTAGCTGCGCATTGGTTGTAAATCCTATATAGCTACCCATAGGCAACTCTGTGGGCGTGGCGTTTTGGTACTGAATTTGAGTATTAGGGATATGTGACCGCAAGTTGATTTGCTTGACCGGGAGCAGGTTGCCCTCGTCAAAGACTTTATTCGCTCCATGATAGATGGGCTTGTTGCTCTCAACTCTGTCCTCCTTGAGGTGGACGCCGGTACTGTATTGATATGACACAAGCGCCACGTCGTTGTCATTATCCCTAACTCGTCCGACAAACCAATCATCCACATCGTTATTTTTACCTCTTAGATAAGAGGCGGCGTGGTTGATATTGAGTATGCCAGTCATTGTGTCGCCAGTCTTCTTAACCGCGTCTGTAATACCAAATCCGTCTACAGTCGTAGGTTTATCTCTCAACGTACTCCATTCCGCGCCATCGACCCTTGCCCAATTGCTCCAACTATTCGTACTAGCATCAAACCATCGCTCATAACATTCTTGTTTATTATGTAGTGTGTAGCGTTGTAGGGTTCCTGTGCGACCCTCAACACCGCCTGACAAAACAAATAACATACCACTATGCGCGACAGGACGAGACGTGGCGTGTCCGATGCTAAAAACGCCATCGCTCTTAAAATCATTTAAGTTGATATTGAGCGAGTCGAATCTTCCAAAAAGCCCCCCAATATCAGCACGTTTCCAAGGCGACCAATTCCCATTAAATGACAATTTATAACGCTCATATCTATCCCCAGAATAAGCTCTCATCGCCACCTGTCTGTGCCAACCAGGGCTGTCACCAGAAATCACCTGTACATAATAGTTATGGCTCGTAGGCAAATTCTTATTAGACATATCGCCACTACCATAAGAGTAAATTCCATCAACCACTAATGTATCAGCGTCGTCCTGACAATTGTTGTTAATAATAAATTTATCTAATCTTCTTTTAATCGCAACTCCCTGCGCCGCCGTCAACGCCTTTGTGGCATCATCGGTGGTTAGGTTATTGGCGAGTTGAACTAAGCCTTTTTGGGTTGGGCTGGCATTAAGGTTTCCAATATAAAACTTAATAGCGTCTGCAACTTGATTATTTGTTCTTTCAATAGGTTGCATATTTGCCAAAAGTAATACATTCTTAAATTCTTCAAAATAGTCTTGAATACGCTCTTGGACTTCATTAAGCCATTTAGCTGTTACAATAGTCCCTAATGTTCCTGTTGCAGGATTACCATCAATAAATCTACCTGTATTAGATTCAATATTTGGAAGCTTTGTTTTCATTTCTTAATACCTTTAAATGTATGCGAAATAGCAATAGGTGTGAGCAGGTTTTAAATCTGTAAAAAATTCTTCTAAAATTCGGTCGCCAAAATCCGTTAATCGTTCTCCTGCCACAGATTGCCCAGCCCGAAAACGAGTAATATTGTTATCGCCATTTGTTACTGTAACCCGCCACATATACCCCAAATGTTCTCTAGGGGAATTTTGAATAGGAATATCACCTGCATTCGGTAAATCGTTTTGCAAATGAGAAAACTCTTTAATTTCAATGGTATAGCCAATAGACTTCGCTAACTGCATAAAATAAGGGATAGAAAGTCCCCCAACTGCATTTAATGTCAGAATGACTTTATTGACTCTACTCGAATACGATTTAGAAAGATCGGTACTTATCCCACAAACCCTTTCCCAATCTGCCAACATCTCACGAGACGTATCAGGGGTAATTGCATTAAGCATTCTTTCTGCACTTTGTTGCAAAAGGTCGAAGCATCGCCCATCTACCTCACATTGAGCTACAAATTGCTCACCATTGATGTCATAGGAAACAGGAGGATAAAGTGTTTTTAGAACATTTGCGTGAAAGCTCATTGCATTAACTCCACCGTGACTCGACCTAACCGAAACCATTCAATATTTGGCACAATATTCGCTTGTAAATTAGAGCTTGGCGAAATAATTCGACGATCAACAACCCCAATCAAGTCACTCACAATTGCCTCGCACTGCGATACAATTAAACTATCTGCAGGGCTTAATTGACTAAAATAATTGCCTAATGCAGACTCAATTTCTGCTTTAATTGTGACTAAATCCACACCACTCAATTTCACCTTGATATTAAAGTCCGTTCGTCTAGCTATTGGTTTAATGACTTTTGACTCTTTAGCCGTAACAGGACGAACTTCATCAATATAGGCTTGTGTACGAGCAACGGTTTCATCACTTGGCAAATCATTATTACTGATGATTGCAATATCAACGGTTCCTAATCCTCGTCGCAAAGGATAGACAAATGCAGCTTCAACCCCATCAACATTTAACGCCCATTCCTTATAGTCGTATTTATTCCCACCAGCAGACGGTCGTCTGATGCGATTAAGCAAACGTTCTAACAATGAGCTATCACTTTCTTCATCTGTTCCGCCCACAATCTCACGCAATACACAAGCCGTCTGTACCCCAACAGGGGCAGACATAAAATTCGCATTAACAGGTTGAATAATATTTTGACCTGCTCCAGTTGAAAGTGCTTTGACTTTAACCACTACAGAGGATTGAGTAATCTGAGCAGGTTCAATCACTTCATAAAACCGACCGTCCGAAGCCATTATCTGTTTACCAGCTTCAATTACAGCTCCAGTATTACCAAAAACTTCAGCACCAAATCCGCTGGCATAAGTTGCTTGTCGGCGATAAATACCACGCAAAGCAGCGTGTTTCTCTAAAAATTCTGTATCAGCAGTATCAGGAAAGAACTGCTTAATTACCCATTTTTGATGAGCATAAAGCCCCTCTGCGGTAGCTGCCAAACTACTTGCACGAGCATAGTTATCAGAATCAACCGAAACATCAGCGTATGGATTAAGAGATACTACATCTCTTAAAATCGCTTGGCGGATTTCGTCTAAAGTTGGTGTAATAAACATTTAAACCCCATTTAAATTAGTTTTACGCTATGCTCAAACTTAAAAGCATCACCACGATTATCAATAACCTCAATTTCTAACAAAATTGAACCATCTCGTACTTGATGATGCGTTACCGTGATTGATTTTGCTCGTTTGTCGTCTAATAAGGGTTGCAATGCTTCTTCTGCGTACTGCTGAGCCAACAAACCAACACGACTTAAATCTTTCTCACGTTTAATAAGATGGAGCAGAGAGCCTACGCGCCCATCTGCCCACCACGAGCCTAAAGGAGTGGTTAATCTGATATACACCGCATTTTGTAGTGTATTTATGTTCTTACTTGTGTAGTCCCGAGTAAGCGGGCTGATCTCTCTGTCCATATTGATAGGATACCGAGAGCGAGAAGAGAAATGACGAGGAAGCACTTCCACACAAGCGGTCTGTTTTTTGTACATTTTTTGCAAAATAAGACCGCTTGTACGAATTACGCCACAGGTTGCCCTCTGCCGTCGTTTTGATGAGTGTGGGTTTTAAGGGATATGCTACCTGCAGTTACATCACCATCAGTACTAAAACTACCATCTGTCTGCGTAACATCACCGCTAAAGCTCGCTCCATTACCGCCTTGCACCGTCATACCACCATTGCCATTAATTTGTCCTTGAGCGGTAAAGACCTGATTTGTTTCTAATTTAGGTGTTTTAAAACTCGCCCCACTTGTTGCGTCCACCTCGTAGCTTTTACATTTAACCTTAAAAACATCACAATCCACTTCAATTAATCTGCCGTTTTTTAAAATAATCGTTGAGCCACTGGCATCATAAATTGCCGTTTCACCATTTTTTAAGCCTTTTACCCGAAAAGAGCCATTTTCAGTCGCAACAATAATGCCGTGTGTGGTTTTACCCCCAAGCGGAATAACAACCGCTTGAGTGCCTGCTGGTGGAACAGATGTCAATCCAAAATGTTGCATCAGCTCAACATCTTGCAATGTTTCATCTGCCAAGCCAGACACCTGTGAAAGTTGAATTTGCGGAGTACTTTTCACTAAATTTAACACCCCCCTAAAAGCAGAACGTACCGAATTTTGAGCATTGTTAATACGTTGCCTTGCCTGTTGTGCTAATTTTCTCATTTTTCTAACTCCCACGAGCCGACCAGCTCTTTTTCCGCTTTCCGTCCTTTCCCTTTTCTCCCCTTACGCTTACGAGCTTGTTCAGCTTTTGCCTTATAAGCATCAGGAGTCCAAATGCCATCTTGTTTAAATCGAAGCTCTGTCTGCGTGCCACCTGCCCTAGAAAGCATAAAACGCCGTCCCATTAAAAAGAAAATCGCATCTATCTCATACTCTTCACAAATAACGTGAACCCGTTGCCCAGCTTGCCATAACTGACCGCTTGCAGTTTTATGGTCGGGGACAGTTACAGTTAAATCAAAGGTTTCCAACTGCCAATCACTAATCTGTTTTTTAGCTTGTTTTTTAAGGGCTTCCAGATTTTCTACATCACTTAACACCACTGTTTTAGGTTTATAAATCTGCAACTCAGGATTTTTATAAACCCACTTAAAATCGTGTTTTGCACTATCGCTATCACGGCCGTGCTTCTGTCCTAAAAACGTCACTTCCGAATAGCTTTGCGACACATCAAAGGTCAAACTTGCCTCATTAAAATTATTGCGACTGCTATCATTGGCTCTAACATAGAGGGTTGCTACTGGTGGGGTAGAATAATCTGCACCACCTACAATTAACGTCCCATTAGACTCAAACCAACAATGCAACCCAGCAGAATTAGCACAACGCATAATTGCTTCCCACGCTGTTTCGCTAATATCAATATCAATTTTATCCAGAGTAGGATTATTTTCTGCTCGTAACCCAACCTGTTTAATCCCCAACGGCTCTACAATTTTCTTAATCGCATCAAATACTGTTAAGCCTTTCACATTCGTAATAGGAGCAGAACAATCCAATAAAATTGAAGCCCTATCTCGCCCATTAATGGCATAATAACGCCCACTCTTACTGATCTGATGTTGCGTATTATCAACAATACCTGTTAAAACTGTCTCACCATTAATTTTGACTACGGCGGTTTTACCTGCAAAATTCGGCAATACCTGCATTTCACTGGATTTGCCTAAATCAAATGAAAAGCTATCCGCAGGAATTAAAAAATCACTATCAATATTGTAGCTTTTCCAGTTTTTATGTTGCTTGCCATCTATCTCAACCACAACCTCATTTTCAATCATCGTCTTACTCCGAATAACAATTTAATAGGGTTCCTGCTTCGATCCAATTTGGCTGACGGATTTGCGGATTAAGCCGTAATAACTCACTACTACGACGATAATCCCGATAAAAATCGTGAGCAACCTGTTGTAAAGTCCCATTAAAAGCGACTTCTTTCACAATTAATGGCGGTTTCTGATTAATCGTCGTGACAGCTATCTGCATTAATTCACTCGCCATATTTCGTAAACCTTCTGCCAACACATAAGAAGCGGTATAAAGCCCATTATTAGGTTCAGCAGCGTTTTCTGCAGTCCGTTTAAGATGTTGTAATTCACGCACAAAATTAAGCGTCTTCAACATCAAAAGTCTTGTCTGTTGAGTGATATACTCAATTTCGGTTGGTGTTAAATTTTCGGCGTAGGTTTCAATAATATTAGCAGTCGTCTTAGCCAAAACGTTACAACTAATTAAATGCAATGCACAGTTTAGATTTTTCACATCATCTACCGATAAACGAGATTTTATCGCTGACCGACCATTTTTTTGCATTGCAAAAAACTGAGATGCAGAGGTAATTCGTTGATGTTGTCCTGTAACTAACAGACGCGGGATATTTAACACCTTATCAATATCACGCATTAGCTCATTAAATTCCGCTTTTACCCCTAGCGTAGTATTAAATTGATGTGTTTTCGATTGAGCTAAAATCACATCATAAAAAAGTTGCAATGCCTGCACCCCCTGCTTTTGAAAATCTGACTTACTAACCCCGACAGGTAAAGTATTTACATTTTGGTTTAATTCAAATAAGGCATTGAGTTGCTCAAAACAACCAAAAATCGCACTCCATTGCGACAATAATCGACTTTTAGCATTGTGGGCAAACGCTACAACCTCCATTCCTTTCACCCACCACGCCAACATATCGCCGATAAACTTATCTACAAGATTAAGATAACGATCTATCTTCGCCAATAAACTATGCTCAAATACAAAAATCGGTTTTAATGGAGTTGCTTCCCTAAACGTCAAATCTAACGCCACATAATTCACATTTTCGGCATCGTGACGTAAATTTGCTGATACCAAAATCATATTCGGGATCCGCCCACGAATAGGGTGAACCAACACATCTGCCCCACGTTGCTGAACCACATTAAGTAATTTTTTATAATCGGTGTAATAGCCCTCACCAAAACAGACCGCTTGCAACTTAATTGTTTGGGGATTAAGCCCCATATCTTCTAAATCTGCCCCATTCACAAAGGGATAAGCGTGTTCTGCAATGGCTTTGTCAAAAATTTCATCAACCGCAATAACATCAAATTGCACCCCTTTAAAACTTGCCTGTTGAACAGGCATTGTCCAACCACTCATCTACGCCACCCGTTTATTAAAATTAAATTGCTCATTAGACACATATTCAGCCAACACACGCCCATCGACTTCGAGGGTGATATTATTCGCCAAGGTATGCGACTGCGATGTAAGCCCAGCCTCAATTGCCATAGAAATAGACCGCCCAAAAGCCTGAAAGTCTGCTTGGTAATTTGATAAAGCCCCTGTAGTTGCTTCGACGCTTGGGCGAATTTCACCGTCAATGATAGCTTGATTGCGTTCCAAACGAGATTTCATCTCCGCTTCAGATAAAGACCCTTGCTTTACCCTTTCCTGAGCAATTTTGTTATCATTTAAACGTCCTGCAATCACATAAGCACCGTGATAATTATGCTCAGGCTTAACGCCCCCCATTGCCGCATTCCCATAAGTAAATGCCGACGGCTTACTACTATGTTGCTCTCTAAATTTTTTCTCTGCTTCCGCTCGCTTTTCTTTCTCGGCTTCTTGCCTTGCCATATAAGGCACATAACCTTCTGACGCAGCGTATAAGCCCAGTCCTACGCCAGTTAAAGAACCAAAACCTAACGCCCTTGTTGCCATTTTGCCTGCCGTTGTCGCTCCCGTTGTAACAGCCCCTGTAGTAGCTGTTGTAGCTACAGTTTTAGTCGATGTTTTAAAAATCTCCTTAGCCAAATTGCCAAATCCTTTCGGGTTGCCTTTTAACATATTTAATAAGCTAGATGCAGCTAACGCAGCACCAAAGACAAAAACCGCATCTTTTGCCCCCACTAAAAACTGAGTTAAATTAGGGTACTCATTCGCATATTTAGCCAGCTGTTCACTCAATGCTCCCAAAACATTATTTACCTGCTCAAAATTTTTCATTTCGGCAAATTCATTACTGTTTTTTAAGGCTTCCACCTTGTGAGCATTTGTATCTCTTACTACAGCGTGAGATTTTTCTATAGCATCTTGACTATTCTCAACTTCTGTATCGACCTTTTGACCTAGCTGAACATTATTCTTAATCCCAAGTAGTGCCATCAACGCCTGACGGTCTGAGATAATTTCACCAATGGCAGTCCCCTCGACAAGATCGGTTAATTCCTTAAATAATTTAGCTTGCTCTGCACCTTTAGCTGTTTTGAGTTTATTCTGCAACTCTTGATATTGCTTATCACCTCCCACAACATCGTCCATAATAGACATAAAGGCTTGTAGAGAGTCTTGCCCTTTGCCTTTGTAATGTTCCATTGATTTTGCAAAATTAATCCCTTTTTCCTTGCCTGTTTTTGGATCTTTATATTTCAAATTTTTAAAGCGATCATTGGTTTCCTTAGCGGTAATTTTGCCCAACAAATTGACTAAATTATTGCCAGCCTCATCACTAGAGCCTGCAGTCACTCGTGCTTGTTGGTTAGCAATCAGCAAACGCTTAAACCCCTCTAAACCATTTAAACCAGCCTGTTTACCTGCAGCCATTTGTTGTGGCAACCACGCAGCCATATCAGCAAGCTCGAATTGTCCTGCCTGCCCTGCTGCAACTGCCATATCTAAAACTTTGCCAATATCTTGCTCACCAATTCCCATTTGTTGCATAGATGAAATAGCAATCTTTGCAATATCGTCAGGCGTTGCTCCTGTTGCAACGGCGGCTTTTTGCAAAGTCGGTAATAAGTTCATTGCCGTATCTGCGGACATCGCCCCTGATGCCAACAATGTATCTAAGGAATTAAGAGCATCTTCTTTTGTTCCACCGCCTACGGTGACAGCTTTTTCTACCGCCTTAAATAGCTCTTCTTTTCCTGCAATTCTTCCTTGAACATCACGATCTGAATATGCTGTATTTGCTACCATTGCTAATCGTTTATCAAAATTCATTTGATTACGAGCAGGCTCTCGCATAACCATCGCCCCAGCTGCAACACCAGCCCCAACGCTCATCAAACCACGCCCAACATTTGCAGCCTTATCTCCAAAACTAGACTTACCAAGCTCCGCATTTAACTCTTTGATACGTTGTTTCGTTTGCTCAGAGGCACGACGTAACTCATTTTGAGAGGCCACGCCCGACCGCTTCAACTGCTCATAAGCTGCACGGGTTTGCCTAATTTCCTGCTGTATCGCATTTTCTGAACGAATACCTAACGTTTCTCTCGCTCTTGCAAGATCTGCAGCACTTTTTCTTGCTTCTCGGTAAGCCTGCTCAATACGTTTATTTGATGATTGCGTTGCCGTAGCGACTTTCTCTGTTGCATTCACTTGAGTCTGACTGCTACGAACCGCTGCTTGCTCTGCATCCTTAAAGGCTTTTTCTGCTTCTTTTCCGACCTTACTAATTACTTGGCTTGCATTATCTTTTGCACTTAGCTCAAGTTGCACTTTCATATCTTTAGCCATGGTAAACTCTTTTTAAATTGGATTTAAACCTATAAAAAAGGGGCTTTACGCCCCAATTTTTCCACGTCGAGTAAACACAAAACTTTCGTGTTTAACATTATTGCTAGGGCTATCTGTCGCTTGCTTAGGCTGTTTTATGCCTTCAAACTCCAAATAACTCTCAATCCAAGCCGACAACTCAATCAGCGACATTTGCCACACCTTATCAGCAGGAATTGCAAATTTCGCAAACAAAATCACCGCTTGGCGATATTGTTTAAAGGCTTCCGCTACGCCAAACCGTCCTGACGGTTGCTTAGGTTGTCTAGGCTCGCCCCATTTCCGATAGGCTTTTTTTTAAGCATCAATGTTGCCTCAAGCAGTTGCCAATAATCATCCGTAGCTAAATGCTCAAATAAAAATTGTGCATCAACGATTTCTGCAGGAATACCGTCAAAACTGACCTGCTGAGAAAGATAAGCCATATCCACTAAGATTGCCTCTTTATGGCTGGCATTTTCTTCGTCAATGCCCATTGCATCAATCATCTCAAGGGCAGTGCATTGCCCACCCATTGTAAGTAAACGCACATTTGCCTGTTTAAAAACCTTCCCTTGATACTCAAACCCTAAAAGCTCAACTTTCATTACTCAACAACCTCACGCAACGCACCTAGTTGAATATCAATTTGCGATTCATTGTCTACCGTATAGGAAGCACCCACCTCAATGGTAAAGCACCCCAAATAAGATGTCCGTTTTTCCGCATTATTTAACGGGTATTTGGTAAGTTTGGCATCTTTGATATTTTTCCAATCAATCACCGTACCATCTTTAGGTTCTACCGCAGTAATAGATAACGTGATCTCTTCAATACCTTGAGCATACCCCTTAGCTCGCCCAGCGCTATTCATTGTTTTAACGACCTTACGCCCTGTTTGAATTTTGACATCTAACTTCGTAATATCAATTTCAACCCCATCAACTTCAAGGACACAAGAACCTTCAAAGACTTCAGCCATAATCTACTCCTATAATAACAATGTGATTTTATTGCGGATAACGTGCAAGCCATTTACAACATCTGCAGGAATATCCAAGTCCAAATACGTTGGGTCTTGGGCATTACGCTCAATCACCAAGCGAGATTTCCATTCGTCGACGTTTTCGATGATTTCGAGTTGCTCCATACGATAAAGCACATCAAGGATTTCCGACCGCACTTTGCGAATAACACGCTGTGTATTTTTAGCTCGTGGGAAACGTAAACGCTGACGAGTTTGGATTGCCTTACGCACATAATCTAAAGTACGAATAGTGGTTAAATCCAAATAACTTGGATCGTCGGTATTCGTCACTGATTTTGTATAAGTCGTAATAGCACGGCTAATCTGAACACGATTCACCACAACTTCAAGCGGACTTAGCCCATTAAATAAGGCTTGGTTTACCTCACTAAATAACGGCTTCTGCGAATCGTCTACCAAACTTAACCCCTTGACCTCAAGCGTATTAAGAGGCTTCGCAGGATCTTCCTCACCTGCAATCACAGCCCCATAACCTGCTGCAATCATCGCATTTGTTTCCGTACAACCCTTGTACCACGCAATAGAGATACGTTCAGAATTTAAACGAGAAGATAACGTTGTTCCTGTCGCAAAAGTACCACGCCAACCCATTACACCAATTCCTGCTTTATCCTCAATCGGATCGCTCATCAATTCCAAATGCTGGCGTAGTGCCGTTGCATTTTCTTCATCTGAAAATGGCGAAATAATCACGTTGTAATGCTTGCCTGCAACACTTGCTAACGCTGGTGCAATCTGGGCATTACGCTGACCTCCACCAAATGCAGTGACAGCAAGACTTAAAGTCCCAGCGGTGTGTTTAGCCGATAACATCAATTCGTTGCCAATTTCACCTTTACATTTGGTAGTCAATAGCAATACGCCATCACTTTCTGCACTTGCAACAACTTGACTATAACGAGAGGCATTAATCACAGCCACCAAACGAGTGACAATGGCAGTATTCGCTTCATTTTTTGCCACCGCAATTTCATAAGCCTCCCCACCGATAACAACACGCACCACACCAGCAATGCTTGCAGACCCTGTAAAAGTCACACGCCCTGTCGCAGCAACACCTGCAGAATGGTCTTTTAATCCAATAACCGTTAAGCGAATCAGTGAATTATTCTTAATAGCCTGACGCACCATTAAGTGAGCTACAGAGCCAGCCCCAAATGCCTGTTCAGCATCGGTATCACTAAACACTTTGACAGGCAAGCTATAATTTCCTGTTGCTTGAGCCGTCATCGGAGCAACGATCAACACTTCTTGCTCATTCGTAGGCAAGGTGGTCACAGCGTCTTTATTATTGTATTCGGTATATACTCCTGGTTTACGAATACTGTTCGGGATTTTGTCAAAATCAACCATAATAATTCCCCCCTCCTATTTACTCTCTTTTTTAGGTTTATCTACACCAGTGACTAAGATTAAATCACCATCAGCGATACGACGCTGATAGTATATTGAGTTATCAACTTCCACTGGCTCGTGTTCGATATAGCTATGGGGGTGGTTCTCAAATGGTACTCGTACCCCATTAATTGCTTTTACTTTAATTTTCATCTTTTTCCTCCCTCACTACCGTCACTGAGGTAGTGGCGTTGTTATTTGACTCAAAAATACGATTATGTAACCCATTTAGCTCTTGGTATGGCTTATCAAGTTTGCCCTGATACTGCTTAAATAGTGCCTCAATACTTGCCTCACCCTCTGGGAATCGCCCATCCTCTAAAAAGCCGTTTTCGGTGTAGCTCATTTCAAACTCAATCGCAAAAGCAGAGATTTTCTCTTTTTTCACTTCCGCATTATTCCAAATAGTGCGGATTCGCTTGGGTTGGATAGGTGACACCAACCCCCCTAAAGTTTGATTAATCAGCAAATACTTCACCGCACCAAGCAACAGATTTACGCCGACTTCTTGAGATGTTACGCCACCCACACGCCCCGCAACGGCGGAACGCATAGAGCGAGCCATTACCAACACAACAAAGGTATCCGTTGCTTGATAACGCTTACCCCTAGCATTGACTGAACGAACATCAAAATCAGAGCCAGCATAAGAAACCAAACAAGCAGGCAGACGGCGTACATCAAGCTGACTATCGTCAATTTCCCCAGAATAACTCCCGACCGAATAAACCATCTTGCCAAGCCCAAGTCGCAACCGCTCAATCAATGCTTGCTCAACTTTAGTAATCATCGTTGGTCACGCCCCCAAATACGGTTACCGCCATTAAAAAACTGCACGCTGTTGTCGCCATTTGCCATATCCTCAACGGAGGATTCCTCAAGCCCAAGTGACACAATCCCTTTTGAGATATTCTCAAGCTCTTTTAAGCAAAACTTATAGCGATTTTCGACTTCTTCAGTCATTGTCACCGACGACTTACTAGTGAGATGATAACGAGCCAAATCACAACAAATGCGTGTCAGATTTTGTGGTACAGCCCTCAAAGGCAAGCGATAACGCCCACTCAAATAACCGTCAATTTGACTAGATGAATCTTTTAGAGCAACAACCAATAAGGCTTCATCAACAACGCCAAGCCCATCACGATCAGTTAGCTCTATTGATTCCCGTTCACCAATACGGACAACAAAATCTTCAACATCGGCATAGAGTGATGTTTTATCATCAAGTGCAGAAACCACACTTTTAATGTCGGCATACATCGCTACTTCTCACAAATTGGCACAAGCTCAAGATAAGGATCTTGCGAAAGTGCAATAATCTGCTCACCCGTTAAGGCATCAAACGGAATTTCCACTGCTTTATCTTTGGTAAAGCGATAACCGCAACGCCCATAGCTTGCTTGTGGGTGAATCGCCTTTAAGGTGATTTCAAAGGCAATCGGCTGAATTACCGCACCATCTGCTTTTGCATCTGCCACTTTTTCATCTGTTGCATTAGCTGAATCCGCAGAATCTGACTGTAACGAGTTCCCCGCTGTATCTTTGGTTTCATCTGCACCGCCTTTTTCTAACTCGGCGGTTCGTTTTTCTTTTTCTGCTTTTGCTTTTTTAGCCATACTTACCTCAGATTTAAGATTTATAAAGGGTGGGAAGCTCCCCACCCCACAATAACTACTCAACAATTTGAGCGCTCACGGCTACTTTTAATACGCCTTTTAACGGATTGCTTGTACCATTAATCACATCGGCTTCAAATAGCTGACGAGCTTTGTACTCAAGTGACGGCGGAACAAGGATCACACTTGGACGGATATTCAAGAGCTTGTCACCATCGCCTTTTAACATACGCATCTTCGCCAACACATCCATCACCACATCAGCGGTTAAGTCAGACGATTCCACACGGTGAATCAGTTGCCAGAAACCAAAGCCAGCATTACCACGAGCACGCACACCCCACAAATACACATCTTCCATAAAGACTTTGTCGGATTTAGACGGATCAAACTTCGCTTCAATTTCAGGCTTAGTGCGTTCTTGCCAAATCAACGGCTTAATCGCATTAGTATCATCTAAAATATAAAATGCAGGTTTGCCTGATGCTGAGCCAGTGGTGACATTACTTTGCTGTTTCGCCACGCCAGTACCGTCCACATTCGGATAAACAGGGTGGTCAGTGTCAAAAAAGTTCTGCCCGTCATAACAAAGGGTAGATTTACCTTTTTTAAGCAACCCAAACACCAAATCATCAGGTAACTCCGCCGCACTTTGTCCTGCTTGTTGTACCACTGGCGTAAATAATCCCACTTGGTCATCTTCGATTTCAGTGCGTTTAATACCAACCGTCGATTCAAATAATTTGTTCTCAATGGTCATCCCTTGAGCTTGCATCTTCTGGATTTGACGCTCACCCACCCATTCACGCATTTTCGGGAATGCACCTAACCAACCATAAGTATTAGTCGCAGTTGATGATGCAATACGCATTGCAAGCATTTCCCACTGCGGTTTAATTAGACTTAAACCTGCTTTAAACTCTGTTTTAAATGCCGTATCTAACGCATTTAACAATTCTGATTTTTTAAATTTATCCATTACGCACCTGCCTTTTTATATTTTTCAACGTACTCTTCAGGGGTTAAACCTAACGCTTTTGCCCCTGCCATCTCTGCGGCTGACAACGCCACTTTCTGCGTCTGCTCATTCGGATCTTTACCTCCCGACTGCGTACCAGCAAGGGCAGGGTTAGGCGACACCGTTGCCAAATAATCTGATAACGCCACCAGATTTTCTTTGCCTAATTTTCCCGCCCACGCTTTCTGTGCAGGCAACAAACGTCCATCAGATAATGCAGATTGAATTAACGCATCACGTTCTTTATCGTTCATTTGCTGTTTAATCTGGTTAAGCTCAGTTTGCACCGCTTGCAAATCGCTTAACGCCACAAATTTTGCAGGATCGGGATTGTTTACCTTCGCAGTCAACGCCACGACTTGCCCTTGTTCTTTGGCAAGTTCGGCATACACATCGCTTAATGCCACTGAGCTATCGCCTTTCGCTGCCGACAATGCCGTCAGCTTAGTTGTAATTTCATCGTCCGTTGCTTGAGCCGACAAGCCAAACAACTTAATCAAAAGTTCTTTCATTTTGGAGTTATCCTCGTTAGGTTCTAAAAGGTGAGAAAACTGAGCAGACATTGCGACCGCTTCCGCCAAATTATGTAGTGCAGGGCGGTTAGTTAAAGCGGCATTTAACACCTTAATCACCGTACCCGACGCATCTGCCAAGAACAGCGGTGAAATATAGCGATAAATCCCATCTTTAATTTCAGCGACTGCCTTAGATGTCCAACGTACATCAGCAAATAAGCCTTCGCCTGAAATATATTCCGCTCTCACAATCCAGCCTGCCGCAGGATTGCCTTTGCCGTTTTCCGCAATAAAGAGAGTTTGATGCTCATAATCAATCATCAGCTCAATGCCTAACTGATTGATCTCATCTGCTAATTGATAGCCGTTAGAATCTCCTACATAAAACGCCCCCTCACGTCCATCTTGCGGATGAAACCAACCAAACGGAAAAAGCTGAATACGCCCATTGACCTCTTTGGCAAGCTCAAAACTGCAAGCTATCGGATTAAGTTTGAATTTACGTTCCACAACGCACCTCATACAAAATAATGAGACTAGAGAATAAGAGATAAGAGAAAAGGAAAAACGAGGAACAACTTCCACACTAAAGGGAATTTGCAAATTTTTTGAAAAAAGTGACCGCTTGTATAGCGAAAGAGATACAACCCATTTTAAAACGTTTTAAAACCGTTTTAAATTGTTTTAAAAAATTTTGGACGATAAATCATACCAACAAAAACAAAATCGCCACTATGGGCGATTTAGAGGCGTTTCAGGCATTATTTTAAAACCGACTGCCAATAGTCCTGAACATCTTGCAAAATATCTTCCTCGTCCTGTGGTGTCAGCATTAAAAAAGGACGAGCAGGAATATCTACCTTACGCCCACGACCAGCTTTTCCACCAAATTGATGAATAGCAGCATAGGCTTCATTTGTGCCGACAATCGCAACATCTTTGTCATAATCACTGGTAATACTGCTCATCAAGTTCTCAGTATCAATAAGCGGAGAACCATCACGATATTTAATACCCAACCAACGAGGACGACCACCAACATCAAAGTTAGTTAATACCGCAGACTCCATCGTGCCAGCAATATTTCGCATTAAACTCGCATTATTTTCCGTTTTGGAAGCCAATAGTTTTAAGGTTTTGATAATCTCGTCAATACCGTTAGTTTGGATCTCAATCATTTTTAACTCACTGAATTGATTTTTAGAATAATGAAGGGTATATTACCCCTAGTGCACATAGAAAAGCGATGAATCTCCCAGATCGCAAGCGATGAGGTGAAATAGACTCGGGACTGTGTGTAGGTGTGGGGAGCCCTACCTAAGTGCACTTTCTTTCTCCAATAGCTTTTTCAATTCTTTGTCTTTTATCTTGCGATAAGACAAAATAAAAATCTCATTACTCAAAACTTTCATTACCAACATACTTCCATTACTCACAAGAGTAAATCTATCCGCAAAATCTTTGGCTCTGAATAAATATTGAGGATAATGGATTAAATCAGGCAATTTAGCATATTCATCAACCCCAAAATCCTGCCCCTCACGGCTATTAAATTGCTTAATTAGCGTATCATCTGAAAGCCAGACCGTAGCCACTTTACTGCCAATCTGCTTTTGAGTTTCTAGGTTTAATCTACCTGCTGCAAATTTAAAATTTTGCGTCAAGTGATCTCGCATTCTAACCATTTCTTCAGCGGTTAATTTCCCTTTATCACCCTTAATTTCACTCACCTTGCGAGCTAATTTTTCATAAGATAATTTAAACTCTCCCCCCACCATCTCCGCTTTCGCAAACTGATGTGCCAACTTTTCAGGGTACAAATCCAAATTTGGCTTATAACTCAAACGTCCTACGTTATAGTCAAAACCCTTATCAGCGACTCGCACAGTACCATCAGGCAATTTAAAACCAATGGTTTCCTCTTGATTACCTAATTTATCTTTCGGTCGTTTAGCTTTCACTAACAACGCCTCACTAGAGCCTACCTGTTCAATGCCTTTCCGTTTTAAATCACGCCCACTTAACGCAATCACCGTACAACGACAATTAAAACCATTTGGTGGATAAAATGTCGCCCAAAACGGATCGTCATAACGATAAATTTTCCCATTTAATGCTTGATGAGCAGGGCGAGTACGTTTATCTCCCACAGCGGAATACTGCCAATATGGACGATTATCCACATTATCCATATACCGCTGATAGCGAGCTGCAGAATATGCTTGTTGCATATTTGTGCGATAAATCGTATTTAAACGACGGGGTGTACCAAAATGCTCCCCCGTTTTTGGATCAGCTAATAACTTACCATCAATACCACGACTAATCGCTTTATCGTGACCATAAACCCAGCCTTTCCGTTCTAAGTCATCAACAAGCGTTTTTTTCCACTCATTAAATGATTTACCTTCACGCCGAGCCTTTTCCATTGAGCCATAAATATCACGAGTAATATCCAAATCCGTCAATTTGCTGATTGTTGTAGCACGAGCCAACGCACTGTCATATAACTCTTTTTTAAACACCTTTGAAGCTAATAACTTCTTTTGGTGTAAATACTCAATCGCTTCTTTTGGTTCAAGACCTAGCAGAAAACTAGCTTTCGGCATTTGCAGCCCCCAATAAATCTGCTAAAAAGAGTGCATTTGCCAAATATTGCTCTTGCTCTTTGCTTGTTAAATTCGGATAGGCTTCCGCTAATTTTTCCGCTGCTTCATCATAAGAGCTACACGCCATCACCACCGCAACTGCTTTCTTCACCATAGCATCTAATTGTCGGTTAAAGTCAGGTTCCGCTAAGGCTTCATCTACCATTTCATCTAACGTATCTTGCTCTTTAATCCCTGTTTTAAACTGAGCAGAAAAGGAATGTACTCGCCCCCCACACCCACAAGGACAATAAGGGGATTTCACAACCCTATCCGACAATCCGACCGCTTGTGTCGGCTGTGCTACACGCCCCAACACCACCTCACCTTCTTGAACTTCGGGAATGCCTAACTTATCCCTTGCCCAATTTGCAGGGATTTGTAGCCCAATATCCACCAACTTCGGCAAGCTGTCGGCAAACAACGCCAAATCTGCAGGTTCTTTGGTGTCAAATTCAAACGTCGGAATACGAGCAGGATCGACATTCGGGAAATTAATCAACAAATACGGCAAAATAATTTGCTGAGTAAATGTCTGCCCCAATTGCTTCACATCTGAAACTAACAAATCTCGTCGCACTTCATTGTGTACATTACCAAGGGCATTCGTTGAGCTTTTACCGTCCGCCCCACTGGTTAAGGTTTGCCCCAAAATCAAACGAGCGATAGATTTTTCACACCAATCCACCATTTGCAAAAACGGATTATTGCCCGAGGCACCCCCAGCATTTGCCGCATTATGCAACTCAATACTCATCGATTCAGGCATAATCCCAGCCGCATTATGCCCAATCTCCGCTAATGCACGCTTGAGTGTTTTTTTCTCGTCTGGGGTTGCCCCTGCACCATATTTACCAATACGGATAGGCATTCCATACAACTCTAAAAACTCCGCAAAATCGTGGATAGAGTAGTGCTTAAACATATACAACCACGCCAACGTGCGGAACAAATTATTGCGTGCCAACTGTGTCGAGCGAGATTTGTGCGTATGAACCACCCACCCATAAGGGCGTAATGGTTCGCCAGTTTGATTTTGTGGGGTTTTAAGCAGTAAATTGTCTAACTTATCCCATTTAAACCACGACTGCGGACGGTGTATAAATGCATTCGGATACCACACCTTGCCATTAAATGCCCATTCAATTTCCAAAGCAGAAAAACCGTGACCGACAGCGTCCATACAGTCAATAATCAAGTCTTCAAGATTGCCGATCTGATAAAACAACTCATCAACTTCATCACGCAGTTTTTCTTCCGCAGGTGTCGCATTGCGTGGAGCTTGAATAAACCAATCTACCCCCAACGCCGCACGCTTACGAGTTTGAATATTCGCAAAAATTGACGAGTCACGCTCTTCAATATCCATAAATAACTCGTGCTGAGCGGTAATATCCCCATTTTCCGCATCATCAAAAATCTGCTTCATCTTCGCAGGGGTAATGAAATTGCTTGGGTGGTCTGATAACACCCGCCCTGTCGCCGTGATTTCGGCTAAATCGGTTTGTAAATTTGGGTTTTTAACGCCATTTAAATCGGGTTTTATATACTGTTTTTTCTTTTTCTTGCTCATAAATTATCCTACGATGTAGGGACACACTGCGTGTGTCCGCCTGTCTTAATCTTTCACGGACACACGCAGTGTGTCCCTACCCATCATTAATGTCGCCATTTACTCCGATATTCCCAATCTTCATCTTCTATCGACTCCCACTCAATCGGAGCTGAAGCCGTTATCGCATTACGCCACAACATCTCTAAAGCATCAGGGCCGTCATCGTGGTCTGCTTTCGGAAAATGTCTAAGCTGGCTTTCAAGGGTCGATTGCGAGCGATGGATTAAAATCAAACCGTTAGCAATATGCGGTTGCAAGCTCTCAATCCGCAACATTTTGTCGGTGTTAGGTTTAACTGCCATTGCTGGCACAGGCTTGCCACGTTGTGCCGAGCGCTTAACCAGCTCCGTTGCCAAAAACTCCTGAAACTGCACCGTTTCTACAAACCATTTATGGCACTGGTATTGTGTATGTAGCCTAATCACATCTTCGATAATCAAATCAGGCAAACGCTTCTTAATCTGCGCTTCCACTACATATAACTTACCGCTTGCACGGTGATAACCACCCACCAAAATCGCACTTGGGTCACGGCTTGCCCCTGCTTTACCCATAGACGGGTCTAGCGCCCCAAAATAAATTAAGTCATCAGGCAACTCCGTCCAGTATTGCAAGCTGTTGGCAAAAATCGCATCGTCACCGCTTACAGGGTCGTTTTGATATTCGGAGTCAAAAGTAGCGTGTCCGTCCCTTGCTCGAATTTTCATTAACGCCAGAATAGGACGCGCTTCCCACGACACTACCGCCCCTTTATCCATTTCCGCTTGATTTGCAAAATAAAACGCATCTGCGACCGCTTCTCCTTCGGTTAGATAAAAGTGTTCCCATTTATCCCAAAGCACCATATTGTCAGGCATTTTTAAAACAGCTTTAAAATGGGCGGTATTCCACGCTTTACTGGCAAGGGTGCGATTAAGTACGCTGTCGTAATGCAAAATCGTACCTATATAAATTACATCTAACTTACCGTCCGCAGAGCCTAACGGTAGTACAGTTTTCTTGAGCCAATTATGCAATTTGTCACGCTGTTCAGGGTTGCGAACTTGTTCGTCATTCTCAATATCGTCCAAAATCACCAAATCAGGACGATAAGCCCCGTGGCGTAAACCACGCAATTTTTTGCCTGAGCCTGCCACTTGGACTTTCTGATTTGCCCGAGTAATGATTGTCCCCGACTGCCAAACACGCCCAGCCCCTGCAATTTCAGGGAAATCGATGCGTAAACGTTGATTAAACTCCAGCTCTGATTTAATCGCTTCTAGCATAGGATAGGCTTGGTCGATAGAGTCCATTACTAATAGGGCGTAGCGTTTTTTCTGCGTAACCAAACACCAAAGTGTAGAGAGCTGAGTGACTATCGTTGATTTTGCTTCACCACGGGGAGCAGCAATCGCTTCAAGGCAAGATTTCTCACTCGCAAACACTTTCGGTAATCGCTCAAAAAGGTAACGGTGCAGTTGAGATTTAGACGGGGAGCGAACATAGTGCGGAAAATAATGATTAATAAAAAATGCCAAGCCATTTACAGGGTCGGATACCTGTTTACGCCGTTCAGCCACCGCCTGCGATGAATCGTCCCACCCGTCAAAATCCGCTTCGATTTTCGCTCGCATACTTTCCGCATACGCAGAAAGTTGTTGCAAAAACTCTTTACTTCTCATTATTTACCCCCAAAAAGTAGAGCAGCAAACAAAAACCATCCCCAACCGTTTTGTCCGTGGCAAGCAATGACACAGGCACAAAGTAAACATAATGCAGACATTATTTCCCTTTCCTAAACGCTTTATCGACCACTTCGCCAAAATCACCCAACACATCAAGAAAATCGCCGAATAAGTTTGGGTGTTTTTCTTTAATAAACTCGCCCAAAAGCTCTACAGTTTTCATTGCAACCGCAAGCTCTGACACATCAGGCAAAATTCGTTTACTTGCAGCGGTCATTTTGGTAAAGCTGTCTGCCAACACAGAAAGCAAAGCGACTTTCTCTTTTGACGACAACTCAGGATTGTCTTTTAACTCTTCCATCGTAGCACGGTATTGCAAAATAAACCCTGTTAGCAAACTTTGAGAGAGTTCGTCCATCTCTCCGCCAGCCATTACCTGAGCATCTCGAACCTTATCCCAGTCATCACCTGCTTTTTCTGCTTCCGCTTTCCAACGGCGAGCCGTATTAAAGGACACGCCCGCTTTTTGTGCCGATTGTTCAAGAGTAAAACGCTCAAAAACATAATAGCGACGAACATAGGCCTTCACTTTCGGATCGTGAGCCATTTAGCCCCCCAGTTTTAAACGAATTAACTCAAAACCAATAGCCACTAATCCACCACCCACACCGCCAGCAATCACTGCATCACGGCGATTTTTACGAGCCATATCATCAACTAATTTTTTTGTAGCGTGGACTTCTTTCTGCAAGGCATCAATTCGCTCATTTTGCGAATCAATCTTCTCATTTGCAGACGTAACCGCCTCTAAAATTAGGTCTAATTTTTCCGAATCTGTCTGTTTTTGCTTTCTGCGACTCATTGCTTGTCTGCCTTTTTATCTAATTTTTGATTAACTTCTTTTAGCCCTTCCAAAATATCATCTAGCTTCTCTTTTAAGCCCTTATTGACTTCTTGAGCCAGCTCCTTTGATTGATATTTCTGCTCAATTTCTTGCTTCAACTCTTTAACGCTTTGCTCATTGCGGTTAATGCGGTCAAAAATCACCTTGGCACTAAAAGCAACAAGGGGAGCAACCACAAAAGAGACCAACATCTGAAACAGCTTCTCATCAATCATAACGCCCCCGTTTTGCTCGACCGACAGGGGATTGATTACCTTGTTTTACTGCCATTTTTAACAAATCACGACGAGTTGCCACAGCTGGCTTCTGTTTTCTAAAAACACGCTCACGCCACCAGCTACGGAGCTTTTTGAATAGTCTTACCATGACAAATCTCCTCATAGGTCAGATTGTGTGCCAGCACTTGACGCTTCGTCTCCGTCGTATCCTGACGACTTGGGTAAATCAGCCCGAATGCCGTGCAACCTGTCGTCGTCACGGAAGTAACCGTGGGCGTGCAACTGCTGATCAACAGCGGAAGCATTGCTACGCTTAACATCATCGTGATTTTTCTGCTTAATTTGTGCATTTTTGATCTCCGTTTTTTGAGCCTGAATTTTGCTCGCTTGTTGTTGATTTTCTGCTTGTAACTTCCGATTACGCTCTTCAGCCTTTTCAACTTTTAACCAAAGCCAAAACAAAGCACAGGACGCAATAAATAAAACAAGAGTAACTATTTTTACAGTCATCATTCGCTTTCTCCTTGGCGTTTACCGCCTATTGCATTAGCAAAGCCTTTTGTCGCCACGCCACCACCGCAAAATAAAGCAAAAACCGTAAACAACTCCGCAACATTGGCACGGTCTAAATACACCGAATAAGCCAAAATCCCAGCCATTAGCAACGCCCCGAAAAACTGAATAAACGCCGTCGTTGATAAGCGTCCGTTATCGTTGGTAATTAATTCTTTAAATTTCATCTTTTCCCCTTTTGATGATATATAAAATCCTTCTTAACCTTTGGTTTTGGCAAAGGCTTGCTATACTTCAAATCTAAATAAATATTTTTAGGTGACTGACTAACAACCATCACTCCAACTGTCAGAGCTATAAGAGACTTACGCATATAAATGCCCCACATTCACAATTTCTTCACTATCTAACCATTCCCACACATCAAAGCAGGGGCAATCTTTCACCCACTCATTCGGGGCAATAGTGCCATCACCATTACGATCAGGACTTAAATCCCGATGCCCATAAATCTTCGCATTCGGGTATTTCGCTTCAAGCTCACGCAGTAAACGGTGCAAGGCGAGCCATTGTGCTTCAGTAAATTCAGCGTGATTTTTACCATTAGCCGTAATACCGCCCACCACACAAATCCCGATAGAGTGGAGATTGTGCCCCTTGACGTGCGCCCCCATTTCACCAACCTGACGACCCGTTTCAACAGTTCCGTCCACATCAATCACAAAGTGATAACCAAGGTGTTCAAGGTGAGCATTAAAGGTTTTCACCGCCCCTGCCAATCGCTTAAAGCCACGTTGCTTATGCCAGCCATCAATCACCTCTGCTGATGATTTGCCTGCTTGCTTTAAACTTTTGCCGTTGCGAGTGGCAGAACAATGAATTACGATTTTTCTAATAGGAAAGGTCATAAAAAAAGCCTCTTTAAGTGATACTTAAAGAGACTTTAAAGAATTAGGAGCGTGGAGAGTATGGGAAGACTTTCCACACTAAAACAAGACTGACTGAGATACAGATTTATAACGTTGATAATATCGTACAACCTCCCACGCAGTGCGATCACAAATTTGATATTTCTGACAAAGTCGCATTATCGCCATTCTCCCACTTAACTTGTCCGTTTCGGTTAAATGGCAAAAATCTGCATAAAGCTGTTGATTTCGCAAAATCCGCAATGCCGTTTCACAGCGAGGAATATAAACTTCACCCACTTGCATATAACTTTGCAGTTTTACTGCATCTTCTTGCCCCAACACCTCACGCAATTTATCAAAATACTTAGCAGACTTTGAGAACTGAAACGAAAAGCCCCCAAAGGCTTTAACAAATTTCTCCGTTGCAGGCAATCCAATCACCGCCACAATCTCTCTGACACTATCAGGCAAATACTCTTCTACATTTTCAAACTCACACATAACCCCTCCATTTCAGACTGATTAATGGAGTATTGTCAGGCACGTTTTTCAAAAGTGTGAACATTTTTGCAAAAAAATTTATAAAAAAAGACCGCTTGTAAAAACAAAAAGAGCCACAGCGTGGCTCGATTATCAATACTAAAATTTTTCAGCGGGTCGATCATCTATAGTGGTAATAGGCATATTAGGAATAGTGAAATGTAATTCCAGAGAATAAATCCCTTTATAATTATTAACTTTCATTTCAACAAAACGAGTATCTTTAGGTAGCTTAGATAAGAAAGATGAAAAAGATGATAGCCCCTTAGAGCTTTTTAATGTCTGTTGAGCTTTGTTGTGTTCCATATAATAAAGTATTGCTGAGTTGTTTTCTTTTTCTTCAGCTTCTAATTTATCTAGTTTAGCATCTGCAGATGGACCAAAATCTTTTAACCGACCATTAAAAATCTCTTCATACAAGTTTAAAGCACTATCCTGATCTTTAATTTCATATAGCTCAAATCCTGATTTAATCATTCCGCGAAATAACTCAAGATATGTTTTCTTGTCGATGGGGTCTGGAGTTTTTAACAAGATCGTTTTTGTTCGGTCGTTATCAAAATAAACTGTGATATTAAAGGGTATTCCATACAAATTTTCAAAACCTCTTTCTGCACAAAGTTTGTTTTCACCCATACTAAATTGACATTCTCCAAAGTTCCAAAATTTTTTTTGGAAGTCTAGTTTGTGCATATCATAAGAGTATTCTTTAAAGATTTTAACTTCGGTAGCATTTGCATTAAAGGTCAAAAGCCCAAGAAGGAATAGTAGTTTCTTCATTTTTAAACTCCTTAAAGATTGTTTTTACTGAAAAATCTACCACAAAAAAGCCCCGAATGATCAGGGCTATGCAAAAAATTTTGTAAATTTCCAACCAAAAGAGCCACAGCGTGGCTCAATTATGCGTAACCCCGTACGCTTGCGTGCGGGGGATAAAAAGATCGCTGGTTAGGTAGCTTGAGATTATTTAGTTTTTTGTTTTAAAATTTTATAAAGTGAATTAACCGAAGCTAATGCTTCTGCTGGCGTGGGAGCAACAACAACAGTAGATGCGTAGTTTGTTGCAACAGTCATGCAGTCAATGTCATCAGGAGCTTGCCTTTTTAATGTTCCTATAGCCTCAATAACCTCAAGGGGAGTTACAAAAAAATCGTCTTTTGCCAAAGATGTCTGAACAGCAACAGAAAGTTTTGCAACCTCCGTGATAGAGTCCTCACCACAAATACCTTTTACATTATCTAAAGATCTCATTATTCTTATTTTGGTAATAGTATTAGCATAATTACCTTCACCAAAACTCGCTACAGCAATCTTCTCTGCTAACTGCTCCTGTTGATTAAGGGAAATTTCTGCCTTGGCAGTTAAAGAAAGAAGAATAAGTAGAGTTACAAATAGATTTTTTCGCATATAAACCTCTTACAATTACCCTAAATAAATTAAATGACACTTTCAATCTACCACAAAAAAGCCCCGAATGATCGGGGCTATGCAAAAAATTTTGTAAATATCAGGTTCTTCGCCCATTTCGATGGGCATTCACCGCTAACATCTGCACAATTTTAAAAATCTGGTCTGTCGTACACCATTGCAAACGCTCAATACCAAACGACCGCTTGCAGATAGCGTGAACATAATGCCAAGACTTACCACTACTAGCAATAAAGGCTTCAATCTTTCTAATATAACTTTGACGCACCTCATCTGCATTACTGGCTGTCGGGCGTTTACCATATTGTTTCGATTTCACCTTAAACCCTTTGGCACGCATACCTTGCAACACTATCATCAACTCAGGGTCAGTCATCATCGAACAACTAGGTTTATCTACCAACTCCATTAAAAAGAGCTTATAGGCTTCATCACTCATCTTCAGCTCGCTCTTTCCAATATGGATTTTCTGTATCATCTGTTTACGAGTTTGTGCGTACATTCTCTTTCTCCTGTTGCCACTGTTTCCAATCCGCAAAGCCGTGTAAATTCACACATTCACCTTCGCCCCTTAACCGAACCAAGCGATCAATGTACTGAATATTCGCTGTCCGATTGTCGCTTTTTGCTCTTTCCTGTGCTTCTTCACCCGAAAGCACCTGATTATTTTCTTCCGTTCTAACCACCGCAAACTGAGGCTTCACGCTTTCATAGACTTTCTTTAAGTAATTATGACTGTTCAACGGCTCAAATTTGCCATTCTCCCGACGATGACGTCGCACCTGCTCAACCGTATCAGCCAACGCTTTTGCCAAGACATTAGAGCAAGGATAAAGCTCCAGCAAACTTTGCAAAATCCGCAACGCACGCCCATTGCTTAAACTGCTTTTTGGGGGTTTAAACAGCCCCAAATATGCCACCGCAGGACGACCACAACCAGCAGTCATTTCGGTGATCGTTTTAAGTAACTCTCGCCCAGCATCATCTTCAACCAACGCTTCCAGCGTTAAATCTGAGTGACAAATCGGGCAACGACACAATTTCATTTTGCACCTCCCTAAGAAAACAGAGATAAACGCTGTCGTTTATCTCTATTCTCTCAACCACCGCCCCAAGTGCATTTCACAATTTCATTAGGCCCTGCCGATAAGAATAGTGTGGGGCGGTGTGAGTATTTTTTAGTGGTTACATAGTTTCCTCCTTGTTTTTGAATTAGCTCAATCTAATTGAAACACCATTTCCTATAACAACACGTTTTTTGTCTTGCTCTGCATATTTCTGCAGTAAGGAATAAGTCTTTGGCATTAGATCCTTTGTAATTTCTTGATTATAAGTTGCTTCCAATTCTGCCCAATTTTTGATAATTTCCGCCCAAACAGGACAGATAGACGTTAACTTACTCAAATGATTTCGCATTGTTGGTGCGACAGTTAGTAATTGCATACAACGCCTTAAATCTGCAGGATCTTGTGGATAACATGCTCGTTTTGGTACCACATCAAAGCCGACTACAAACGCCATTGTTTTACTACTTAACCCTGTTTCACCATCAGCCAGCCATTCAATTATTTGTTGTTGCATTTTGTTCATTTTATTTCCCCACCACTTAAACAAAACTCTCTAACTTCGTTTCCCCTGTAAACTCTAGCGCTGTAGCACTTGCAATTTTGAGTAAGGCATTAAGCTGACCTTCAAGGTATTCCGTTAAAATAGCGTGCTTATGTGCTTCTCTTGTACCGTTTAACTGACGAGCAATATCGGCATATTCGGTAAAACGCATCGAGCGGATTTTTAAATGTTCATCCAACTTAAAATTTACAATAAACGCCTCTTCGCTTTCATAACGCATCGCCATAGATTGCACACGAAAACCATTTTGTAACGCCCCTAACGCTTTTTCCTTGCCGTCTAACGTATCCAAATGGCGACAAGTCAAAAACTCTTCATTGTCGTTTGCCAACTTACGCAAAGTCGCTTCGTGTTGGAAATGTAGATATTTAAAAAGCGGTTCACCTTTTTCCAAAAATTTAGTCAATTTAGTGTTTAAACCCAACTTTTCTTCCGACACAACAATGCTTTTAAAACCTGCAAGTTCAAATAATTTAATCAAGTGGTTCAACGCTAAACGGCTATGCTTAGAGCGGTTATTTGTAAAAAGTAGCTCTTTTTCTGGACTGTAAAACACATTGACTAATTCACTCGAAAATGGCACAACTTGCAGTAAATGAGCTTCGGCAGTTTGTCGCCACTCTTTATCAGTATTCGGCACAATCTTCGGCATTCTTTCATCTCGAAGTGATTCTGATTTTTTCAGCTCATAAATTTTGGCTGAAAGTAACTCTTTAGTCACTTTTTTAAAGGTTGTCCGCAAAGTAAAGAACAACCCATTATCCAGTTCTAACACTTTCGTATTTGTCATCGGATTTTTGACTAACTCAATGGTGGTATAACTGTCCGCAGGCTCAAAAGTAGCCTCTTCTAACACTTCTTTCACATTGTCCACAGGGAACTTAATGCTATGAATGTTGCATTGTGTCATTTGAATAAAATCACTGTTTTTCATCTTAGTTTTCCTCTTGGTTAGTTGATAATTTAAGCTTCACCCGCTGAATCTGCCCAGCCACGTCCATCAAAACCACGCCAGCCAGTGCCAAATCGTCCATTTCGACTAATTCCATCGCCCCTTGTAGCTTTTCAATCAGGTCATACAAGCGGTCTTTTATTTGCCATTTTTCACTATCGGTCATCATTTACCCCTTAAGCTCTTTTCTCACAGAACTCGTAACGGCTTTCGCACCACTTTTGATTAAGTGGATTCGTCGCAAAGTTTAACGCCTTATCCCACGCATCGCCTGCCTGTAAATACTTGCCTTCACGCTCAAGTGTTGAAGCAAGCTCACTAAAATACTTAAACCGCTCACGTTTGAGTGCATCTGGTTTCTTTTTCATATCTTTCCCCTTATGGTTAAAACACATTATTAACGCCCTTCTTATTATTCCCCTCGCCCACTTGCGGGAGAGGGTGGAGAAAATCCGCAAGGATTTTCGGAGGGAGAGGGGATTTAAAGAGCGTTTAAATGAGCTTTAACTTATTAAGTCAATAACTCTGCCCATTGCTATAAGAAATAGAAAAAGCACAATAAAAGAGAGACCTAACGCTAATGGGACAAGAAAAAAACCTGCAACAACATAAAACAGAATGTCCATCACTTCCCCCCTTGCTCAAACGGCTTAATCACAAAATCTTCCACCCCTTGCTTAATCGTCACGCCAGCAATCCCTTTTGCCACTTCAGGCTCAAGAAGTAGGGCTTCTTTGTTGATTTCGTTTTTAGTGCGAATAAAGCGGTCAAAGCCCATACGTTGCATAAAATCAAGCACCGCATCCGCCCCACGAATTGCCACAGAAGACGGACGTTGTCGCCATTGCACTTCGCCTGTCACAAAGTTAGCGGTTTTACTCTTGCCGTTTTCCGTCAATTCATCACGGTGTGCTTCGCAGTATTCCTGCACCGCTTGCTGTAACGGCTCAATCTCTGCCTGTAAACGTTTCAACTCGGGGGCGTAACGCTCACTGGTTTCTGCGATAATGTCGTTCATCTCCGTCGTTAAACGGGTATGTTCACGACTTAAATCGCCGATTTCCTTAATCGCACTTTGCACTTGCTCTTCCGTGGTAAAACGCAGTTTTGCTGGTTGTTTTACTCGGGTTTTTGTGGGTTGTTTTGCCATTTTTTAACTCCTAAACTTTCGCTTCCCACCACACTCTAATTCCTTCAATCATCGTGTAGTAACCTTTCCATATACCTAAATCTTCGCTATGCCCTTGGGCATACCAGTGTGCTTTTCTTGACTCAATTAACGCTCTTGCCACCCCCTCATTACCTGCAATATCCACTTTGATTCGTGGTTTAATCTTCGTAAAATCAATCATCAACACCGTAAAACCTAACGCATTGATATGCCCAATCGCCTTTTGTGTTTGGCGTAAATACTTCACCGCCATCTGATTTGCTCTATTAATTGTGCGCCCCATCTCACACCACCTTTTCTTTTCCCAACTTCACAACGACCACCCGTTGCCCTCTATTCCTGCGGTGATAGCTCGGCGTTGACCATTTCCGCACCGTTTTTGCTGTCACCCCTAACTTGATTGCTAACTCTTCGGCTGTACCGTCAGCCACATTCTCTTCGCCACGATACGCCGCATAGATCTGACGGTATCTCATTTGCCACCTAACCAATCAACATCTTGGTATACTCTTTAATCAACCGTTCATCAATTTGACATTCATTGATATGACTTAACCGCACCACACCACGAATCAACTTGTTCAAACGTCTCGCATTACCTTGACTATGTTTAAAAAATAACTCGTTATATTCCCCTGTGTTCAATGCTCTTTCTGTCAATAAATGCAAATCCTTTTCAGGTAACGCATTACCAAGGGAACTCGTTCGCCAAATGCGGTTATACACTTGAGCTAAATCGTTATGCCTGCCTTTTAAGTTAATTAACAAACGCTCAGTCCCTACCAACGCAACACCCACTTTAGTTGCATCGTGGATACGGCGAATAAACTCCAACGAGCGAGTAGGTAAATTCTCCGCCTCATCAATGATAATGACCCGTTCACTCCCCTTTAACCTTGCCACAATCCCATCAAACAACTGATCAAGCGTACCTCGGTTGTTTAAATTCAGTTTTTCACTGATTTTCTGCAACAGCACTTTTGCGGTGTAGCTCATATTGGTCTCAATTAAAATTACCCCTGTATTCTCTTTCGCATACTGCAACACCGCTTGCGTTTTACCCAAACCTGACGCACCATACACCGCACACATATCACCCTCAATGTGTGCCTCTTGAATAGTTGCCATAATCTGACGAGCAGTAAAAGTCGGCACAAACTCTGCACTCACCTTATACTCAAGCACCTTATCTTTTTGGCGAGCCAAAAACTGCTCCACCTTAATATTCAACTCTTCAACATTGCCATCATACTCACCCCTCAAATACAAACTCACCGTAGCAATCGACACGCCTAATTTATTTGCAACCTCTTTTTGCCCAATTTTGGTGCGTTCCATATAATCTTTTAATAGTTGGTTTTTCATCGCTTATTTCCTATAATCAAAGTCTCTTTTTTCATCAACAGGCTTCGTTATGCTTAAAACTCCACCTGACCTTAATAAACTCACTAAATCAGAGCTACATTCACTCCTCGTTTTGCTAACTGGGATACAAGGTATTCAGTCTGAGCTTGTTCACTCTCTATTTCGCCAATTAGCAACCCTATCACCAGAGATTGCAGAGCAAGCCCTAAGTGATTTTTCAAATGTTGTTGATATGCAACTGGATCTACTTGAGGCGGAAGGTGTGGATTCGCAAACGCTTGATACACTTTCTCAAGTAGCGGACGATCTGTATTTGCCTTTAATGGAGCAAGTTTGCGAACTTCAAGAAAAAGCTCAAAAGTCACTCCATTAAACTCAACTAAACAGGTCGCCTTATTATTTAAAGGTGCATTTAACTCCGCACGTCTTGCCTCACGCACCTTTTTACGCTCAACGTTTAACTGTTCTTCACGTTGAAACTGTTTTAATAATTCACTTTTCTTCATTATTTCCCCTTAGCCTACGGCTTCAATTAATGCTTGTTTCTTCTCCCACTCCTCCCTCTCTACCACACTGGTAAAAATAGGACGAACAGACACTTTTTCTCGTTTTGGTTGATAACTTGTGGTTATTAACTCGCTTTGCTGGTGTTCAATCGTAATAACAGGATTACGCTCTGCCATAATTTCTGCCACTTGTTGCTCTTTCCGTTTAAGTCTGCCTTTTGCTCGCTCCTCACGTTTCTGCTCAACAAAGGACTGCGGAAACGCATCTTGTTTATGTCCTTCAAACTCGGCATTGCAGATAAACCGTCCGTCTTTGGTTCGCACCTGTACCCACATCGGATCGTGAATATCCACCCCGATAACAACTTCTTCCCCTTGGTAATCCAACAAATTCAAGCTGAAATACTTATGATTGTTCCACTCAATCAAGCCTCTATTTGTTGTGCGGATAAATTCAGGACGTTGAATATCCCTTAATTCCACATCGCTCAACCACACCACTTTTTCAGTGTCGGTCACTCGTTTGTACTTCACCGCTGGCGTACAATGAATTTCACTGTGAACGTGCTCATTGTTGTACCAATCAATCACTTCTTGAATAACTGCCTTCAACTCTTCCCAGCTTGGCAACTCTCTGCGAGCTTTCTTCTGCAAAGCGGTCAGTTCCTTGCCATTTTTTGCATTCGCATACGCCAACTGTCTAGCCAACATCTTACGAGTGGCTTCAGGATCGGCATTTTTGCCGTAGTAAGTTTCAAATCGCTCTGCAATTCGTAAACCCACCGTCTTATTTAACCGCTCAATAATCCCACGCCCCTGCGGATTACCTGCAATCCCTGTTGCGTGGTGGATAGAGAAACGTGGTAAAATCCCTGTGACTTCTGCATCAAGTATTTTATTTTTCTCACCGCCACCGTTATCGGAGTAATAAATCGCTGGCACACCGTGTGTCGCAATACCGTGTCGTAACGCATCTAGCACTGCAAAAGCGTTTTCACTCAACGACAGCGACCAGCCCACAATTTTTCGACTTGCCCCATCAACAATCATTGTCAACTCAGGGGTAAACGGTCTGCCGTGTACAGGGTGGGCAACTTTTAATTTCAGCGAGTGACCATCACCAATCCAAATATCATTTGCCACAAATGGCGACCAATCACGCATCACATAAGGCAATAACTGCTTATATTTCGAGCCACTTAAGCGACCTTTCTCTAAGATATGGATCGGCAACTTCGCCATTGCTCGTCTTACTTTGCTGATATTAGGCATTGCCTCTAACATCATCGGATTGTCGGCATACCGTTCAACCCACTCCGCTTCAAAGTAGCGGTAACTTTCTTGCACGCTTAACGCATTCTTCTGACGGTAAATCCCCAACAACCAAGAAAGCCACCAAATTTCTTCTGCCTTAACTTCCTGCCTTACGAGTGGGGCAAAAAGTTTTAACCGTTGCTCAACGCTTGTCGCCTTGCAGTAATCCACCACCCAGCCATTTAAAGTACGAACGCTTACTGTCCGTTTTTTCGATTTTTTAGCGTTAGCCGTTTCAACCAACACCGCAAGATGCGGAGGCAATCTGCCACTTTTTGCAAGTTCGCAAACATAAGTGACCGCTTTAATTCGGCTCATTGATTGCTCCAAATCCAACACATACTGGATCAGCCCTATGCGAGCATCAGCAATCTCACGCTGTTTGGTTGTCAAGTTCGCCAAATCCACCTCGGCTTTCACCGCAGGTAATTTTTTCGGCTTACTTTCCACCACCGCCACCGCAAAACGTGAGCGGATTTCGGTTTGGACGGCTTCGGGCATTGAAATGAGCTCGTACTCTAAGCCACCACCTTTACTTTTACGTTTTTGTGCTATCCAGTTTTCCCTTTTAGCTTTTTCTAAAACGTTTTTATGAGCACTTGGCAGACTAGATAACTTAAAACTTAATAGCTCTGCGACTGAATAGTGCGTTTTTAAACTTAATTCACTCATAAACGTTCCTTTAATCTATCTTTTACGTTAAAGATCATTTATGATTAAAACTTATTAGTTAAAATCGGTCGTTTATTACGTTCTATGCGTTCTGCATTGCGACCAGCCCATATCACTTCAGGGGCAACACCAATCGCATTTGCGATTAGGCGTTCCATTTTGGGATAAGGCTTATCTAGTGCAGATTTAAGGGTGTTGTAACTCACGTTCCCTTCTGTTGCTAAAGAACGAAGTGTCCAACCGTTTTTGCGAAGTCCCGCCAGAATATCGGCTCGATGCCAATCACTCTGAGCGGTTTTTTTAACGTCGCTAAATACACTCATTTGATACACTCCTTTTTATCTATCTGATGTGTGTATTTAACCGTAAAACTTTAGATAAATCAACCGTAAAACATAATATTTTTAAAAATATTTTTGCTTTATTCATATTTTATTTATAAATCAATGGTTTAGCTATATGTTTTACGAGTAAAACTTAAATACCGGAAACGTAAAAGATGAGTAAACCAAACATTTACGATGAAAAGTTTTCAGAAAGAATGAAAATGATTGCTGAAAAATGTTTTAAGAGTAATTACAGTGAATTTTCTAGAGCTGTTGGAGTTGCTCAGGCATCATTAGCTCGTTGGGTAAAAGGTGAAGCGGATCCTTCTCGCTCAAATTTAGTGAAAATAGCTGAAGTATCGAATGTAAATCTTTTGTGGCTTGCCACAGGGCAAGGGCAGAGAGATGACACAAGTGAAGAAACACCTGCAAGTAACACCATACAGGAAAAGCTAAAAGATAACATTTCAATGATTATCAGCTATGAAGGCATTAATGTATCAGCAGGCTTTGGCAGTTTTAACGAAGGCACAACCGAGCCTGATGGGGAAGAACCTTATTCAGATGAACTCTTGGCACGTTTAGGCGTAAAAGCCCACCATTGCGCAGTATTTTGGGCAAATGGCAACTCTATGAGCCCAACCATAGAAAACGGCGACCAAATGCTTGTAGATTTAAGTAAAAAAGAAGTAAAAGGTAACCGTATTTATTTAGTCCAGAACGGCGACAGCGTATGGGTTAAACGTGTAAAAATAGAATGGGACGGTGTAGAACTAATCAGCGACAACAAAGAAGAATACCGCCCAATCAGAATATCAGCAGATGAAGCCCAGAACCTACAAATCATCGGGCAAGTGGTTCATATCGGACACAGCCTAATTTAAAAATTTAAAATGGGTTTTAAAATTTCTTAAACCCATTTTAAAAACCGATCAAACCTGCTCAAACCTATGCAAAAAATATTGCAAAAACTGCCCATTTTCAACCATTTTTGCCCATTTTACTTTTTGCATAACTCTCCCCAACAAAAAATGCGGTAAGCCCCATCACACAAAGCCCCACCGCATTTTTTCAACCCAAATTTTTTTCTTTCTTTCTATGCAAAAATAGTCAGTACCCCACA
>NZ_MUXW01000057.1 GCF_002015085.1 Glaesserella parasuis
GTACTTGGAAAGCCCCCAAACGGTAAAATGGCGTTAGCCCCGAATCTCAGCTTGCAACCACGCAAACAGTGGGAACAAGCGTCTTTTTTCGGATCGGTTGTCGGGTTATCCTTTTCATCGGCAACAGGTCCGCCTGTGTAGCCACACTCCGCAGAGCGATATTGCCAAATACAGGTATCTGATGTAATCATCAACAACGGTATGCGAGCATTATCTGTTTCTGCGGGTAAAGCCAGCTCAAATGTCGCTACTTCATCATTTAGGCTTTTTAACTGCTCAATGATGAATAAACTCACACTTTCCTGTGTCGGATCGGCTTGTGGATTTTGTCCGTTAGGGAAATTGCGAGCATCAAGGAATTGAGCATAGACTAAACGACGTGTCACCTTTGCCCCAATTCCTTGTCCGAAATCTGCGGCTAAAGCGGTGACAATGCCGTACAGGTTTGAGATTGTTAAAGTCGGTCGGTTACTCGGACCTTGACCGCTAATTTCAAAACCGTCCGCATTAATTGGATAGGCTTGGTATTCGTTACCTTGCCACCAAACATTCTGCTGACCTTGATTTAAGCCATTGTGAAAGCGTAATAACTCCCCTTTTTGTGTTTGGTCGCTATTACTGCTGATATGCCTTAAATCAATTTCCCACAGTTCAATCAAGGCATTTTGTTCCAGTTTTGGCAGTTCGTTTGCCATTTTTTGGGGTAGGGCTTTTGGCATTACATACTCCTATCGTCTAAATTGACCACCCGCACGAGCGAAATTATTGGTGATCGCATTCTGACTTTCTTCTCTTGCGATTCCTCTCATTGTTTTTAACAATTCCACTGTGATATGAGTGCCATCTGGCGTTTCTTCTT
>NZ_MUXW01000058.1 GCF_002015085.1 Glaesserella parasuis
ATACGGTCAATAATTGTTTAATGTCGGCGAAGTGTAATCCTGTCGTTGGCTCATCAAGAATATAGAGGGTTTTGCCCGTACTTGTAACCCTTCACGCCCTACACTAAAGCTGATCGTGCATTGCTCTAAGCGAGACGTTTCAAGCACCCATTTACCATAACGGCGAGCTTGCTCACGAGAAGTACAGGCAAACGCAACGATTTTCTTCACGTTATAGCCATAACGCTTAATCATTGCATCATCTGCCACATACTCAATCGCTTTTTGATAGTTATTGCGTTCGTCGGCATATTCCACTTCAACGGCGGTAAAAATGGATTTAAGCGGTACATACTGGCGATTAAATTTACCGTCAATAACGTTCGCCTGAGTAAATGAGCAGACAGGATCGGCATTTCTGTCTTGAATAGCGGTTAATTGCGTACCATTCCACATCACAATCGCACGGAAAACCGACGCCATATCCGAAATCACCGAATAAGCATCACGTTGCTCTGTCAGCCATAAATTTGCCACCATTCTCGGCTCAACACCGCCATAGCCGTCTGGTACTTGTTGATCGCAGTATTGAGCAATCTGATACAACTGGAATTTATCAATGCCATAATCGCCTAAACGTTGCCCCAAGCCAGCTAATTTGTTGGTGACTAAATCGTAAAAAGGCACACGGGCAGATAATCGCCCCTCGCTGTGGTGTAACATCATTTGATTACCAAGGTAAATGCCTGCGTGATTAGACACATCGCTACCAATTTGCAGTAACACAATATCGCCAAGCTGGGGCTGTTCTTCAAAATCTAACCGCTCAAAGCCAAAGCGGAGCAAGTTTTCTTCATACAAGTTGCCTGATTTAAACCATTCAAACTCGTACTCCACATCGTCAGGCAAATCCAATCCCGACAACATATAGGCATCAAGTAAGATATTGCGACAATCTTGCTTGTTATTCTCAAACTGACGACCGACAAGCGGTGCGATGGGGCGGAATTTTTGCAAATTGCCATCGCAAACCAACCAAAACGGCAGATTTAACCGCACTTGGCATTCTCTGTCTGCGGTTGATAGATAAGGCAATCCCTTTTCTGTGTCTGAATCAGGGTGAGAATGAACAACCGCCACAATCTCGCCTACGCTTTCCACCCGAATCCAATCATCAGGTGAAATTTCAAAATGATTAATCAGATCGACAGCCACATTTTCACAAGGAAAATAACGCAACTCACCGCCCTTAGAAACGACAAAACCGCAACTTTCGTGCGGTTCTGAGCGTTTGGCGTGAGTTAAGATTTCTTTACTTAAAGTATCATTCACCATAAAAATAAACATTTTTGTTAATTTCATATTGACTTAATAAACATTTTTGTTTATTATTACCACATCTTAAAAACACGGAGGATTAATGAAACAAAGTGAATTTTTAAGATGGCTAATTGCTCAAGGGGTAGTAAAGGAAGAAGGCTCAAAGCACATCAAACTTTATTACAACGGTAATCAATCAACAATGCCAAGACAACCTAGCAAGGAAATCAAAAACGGCACAATGAGAGCGATTAAAAAGCAATTAGGTTTAAACTAATCAAAGCCCCTGTAACAGGGGGCTTTTTTAGCAAGGAGTAATATTTATGCTGTATCCAGCACGATTCGAATTTGAAGATGGTAGTTATAATGTTTCATTCCGTGATATTCCTGAAGCGTTGACTTGCGGTGATAACTACGAAGACGCTTTAGAGATGGCAAAAGATGCATTGCTTACCAGTATGGATTTTTATTTCGAAGATCATCGCAAAGTACCGTTACCAAGCCCACCACAAGAAGGCGAAGTGCTGATCGAATTACCGACAAGTATTTTCGCCAAAGTGCTATTGCTAAATGAGATGGTCGATCAGAATATCTCCAATGTGGAATTAGCAAAACGAATTGCCGTAAAACCGCAAGAAGTACAGCGTATTACTAATCTTGGGCATAGTACAAAAATCGATACTATTGCAAGAGCGATTAATGCACTCGACAAACAGTTTGAATTACGTGTTGTCTAATTACCATACTGCGTCGTACTTGGAAAGCCCCCAAACGGTAAAATGGCATTAGCCCCGAATCTCAGCTTGCAACCACGCAAACAGTGAGAACAAGCATCTTTTTTCGGATCGGTTGTCGGGTTATCTTTTTCATCGGCAACAGGCCCGCCTGTGTAGCCACACTCCGCAGAGCGATATTGCCAAATACAGGTATCTGATGTAATCATCAACAACGGTATGCGAGCATTATCTGTTTCTGCGGGTAAAGCCAGCTCAAATGTCGCTACTTCATCATTTAGGCTTTTTAACTGCTCAATGATGAATAAACTCACACTTTCCTATGTCGGATCGGCTTGTGGATTTCGTCCATTTGGAAAATTACGAGCGTCAAGGAATTGTGCATAGACTAAACGACGTGTCACCTTTGCCCCAATTCCTTGTCCGAAATCTGCGGCTAAAGCGGTGACAATGCCGTACAGGTTTGAGATTGTTAAAGTCGGTCGGTTACTCGGCCCTTGACCGCTAATTTCAAAACCGTCCGCATTAATTGGATAGGCTTGGTATTCGTTACCTTGCCACCAAACATTCTGCTGACCTTGATTTAAGCCATTGTGAAAGCGTAATAACTCCCCTTTTTGTGCTGGGTCGCTGTTACTGCTGATATGCCTTAAATCAATTTCCCACAGTTCAATCAAGGCATTTTGTTCCAGTTTTGGCAGTTCGTTTGCCATTTTTTGAGGTAGGGATTTTGGCATTACATACTCCTATCGTCTAAATTGACCACCCGCACGAGCAAAATTATTGGTGATCGCTTTCTGACTTTCGTCTCTTGCGATTCCTCTCATT
>NZ_MUXW01000059.1 GCF_002015085.1 Glaesserella parasuis
CGGTCATGAGGCGTCTCAATTTCTATCTCACCTTCATCACAAATGACGGTCTTAGATGTGTAACCGTTATGTGCATTTTTACCTTTTCTAGGCTGATGTTTTTCATAACCAAGATGGTCGGTCAGTTCACCATTTAACGCAGCCTCGACGGTGATTTTCTTGAGCATCCGTGAAAATTGATTGAGGTCTTCTGGTGTTTTTAGGTTTTTGGCAAATTCCGCTGCCAAGGCGTGAAGTTGTTTTTCGTTCATAATAAAATACCTGTGTCTGAATGTATTATCTCAGAAACAGGTATTTACACAAATTGTGGGAGAGGCTCAAAAATCGATAGGCTTCCTTTACTTATTGCAATAATATTTATTAAGTATTTTGCTTCTCTACCTGATTAAATTCAAGTTCAACAGGCGTTGCTCGACCAAAAATGGAAACGGACACTTTGACACGACCTTTTTCATAATCCACCTCTTCCACAGTGCCTGTAAAATCTGAAAAAGGACCTTCTTTAACACGAACTTCTTCACCTGGGTGGAACTCTGTTCTGTGACGTGGTTTATCCGCCGTTTCTTGAACACGGTTAAGGATACGCTCTGCTTCACGCTGAGAAATTGGTGCAGGCTTATCCGCAGTACCTCCGATAAAGCCCATTACACGCGGCACGCTTTTTACCAGATGCCACGTATCATCATTCATTTCCATTTGAACTAACACATAACCTGGGAAAAATTTGCGTTCTGTTTTACGACGGCGTCCACCAACATTCTCAACCACCTCTTCTGTGGGAACGAGCACCTCACCAAATTGGTCTTGCATATTATGCAATTTAATATACTCACGAAGAGTCATTGCAACACGGGCTTCAAAGCCCGAAAATGCTTGTAATACAAACCAACGCATTTTGCTTGTATCTTTTTCTTGTTCGACTATTTCAATCTCGCTCATATTAGAATCTCAAATTTGTTAGGAAATCAATAATTAACACAATAATAGAGTCGATACCCCATAATGCTAATGCCACTACAACGCACATTGCGACAACCATTAAAGTTGTTTGCGTCGTTTCTTGGCGATTTGGCCAAATAATTTTACGTAATTCTTGGCGCGAATCTTTGATAAAATCAATTGATTGCTGACCTTGGTTAGTCATTGCAGCAATACCCAATGCAGCAACACATAGCACAACTAACAGCAATATACGAACAATTAATGAAAAGTATTCTGCAAAATAGGTATTTCCAATAGCTGCTATTGTTAATAATGAAATTGAAAATACCCATAATACATTATTTATACCTTTACTTTTGACACCCTTTTCTACTTTATCCAGGGTTATGTTTTGAATTTCTTTAGCCATATACAACCTAAAATTTATTACAAAAGTGAATATTCAATTATAAATCGCGCAATTCTAACATTTTCTGCTGGTGTTGCCACGATCTTTTCACAAATTTCTTGTGAATCTTATTATTTTTTGAGTGTTACAAGGATTTTCAAGTACGTTATTACTTTGCACTATAACCTTGTCATCTATTTTTAGAATCATTCTAAAAAAATACCATAAATTCAATCTGTGATAATTTCAACTAGTAAGCAAAAATAAAGCACATCTACCCCCTTCCCCCCACAGTAATCTTATCCAACTTCACCGTAGGTTGCCCAACGCCAACAGGTACAGATTGCCCTTCTTTACCGCAAGTGCCGATACCTAAATCCAGTTCCATTTTTTTACCAACCATTGACACCTGTTGCATTGCTTCGATACCACTGCCGATTAAGGTTGCACCTGTGACTGGTTTGGTGATTTTGCCTTTTTCGATTAAATAGGCTTCGGACGTAGAGAATACAAATTTGCCTGAGGTAATATCTACTTGTCCACCACTGAAGTGAGGGGCGTATAAACCAAATTCCACCGACTCGATCATCTCGTCGAACTCGTGATTGCCTTCTGTCATATAGGTATTGGTCATACGAGGCATTGGTAAATGAGCATAAGATTCACGGCGACCATTACCCGTTGGGGCAACGCCCATTAAACGAGCGTTGAGTTTATCTTGCATATAGCCTTTTAAAATTCCGTTTTCAATCAATACATTACGTTGTGAAGGCACACCTTCATCATCAACGGTAATCGAACCTCGCATATTCGGTACAGTACCGTCATCGACAATGGTACAAAGTGGTGATGTTACAAGTTCGCCGATTCTGCCTGTGAACATTGATGATTCTTTGCGATTAAAATCGCCTTCTAAACCGTGTCCAACCGCTTCGTGCAGTAAAATCCCTGGCCAGCCAGCACCCAGCACAATCGGCATTGAGCCAGCAGGTGCAGCGACCGCACCTAAATTCACAACCGCTTGTCGCACTGCTTCTTTAGCAAGGTAGACGGCACGACTGTCGCCTGTATAGTGTGTTGCTAAGAACCATTCCAAGCCAAAGCGTCCACCAGCCCCTGCACTGCCTCGCTCACGTTTACCGTTCTGTTCTACTAATACCGAAATAGATAAACGTACTAACGGGCGAATATCCGCGGCTAAAGTGCCGTCCGTTGCAGACACTAACATTTCTTCATATACGGCAGACAGATTTGCGTTCACTTGAATTACACGAGGATCTTCGGCTCTCGCCACTTTATCGACTAAATGTAATAGTTCAACTTTCTGTTCACGACTTAAGGTATCAAGGGGATTGATCGAGGCATAGCGTTTGATAGCGGTCGTTTCTTTGAAAGGTTTTACCAACAACCGACCGCTTTCTTGCGTGATACTACGAGCAGCCATTGCACATTGCTCAAGCTGGCTAAGCGAAATTTGATCGGCATAAGCAAAGCCTGTTTTTTCCCCTGACACCGCACGCACACCGACACCACGGTCGATATAAAAACCGCCTTCTTTGATAATGCTATCTTCTAACGACCAACTCTCATCTTGGCTAAATTGAAAATAGAGATCGGCATAGTCGATTTGACGGCTAGAAAAATGATCCAACACTTTCGTCAGATCGGATAATTGAAGTCCGCTAGGTAACAGTAAACTGTTTGAAACTTGGTTTAACATTGGTTTTCTCTAAATAATGATAGGCGGTGAGATTTTAACGGATTTTTACAAATGATAGGGAAATTTTTAGGGGAAAGATGATTTGTGATATACTTGACCCGATTATCTGTTTTATCCAAGAAGTTTTACAATGCGAGATCCTCTTCAATATTATTTCCTTGAAATGCGAGAGCATTATCTAAATGTACCTTATCTCAACCAACAACGCCGAATCCGTGTGCTTTTACCCAAAGGGTATCGTGAAGAAGCAGGGCATTATCCTGTGTTATATATGCACGACGGACAAAATATTTTTTATAGCAAAGAGTCTTATTCGGGACATTCTTGGAAAGTGATTCCGACGATTAAAAATCACAAAGAATTTCCAAAGATGATCATTGTTGGTATTGACAATGCAGGCCCTGATCGTCTTGATGAATATGGTCCGTGGCGAACAGACACAGGCTCTACCCCTGAAACCCAAAATGCTGGAGGATATGGAATGGCGTACGGGCGTTGGGTGGTTGAAACGGTTAAGCCTTTCATCGATCAACATTACCGAACTAAACGTGATCGTGATCATACCCTACTTGCAGGTAGCTCAATGGGCGGTATTATCACTGCTTATATGGGAGCGGAATATCCTGAAGTATTCGGGCATTTAGGCGTATTTTCTCTTGCCTCGTGGTTTAGTGAACCTGCCTTTATGGAATTTATTCATACACACCCACTCAACCGCTCAAGCAAAGTGTTTATTCAAGTGGGAACGCATGAAGGCGATGAAGTGGATTCACATTTTATTTCAAATATGAATCAGGCTTATATTGACTGTACGCTGCATTATTACCAAGCACTAATCCGCACGGGACATCCTCTCGATAATATTCGTCTAAAAATTATGGCAAATGAAATCCACCACGAAATGCACTGGGCGGATCATTTTGTCGAGTTTTTGCAGTTTTCGTTGATGAATCATTAAAAAGTTATTGGAATAAATACCCAACACTTCTATACATCATTTCAGATTATCTATATACGCTATAAAGTATAAAAATCATAGTTATACTTTACAGCGTATATTTCATAAATTATACTTCACTTAGTATAAAATAAATTTGGAAGAAATATGTTAATCACGACACCAGATATGCTTGGAAATAGCCTACGCGATATTCGTAAGCAAAAAAAGCTTTCTCAAATGCAAATAGCAAATCAAGTAGCTTTAAGACAAGCCACGATTTCCACCTTTGAGAAAAAAACCGATAAAGCCACTATTGAAACATTATTCAAATTACTTTCAGGTTTAGGCTATGAACTACATATCCAACCTCGTCCTGAAAAAACAGAGGGGAACGATGAATGGTAATGCGATTACGAGTATTAATGAATGGCGAAATGGTTGGGTATTTTGACCGCACTTTATCGGGTTCCCACCATTTTACCTATGCTGAAAGTTGGCTAAATTCCCCATTAGCTCGCCCGATTTCCCTTTCTATGCCCCTGCAAAGAGCAACATATCAAGGCAAAGAAGTGATTAATTTCTTTGATAATTTACTGCCCGACAATCCTCAAATTCGAGCAAGAATTGCGACAAGATTTAATGCTGAAACACAACAACCTTTTGACTTACTTGCTAAAATTGGTCGCGATGCTGCGGGTGCTATTACTCTTTTAGGGGAAGATGAACAAATTCCTAATCATCGAATAATTCAAGCCACAGAATTAGACGAAAGTGAAATGACGAAAATTCTACAAAGTTATCAATACAATGCCCCACTTGGTATGATTGATAATAATCAGGACTTCAGAATTTCTATTGCTGGTGCACAAGAAAAGACAGCTCTGCTTTGGCATAACGGCAAATGGAAATTACCACACGGATTGACCCCGACAACGCATATTTTCAAATTGCCTATGGGAGAAATTCGTACCCCTAAACACCTGCTTGATCTGTCAAAAAGTGTAGATAACGAACTCGTCTGTTTGAGATTATTTTCTGCTTTCAATATCCCTTCCGCAAACGTTGAATTATTGGAAATGAACGATATACGGGCATTAGCTGTTGAACGTTTTGATCGCCGTCTTAGTCAAGATGGCAGTTATTTTTTACGTTTACCTTACGAAGATTTCTGTCAGGCATTCGGCTTATCGCCAACGCAAAAATATGAAAGCGATGGTGGAATTGGTATTGGGGATATGATGAATAAGTTGCTCTACTCCAGTAATTCCAACGATCGCCGTCAATTTATGCAAACTCAATTTCTGTTTTGGCTACTGGCTGCCATTGATGGACACGCTAAAAACTTTTCTCTCGCCATTGAAAAACAAGGGCGTTATCACTTATCCCCAGTGTATGACGTACTTTCTGCTTATCCAATGTTAGGCGGAAAAGGTTGGCATCACAGTGAATTACAAATGGCAATGAGCTTGCGTAGTACACAAAAAGGGAAAAAATGGCATTGGAATAAAATTTACGCTGAACATTTCTATGCCACAGCTAAGTTTGTCGGATTTAGCTCAAGTGATATGAAACAAGTGATAGAGCAAATTTGCGATACAGTGCAAGAAACCATTGATAGCGTAGCAACAACACTACCCAAACAGATAGATGAAAATGTACGGGATCAAATATTCACGGGCATAATGAAACAGGTGCAAAAAGTTTCTATGAAGTAACCGCTATTTTGCTAACACCCTCACCAAAACCCCTAACGCCTGTTCGATCTCTTGGTTCCAAGCATAAGAACAATTAACCCTAATCCCTTTATGCTGCGAAGTAGGCAAGGTAAAAAGCTCACTTGGGCTAACGCTGATTTTTTCTTCGAGAAACTGTTGATAAATCCGCATACTATCCAAATGTTCTGGCAGGTGTATCCAAAGGAAATAGCCGCTGCTGTGGTGTTCGATAGGACAACTTGCAGGCAAGTGCTGACGTAGGTAATCCAAACACTGCTTTTTGTTTTTTTCTAAATGACGGCGAAGGTGTCGCAGATGTTTCTCGTAGTGGTGATTAGAGATAAATTCTACCAAGGCTTGTTGAATTAAAGCGTTAGCAGAAATGGTACTCATCAGTTGCAAATGTTGGATTTTATCGGCAAATTGCCCTGCGTGAACCCAGCCGATACGGAAGTTTGCCCCTAAAATTTTAGAAAAAGAAGAACAATGCAACACCCAGTTTTGTGCATCAAACGCCTTCATCGGCAAGGGCTTTTCACCCCGATAATAAAGCTCTTGATACACATCGTCTTCAATTAAATGCACTTGATATTGAGCTAACAATTCCCCAATCTGCTGTTTGATTTCGGGGCTGACGGTAAACCCCAGTGGATTATGGCAGTTCAGCATAAACCAACAAACCTTGATGGGATAACGCTGTAAGGCTTGCTCAAACGCCACAAAACCGCTTGGGTGGTCGGGCAAGGTGACGACATTTAAGCCTAACTTTTCCGCAATCTGCCACGCCCCATAAAATACCGTCTGCTGTAATAAAATATAATCGCCCTGTTGCGTTAAGGCTTGTAGCGAAAGGTTCAAAGCGTCTAAACAGCCGGACGTAATCACAATATCATCGGCTTGCGTAGGAACACCTTGCAAGCGGTAACGTTGTGCGATTAATTTACGCAAGTCCACATTGCCCGACAACACAGGCTGTGGCTCAATCTGCGTTCTATCACGGCTAAGCTGGCTTAGAATTTGTAGCAATTTGGGCGGATTGAGATAATCGTGGCTCGGAAAAGGCGACCCCACAGGCACAATATCCGTAATGGATTTCAGATAACGAAACACCAACGAATTAATCTCGACTTGTTTGTTCAACCTAATTTCACTGTTGGCGTGCGGACGAGAAGACGGGTAAAAAGGTGCAACAAAATAACCGCTCTTTTGCACCGAATAAATCACCCCCTGAGCCTCTAACTCTTGATAGGCGTTTAATACCATCATCAAACTCAGCCCCGAATGCTGTCTGATCTCGCAAAGACGGCAATTTCTCGTGCGGTTTCAACTCGCCTGTTTCAATTAAATGTTTAAGGTGCTGGGTGAGTTTGGTGTATTTGTACATTGGGTAAAAGGGTAATTAAGTCAAGGTTAAGTTTGTAGTATTGCAGATTGCCAACTTAAATGCACCACACTTCAATGATTTTTATGGTGCAGAAAATAGGAAAACAAAATGAAAATCTACTACTTATTCGATCCCCTTTGCGGTTGGTGTTATGGTGCGTCAGCGACATTGCAAAAACTCAATGAAATCTATCCGCTTACGCTCACACCAACGGGGGTGTTTTATCAAAGCGGTCGGAAGATGGACGCAGATTTTGCTCGCTATGCGTGGAGTAACGACCAACGAATTGAAAAATTGACCGGTCAGCCGTTTAGTCAGGCGTATTTGGAAAACGTATTGCAAGGGCAGGGCGAGTTTAATTCGGCAAACAGTTTGCTGGCTTTAACGGCGGCGCAACAAATTGCCCCTGAAAAAGAGCTTGCTGTGTTGTCAGCGTTGCAGACGGCACGTTATGTGGACGGTTTGGATAATGCTGATTTTGCAGTGGTTGAACAGGTGTTGCATAAGCTCAATCTTAGCCAATCTGTGCCGTTGCTTAGCGAACAATCGACAAAAGTAGCGTTAGAGCAGCGTCTTCAATTCGGGCAACAACTCGCCAACCATTGTAGCGTGCAAGGCGTACCGCAGTTGATTGTGGAAAAAGACGAACGGTTGCATATTGTGCCAAGCCAGTTGTTATATGGGGACGTTCAATCGTTAGACAGTTATCTGAAAGGACTGTAAAAGAGCGGTGGGATTTTGAGGGGATTTTACAAATTTCTTTCAAAATTCCACCGCTTGTTTTTAACCTGCCACAACCCCCACTTTCCCCATCACAAAATCCAAAAACGCACGCATCACCGAAGACGGATAACGATGTTTCAAATACAACAAATGCACAGGATAAGTCCGCATTGGGTAATCGTGCAACACTTCCACCAAGCCATATTCATTAATCAAGCGATTGGCAATCGTTTCAGGTAAATTCCCCACGCCACGCCCTTGTTGAATTAAATAAGCGATAGCATACACATCGTTGGACGCAAACACATAAGGCAATTTCAATACCTTATTTTCTAATGAAATTATCAACTCTTTTTGCTCGGCTTTGGCAAAACCGACACAAGGAAAACGCACCAAATCATCAGGTGTCATCGGTGTGCCGTATTGTGCCAATAAATGCGGATGTGCCACGCATTTGGCTTTTGCCGTCAGCACCAAACGTGCCACTGCATTATCGGTATGCAAATCCCCTGTCCGAAACGCAAAATCAATATTATCTTCCACCAAATCCAATACTCGGTCGGTTACTTGGCAATGAATGCTCACTTTGGGATATTTCGCGCCAAATTCATCGAGCCACGCCCAAACTTCTTCCAATCCTGTAAAGGTGGAAATGCGTAATGTTCCGCTAATTTCTTGATGTTCAGAGAATGCTTTTTCTACTTGCAATAAATTATCGATGTTTTGATACACTTGCTCATAAAGCTTTTGCCCTGCCATTGTCGGTTTAACGCCTGATTTTTTTCGGTCAAAGAGTTGAATATTGAGCGATTTTTCCAATTCTGTGATTTGACGGCTAATGGTGGCAATCGGCACATTCAGCCGTTCTGATGCTTTGGAGAGACTTCCGTCTTGGACGACAGAGACGAATAGGGATAGGGCGTTTAGGTTCATAGGGTTTTCATTTTTGGAAATATGTAAAGAGAACACATCACATCCAAATTATATTAATTATTCTTGGTGTAATTGAATTAAAAATCTCATTAAGACAGTGGTTTGTTCAAATATAAAATCAATTTCTTTTTCTTTATAACTATCTTGATGTTTGACATGATTGTTTTGGTAATCCGTAAAAAACTTGATTACTTTATCTGTGTAAAAATTACTTATGTATTGTGATATTTGTTTGTTCTTAAAAAAAGCTCCCAAATCACTTTTTTGGTTTTCTAGGGATTTTTCATTGTTCAAAATATTCTGCACTAATGACTCTAACGCACATCTTAAATCATCTAGTAGATTTCTTGTGAAAACCTGATTAGATTTCTTCAATAATGCACTTTCATAATGTTTCTTGGTTTGTGGATAATCATCCAACCATTCTTTTGTTTTTGTAATAATTTCATCTAATTCATTAACTCCATTAGAATATTCTGGATATGTAGAAATTAACTTCATTAACAAATCTTTAACATCATTATTTTGATTAAACATTGGTAAGTTACATAATTCTTTTATAATAAAAAATTGTTGTTCAGGAGTAAAAGACTTCAAATTGTCTCTTAATGCAATTTTTTTGCTAGGGAAATTTTTATCAGGATAATGTGGATATGGAATACTAACCTTAAAAGTCATAGCATATTTTGAGAAATGTGTGCATATTTCATTTCCTCTCAATCCATTAGCTGTATCACCCAAAATATTTGAAGCTGATTCAATGAAAGCGTTGTCAATCATAATTATTTCCTTAAAAAATGTTGTTTGCTATAGATTCAATCCCATACAACGGCACATTCACCAACCAATCCTGTTCCCGATAATCTGCCATTGAAAAACGAAAAGCGTATTCAGGCTGGAATTGCTCCACATAGACTTTCAAACTTTTGGCTTTTAAATTCTCTTCGGCTTTCACTTCAATGGGAATGACCGCTTGTTTTTGTTGCACAACAAAATCCACTTCTGCCGTGCCTTTTTCCGTTGCCCAATAAAATACAGGGTTATCTTGATTGGCAATCAGTTGTTGCAAAACATATTGTTCGGTCAATGCGCCTTTAAATTCACTAAAAATACGACTGCCATCTAGCAATACACTGGCGTCCAAATGACTTTGAGCCGACAACAAACCAATATCCAAACCATACAATTTAAACGCATTGTCTTGATAAGCGGATAAAGGCAAATGCGGTTTTTTAATGCGTGGGACGCTATGCACCAAACCGCTGTCTTTTAGCCATTGCAAAGCAATTCCATAGTCTTTGCTTCTTGCCCCTTTTTGTAAATTGGCATAGATGAATTTCTTATTTTCTTTGGCAAGTTGTTCGGGAATGGAATGCCAAATTGACCGCACTTTTTGCACTGTTTGCCCATCACGAATATGTTTAGAAAAATCCTGCTCGTACGCCATCAATAAGTTTTTGTGCACTTGGCGAACGGCATCAAAATTTTGTGTTTCTATAAAAACTTTCACCGCTTCCGGCATGCCGCCGACAAAATAATATTGACGAAGTAGCTCAATATAACTGCTTTTCATTGCCGAAATCAGCGACCAATCTTTTAGATTTAATAATTCCACTAAATCTTGTTTGCCCACTGCCAGTAAAAATTCATGAAAATCCATAGGATAAAGCGGTAAAAAATCCACCTTACCCACGGGAAAAGACACCTGATGATGTAAAGACACGCCCAACAACGACTCCGCCGACACAATATAAAACTCGGGGGCGTTTTCATAAAAATATTTCAGTGATGACAAGGCTTGTGGCACTTCTTGCACTTCATCAAAAATAATCAGCGTATTGTGGGCTTTAATATCCACACCACTTTCAATTTTTAAACCTAAAATCAAGCGATTGATGTCGTAATCGCCTGAAAATAGCGTTTTCATTCTAGGGTTATTATCAAAGTTGATATAGGCAACTTGCTCAAACGATTGCTCACCGAAGTGTTTCATCGCCCAAGTTTTGCCAACTTGCCTAGCTCCTTGAATAATCAAAGGCTTACGGTTGGGATTTTGTTTCCAGTTTGGTAGGGATTGAAGGATTTTTCGTTGCATAAATAGGTTGTTTTTTATCAATTTCAGGCTATTTTACAGCAGGGTTTACACTTTTTCAAAGGAAAGATTGAGGTTAAATATCATTTTTTCAAATGAAAATAAGGTTATTAAAAACATTTTTCAAAAGGAAAGTTTCAGGATAGATATTTTTAGACTGTCAAAACATAATTTCCAAATTTGAAAATCAACTTCCCAAAATTTGCTATTCTTTTCTCAATTTCAATAATCTAAAATACGCTTATTCCATTTTTTAAATCAGAGAAAATATTATGCAAAACAATCGCATTACCCAAATTTTAAATATCAAATACCCCATCGTCCAAGCTCCAATGTCGTGGCTGACGGATGCTCATTTGGTAGCGAGTGTTGCCAACGCTGGCGGATTGGGCTTTTTAGCTCCACAAGCTGGACAAACCACCAACCCAACGTCCAATCAAGACGTATTAGACCGTATGCGTACCGAAATTCGTAAAGTCAAAGCCTTGACGGATAAGCCATTTGGCGTGCCATTTATTTTGTCTTATGATTTTTCGCTGATTCCGCTGATGGTGGATTTGCTGATTGAAGAGCAAGTGCCTGTGGTGCTGGATAATGGTTGGTTGGACGAAGCGATTTACGCCAAACTCAAACAGGCAGGCATTAAAATCATTTGTCGTCTGGGTAATCCGAATTTACCAGACGCTTTAAAAGCTCAAAAGTTAGGTGCGGATATTTCGGTATTGACGGGTTTTGACGAAGGCGGAACCTTGCCAATGAAAGAAATTGGCAGTTTTAATATATTGGCGGAATTTGTCGGCAAGGTGGATTTGCCGATGATGCTTGCTGGTGGCATTGCCGATAAAAAAGCGGTTCAGACCGCGTTTATGCTTGGTGCAGAAGGCGTGTGGGTGGGGACGGCATTTATCGCGACGCACGAGTGCCGAGCCAGTCAAAAAGTGAAAGATTGGATTGTTCAATCAACTGCCAATGATTTGTTATTGTTCCGCACCGAGCCGTATTATTACCGCTCTTTGCCAACTGAAGTTGCCAAAAAATGCTTTGAAATGAGCGAAAGTGGGGCAACTCGTGCCGATATTGCCAAAGTGATGAATGCGGGGACAGGTATGCGTTTGGGTATGCTGGAAGGGGATTTTGAGCATGGCTATGTGTCGGTGGGCAATGGTATTTCTGCGATTGACCGTGTGAAAAGCGTGCAGGAATTAGTTGATGAATTGATGGGGTGATTTGAAAAATCAACCTCCCTTAGCACTGAACATGCAATGCTTGACACCCAGCACGGCAGAGCCGTACTGGGTTACGCATAATTCAGCCCCTTTGGGGCTGAGAATTAGAGTGGCAAAGCCATTCAACTATGCGTAACCTAGTACGCATTTTGCGTGCTAGGTACAAAATAGTATATTTGACAAGCACAAAACATCCACAAGCCTTAGTATCAAACATTCCTGTCCGACACTAACAAACACTTTGCCGTTCTCTCTATTTTTAGCATAAAATAGTTTCCATTAGTATCAAATACTTTTGTTCATTAGTAACAAACGATTAACAGTTATTATCGCAATAGATCTACCCTCGCAAAGCCCATTTTGAAGGTGTTTGGGCATTAAGACAGATCAGTACAAATCTGAAAAGAGAAAATAGCAGTATTTACAATAAATAATTTTAAAAATATAAAAATAGGATAATTTATGGTTACGCACACAGTCATTATCAGCGACCGATCAAAAGATAATATTACGGTTTATACCAAAGAACCTGCATTTTTAGTGATTGCCGATCGCACAGATTTAAAAGCATTAAAATATTTGGAAGAGGCAAATAAAGCCGGAATTTATATTTTATTAGGCGAAAATCAGCGTTATGTTGGGCAAGCAAGTAATAAAATTTATGAACGCTTAGCCGCTCATCATCTTGATGAAAATAAATCTTGGTGGAACCAAATTATTTTCTTTGGGCGAGAAGATGGGCATTTAGATAAATCCCAAACGGATTATCTTGAAAAGAGATTGATTGAAGAATTTAAAAAAAACGGAACTTCAATTAGATAATAATACCGTGGGCAATCGTTCTTATATTGAGAAAACAAGTAAAATTAAAGCCGATAACATTTGGAATTTAGCTCAAGAAATTATGGACGAAGTGGCACATATTAATATTTTTGAAACCACTATTACCGATGAAGAAAATAGCACAGGACAGTATTTTATTGAATTAGAAGGTCATAAAATTTCAGGAAAAAGTTATCGAGATAATCAAAAACAATTCTTTTTGTTTTTATTAAAAAATAGCCGTTACCGAAAATTAGTGGAAGAGTTTTGTTTAAATGGAAAACCAAGCGGTAACCACTGTATTGGTAATGAGCCTAGCTTCCGCCCGAATGGAATGAAATATACCACCGAATTAACCAGAAATATTTATCTTTATCATAATCTATCAATGAAAGATCTTCGCAAATCCATTCAAAATTTTGCCGATGCAGTTGGTTTGAAAATCATCTTTCACTGGGATTAAAACATAATGCCGTCTGAAATCAACTTTCAGACGGCATTTTTATTTTTTGAGCTTACTTCCAAAGTACCAATAAAGCCTTTATCCAGTATTGATACTGGTTGTCGTTTATGATTGAATAACTGAAAAACCACACAGTGGAACTTAAAGATGAACAATATCAGTACGCAGAATTATCAAAGCCTGATTACCGACATTGGTACGCTGCTTAACCGTGGGCGTTAGCAGGTTGCCCAAACTGCCAATACCATTTTGGTGCAGACTTATTGGCTGATCGGTCGTCATATTGTGGAATTTGAACAGAATGGGCAAGATAAGGCGGAGTATGGTTCGGATTTGTTGAACCGCCTTTCTAAGGATTTAACCAAAATTCACGGCAAAGGGTTTAGCCGTACGAATATCGCTTTATTCCGACAGTTTTATCTCAAATTTCAAATTGTTCAGACAGTGTCTGAACAATTCGCAATACCTGTGTTTACACTAAGTTGGAGCCACTATGTTGAGATTATCAAAGAAGATAATCCGCTGGCGATTGGCTTTTACACCAAACAGACAGAAAAAGAAAATTGGAGCGTGCGAGAACTAAAACGGCAGATGAAATCGATGCTGTTCCACCGCTTGGCGTTAAGTAAAGACAAAGAGGGCGTGTTGGCATTGGCGGAGCGTGGGCAGGAAATTGCACGTCCACAAGATATTTTGCGAGACCCTGTGGTGCTGGAATTCCTCAATATTCCGCAAGCCCATCAAATGCAGGAAAATGAGCTGGAAGAGCAGCTGATTTCCAATCTGCAACATTTTCTGCTGGAACTCGGCAAAGGTTTTGCCTTTATCGGGCGGCAATACCGCATTTCTCTTGGCGGCAAACATTTTTATGTGGATTTGGTGTTTTACCACCGCATTTTGAAATGCTTTGTGTTGATTGATTTAAAGCGTGGCGAAGTCAATCATCAAGACATTGGGCAGATGAATATGTATCTCAATTATTTTCGCAAAGAAGAAAACGTGGACGGCGACAACGAGCCGATTGGCATTGTGTTGGGTGCATATAAAGATAAGCTGTTGGTGGAATATGCGTTGGATAGTATCGACAACCAGCTTTTTGTCAGCAAATATCAGCTTTATTTGCCGAATAGGGAGGAACTGGAAAGAGAGTTGGAGCGATATTTGGACTAAAATAATGCCGTCTGACAAACTTTCAGACGGCTTTCTTATCTACAAGCGGTCGAATTTTGCAAAAAATCTGCAAATTTTTCATTTCTTTTCAGATAGCCTGAAACACTAATCTATGGTCAAGGTTTGCCTGAAATTTGCCTTTAAAAAAGCAATTGCTTGGGCAATTTTGGCGACATTGCCACCCACCGCAACCATTTGGTAAAGTCTGTCCGCCATTTCACTTTTTAGCAAATGATAATGTAATTCTCGCTGAATGAGCGGGGCTAATATTGTCATCAGCCCCTAACATCATCAATATGTTGTCTTTAATTTCTGCACCGTTTGCATCACATTATCGGCTTGTGTAATGGCTGAAATCACTGCCACACCATCAGCACCTGCTGCCCAAATGCTCGCAACATTATCAACCGAAATACCGCCAATCGCGACCAATGGTTGATTGGGATTGAGCTGTTTGGCTTGACGAATCAAATCAATTCCCACGTTTTGCATGGCATCCAGTTTAGATTGAGTATTGAAAATCGCACCTACCGCCCAATAATCAATTTCAGGCAGCCTGAAACTATTTTGCAAATCATGCAAGCTACTATTGGAAATCCCTAAAAATAACTTGCCTTGCGTTAATTGAATGGCTTGGATGGCTGCCATATCTTTTTGTCCAATATGGACACCATCAGCTCCCAATTTTACTGCCATTTCCACATCATTATTCAGCACAAACGGTACGCCATATTGCCGACACAATGCTTGGCAATCACGTGCTAACTGCCATTGTGCCTGTTTATCTTGCAATGCCGATTCGCCTTTTTCACGAAATTGATAACAGGTTATGCCTGCTTGCAAAGCCGTTTCCAATGTGGACAATAATTTTTGTTCAGGCGTTTCCGTTGATAAATGCAAACAATCTTGCGTACCCGCCACGAAATAAACAGATAATAATTCTCGTTGAAACATTTGATTTCCTTAATTAGCCGACATTGCCCAATGATTAACCGCGCCACAACCTTTGCCCACACCAATCGGTTGCGAGATGGCAGCACTGATGGCTTGCTTGGCAATGCGAATGGCTGATAATGTATCTATACCTTTTGCCAATTCTGCTGCAATACAGGCTGAAAATGTGCAACCGGTGCCATGTGTATGAGGTGTGGCAAATCTAGGTGTATCCAATATGTGCATTTCATTGCCTGAAAAGACCCAATCTCGGCACACCGCGCTGTTGGAATTGTCTAAATGTCCGCCTTTAATGACGACTGTTTTCACGCCCATATCACGCAATAATTGCGCAGCATATTGGGCATCAATATCATTGTTTACCTGAACCCCTGTTAATGCAGTAACTTCGGGCAAATTGGGGGTAATGATATCCGCTAAAGGTAACAATTCGCGTTTTAAGGCTTCAATAGCATGATTTTGCAATAATAATTCTCCGCCTTTGGCAATCATCACAGGGTCTAATACCAATGTGCCTAAATGATGTTTTTTAATTGAATTTGCCACGCATTCAATCACATCTGCAGTACCCAGCATCCCAATTTTATATGCCGAAATGGTGAAATCCGTTGCCACTGCTTCAATTTGCGCTGCAATATTATCCAATGAAATCATGTGAATATGATGTACGCCCAATGTATTTTGAGCGGTAACTGCTGTTACCACGCTAGTACCAAATGCACCGCGTATTTGAAAGGTTTTTAAATCTGCTTGAATACCTGCGCCACCGCCACTATCCGAGCCTGCAATGGTTAAAACTTGGGGTATAGTCATGGTTTTTCTCCTAGATAATCCATTCTGCTTTCATTAACTGTTCGGTTTGAGTGGCATCAATCGCTGCTAATGCGTCTAATAAACGCACTGCAAATGTGCCTGACTGCGTGGCTTGTAAACCTACGGCTGCCAATTCGCCAGCGATGGCATACACCGTACACGCTTCGCAGGCTGCCTGAAAAGCCAATTCACGCGGCGCAACCGCCAAAAAAGCACCCACAATTGCACTCAATAAACACCCCGTAGCCGTTACTTTGGGAAACAATGCCACACCATTAGACAGTTTCATCACACGGTCATGATTGGCAACAAAATCATGTTCACCACTCAAAACAGCGATGGTGTTAAATTTTTGAGCGACTTTTTGAGCGATTTCAGCTAAATTCCCCGAACCTTGCCCCGCATCTACCCCTTTGCTAGCCCATTGAACATCAGCCAAATATGCCAATTCGCCAGCATTACCACGAATAGCGGCAAATTGAATATTTTGGGTTAATGTCGCAACTGTTTTTTGACGCAAATGGCTTGCACCAACAGCCACAGGGTCAAGCACCACAGGCACGCCAGCTTGATTTGCTGCCATACCCGCTGCCAACATAGCCGAGACTTTTTCGTCAGACGGTGTCCCTAAATTCAGTACCACCGCACTACTGATGGTAGCCAATTCTGCCATTTCATCAGGACTTTCTGCCATCATGGGCGAGGCACCCAATGCTAATAAGCCATTAGCAGTAAAATGCGCTGAAACCAAATTGGTAATATTGTGAATTAATGGATTATGTTCACGAACAGCATCTAAAAAAATGATTTTTGGATTCATCAAAAATATTCTCCTGCGAAAGTTTATGTTCAGGCTGCCTGAAAATGTGAGAAGATACCGTTGATTTTGATGACAAAGTTAAACAAGATAAGAAACAATCAGAAAATAAAAACACACGCAAGCTACCTGATATTCAGGCAGCTTGCGTGTGCATCAAAGAGATAGATAAGATGATATTCATAAGTTTCCTACGCCAGTATTAACTGTATCAGGTTCACGGGTATTTCTCAGCCGCTTTTGGCAGCACCCCGACTTAAATGTCTTTTTACAGTATAAATAGATTAACCTAAAATATCAACACAAAACCTTTGCAAAACACCCAATCTCACAGGGCAAGATCGCATCTTTCTCAAATTTATGATCTAATACACCTTAATTATCCGTATCAAATCAGGTTGTAAAATGAGCGTTTTTCGTTTTTTTGAAAATTTATCCGACCCACGAGCCTATAATCAAAAACACCACTTTTTAGACATCGTTTTTCTCGTCGTCAGTGCCGTGATTTCGGGGGCAAATAGTTGGACTGAAATCAAACTTTTTGGCGAATTACATTTGGATTGGTTGCGAAAATATCGTCCTTTTGAGTGTGGCATTCCTGTAGATGATACTATCGCTCGTGTAATAAAACGCATTGAGCCACAAGCGTTTAATGAGGT
>NZ_MUXW01000060.1 GCF_002015085.1 Glaesserella parasuis
GGTCACGAGGCGTCTCAATTTCTATCTCACCTTCATCACAAATGACAGTCTTAGATGTGTAACCGTTACGTGCATTTTTACCTTTTCTAGGCTGATGTTTTTCATAACCAAGATGGTCGGTCAGTTCACCATTTAACGCAGCCTCTTCCGCTGCCAAGGCGTGAAGTTGTTTTTCGTTCATAATAAAATACCTGTGTCTGAATGTATTATCTCAGAAACAGGTATTTACACAAATTGTGGGAGAGGCTCTACCTAGTTGAACAATCATACTTAGCAAGTCTTTATATTTAAGAATGATATTAAAAATATTCTCTCGCTTACCTCCTAGTAAATTGCTTAATTTATATTTGCCATATGCCATCGATCCCTCCATAAAAAAGCAGTAATTAGACGATTACTGCTCAGTTACATGTAAAATTATGCTACTTCAACGCCACTCGTGCATTCCTAAAAATCCGCATCCAAGCCCCATCTTCCGTCCAGTCTTCTGGATACCAAGAGTTGCTCACTGCACGATAAACTCGTTCAGGGTGTGGCATCATAATCGCCACTCTTCCGTCCACATTAGAAATAGCAGTAATACCGTTTACCGAGCCGTTCGGGTTGGCTGGGTAAACTTCGGTTGGGTTGCCGTTGTTGTCGATGTATTGGGCGATAACCAAGTTCTGTTTTTGTAGATTTTCAAGCTGATCTGACCGCTTAAATTCCACCTGTCCTTCACCGTGGGAAACGGCAATCGGCATATGTGAGCCTGCCATTCCGCTGAACCAGAGTGAGTTGGTATCGTTGATTTTCACCAGTCCCACACGAGCTTCAAAACGTTCGGATTTATTACGCACGAAGCGTGGCCAGTTTTCTGTACCTGGGATAATTTCCGCTAAGTTTGACACCATTTGGCAACCGTTACACACGCCAAGGGCTAAAGTGTTCGGGTTGGCGAAGAATTGGCTGAATTGATCGCGTAGCATTGGGTTGAATAGGATCGATTTCGCCCAGCCACCGCCTGCACCAAGTACATCGCCGTAAGAGAAGCCACCACAAGCAACTAACGCATTGAAATCTTTAAGATTTCTTCTGCCAGCCATTAAGTCGCTCATATGTACATCAATCGCATTGAAGCCTGCACGGTCGAAGGCTGCCGCCATTTCGTAATGGCTGTTTACGCCCTGTTCACGCAAGATAGCGATGCTTGGTTTTACGCCACGGTTGATAAACGGTGCAGCAATATCTTCATTGACATCATAGGTTAAGAATGCAGATAACCCTTTGTTATTTGGGTCTTTTTTGGTTGCAAATTCTTGGTCGGCACATTCAGGGTTATCTCGCAAGCGTTGCATTTGGTGTGTAAGTTCTGCCCAAATTCCACGCAATTCAGAGCGTTTTTCGCTGAGTAATTTGCGTGTACCACTGGTAATTTCAAACAGATCGCCTTCCGTTGCTGAGCCGATGTCTTTGGTAATGTGTAGTAAGTTGTGAGCTTTCAACACATCACGCACTGCATTTAAGTCGCTCTCTTTGATTTGAATAACGGCACCGAGTTCTTCGTTAAATAACACCGCTAAATCGTTGTCGCCTAATGCGGTGATGTGAGCCGATACGCCACAGTTGCCTGCAAACGCCATTTCCGCAAGGGTGGTGATTAAGCCACCGTCTGAACGGTCGTGGTAAGCGAGTAATTTATCATCAGCAACTAAGGCTTGCATTGCGTTGAAGAAGTTTTTCAAGGTTTCTACATTCACCACATCCGCAGGTTTATCGCCAAGTTGTTTGTAAACCTGTGCTAACGCCGTTGCACCTAAGCGGTTTTTGCCTTCGCCTAAATCGAGTAACAATAAGCGAGTTGTGCCTTTATCGGTGCGAAGTTGTGGAGTCACGGTTTTACGCACATCTTCCACACGGGCGAAAGCCGAAATTACGAGAGAAAGTGGCGCAGTTACCGCTTTTTGCTCGCCGTTCTCTTCCCAAGTGGTACGCATTGACATTGAGTCTTTACCCACAGGAATAGTAATGCCAAGTGTAGGGCAAAGCTCTTCGCCCACTGCTTTCACTGCTTCATATAAGCCAGCATCTTCGCCTGTGTGACCTGCCGCCGACATCCAGTTTGCCGAGAGTTTAATGCGTTTAATATCGCCAATATTGGTTGCAGCAATGTTGGTAATGCTTTCTGCTACTGCTAAGCGAGCAGATGCCCCGAAGTCAAGTAAGGCAACTGGCGCTCGTTCGCCCATTGACATTGCTTCGCCGTAATAGCTGTCTAAACTTGCGGTGGTTACGGCACAGTCGGCAACAGGAATTTGCCACGGGCCGACCATCTGATCGCGAGCTACCATTGCGGTGACTGAGCGGTCGCCGATAGTAATTAAGAAGGTTTTTTCTGCGACTACTGGCAAGCGTAACACACGGTGGAAGGCTTCTTTAAGCTGAATTTCTTCCTGTGCAAGCGGTGGGTTTTGCACGGTTTTTGACGAAACCTGACGGTGCATTTTCGGCGTTTTGCCAAGTAGCACGTTCATTGGTAAATCAATCGGGTTATTGTCAAAATGATCGTCGTGCAGGGTTAAATGTTTTTCTTCGGTCGCTTCGCCGATCACTGCATAAGGCGCACGCTCACGTTGGCAAAGTGCTTCAAATAATGGCAATTTATCCGCCGCAACCGCTAACACATAACGCTCTTGCGACTCGTTACACCAAATTTCAAGCGGTGACATTCCTTTCTCATCACACAAAATTTTGCGTAAATCGAACTTACCGCCACGATCGCCGTCGTGGACTAATTCTGGCATTGCGTTCGATAAACCGCCAGCACCCACGTCGTGAATAAATAAAATCGGGTTCTCATCGCCTAACTGCCAGCAACGGTCGATCACTTCTTGGCAACGGCGTTCCATTTCTGGGTTTTCACGTTGAACGGAAGCAAAATCTAAATCTTCTTTAGATTTGCCTGACGCCATTGACGAAGCCGCACCACCGCCTAAACCGATATTCATTGCAGGGCCGCCAAGTACAATTAATTTCGCCCCAACAGGAATTTCGCCTTTTTGAACGTGTTCGGCACGAATGTTACCGATACCGCCTGCGAGCATAATCGGCTTGTGATAACCACGAACTTCTTCGCCACCAAAACTGTTTACTTTTTCTTCATAGGTACGGAAATAGCCAAGTAATGCAGGACGACCAAATTCATTGTTAAATGCCGCTCCGCCAAGTGGACCTTCAATCATAATATCTAACGCAGAAGCGATACGGTTCGGCTTAGAAAGCAGATTTTCCCACGGTTGTTCAAAGTTTGGGATCACCAAGTTAGACACCGAGAAGCCTGTCAAACCTGCTTTTGGTTTTGCACCACGCCCTGTCGCCCCTTCATCACGGATTTCGCCACCTGAACCTGTCGCAGCCCCTGGGAATGGTGAAATGGCTGTCGGGTGGTTGTGGGTTTCTACTTTCATTAAAATATGCGCATCTTCTTGATGATAGCGATATTGCCCATCTTGATCAGGGAACCAACGACCGACTTTAGAACCTTCCATTACCGCCGCATTATCTTTATAGGCAGAAAGCACATAATCTGGGGTTTTCTCGAAGGTGTTTTTAATCATTTTGAACAGAGATTTCTCTTGTTTTTCGCCATCAATCGTCCAGTCTGCATTGAAAATTTTATGGCGACAATGCTCTGAGTTCGCCTGTGCGAACATATAAAGCTCAATGTCGTGCGGATTGCGGTTTAACGCTGTGAAATTTTCCACCAAATAATCAATTTCATCTTCTGCCAACGCCAAACCTAATTCCACGTTTGCCACTTCTAAGGCTTTGCGACCACCGTTTAAAATATCCACAGTCGTAAAGGGTTTTGGCTCGTGTTGAGCAAACAGTTGGCTCGCTTGGTTTTCATCGGTTAAAACGGTTTCTAACATACGGTCGTGCAACAAGCCTTTTAGGGTTGCTAACTCTGCTTCATTTAACGCTTGTTCAAACTCGAAATAGTACGCTAAACCACGCTCAATGCGGTTTACCGCTGATAAGCCACAGTTATGGGCAATATCTGTCGCTTTTGACGACCACGAAGAAATCGTGCCAATACGTGGAGTTACAATCAAACAAAAGCCGGTTGGCTCGTGTTCCGCAAGGGTTGGACCATAATGCAACAACTCTTGGATTTTTTTTGTTTCATCGGCTACAAGCGGTCGGTTTAGCTCAACAAAATGCAAATATTCGGTATAGACCGATTTAACAGGTAGTTGATGTTGCTCGAATTTTTGTTGAAGTTGGTTTAAACGAAAGTCAGATAAGGCAGGTGAGCCACGAAAGGTTTGTACAGTCATTGGGCAGTTCCGTTAATGATAGAAAACAAAATTGAAGGCATTATAATGGATTACGCAAACGTTTGCATTTTAAAAATTCAGAAAGTTTTTCTCATTTTATATTTGGAAGGGATAGTCTAACGAAACAGTATCGCACAATTGGAGTAACAAAAATAGCACTCATCTAGACAATATGCCTTCTTCTGTTAATTTATTTCGTACAATCTATACTTGAACAGTATTCAAAGGCTATAAGGGAATAGCAAATCCCCGCCTTTTAAGACGGGGATATTTATTAGTAGCTTGAATTTATAATAACTTCCTCTCCATATCCGCCAGCCTGAGGGAATGGCGTATAAGTTGAACTTGTGGTACGCAATACACGAATACCACGAATGCCAGCCTCTTTAGCGGCGAGAATATCATCATCGCTATCGCCGTAGTGTAACTGAATATTATGTTTTAAAATCCCTGCGGCTTTATTGTATTTTGTTTTTAATTTATCTTGACCGTGTCCGCCCATAAAATTAACAGGTTGCATATTTTTTATACCAAAGGTTTTTTCAAGTAATGGGGTGACTTGATCGTCCTTACCTGCAGTTCTTCCTGTGATAAAGAAAATCTGATCGCCACGCTCTTGATGCATATTAATGAGATCTTGGGCGACCTGTTTCGGAATAGAGTATTTATCACAACCAGCATTGATTTCGTCCCAGAAATCTTGATTTTTGAGATAGCTATAATCATTCGGTGAATACTTCTGCTTACCATAGTAGAAGCAACCGCTACTTGCTAATACAGTATCATCAATATCAAAACTCACATTCATCGGGGCTTTGCCTTTTAAGCTCTCTTTAATTTGCTCAATAGAAACCCAATGAATTGGGGCTTGCTGTTGCTCTGCTAAACGTGTGTTAAATCCGGCTTGAGTATAAGGCTCTTTAGAGGCAGCTTGAGCAGAAAGTGCAACAAACATATACGCTAACAAAGCTGTACGTAAAAAAATAGATTTCATTATATATACTCCTTTTATAAGTGAACAGTAATTGAGCTAAAACTCAGATGAATTTTAATTTTCATTCTATTCTAAATAAAGTCAAAATACTTTAATTAACGGATTGATATAAAACAAATTATAGTTCTTTTAAATTTAAATTGTTAAGATCGTTTTCACAATAGGTTATAGAGAACATAATATGAAAACTGCAATATTTTATTTAACAAATGATGGACAAACAAAAAAAATTTCTGACTATCTTGCGAAGGAGCTACAACAAGAGACACAAGTTTTCTCCTTACGAGACTTTTCTCTTTGGTCTGTAGAAACATTAGAACAATTTGATTGTATTGTTATTGGCGCATCGATTCGATATGGACATTTTGACCCAGTATTGGAACAATTTATTGATCGATATTATGAGCTACTAAATAGAAAAAAATCTGTTTTTTTTAGTGTCAATTTAACTGCTCGTAAAATAACTCGTAATACACCTTATACGAATACATATACACGTAAATTGCTAGACAAAATTCTATGGAAACCAAATATCGCTGAAGTATTTGCTGGAGCATTACTCTATCCTCGCTATAATTTTTTTGATAAAACCATGATTCGCTTTATTATGAAAATAACGAAAGGTGATACAGATACTAGCAGAGAGTATGAATATACAGATTGGCAGCAGGTTAGTGAATTAGCTCAACGAATCAGAAAGTTATCATAGTTTATCCGAATGATGAATCAATACAAACCGTTCCCAAAGCTGTTCATTAGTTTCAATATGCTCAGGATCGGTGATGATACAGTTGTTGATCGGACACACTTTTTGGCAGGTCGGCGTTTCGTAATGTCCAACACACTCCGTGCAAAGATCGGGATCGATGACATAAATTTCATCGCCCATTGAGATCGCTTGATTAGGACACTCAGGCTCGCACATATCGCAGTTGGTACATTTGTGGGTAATCAATAACGCCATAATTTGTTAAATGAGGAATAATTTGGAAGCGAGATTATACCGAATAGTGCAAAAGTAGAAAGTCTTTATACATAATTTTGCAATTTGTTATGTAAATCTTACCGCTTGACTATACATTTTTAAATGACAAAAAGGTCGATTTCGCCTATCATTCTGTCTATCAATGTGAGGACGAACTTATGACAAATTTTGCTTATCTTCAACAAAAACGTAAACAGTTAAAGCTAAAAGTAAATGATGTTTGTGAGCAAGCAGGGGTAACTAGAGCCTATTTTAATCAATTAGTGTCGGGGAAAATTAAAAATCCAAGTGCGACAAAATTAGGTGCGTTGCATAAAGTGTTGAATATCGTTGAGGAACAAAATCAACGAGTAGGCGTAATTTTTGGTAAGTTCTATCCAGTGCATACGGGGCATATTAATATGATTTATGAAGCCTTTAGTAAGGTGGATATGCTACACGTTATTGTTTGTACCGATACTGAACGTGATTTACAACTGTTCCGTGATAGTAAAATGAAACGTATGCCAACGAATGAAGATCGTTTGCGTTGGATGCAACAGATTTTTAAATATCAGCAAAAACAGATTTTCATTCATCATTTGGTTGAAGATGGTATTCCTAGCTATCCAAACGGCTGGGAGGGCTGGGTGGAACGTGTCAAAGAGCTATTTGCTGAAAAACATATTCAGCCAACATTAGTCTTTAGCAGTGAGATTCAAGATAAAGAACCTTACGAGAAATACTTAAATTTGGAAGTGCATTTAGTCGATCCTGAACGTAACTCATTTAATGTATCAGCGACAAAGATCCGCAACAATCCGTTCCAATACTGGCGTTTTATTCCAAAAGAGGTGCGTCCATTCTTTGTGAAAACTATCGCTATTTTAGGTGGTGAAAGTAGCGGAAAAACTGTTCTAGTCAGCAAACTTGCTAATGTATTTAATACGACATCGGCGTGGGAATACGGGCGAGAATTTGTCTTTGAACAACTTGGCGGTGATGAACAGGCAATGCAGTATTCAGACTATCCACAAATGGCATTAGGGCATAAGCGTTATGTTGATTATGCAATGAAGCACGCACACAAAGTGGCGATCATTGATACGGATTACATTACTACTCAAGCATTCTGTATTCAATATGAAGGCAAACCTCACCCATTCTTAGATTCGATGATTAAAGAATATCCTTTTGATGTCACTATTTTATTATCAAATAACACTAAATGGGTTGATGATGGTCTGCGTAGTTTAGGTTCACAAAAACAACGCCAACGCTTCCAGCAGTTACTCAAAAAATTGTTAGAAAAATATAACGTACCTTATATTGAAATTGAATCGCCAAGTTATTTAGATCGTTATAATCAAACCAAAGCAGTGATTGAAGCGATCTTAAATGAAGAATCCATAGCATTAACTTTTAAAAACCAAAACGAGAAGAGCGAATGATACTTTTTGCGGGCGATCCTCACGGTAGCTACGCCCACCTTTACCCCTTTGTTCAGGAACGTGAGAACGTAGCGTTAGTGATTTTAGGGGATTTGCAATTAACCACGACTGCAGAGTTGGATAAGCTGGCTCAACACTGCGATATTTGGTTTATTCACGGTAACCACGACAGTAAAACGGTTGCTGCGTATGATGCTATTTGGGGAACTGCTTGGAAAGAACGAAATCTTCACGGACGCGTTATCAATATACAAGGCACAAAAATTGCAGGACTAGGGGGCGTTTTTAGAGGGCATATCTGGATGCCTCCTCACCGCCCAATGTTCTTTGATCCTATCCATTATTGCCAATATAGTCCACAAGAGCGTATTTGGCGAGGTGGTGTACCACTGCGTCACCGTACCTCAATTTTTCCTTCAGATGTGGAAGGTTTAGAAACGCAAAAAGCAGATATTTTAATTACCCACGAAGCTCCTCGCCCACACCCACAAGGTTTTGCAGTGATTAATCAACTGGCTCGAAAAATGGGCGTGAAGAAGATTTTTCACGGACATCACCACGATAATTTTGATTATCGTCTAATTAATCGTAATAAGGCCTGTGAAATTTTTAATATCGGTTTTAGAAGTTTAGCAGATATTCAAGGCAACTATTTGCTAATTGGCATAGATGATCGGGATAAATAAAATTTTATTAGCGGTCAGTTTTTGTCAATAGTTTGCAAATCTTAATATAACCCATCTCCGTCGGTTGTGATCTCTGACTAAATCAGGGAAAATAGCCACCATTTTTGAAAAAGAAAACGAGAATAGAATGTCATTAAATAATTACCCTCAAGAAGTAAATAAACGCAGAACTTTTGCGATTATTTCTCACCCCGATGCTGGTAAAACGACCATCACCGAAAAAGTGTTACTTTACGGAAACGCCATTCAAACCGCAGGTTCGGTAAAAGGTAAAGGCTCACAAGCGCACGCTAAATCCGACTGGATGGAAATGGAAAAGCAACGTGGGATTTCGATTACCACCTCCGTAATGCAGTTCCCTTACAATGATTGCTTAGTCAATCTACTCGACACACCGGGGCACGAAGACTTCTCGGAAGATACCTATCGTACCTTAACGGCGGTAGACAGTTGTTTGATGGTGATCGACAGTGCAAAAGGGGTTGAGGAACGTACCATCAAATTGATGGAAGTAACTCGCTTGCGTGATACGCCGATTTTAACCTTTATGAACAAGCTCGACCGCGATATTCGTGATCCGATGGAATTGTTAGACGAAGTTGAGAGCGTGTTGAAGATTAACTGTGCGCCGATCACGTGGCCGATTGGTTGCGGTAAGTTGTTCAAAGGCGTTTATCATCTCTATAAAGACGAAACCTATCTCTACCAAACAGGGCAAGGGCATACCATTCAGGAAGTGCGTATTGTCAAAGGGCTAAATAATCCAGAGTTAGATCAAACTGTGGGCGATGATTTGGCTCAGCAACTGCGTGACGAATTAGAACTGGTGCAAGGGGCAAGCCACGAATTTGAACTAGACGCCTTCTTAAACGGCGAATTAACCCCTGTTTTCTTCGGTACGGCATTAGGTAACTTTGGGGTTGATCACTTCTTAGATGGCTTAACCGAATGGGCGCCCGCTCCGCAAGCCCGTGAGTCTGATTTACGCAAAGTAGAAGCAAGCGAAGAAAAATTCAGTGGCTTTGTGTTCAAAATTCAAGCGAATATGGATCCAAAACACCGAGACCGTGTTGCCTTTATGCGTGTGGTATCGGGCAAATATGAAAAAGGAATGAAGCTCAAGCACGTCCGTATCGGCAAAGATGTGATCATCTCCGATGCTTTAACCTTTATGGCAGGCGACCGCTCCCATGCAGAAGAAGCCTACGCAGGCGATATTATCGGCTTACACAATCACGGTACGATCCAAATCGGCGATACCTTTACGCAAGGCGAAAACTTGAAATTTACCGGTATTCCGAACTTCGCCCCTGAATTGTTCCGCCGCATCCGCCTAAAAGATCCGCTTAAGCAGAAACAGTTGCTTAAAGGCTTGGTACAACTGTCGGAAGAAGGTGCGGTGCAAGTGTTCCGTCCATTGATGAATAACGACTTAATCGTTGGCGCGGTCGGTGTGCTTCAGTTTGATGTGGTCGTTTCACGCCTTAAAACCGAATATAACGTGGAAGCAATCTACGAAACCGTCAATGTAGCGACAGCACGTTGGGTGGAATGCAACGATGCCAAGAAGTTTGAAGAATTTAAACGCAAAAACGAGCAGAATTTAGCCTTAGACGGTGGCGATAACTTAACCTATATCGCCCCAACAATGGTTAATCTCAACTTGGCTCAAGAGCGTTATCCGGATGTGGAGTTCTTTAAAACAAGAGAACATTAATTGCCATCTCCCTCCGAAAATCCTGCGGATTTTTCTCCACCCTCTCCCGTAAACGAGAGAGGGGAAAAATAAGATACAGAATAGAAGAATAAATATGAGCGAACAAATCTACGGTATTCACGCTGTTAAATCCTTTTTAGATGTTGCACCCGAACGATTAATCGAAGTGTTTGTACTAAAAGGTCGTGAAGATAAACGATTAACCCCATTACTCAACGAATTACAGCGTTTAGGCATTCGAGTGCAACAGGTCAATCGTCAAGCACTCGATAACAAAGTGCAAGGCGAAGTACATCAAGGGATTATCGCCAAAGTCATTCAAGCTAAAGAGCTAAATGAAAGCGATCTTGACCAAATTTTAGATCGCAAAGCAAATCCGTTTTTATTGATCTTAGACGGAGTGACCGATCCCCATAACTTAGGGGCTTGTTTGCGTACTGCTGATGCCGCAGGGGTTGATGTCGTTATTGTACCAAAAGACAAATCAGCACAGCTCACTTCAACAGCTCGCAAAGTGGCTTGCGGTGCAGCAGAAACCGTGCCACTTATTCGAGTGACAAATCTTGCCCGTACAATGCGTGAGTTACAAGAACGCAATATCTGGATCGTCGGCACAGCTGGCGAAGCGACAGAAAGTCTGTATCAGGTGAAATTAACAGGATCGATTGCGTTAGTGATGGGGGCAGAAGGAGACGGAATGCGTCGTCTTACCCGTGAACATTGTGATCAACTGGTGAGTATTCCAATGGCAGGATCGGTATCGTCGTTAAATGTATCCGTGGCGACCGGGGTTTGTCTGTTTGAGATTGTAAGACAGAAGTTATTATAGTCGCCTTAATCCTTTTTATGAAAATAGGTGGTGCAGTAGATAAAATGGGCGGTTTTTGTTGTTGTAATAGACAAAACAATTGCTAAAAAGTGGCTTAAAGCCTTATAGTACAAGGCTTTAAGCCCTCTTTTTGAAACATGAACAAAAAACTGCCCATTTTGCCAAAGTCTGAAAATAAAGAAACATGGTATACAAAATAATACTCAACGTTATTTTTGTAATGAATGTTATAAAACGTTTATCTTAAAATCTAAATTAGATCCAATTAAAATTTGGACTGA
>NZ_MUXW01000061.1 GCF_002015085.1 Glaesserella parasuis
TGTGGCTCAATGCGTTTTATTACACGAGCGATAGTATCATCGACAGGAATGCCACACTCAAAAGGGCGATATTTTCGCAACCAATCCAAATGTAATTCGCCAAAAAGTTTGATTTCAGTCCAGCTGTTTGCCCCCGAAATCACGGCACTGACGACGAGAAAAACGATGTCTAAAAAGTGGTGTTTTTGATTATAGGCTCGTGGGTCGGATAAATTTTCAAAAAAACGAAAAACGCTCATTTTACAACCTGATTTGATATGGATAATTAAGGTGTATTAGATCATAAATTTGAGAAAGATGCGATCTTGCCCTGATGAAGTGAGTAACTCTTGCTCAAGCCGAGTTGCATAACGAGCAAAATTCTGTGACTGAAAATAGCGATTGGCAATCGACGACTTAAATTGTGGTGTTTTTGCATATTTCGTATTAAATATGGATTCTGCTACAGCACTCAACGTAGAGCTTTTATCTCTTGCATAAGAAAATAGCTCACGTAGCCCCTGTTGTTCTTGGCTGATAACTTCATCCACTTTTAACAGAAGAGTATCTCCCTGCTCACTTAAGCTATAATAGTGGGTCAACCAAGGAGAAAGATCCCCTTTTACTGACAATTCACGAAAACCATTTTTATTTAATACTGAGCGAATATTTGATTTCTGTTTCACGCCATCAGAAACCTTTTTACAATTTTTCAAATCGTAAACATATTCCATTGCATCATAACGACCATCTGCATAATCTACGGTCGCATAGGCATCTCCTTTACTATTGATATAGACATTTGTACCTTTGTAATGATGTTGTAAATCTATTTAACATTGATAAGCGTGAACTGCTGGCAAAGCAAGTAAAGTAACTAGTCCCAATGACCATTTCTTCAATTTTTGCATTTTTTACTCCTAAAAAAGCCGCTCACATAAAACGATATGTAGCGGCGATAAGATTAGAATTTCACACCAAGTGCGAGACCAAACAATTTTTCTCTGTTCGTTTGAACTTCCGTTGCACTTTGTTGATACTCAGATTTAAAAGTGCCGTAAGTGAAACGAGCAAAAGGAATAAGAGGTAAATTATCCCCATTTTGTGAGCCTATCCATTAATATTCAGCATAAACACCCTGACCTGGCTTATATTTCAACTTGTTTTTAAAATCAGTTCCTTGTTTATGTTTTTCAGAAAATTGTGACTTTGCCACAAAATCTTGGTACACTCCAGCTGCAATTGCAGAAGATGCCCCAGGGAAACGGAAAACAAGTTCATCATAGATACTACCTGAATTTAAACCACTATAGGATTTTTGTTTTACCGTGCCCGTTTCTGAATTTTTAGATTTGCTATCATGAGGAAATACATATAGAGTCCGTACACCTAGCTCTACATCAGCCCAATCACGAATTGGATTAAATAAAGTGTAAACTCCTGACTCTCCAGAAAAACCGCTCATATTTGGATAATTATCAACAGAAACGCTCTTGTAATAACCACCACCTGCTGAAAAACCAAAACGAAAATGCCCTAAACCCGATGTTGCCTGATCCAAATCCTTATTCAAATCAACACTAGTTTCTGTTGTCGTTTTTCCTGTAAGAACCTCTTGTTCTAATAATGTTTCATTATTTTCTGCGGCAAAAGCCATTGTTGGAAAAACAAATAGTAAACCTAACGGTAAGAGTGAAAATCTTTTCATATTAACTCCCAGATTGATATTAGAGTTTTAGGGGATGCCAGATAATCGTGCCACATTCCCCTTAACTCATAGTCTTGAAATAAGTTGAGATTTTAAGCTGGTGTTATAAAACACTATCTGCATAAAATTTTAAGCAGAAGAATGTGCCTTTATGGCAACATAAAGGCACAAGAATGATATCATTCTTGCGAAAATAGAAATTTGGACATAAGGGAATGACAAATATAGGCTAAAATATCTAAAGCTTATTTAAGCTTTAAATTACTTTAAAAGCAAAAATATAAAAAACAAAAAACCGCAGGCTATCTCTAACCTGCGGTTTCTTCTCTTTAATAAAACCCCGACGATGCTCTACTCTCACATGGGGAATCCCCACACTACCATC
>NZ_MUXW01000062.1 GCF_002015085.1 Glaesserella parasuis
GACGAATGTGCTGTGACCGATGAATGGGGTGCGGAAAATCTGGCAATCTTGCGTCGATTAGCGTTGAACTTGGCTCGATTACACCCGAAAAAGCAGAGTATGAAAGGGAAATTGACCGCTGCTGGTTGGTCAGATGAATTTCGAGATGAGCTATTGCTCGGCGTGTAGGTTGAAAAATGGACAACATATGTGGTTGCCCTGCACTTTCGATAAAAAATCTTATTTTTTTCATTGAAAACATTCATTTTTCTGTAGAAACGTTGTAAATTTCTCATATCTCATATAAAAAAATAAAGGACACAACAATGACTAAAAATATTGACTGGGCAAACCTCGGATTTTCTTATATCAAAACAGATTATCGTTTTATTGCACATTGGAAAGAGGGCAAATGGAATGAGGGGGAATTAACTACCGACAGCACTTTACATATTCACGAAGGTTCTACTGCATTGCACTATGGTCAGCAATGTTTTGAGGGCTTGAAAGCCTATCGTTGCAAAGACGGTTCGATTAATCTTTTCCGTCCAGATCAAAACGCCAAACGTATGCAAACAACCTGTGATCGCCTTTTAATGCCACAGGTGCCAGTGGAAATGTTTATCCGTTCTTGTAAAGAGGTTGTCAAAGCAAACCAAGAATGGTTAGCACCTTATGGAACAGGAGCAACGCTTTACTTACGTCCATTTGTAATTGGTGTGGGTGAAAATATTGGCATTCGTGCTGCACCGGAATATATTTTCTCTGTCTTTTGTGTGCCTGTTGGTGCTTACTTCAAAGGTGGCTTAGCTCCAGCGAATTTCCTTGTGTCTGATTATGACCGTGCTGCACCAAACGGTACCGGCGGCGTAAAAGTGGGCGGAAACTATGCAGCAAGCCTGTTGCCTCACGAATTAGCCGTTGAGCGTAAATTCGCAGATGCAATTTACCTTGATCCAAAAACACATACTAAAATTGAAGAAGTCGGTGCGGCAAATTTCTTTGGTATTACAAAAGATAATAAATTTATTACCCCTGCTTCATCGTCTATTTTACCAAGTATCACAAAATACTCGTTACTTCATCTCGCTAAAGAGCGTTTAGGTATGGAAACGATTGAAGGCGATGTTTATATCGATCAACTAGATCAGTTTGCAGAGGCTGGTGCTTGTGGTACCGCAGCCGTAATTACCCCTATCGGTGGTATTCAAAATGGGGATAACTTCCACGTGTTCTATTCTGAAACAGAAGTTGGCCCTATCACTAAACGTTTATACGCTGAATTAACCGGAATTCAATTTGGTGATGTAGAGGCACCTGAAGGCTGGATTGTCAAAGTCGAGTAATTCATTTTCAAGCAGTGAGAGAATAGCAAAAATTTGCTATCTACTCACCGCTTTCATTAGGAGGAACAATGATCCAACGATTTCAAGTCGGTAAACGCCTATCTGAAATGGCAATTTATAACGGTGTAGCCTATCTTGCAGGACAAGTCCCTGAAGATGATTCGCAAGATATGTACGGTCAAACAAAGCAAGTGTTAGCCGAAATTGATAAATGGTTAGCCCAAGCAGGCACAAATAAAAGTCGAATTTTGATGGCTCAAGTTTTTGTAAGCAATATGATTGAATTTGATGAAATGAACCGAGCTTGGGACGAATATGGGTTGCCGAAGGTAATGCACCGCCGAGAGCTGCTGTTGAAGCAAAATTGGCTAACCCCAATTGGAAAGTGGAAATTGTGAGAGAGGCTCTGCTAATGAATATTTTTAATTATTCTTAGCAACTCTTTTTATTTAAAAAATCCTTTATAAACATAATCTTATGTCTTTTCATTAATCCTGTATGAT
>NZ_MUXW01000063.1 GCF_002015085.1 Glaesserella parasuis
CATAACCTGTAGGGCATTATGCGAAATTATTTCATGTAAATTAATGAAAAAATCAATCTATCTTACTCAACTCTCTTTCTAAAATTTTTATAAATTCTGCCTCAGATAGATTAGAGGGAACTGGGATTATTGGAACATTACCAGTTTCAACATCACGTATTGCTTTTTCTGTTTTATCATTTAATTTTTCTAGAGTTGTATCTATCATTGCTAACGCCCTCGCTATCGCTTTGGTTGTTCAAATTTTTAACCACACATTACACGCATACGAACAATAAAGTTCTAGTGTAATGTGTGGCTAAAAATTTTTAATTATAACGATGATGCTTCATCTTTAGTTTTTTGTTTTTTATCTTCAGACTGTATCTTTTTGAATGCGTCTAAGAATTCTTTTTTTGCATAAGTCAAGTTAATTTTAAAACCACCCATATGTGGTTCTGATAATTCGATTTCTGAATTACCGTCTTTAAATTTAGCATATTGATCGCCTACAAATGGACGTTCTTTTTTTACAAGTTTATATTTGCTTGCTAGTATTTTGTATAAATAATCGAATTTTTTATACCGGTTTTTTGAATCCTCGATAGAAGATATAGAATTAAACTCAGAACCAACAAAAACCAATACCCCTTTTTCATCAAAGATAATAAGCGTTGATTTAAGATCTTCTAAATCTAATTGCGTTGGATCAATAAAATACTGATTACCCTTGCTGTATTTATTAACACCCTCCGGTTCAAGGTTATACATTTCTTTTACATCTGTTTCTGTTGTTTTACCTAGTTCCATTTTAAAAACGGTTGGTTCAGCTAATACTGAAGTACTAATAGTTGCAAATAATGTAGCTATTAACATCTTTTTCATAATGAGTTTCCTATAAGCTATAAATAACAAAAATAGCCATCTCCTCATTCTTGCGGGGATGGCTATTTTTGTTATTTTAAAGTTTCTAGATATTCTGCATAACTAGATCTCATATATTTATCTATTTCTAAACTAAGTGTATCTATTCTTTCTTTTAATTCTCTTTTTTTCTTTTTGCCTTGATTCGTTTTTTTCATTTCTAACTTCATAAATTTGTTCATGGTTTTCTTTAGTTCAACTTCCTTCTCTTGTAATAATCGCTTTCTTTCTTGATTATTTATAAAAAGTTCTTTCAATAAAAAAACAAATGGTATTTTATTATTGAAGTCAATACCAAATATCATATAATCTTCTACATTTTCTGATTTAGGAGATATGTGAATATACTTTTCGAAATCATATATACTTATTGCAGAACCATCATTAAAAATATGCAAATAATCGCCATCTGTATAATGAATGTCATAATCTGCATTGTCTTCTAGTATATCTTGAGCAGGTAAAGTATTCTTTTCTTTTAAATACTCTATAATCCATTTTACAGCATCACAATGAAAAGATTCTCTATATTTCTCATCTATTTGTTTGTCTAAATCTGACAAAAGCGACTTAAATTCATTTAATGACAATTTATAATCTAAATTTTCCTCATACATATTAAATTTCCTTTACTTGTAGAAGAACTATAATATCTGTTTTAGTATTTTCATTTGATTTTCCACTTAACCAACCTTTAGGTAGCAATGAAAAACCGGTTTCGCCATTAGATATTTTATTTTCAGCTAACCCACCTAAAACGATAACATCACCGCTTTTAACCGTAACATCTGTTACCAGATCACGCTTTACCAACGTTGGGCTATTATTTACACCGGTATCTGTTTTGATGAAATTTGATAGTTGTTGTTGAATTTTCAAATCAATCGCTTGATTTTTTATAGTCGGTTGAATGTCAAAAATGACACCACTTGAACGATACTCAATAGATTGAATAGGTCTTCCCTCCTGATATATTACATTTGATAAAACAGGAACATCTGAGCCAACTGAAAAATTTCCTTTAGAACCCGATTTTACTCTCAATGTTGGACTGCTGACAACTCTAAAGCGTTGATCTGTTCTAAATAATTCAAACATTGCATCTAAATTACCTGCATTCACAGTAATGAAATTTTCATAATTTTGCTTATAGCCCACACTAATGCCTAGTTTTCCTGACAGTAATTTAGCAAGTAAATTGATACCACTTCCCTCTTTTTCTATGTTTTGTACTTCAAAAACATACCCCGTAACAACTACTTCACGGCTTTTAGTATCAACAGATTTCAATACGCTTTTTATACGCTCAATATCTTCAGATACGCCATAATAAACTAATTTATCGCCACTTGCTGAAACCTGCCCTTCTCCCTGTAAAAATCCTGCTAGATACTCAACATCTCTATAAACAGGTGTATAAACATAACTACGTTTTACAACTTTAGGCTGTTTTGGCTCTATATGCCCAATATATACAACGCCTTTCTTCTCTGATACGCTGATACTCATATTACTAAAATAACGTTGTATAAATTGCTCAAAATCCTGCTGCTCGGTCGCATGAAAGCTAATTAAACGAGTATCTCCAGCCAATTTGGGATCTAACATATACGGCTTTTGCAATACATCATCATAAATCATTGATATAGCACGGGGTAAAGGAACTGCTTCCAATTTAAAATCTACATTTTTTGCATATACATTAGAAATTAACATCAAAGATATAATAAACTTAAATTTGTTCATTTTACTTCTCCGGAATAATAATTAACAATTTCATCATCAATCTTGCCTTCTAGCATTCGCCCACTAAAATTAAAAACTCTACGGGGTTCAAGTCTTAATCTTCCCTGCATATCAATTAACACCACAAAAGATTGACCATTTCTCTGTAACTCGCCTGCAATTCGCCATTTTTTTGATAATTTGATAGGGTGGTCAAGCACTTGAGGTGCTATCACTTTTGTTGGAAGCTTATCATTAACACTTAATTTCTCTGTGGTTTTCTGTTCTTCACTTTCCTTTTCTTTAAAAAAGAAATTACTAAAAAGCTGATAACCCGTAATTGATAAAATAATGATTAAAATAATCATTGCTTTGAACGTAAAAGATTTAAAAATATTCCCTCTGCCATCAACTACATTTTCTTTTCCATTATCTCCATCATAACTTTTATAAAGTCCGAAAATAGACTTGTCATATTTTCGCTGCAATTGAAGTGTTTTATTTGTCTTTGTTATTTTTGCTCCTGTGAAAATATCTACTCTATAACGATTTCTCATACCTAGAGCAGTTAATTTTGACATTTGATAAGTTGTTTCAATACGATCTTTAATAAATCTAGGAAGTTGAGAAATAGATTGGTTGATAACTACTAAATCACAACATTCACCGGTTTCAGCGTGCGTAAAATGGCGATGTTCGGCTAAAAAAGAACGATGATTTTCATGAATTTTATCGTTTGGAAAAATTCGCCAAACCTCATCAAGACAAATCAAATCACCAGCTTGACAGACTGTTTCCTCAGCTCCTTTATATGGGAAAAAATTTGCTTGCTGGCATTCCTCATCAGTTACACTAATATAACATCCTAAAGTTTCCTCTTTTATGCCTTTTGAAAGACAATAATCAACAAGTTTTTGCTCTGTAACACCTTCAATGTTACTAATTATTCTTCGCCCTCTTTTAAAGTGCTCAAGGATAACAGAACTAACTACTTCATATGTTTTTCCACTACCTGGGATACCTACATAAGCTAAAATAGCCATAAAATTACCCCACTACTGGAATTCTGCGAATAATAAAACGAGCTAACATTGCTGAGATATATAGAGAAAGCCCGTACGGAACTTTAAATAACTCTAAGAAATACCAAATATCATTAGGTAATTGATTTAATAATGATTGAAAATCCATATTAAATTCATTAGGAATGAATAATTCAATAATGACCGGAATAAATTCAGTAGTGATATAGAATAACCCAAAAAATATAAAAAACTTAATCACAACGCCTTTAAATAAAAATTCCAACAAACCGCTTAATAGTTTTACGATAACACTCATTTTCTAATCCTATGCACTTAATAATTTACGAAGAGAAACAATTGACCAAACTACAACAAATAAAGAAGATAATGTGCTTCTGTATTGTTCGATTAAATCACAATGGCTACTTATTGTATAAGTGTGGCCAAGGGCTTCAAATGACCAAATAGGACAAGTTGCTCCACGCCCTTGAATACGCAATCGTTGCAAGCTCGGGAAAAATTGTTGTAAGGGTTGCAAAATCTGTCGTGCAGTTGGGTTTTCTAATCCGGGATAATCAAGTTCTGAATAGTCTTCAATTTGTTCACTATTACCACTTCCATCCGGTTTATTATGTGATATTTCTGTGGATGATGTAGATGGATTTTCTGTTCTCAAATGTGGTTTTAACATCGAATCAGAATAAGAAAAACGTTTAAAATCAGCTCCTGTTACACTAGGGGTTTCTTCAGGTACAGTCGAAGCAACATCTTCTGGCGAAATATTAGATACTAAATGTCTTTCTTCAGGTGTTAAACTTTCTGCACCTACAGACAATACCGAGCGAATAAAATCTGCAATATCTTCTTTCGTAGATATAACTTCTTGCTCATCAGGTAAAACTTCATCTAACGGAACTGATTTTATTTCAATCATTCCTGTTTCTGTATTTAATCCTTTTGCTTTTTCTTTATGAATTTGAAATGAAAAATCACGATTTTCTTTAGAACAATAAGAATCATCTGTTAAACAAACTCTATAATCATAATTGAAAGAATAAGTAATAATATCTCCTGACTGACTTATTCTTTTAGTTGTTTTCCTTAAATTTATATCTCCTACTTTCCAATCTCCAATATTAAATCTCTTAATTTCTTTAGGAACTAATTTCTCTTTTATGCAAGATAACACAATATCCTCACTTACTCCTTTACATTCCTCAGTGACATAATAATCTTCAACAACAGGCTTTTTAATATAAGGTACTTCACTCACATTATTTGCATCAATATAAATTCGTTTTATTGTCCCTTTATCATCAATATCAACATAATAACGCCCTTCATTATCTTTTTTTGCAATAGCATAACCTGTGTCATTATTCTCTAACGCATAATCTAAAAATGTACCAAAACCAAAAGATATAGCTACCCCGACTAAAGGGTTTTTAAGATATAACCCCCCTAAACCTTTAATTACACTGGAATTTGTCTTAGCTATATTTTTAATAACGGATAATTTTTTTTGGTTGAATAATTCATCATTTACAGATTTACTTAATTCATAAAATTGACTATTTGCAGAACGAGATAATCTATCAAAAGTGTTTGATACAGTTTGACTCATTACTCTGTTAAATTTTGTTTCTGATTCAACTTCTTTTGGCAATGCCGATGCCAATGTAAATTGGCTTAATAATAAAATTATCGAAAAACCTAACCATCTACACCACGAATTACTGCCCAAGCACATAGTAAACCCCATAAGAAAAAAATTATTTGCCACATCATATTCATACCTTAATAAAAAAGGGGCTATATTGCCCCTTAGCTTCTATGCATTACGCACAGCCTTAATAATCCATTGCCCACCTTTCCAAGTGACTAACGCACCAACAATCAACGCAATAACACCCAATACGGCTGTCATTGCGCTAGAAAAATCAATTTTCGATGTTAATGCAGAATAATCAACAGTCTGTTCAGACGCTAAAGCTAAACCAGACATACCTAAGCTTGACACTGCTAAACCTAACTTAAGATAAGTTTTTTTAAGACTTTTAAACATAATTTAATTTCCCTTTAAGCTCTTTTTATTGTTTCAATGATTAACCAACCAAATTTAGCAATTAACCAAAAGAGCAATGTTATAGTAAATGAAGCAGCAAAAAATTCAGGATAATACTCAATTCCTACCACTTCCCCTTTTGAAGTTTCCATTGATTGAAATTTTCTTATTTCAGCTTTTGGCACCTTCAAAACTGATTTATTACAACTATAAATAGTTTCTTCTAAATTATTACTGGAAGAACAAATTTGTGCTGTAACTATAACTTCTTCATTTTCATCCATATATAATGTTCACTACCAAAAAATATAAAGCAGAATAGATAATGCTAATGAACTTCCAACAAAAGATGCTGCTGTTAATTTCAAGAATTCAATCATTTTTATTCCTTTTATATTTAACAAAACATTACATTATGCGAAACAATAGAATAT
>NZ_MUXW01000064.1 GCF_002015085.1 Glaesserella parasuis
AGAGCTCAAGTATGCACCTCAGATTATTTTTTAGATAAACAGCAAGATAAATTTAAATTAAGTTTTTTAAGTCTAGTATTACTAAGTATATTTTTTAGTCCAGTAGGTTCAGCAGCATATTTTCAAGATGGTGCTGGTCCATCGCTTCGAGGAAGTAACGGCGCTTCTATTGGTATTGGTCAAGGTAGTAGGGCTGGGCATGGTGCTATTGTTATTGGTGAGATCTCAAAAGCTGAAGCTCATACTAGTATTGCGATAGGTTATAGCACAAATGCAGGAGGAGAGGGCTCTATTGCGATTGGTAGAGATTCTATTACATCTCAAGATGAAAGCGTTGCTATAGGTCGTCAGAGTGTTTCTAACTCCAAGCAATCTGTCGCCTTAGGCGCACGAGCCAAAGCGACACAGAGTGAAGCAATTGCAATAGGTTCAGGTGCTGCAGCAAGGTCGATACAATCTGTTGCTATCGGGAAAAATACCAAAGCGAGTGGGTATAGTTCCATATCAATCGGTCATAGTGCAAGTGCAGCAGCATCAGAATCTATCTCCTTAGGTCTAGCCTCACAAGCAACCCAGACAGAAGGTGTAGCAATCGGTGCGAGAAGTACTTCAAATGGCAACTATGGTGTGGCTGTCGGTAGCAGTTCTATAGCTTCCAGTCATGCCGTTGCTGTTGGTAGAAATGCTAATGCAAGTCAAACAGGAGCTTCCGCATTCGGTGAAAACGCACAAGCAACGGCGGAGCGTGCAACAGCATTGGGGAATAATGCCATAGCAGATACGAAATATGGCGTTGCTCTAGGTTATCAATCCAAAGCTAGTCGTGATTCAGGGCAAGCAGGTTGGAAACCAGATGGTACAAGTTATTCTATTAACGGAAATACATTATCTGCTACGCATGCAGCGGTAGCAGTAGGTAATGATACCACCGTCACTCGTCAAATTACCAGTGTTGCTGCAGGTAGAGAAGATACTGACGCAGTAAACGTAGCACAATTAAAAGCACTGACTTTAAAGATCAGTGGCGATGGAGATACGACAGGTTACACAACATTTTCTAATGAAACGCTCTCAATTGTAGGGTCTGATGGTATTAGTACGGCAGTTAAGGAGGAAAATGGCAATACAAAAATTACCCTTAAACTGACTCCAGGTAAGTTTAACCCTACAACTAATGGCAGATTGTCAGTAGGGACGGCAGGATTTGCAACTGTTGGTGATGTAGTCACTGCTGTAAATGATGCAGGCTGGAAACTGATGATTGCTAAGGGAACGGGTGGTGAAGCTACTCCTCCTGCAGCACATCTTATCAAAATGGGTGATACTGCAACCTTTACCGCCGGAAATAATATTAAATTAGAACAAAGGGACGGAAATATTACGATTTCTACGGTTGGTAAGTTAATTAAGAGTGCGGAAAATGAAACAAATGGCGATCTAAAAATTACCTATACAGATGGTTCGCATAGCATCATCAAAAAAGGTGAAAAAGGTGAAAAAGGAGATCGTGGCGAGCAGGGACTAAGAGGTGAAGCAGGTCCGATAGGTCCGATGGGTCCAGCAGGAGCTAAGGGTGATAAAGGTGATCCGGGACCACAAGGTGAAACTGGTGCGACAGGTCCGATGGGTCCTACTGGTGCTCAAGGCCCAGCGGGAGAGCGAGGCGAGAAAGGTCCTAGAGGTGAAACTGGTCCAAGAGGAGAGATAGGACCTGCGGGTCCAGCAGGTCCTGCGGGTCCAGTTGGTCCGCAAGGTCCTACAGGTGCTAAGGGTGAGCAAGGTCCTAGAGGTGAACCAGGTATTCAAGGACCAAGAGGTGAAGCTGGTCCGAAAGGTGAAGTAGGTCCAGCAGGCCCTCGGGGTGAACCAGGTCCTGCAGGTGCTAGGGGTGAGCGAGGAGAAACAGGACTACAAGGTGCAACAGGTCCAGCAGGTCCTCAGGGCCCTGCTGGTGCAACAGGACCTAAGGGTGATAAAGGTGATGCGGGACCACAAGGTGAAACTGGTCCAGCAGGTCCCGCGGGTCCAGTTGGTCCGACAGGTCCTGCGGGTCCAGCTGGTGTTCAAGGTCCAAGAGGGGAAATGGGAGCAAAAGGCGATAAAGGTGACCCTGGTGAAGCAGGACCAGTAGGTCCAAAAGGTGAACCAGGTCCAGCAGGTCCAAGGGGAGAGCAGGGTCAAACAGGTGCAATGGGTCCCGCAGGCCCGACAGGTCCTAGAGGTGAACGAGGAGAACAAGGACCAGCGGGTCCAACAGGACCACAAGGTGCACCAGGTCCAGTTGGTCCGCAAGGTCCTACAGGTGCTAAGGGTGAGCAAGGTCCTAGAGGTGAACCAGGTATTCAAGGACCAAGAGGTGAAGCTGGTCCGAAAGGTGAAGTAGGTCCAGCAGGCCCTCGGGGTGAACCAGGTCCTGCAGGTGCTAGGGGTGAGCGAGGAGAAACAGGACTACAAGGTGCAACAGGTCCAGCAGGTCCTCAGGGCCCTGCTGGTGCAACAGGACCTAAGGGTGATAAAGGTGATGCGGGACCACAAGGTGAAACTGGTCCAGCAGGTCCTGCGGGTCCAGTTGGTCCGACAGGTCCTGCGGGTCCAGCTGGTGTTCAAGGTCCAAGAGGGGAAACGGGAGCAAAAGGCGATAAAGGTGACCCTGGTGAAGCAGGACCAGTAGGTCCAACTGGGCAAAGAGGTGAACGAGGAGAACAAGGACCGCCAGGAATAGCGGGTACTCCGGGACCTAAGGGTGATCAAGGTATTCAAGGTCCAGCGGGAGAGCGAGGCGAGCAAGGTCCGAAAGGGGATACTGGTCCAAGAGGAGAGACAGGTCCTGCGGGTCCAGTAGGTCCAAGGGGAGAGCAGGGTCAAACAGGTGCAATAGGTCCAGCAGGTCCAGTTGGTCCTGCGGGTCCAGTTGGTCCGACAGGTCCTGCGGGTCCAACAGGTCCGAAAGGCGATACAGGCCCAGCAGGTCCTAAAGGAGAGCAAGGTTTAACGGGTCAGACTGGTCCGCAAGGTCCAGTGGATCCACAAGGAGCGCAAGGAATAGCGGGT
>NZ_MUXW01000065.1 GCF_002015085.1 Glaesserella parasuis
AAAGATATAACCGCAATTGAGAATGTTCACTTTACTCATCAATTATTAGCTAATGATGCTCAGAGGCTAGAAAAGCGCAAACTCCAGGTTTTGAATATAAAAATGGTGTTGCCGTTAATGAGTACAATAAGCAAGTTATTTGAGACTCACTCAAACTGATTTCAGATAAAACTAAAATTACCTTCCAAGAAAGTAGCGAGGAATTCCTAGCAGACGGAACAGGCATTAACTTTGTATTTTCTGAAATGAAAGAATCCCTACTCGGATTTGCGAGTCACGGCGGTAACGTGCATTTGAATGCCCTGAAATTTTCTGACAAGCTCACCCCAGAAAACCAAAGAATTTCTACCCTTTTACACGAAACCATGCATGCGTTAGCATTAAAACACCCTTTTGCACCTACTCTACCCAGCCAATGTCGCCACCATCACCGCTTTAATCGTATGCATACGATTTTCTGCTTCATCAAAAACAATAGAGGCTTCGGATTCAAATACTTCATCCGTTACTTCTAATCCGTTCATTCCATATTTTTTCGCAATTTCTTTACCCACAAGGGTTTGGTCATCGTGGAAAGCGGGTAGACAATGTAAGAATTTTACATTTGGATTACCCGTTAATTTCATCAATTCAGCATTCACTTGATAAGGCTTCATTAAATTGATACGAGATTCCCAAGCGGATTCTGGTTCGCCCATTGATACCCAAACGTCCGTATAGACGAAGTCAACACCTTTAACCCCTTCTGCAACATCTTCTGTACAGGTAATTTTCGCCCCTGTTTTCGTAGCCATTTCTGCGACTTCGTCTAATAATGTTTGTTCAGGAAAGAACTGCTTAGGAGCAACTAAACGTAAATCTACCCCCATTAATGCAGCCCCCTCAACAAAGGAATTTCCCATATTGTTACGCGCATCACCTAAGTAAGCGAGCTTAATTTGATTAAGTGGCTTATTTGAATGTTCGATCATCGTAAGGAAATCGGCAAGAATTTGAGTTGGGTGAAATTCATCGGTTAAACCGTTCCAAACAGGTACACCAGAATAATCTGCTAATGTTTGAACTAATACTTGTCCATAACCACGGTATTGAATACCGTCATACATTCTACCCAGTACACGAGCGGTATCTTTCATTGACTCTTTATGTCCAATCTGCGATCCGCTAGGTCCAATATAACTCACATTCGCCCCCTGATCGAAAGCGGCAACTTCAAAGGCACAACGTGTGCGAGTTGAGCTTTTTTCAAAGATCAATGCGATATTTTTGCCTTGCATTGTTGGGACTTCTCGACCTGCTTTTTTGTCTGCTTTTAATTTTGCGGATAAATCTAGCAGGTATTGAATTTCATTTGGGGTGAAATCCATTAGACGTAAAAAATGGCGATTTTTAAGATTGATGGTGTTTGCTGACATAATGCTTTTCCTGATTTGAAATAAATAAGGCTTTTATTATAAAGCCTTTCAATAAGAGAACAATGGGAATTTATGGGAGTGATGTATCCTATTGCTTTACATCCCATCTCTTTTTCTGTATAGTTTAGCGATACAATCAGGAGGGCAGATGATTATTTCATTTAAGCATAAAGGATTGAAATTATTTTTTGAAACAGGATCAACTGCAGGTATTCAGGCAAATCACGCTAGTAAACTTGCTTTTCAATTAGCCACTCTAAACCAAGCAAAAAGTGCTTTAGATATGAATGCACCTAGCTGGAATTTACATCAATTACAAGGTAATCTAGCTGGGCATTGGTCTATCAAGGTAAGTGGAAATTGGCGTTTAACTTTTAAATTTCAAAATGGTCACGCTGAAGTCGTGGACTATCAAGATTATCATTAAGGAGCTATCAATGAAAATGTACAATCCAACTCACCCAGGGCTTATTTTAAGAGAATATATTGAAGGATATAATGTCACAGAAGTGGCTAAACGTTTAGGTGTCACTCGTGTCACGCTTTCTCGTATTTTAAATGGCAAAGCTGCAATTTCACCTGAAATGGCTCTTAGATTAAGCCAATTATTAAAAACTAGCCCAGAATTATGGCTTGGTTTACAATCCCAATACGATCTTTGGCAGCTTGAACAACGCCCAAGTTTTAATATTCAGCCGTTATTTGCATAGCACTTGTTGTATGTTGCAACGTTCTGCTCAAAATTTACCGCTTGTTGCTTATAGGAGAACATAATGTCTAAACACCTTACTGAACAACGTTTTATTGATTTTCCGATTCACGACAGTGTCTTGGCTGCTCTTGATAGCAAAGGCTTTGAATTTTGCACACCCATTCAAGCGAAAACGTTGCCTTATACACTGATCGGACAAGATATTGCAGGGCAAGCCCAAACAGGAACAGGGAAAACCCTTGCATTCATCGTAGCGACCTTTCATCATCTATTAAATCACGATATTCCAACCAAACATAATCAACCTCGTGCTTTAATTCTTGCACCAACTCGTGAACTTGCGGTACAAATTGCCTCTGATGCATCAATTTTAACGCAGTATGCGGATCTGCGTTTAGCTCTTGCCTATGGTGGTGACGGCTACGACAAACAGCTACAAGAGATTGAGCGTGGAGTTGATATTTTAATCGGCACAACAGGACGGGTGATTGATTATGTCAAACAAGGCATTATTGATCTCGATAAAATTCAAGTCGTGGTGTTAGATGAAGCGGATCGAATGTTCGATCTCGGTTTTATCAAAGATATTCGCTATTTAATGCGAAAATGTCCGAAACCCGAAGAGCGTTTAACAATGTTGTTCTCTGCAACGCTCTCTCATCGTGTGCGTGAACTGGCATTTGAAGATATGCACAATGCAGAATATGTGGAAATTGAGCCACTACAACGCACAGGGCATCGGATTAAAGAGGAACTGTTCTACCCTTCTAATGAAGATAAAATGGCATTACTTCTAACATTAATGGAAGAAGAGTGGCCTGATCGTTGCATTGTGTTTGCCAATACTAAACATAAATGCGAAGAAATTTGGAGCTACCTCAGTGCAGACGGACATCGAGTTGGCTTGCTAACAGGCGATATACCACAGAAAAAACGCTTGGCATTATTGGATAGCTTTACGCAAGGGGAATTAGATATTTTGGTGGCAACAGATGTAGCTGCTCGAGGTTTACATATTCCTGATGTGACACACGTCTTTAACTATGATTTACCAGACGACCGTGAGGATTATGTTCACCGTATAGGAAGAACAGGACGAGCAGGGGAAAGTGGAGTTTCGATCAGCTTTGCTTGTGAACGTTATGCCGTAAATCTACCAGCAATTGAAGAATATATCGGACACGCTATCCCTGTTAGTCAATACGATAGTGAAGTACTTTTAGCGTTGCCAAAGCCACAAAAAGCCAAAACAAGAACACTACAAGGCAAGAAATATAAATAAGGAGAAAAAATGAATTACACCATTGCACACAGTAAATCAGGCAATCTCATTTCTTTGACCGCTAAAATGGCAAACCGCCACGGTTTAATTGCAGGAGCAACAGGAACAGGGAAAACTGTTACATTGCGAAAACTTGCTGAAACTTTTAGCAATGATGGCGTTCCCGTATTCCTAGTTGATGTCAAAGGTGACTTATCTGGCTTAGTGCAAGCGGGAAGTTATCAAGGAAAAATTGCAGAACGTATCGATCAATTTGAACTGGGTGGTGAAGCATACTTAAACGGATTTCCAGTTTCTTTCTGGGACGTATTCGGCGAATCAGGCATTCCATTACGCACAACCATTTCAGAAATGGGGCCAATGTTACTTGCTCGTTTGTTGAACTTAAATGACACTCAAGAAGGTTTATTAAACCTCGTTTTCCGTGTCGCTGATGATCAGGGGTTATTACTGATTGACCTTAAAGATCTTCGTGCAATGCTCAAATTTGTTGCAGAAAATGCCAAAACATTCCAAGTTGAATATGGTAACGTTTCTGCCGCAAGTGTCGGTGCAATTCAACGAGCATTACTAGCCCTTGAAAATGAAGGGGCTGCAAATTTATTTGGTGAGCCTGCTTTAGATTTACAAGACTGGATCCAAACTCGTGATGGACGTGGTGTGATCAATGTGCTTAACTCTGAAAAATTAATCAATTCCCCAAGAATGTATGGAGCTTTCCTGCTTTGGTTTATGGCAGAATTATTTGAACAGCTTCCTGAAGTGGGCGATCCTGATAAACCTAAATTTGTTCTATTCTTTGATGAGGCACACTTACTATTTGATGGAGCACCAAAAGTTTTAGTGGATAAAATTGAACAAGTAGTACGTTTAATCCGTTCAAAAGGTGTTGGAGTATATTTTGTCACACAAAACCCACTCGACCTACCAGAATCCGTACTAGGACAGCTTGGTAATCGAGTGCAACACGCTTTGCGTGCTTTTACACCGAAAGATCAAAAAGCGGTCAAATCCGCAGCGGAAACCTTCCGCGCCAATCCAAATGTCAATGTTGTTGAAGCGATTACCCAATTAGGGGTAGGTGAAGCGTTAATTTCTGTGTTAGATGAAAAAGGAATGCCGACACCAGTTGAAATCGCCTATGTTTACCCGCCACAAAGCCAACTTAAACCGATTTCACAAGAGGAACGCCTATCTCTTGTAAAACAGGACGATCTTTACTTCCATTATAGCCAATATGTCGATAATGCTTCTGCCTTTGAAACACTAAATGCACAGGCACAAGCTCAACAGCAAGCGGTAGAACAAGCAAAAGCAGAAGAAAATAGTTTCTTAGGTGGAATGCTCGGAAGTATTTTTGGCACTAAGAAAAAGAGTGAACAAACTATTGCAGAACAAGTGGTTAGCGGTGTTGCCCAATCGGTTGGTAGAAACCTACGCAATCAAGTCACAAAACAGATTATGCGTGGGATTTTAGGGGCGATTACGAAAAAATAAGAGCTGTAAGGATAAAATTAATACGTGGCGGTTAAACTCTGAAAAACACGATTCCTATAAGCTAACTGTAACAATTTTTTTCTGTCTCTGCTCTCATCTCTCATCTCTTCTAACTAACATTAATATGAAAAATGCGGCGTAAAGCCGCATTTTTTATAAATTAAAATGGAATATCATCATCAAAATTATCCATTGGTGGTTCTGCTTGAGCCGCAGGTTTTTGGGCTGGTTGCGGTCTGGTTGCGTTGCCCCCATTGAAGTTGTTATTTTGAGCATAGTTGTCGCTGTAGCCGCCTTGATTGTAGTTGGTTTGCGCTGGTGCTTGGTTCCAACCGCTACCTTGATTTCCGCCAAAATCACCGCCACTGCTACGGCTGTCTAACATTTGTAGTACATCGCCTTGAATTTCTGTGGTGTAACGATCTTGACCGTTTTGATCTTGCCATTTGCGTGTTTTGAGCTTGCCTTCTACATAGACTTTTGAACCTTTGCGTAAGTATTGTCCTGCTACTTCTGCTTGACGACGGAAGAAAACGATACGGTGCCATTCGGTGACCTCACGGCGTTCGCCTGTCATTTTATCGTTCCAACTTTCACTGGTTGCTACGCTTAATGTTGCAACCGCATCGCCGTTTGGCATTGTACGCATATCTGGGTCATTACCGAGATTGCCGACAATAATTACTTTATTTACACCTGCCATATCAAATCCTCTTAAATAAATTGTGTTGGTTAAATGTAGTTTTGCGTAGGGACACACTGCGTGTGTCCGAAACTATATGTTTGTATTTATCGGGGACACACGCAGTGTGTCCCTACCTCATTAGTTCAAAAATAATAGTTATGTATTTTTGTACATAATATTGTAAAACATTAAAAGTTATTTTGCCTGAAAATAAAAAAAAATCATCTATTAAAACTGATATTTTGTACAGTTAATCAATTTATGAGATAATGATCGAAAATTTGAAAATTTTTGCTTTACATTTGTTTAGAAGGCAGTTATGCAACATATTGATATTCGTGGGGCGAGAACCCACAATTTAAAAAACGTGAATTTGGTTCTTCCGAGAGATAAGTTTATTGTGATTACGGGGTTGTCAGGGTCAGGCAAATCGTCTTTGGCTTTTGATACCCTTTATGCTGAAGGGCAACGTCGTTATGTGGAAAGTTTATCCGCTTATGCTCGCCAGTTCTTGTCTTTGATGGAAAAGCCTGATGTCGATCATATTGAAGGACTTTCCCCTGCGATTTCAATTGAGCAGAAATCTACCTCGCACAATCCTCGTTCTACGGTGGGAACGGTGACGGAAATCCACGATTATTTGCGTTTGTTGTTTGCTCGTGTGGGCGAGCCTCGCTGTCCTGATCACGATGTGCCGTTAGCGGCTCAGACGATTTCGCAAATGGTGGATAGAGTGCTGGAAGAACCTGAAGGTAAGCGTTTGATGTTGCTTTCTCCTGTGGTGAAAGATCGTAAAGGTGAACACGCAAAATTATTAGAAAATCTGACCGCTAATGGCTATATCCGTGCCAGAATTGATGGGGAAATTTGTGATCTGTCCGATCCGCCAAAACTTGAATTGCAGAAAAAACATACGATTGAAGTGGTAATTGATCGTTTTAAAGTGCGTAGCGATATTGCGACCCGTTTAGCTGAGTCCTTTGAAACGGCATTGGAACTCTCAGGTTCAACAGCGATTATTGCCGATATGGACGATCCAAATGCAGAAGAGTTAGTGTTTTCGTCGAGTTTTGCTTGCTCTCACTGTGGCTATTCGCTGACGGAATTAGAGCCACGTCTTTTCTCGTTTAATAATCCTGCTGGGGCTTGCCCAACTTGTGATGGTTTGGGAGTTCAGCAATATTTTGATGAACGTAAAGTGGTGCAAAATCCTGATATGTCCTTAGCAAGCGGTGCGATTAAGGGCTGGGATCGCCGTAGTTTCTACTATTTCGGTTTGTTGAAATCAGTAGCGAAACATTATGATTTTGATATTGAAATGCCGTTTAATCAGTTACCGAAGAAAATTCAAAATATCATTTTAAATGGTTCAAAAGATGAAATTGAATTTGTCTATGTGAATGATCGGGGTGATAGCGTTAAGCGAGTTCACACTTTTGAAGGGGTGCTGAATAATATGGCTCGTCGGTATAAGGAAACCGAGTCAAATGCAGTGCGTGAAGAGCTGGCTAAATATATTAATAATCGTACTTGTACCGATTGTGAAGGCTCTCGTTTACGTCGTGAAGCCCGTTATGTCTTTTTAGAGAAAACCAACTTGCCGATGGTGTCGGAAAAAAGTATCGGCGAAGCCTTAGAATTTTTTGAAGGCTTACATCTGTCTGGGCAGAAAGCACAAATTGCGGAAAAAATTCTCAAAGAGATCCGTGAGCGTTTGTCTTTCCTTGTTAATGTAGGGTTGAACTACCTTTCGCTCTCTCGTTCGGCAGAAACCTTATCAGGTGGTGAAGCTCAACGTATTCGCCTTGCCAGCCAAATCGGTGCAGGGTTAGTGGGAGTGATGTACGTGCTTGATGAACCGTCTATTGGCTTGCACCAGAGAGATAACGAACGTTTGTTGAACACTCTTATTCATCTTCGGAATTTGGGTAATACCGTGATTGTGGTTGAACACGATGAAGATGCGATTATGGCGGCAGATCATATTGTCGATATTGGACCAGGGGCAGGGGTACACGGTGGGCAGATTATTGCTCAAGGTACGGCTCAAGAAATTATGCAAAATGAAGCATCAATTACGGGCAAATTCTTATCGGGTAAGGAAAAAATCGAGATCCCGAAACAGCGTACCCCACGAGATGAAAGCAAACAGCTGGTGTTAAAAGGGGCGAGCGGTAATAACTTGAAAGAAGTCGATTTAGCTATTCCTATCGGTCTGTTTACTTGTATTACAGGGGTATCGGGTTCGGGCAAATCCACCTTAATTAACGATACCTTATTCCCGATTGCTCAAAATGCGTTAAACCGTGCAGAAAACAGCGATGTCGCCCCTTATAAGAGCATTGACGGATTGGCTTATTTCGACAAAGTGATCGACATCAATCAAAGCCCGATTGGACGTACGCCACGTTCAAACCCTGCGACTTATACAGGTTTATTTACCCCGATCCGTGAACTCTTTGCAGGCACTCAGGAAGCAAGGGCAAGGGGTTACACTGTCGGGCGTTTCAGTTTTAACGTACGTGGCGGACGTTGTGAAGCCTGCCAAGGTGACGGGGTGATCAAAGTTGAAATGCACTTCTTACCTGATGTATATGTGCCGTGCGACCACTGTAAAGGCAAACGCTATAACCGTGAAACCCTTGAAATTCGCTATAAAGGCAAAACCATTCATCAAGTGTTAGATATGACTGTGGAAGAAGCTCGTGAGTTTTTTGATGCCGTGCCGATGATTGCACGTAAGCTACAAACTTTAATAGACGTAGGCTTATCCTATATCCGTTTAGGGCAATCTTCTACCACCCTGTCAGGTGGCGAAGCTCAGCGGGTGAAACTGGCAGCGGAATTATCCAAACGTGACACGGGCAAAACCCTCTATATT
>NZ_MUXW01000066.1 GCF_002015085.1 Glaesserella parasuis
AAAATTTTGCGAGTTTATATGATGTTGTGAATGTTTTACAATATCGGGGATATGCTCTAAAGCTGTGCGCAAACGGGTTAGGTCACGAGGGCGAGCAGTGCGTAATCCAACGCGAGCCAAAATCCGTTCCATATCGCCTACTTGTTGTAGCAGGGGCTGAAGCGGTTCGATACGTTCATTTTTTTGCAATGCCAAAATGGTTTGCTGGCGAGTATGCAGTTTGGCTAAATCACGAATAGGTTGATGGATCCAACGTTTGAGTAAACGACTACCCATTGGGGTGACGCATTTATCCAAAACCGATGTAAGTGTGTTTTCTGTACCGCCTGCCAGATTGGTGGTTAATTCCAAATTTCGGCGAGTTGCCGCATCAAGTAAGACAGTATCGCTATTTTGAGCCAAATGAATGCTGTTGATATGTGGCAGTGCGGTGCGTTGAGTTTCTTGAGCATAATGCAAGACACAACCAGCCGCACACAAGGCAACCACCGCCTTTTCTACTCCAAAACCTGTAAGATTTTGTGTCCCAAATTGGCGATTAAGCAACTGAATGGCTGTAACTAGCTCAAATTCCCAAACAGGTCGGCGGCGTAAGCCTTTGTAACCCTGTAAAATACCTGCATCAGAAAAATCTTCAGGATACAAAATCTCGGCAGGTTGGGTGCGTTGTAACTCGGCAGACAGTGCCTCTTTGTTAGGTAATTCGCTAATCAAAAAACGCCCAGAAGCCATATCTAATGTCGCAAGGGCGAAAACGCCTTTTTCTTGATAAATTGCGGCGACCAAATTGTCTTGGCGTTCTGGTAGCAACGCTTCGTCGCTGACCGTTCCAGGTGTGATAATTCGTACGACTTTACGCTCAACAGGACCTTTACTGGTTGCAGGATCGCCGATTTGCTCACAAATCGCCACACTCTCACCCAACGCCACCAACTTCGCCAAATAACCTTCAACAGCGTGATACGGTACCCCAGCCATTGGAATTGGTTCACCTGCTGATTGCCCACGTTTAGTCAGAGAAATATCTAACAACGCAGCCGCTTTTTTGGCATCGTCGTAAAATAACTCATAAAAATCGCCCATACGATAGAACAGAAGAATATCGGGATTTTGTGCTTTGAGTTGGAGATATTGAGCCATCATTGGCGTGTGCTGTAGGAAATTATTTTGATTTTTCATTATGTTATTTTGAATGTTAAATTAGCTATAGACCATATCTATAATCTATCCTATGAATATAGGTAACATCTTTAGCATTGTTAAGATGTGGAAAATCGCAACGAAGACTCCAAATAAGACAATAAACCAAATCATTGGTGTTCCACCAAAAGCTTTAAATCCATATAGTCTTGTTTTTTGGCGTTGTTTATATATTAGTAACGCAGGAATAATACATGTCCAAATAGTTGCCACGGCTCCAGCATATCCGATGGCAGTGATAAATCCAAATGGAAAGAGTAAAGATAATAGGAGAGGCGGTATAAATGTGGCAAACCAACTTTTTGTTCTACCTAATTTATCGTTTTTGAATTGGAAGAGATCTGCTAAAAAGTCAAAAACTCCAAGTCCAACCCCAATGAAAGAAGATAAAATAGCTGCGATAGAAAATGCATTGAGTGCTTGCTTTATACTTGGTGTATTTATTACATTGCCTAATGTATTTAATAGTACATCAATGTTTCCTTCATTTTGAATAACAGGGGTAAATTTTTCTCTTGGAAGGTTGCCAAATACGCAACCAATCCATATTAGATAGAAAACCAGAGCAATCATGGTTCCATAAATTATGGCTTTAGATGCTCTTTTTTCTTCACCGTAGTATGCCCTCATTGAGGAGACTGAATGATGGTAGCCAAAAGAAGTCAGAGCTATAGGTAACATCATCATGGTATACTGTGCATAAGCATTTTGCTCTTTATTGACAGTATCAAAAAGATAGGAAAAATTAATATTAGTAGCAAGTCCCCAGATGCTAAAGATGAAGCTCAATACCATAAAAATAATTAGAATGATGGAAATTCTATCAACAGCTCGAGTTGAGTGCCAAACTAATCCGCCGAAGACTAAAACGCAAATAATAGCAGATAGTTGATTTGTGATATTAAGCAAATCTTGAAATAGATATCCAAGAGAGGTTATATATGCATATAGCAAAATACCTCCCACAAAGTAGATAGAAATGTTGCTAATTATATTTACTTTATTTCCCAGTATATCTTTAGTAACTGTGTTAAAAGAGGCTCGAAGGTCATAATTTTTATATGCTTCAAGTAGCATTGCACCAGAAATCGTCATAACTATCATTGTAATTAACATTACAACTGCAGTCCATACTGTCCATGCTCCTGCTCCAGCACTCGGTAGTCCTAACATTCCGCCGCCAACACATACACTTGCAATGATACAGGCACCGCCAAAAATAGATGGTTGCTTTTGCATTAAATACTCCGAATGAAATTAATTACAAAGAGGCACTATATTCTCTAAACGCCATAAATCTTCAAAACTTGCTCTAGCTTTAATTAAGTGAGCTTTATCACCATCAACCATCACTTCTATAGCTTGTGGACGTGAATTGTAAGTTGAGGACATTGTTGCACCATAAGCTCCGGCAGAACGCATTGCAATCAGATCTCCTTCGGTAATTGCAAGTTCTCGCTGTTTACCTAAAAAGTCTGACGTTTCACAAATTGGTCCAACGACATCGTAAATTGCCTTTTCACGTACAAGCGATTGGTTTACTTCAATAATTTGCATATACGCTTCATATAATGCAGGGCGGATCATATCGTTCATCCCTGTATCTACAATGGCAAAGCGTCGATCTTCATTTTGTTTAATATATTCAACTTTAGTGACTAAAATACCTGCATTTGCAGTAATCGCTCTCCCTGGCTCTAAAATGATCTCAAGGTTTGGGTAGGTTCGAAGTTTATGGAGCAACGCTGCAGCATATTCCATTGGGTGTGGCGGTGTTTCATCCGTATAAGTCACCCCTAAGCCACCGCCAAGATCAAGGTGATGCAGTTCGATACCATCCTGTTTTAGCTGTTCCATAAGCACAATCACACGGTCAGTGGCATCTAAAAATGGCTGTAATTCGGTAAGTTGTGAACCAATATGGCAATCCATTCCTGTAATTTTTACATGAGGTAAGGTAGTAGCAAAACGATAAACTTCACGAGCCTCTTTGACACTTACACCAAATTTATTTTCTTTTAACCCTGTCGAAATATAAGGGTGAGTTTTAGCATCGACATCTGGATTTACACGTAATGAAATTGGGGCAATCTTACCAAGTTGTCCTGCAACTTCGTTAATGCGTTTTAATTCAGAAACCGACTCAACATTAAAACAACGAATGCCAACTTCTAAAGCACGAGCAATTTCTCTATGCGATTTTGCCACCCCAGAGAAAACCACTTTACTTGCATCCCCCCCTGCAGCTAATACTCGCTCTAATTCCCCTTGAGAAACAATGTCAAAGCCTGAGCCTAAACGAGCCATTACATTTAGCAGGGCAAGGTTAGAGTTAGATTTGACTGCGAAGCAAATTAAGTGTGGGTGATCACCAAATGCCTTATCAAAAGCATGCCAATGGCGTTCAAGTGTTGCCCGAGAGTAAATATAAGCTGGTGTGCCATGCTGCGCAATAATGTCTGTAATGGCGACATCTTCTGCGAAAAGTTGTTGGTTTTTATAGTGAAAATAATCCATTTAAAATATCCTTGTTGGATTTACAGCCCGTAGAGAATCAGGTGTAAATAATTCCCTGCTCTTCCAACTTCCCAAGGAAATAAGGCATTTGCATACGCCATAAAGGCCAGTCGTGTGCCATATCGTGTCCCCAGTAGTCGAACCAGCCTTGAATACCTTTGCTAGCAAAGGCATCTTGCAGACGACGAGTGTCTTCAACGTGTTGAGCTTCCCACGCACCTTGTCCTACGGCAACGATATAATGATTTTGACGATAACGATCTAAGAACCAGCTATCGTGTTGATTCCAAAGGTAATCAATCGGTGAATTAATGTGAATTGCAAGATCGCCGTAAAACTCTTTTGTAAAGAAACGAGCATCGTAAACACCACTTAAAGCAATTGCAGTATCAAACAAATCTGGGTGGCGTAATGCAAAGTTGATCGTATGGTAAGCCCCCATACTGCAACCTGTTGCGATCATTGCTCCCCCCCACTGAGATTCGTGGCGAATTAACGGAACAAATTCATTGATGATATAACGGTCGTAAGCGTTATGAGCCTGTGCCATATCGTGTCCCGATTTCCATTCTGCAAGCCAAGATTCGCTGTCAAAAGAGTCTGGGGTATAGAATTTAACTAAGCCTCGATCGATAAAAGAACGGCAGGCTTCGATCATACCAAAATTGCCATATTCGTTTTGGTTTCCACCTGATGATGGGAAGACGATAACAGGTTTACCTGCATGTCCATAGACGTTGAAATGCATTTCACGTCCTAGTTCACCACTCCAGTGGCTACGTCTTTCAAAGTGCATTGATTGTTGTCCTTTATATATCAGTAGGGACACACTGCGTGTGTCCGCTACTGTCAAATTCTAAAAATAGAGTGGACACACGCAGTGTGTCCCTACTTGATAATTTTCCTTAGGAAAGGAAAATATGAGATAAATTACTGCTTCTCTTGGGCAAAGCGTGCAATTTCACGCATTTGTTCCATTGTTTCAGTACGAGCCAAAATACCGTGTTCGCCCATAATTTTAGCGAAAACACCTGGTACGGTTTGAACACTGATAATGTTACCCGCATATTTTTGACATACTTCATCAATGGTGTGTTTGTAGTTTTTATTCGCTTTACGCGCAATATAAACCACATTCCAAGGGTGTGTAATATTTGAGTAGAATTTGTTCTCTTTAACGATATTCGCATACTCTCTGAATACGTCAAAATCGTTTGCATAGTTCCACATATCAATGGTTAAACCACCTGGTGGACGACAGTTGATTTCAAGTGGCATTAATTCGCCAGTTTTCTTCACACGGAAATATTCAAAGTGGAAGAAACGTTCACGAACTTTGAATGCGTCCACACATTTCTGTCCGAGTTTAACTAAATCTTCTTTGATTTCGCGTGGAATGTAGTAGAACATATCGTTATCTTTTTCGACCGTTTCTAATACCACTTCAGAATACTCAAGGCTTGAGTAGAACACGATATTGCCGTCTTTATCGGTTAAACCGTCAAAAGTCACGATATCGCCTTCGATAAACTCTTCCATAATGTATTCAACGTGAGCATTTTTATAGCCGAAGAAAGCTTCTAATTCGTCTGCAGATTTGATTTTGTAGGTATCGCTCGCCCCAACACCTGAGTTTGGTTTGATGATCACAGGGAATTTGAGTTCTTTAGCCAGTTTGCGTGCATCTTCATCATCTTTAAATACACGGCCTTTCGCCACTTTTAAGCCAGCTTTGCGGAACACTTCTTTCATCTGATCTTTAGTTTTGATTGCCAACATATCTTCATTTTTATAGCCAGGTACGTTGAAATCGGTACGCAATTTTGCGTCTAACTCAAGCCAGTATTCGTTGTGCGACTCAACACGGTCAATACGACCGTATTTATGCGCAAAATAACCGACCGCACGGTAAACTTGCTCATAGTCTTCCATATTATCCACACGATAATACTCAGTCAGTGAGTTGCGTAAGCCTTCGCTTAATTGCTCGTAAGGTGTGTCTGCAATTCCCAAAGTATTAAACCGACTTTCACGCAATCTTACTGCAAAGGTTTCAAAATTGGTTGGAAAGTGAGGGGAAATCATCACAAAGTTCATTGGTTTGGACATAGTTCTTCCTCTAAATTTGAACAAATTATAATAAGAATGTGTAAGCGGTGAGATTCTAATCGAAATTTGGAAATATTGATAGAATAAATGGCATTTCTATATTGGAATTAATATAAAAATGCCTTTAAAAATGTTTTAAATATAAATTTGCTTTAAAATCAAACCCATGCTATGGAAGCAGTTATTTCAAACTTCCAACCATATCTTCAGGGCGTACCCACTCATCAAATTGTTCAGCTGTTACTAAACCTAAGTTGATCGCTTCTTCTTTGAGTGTTGTACCGTTTTTGTGTGCAGTTTTCGCAATTTTCGCTGCATTTTCATAACCGATATGGGTATTCAATGCAGTTACAAGCATTAGAGATTGATCTAATTGCTGTTTAATGCGTGGATAGTTCGGTTCAATACCGATTGCACAGTGTTCATCGAATGATACGCACGCATCGCCTAATAATTGCGCAGATTGTAAGAAGTTGTACGCCATTACTGGTTTATACACGTTTAATTGGAAGTGACCTTGTGTACCAGCAAATGAAATTGTTACATCGTTACCTAACACTTGTGCGCAAACCATTGTCATTGCTTCACATTGAGTTGGGTTTACTTTACCCGGCATAATTGATGAACCTGGTTCATTTTCAGGGATTAAGATTTCGCCGATACCTGAACGTGGGCCAGATGCTAATAAACGTACATCGTTAGCGATTTTATAAAGTGAAACTGCTAATTGTTTTAATGCACCGTGAGTTTCAACGATTGCATCGTGTGTTGCGAGTGCTTCAAATTTGTTTTGTGCAGTCACGAACGGTAAACCTGTGAATTTCGCAATATAATCTGCAACTTTCACATCGTAGCCTGTTGGTGTATTTAAGCCTGTACCTACCGCTGTACCACCTAATGCTAATTCTGCTAAGTGCGGTAACGTATTTTCTAACGCTTTGATACCGAAAGCTAATTGTGCTGCATAAGCAGAGAACTCTTGACCTAATGTTAATGGTGTTGCGTCCATTAAGTGAGTACGACCGATTTTCACCACATCTTGGAATGCTGCTGCTTTGTCAGCTAAAGTTTTTTGTAAACGTTTTACACAAGGAAGGGTATGTTCAACCACTTTTTTGTATGCTGCAATGTGCATCGCTGTTGGGTAAGTGTCGTTTGAAGATTGTGATTTATTCACATCATCATTTGGGTGAATAATCGATTTCTCGCCAAGTTTACCACCGTTTAAAACGTGCGCACGGTTTGAAACCACTTCATTCACGTTCATATTAGATTGTGTACCTGAACCTGTTTGCCAGATTACCAATGGGAATTGATCATCTAATTTATTCGCTAAAATTTCATCGCAGGCTTGAGCGATTAAATCACGTTTTTCAGCAGAAAGTACGCCTAAATCGTGGTTTGCGTAAGCGGCTGCTTTTTTCAAATAACCGAATGCTTCAATGATTTCTTTCGGCATTGATGCTTCAGGTCCAATTTTGAAGTTATTGCGTGAACGCTCAGTTTGTGCAGCCCAATATTTGTCTGCCGGTACTTGCACTTCGCCCATCGTGTCTTTTTCAATACGGAATATCATTAGGGTTTCTCCTAGTAAAATGGATAATAATATTGATAGTTGAATCCTAGCATTCTACTAGAAATAAAGGAATGGAAAATATCCATTCCTTATTTGTTTTTTTAGTTTTTGTGATATGGATCATAAATCCAACATAAGAAGCAGGTGTTATTTAACATTGAAGCGCTTACGTAAGCCAGCCTCATATAGAGCATGATTTGCATCATTAAGTAGATCCTGCTTAGTCTTATCAGAGATAGTATAAATATATTGTCGATTAATTGCTCCATAAAGACGGAACAAAATAGCTTGATCAGCATCTATACCCATCTTAAGAAGATTAACGAATATATCCACTTCACCTCTATCAATCAGTTCATCGATGGAGTTGATACCTAACTTTTTCAATGTCCTTTCTAGTTGAATAGTCATATTAGGTAAGGTACGGATACATCTTTTCTTTTTTATATATTGGGTGTGTTTTGTATTTATAATCTCTTGAATACCATTGGTTATCCAATGGGAGATGGGTTTTAAATCATATAAAATTTCTGTTGGAATCAAATAGAAAGATTTAGAATTGATACCATATTTAGAGTCGGACAGTTGGGATATATTGGGATTAGTTAGTACTTCATGTAGACAGTTTCCTGAGATATGAAGATAGAATTTACTATTTTTATATAGAGCAAACAGAGCTCCATCTTTCATTATTCCATAGTAGGAAAAATATGTTTTTGCTTGAGTTTCTCCAATTATAGGATAAAGCAAATTTCTAATGTGTTGTGTTTTTACATCAATGTATTTCATAAAAAAACCTCGTTTGCGATACATTTTTACACGTGACGATTGAGCATTTAGTCACTCAGTAAAATAATCGCTTTTAGCAAGAATAATGCAATTGGTTGGAGGTGTTATTTTTGTGATACTCGTCGAAAAAATAGAAAAAAATAGATAATCTGATCAAAAAATACCCTATTTTAATCCTATATTTTCGGTCTTTTGTTTGATTGGTATGCATAATATCGTTTTAAAGCACCAGGGCAACCATATATGTTGTCCATTTTTCAACCTACATGCCGAGCAACAGCTCATCTCGAAATTCATCTGACCAACCAGCAGCGGTCAATTTCCCTTTCATACTCTGCTTTTTC
>NZ_MUXW01000067.1 GCF_002015085.1 Glaesserella parasuis
CTTGACGGCATTTCTTCCGCATCAATCCCAAGCTCTTTCCAGCTCTTGGTTACAAGCTGTAAAATACTGCGACAACGTGGGTGTAAAGGCGGTCGTTGATAAGGTACATCGTGGTCTATCGGCTTTTTATCTAAATCCCACATTAACCCATCTCTTAATTGACATACCGTTGATGTTCGTGTGTCTAGTGTAGAAAGGTGTTTTTCTCCTGCCAAAATATCAAGGTTTTCATCTCTTAAGGCTTGATGAGCTTTATCTGCCACTTTAGCCACTGCAGTAATGACTAAGGTTTCAGCGTGTCTGCGAGACGTATTCATCAAATGCTTAACATCAGTAAGCATTTGACTTGTTTGCTGACCGTCTAACAACCCTTGGCGAATAATTCCCTCAAACTTAAAGGCAAAATCATTTCCTTGCTTTGCCCACCAATCTTCTAAGGGTGAACCTGCAATAATCGTTGCGGTTTTATTCGCTTTTTGCTTATATTCAGGCACTGGATTAAAAAAATCAAAGCCGACTTCATCATTGTAAAGCTGATGAATATGTTGGGTTTCCGCCGTGAAAAAACCGCTTAACTCGTCTTGCGTGTAAGCGGTCATTTCTTGATAGACTTTTGCCACTTCTTGCTTAAGCTCCTTAAGCAGTGTGTCTAATTG
>NZ_MUXW01000068.1 GCF_002015085.1 Glaesserella parasuis
TTATGCGAAACAATAGAATATAACTCATTGATATATAAAGATTTTATTTTTCATCAACAGGTACTAAAACAATATCGGCAACCTGCAAATCGGAATAACCACTAACTTTAAATGAATTTGGATGAACGTAATAATTACCAACACCATACGGAACTTGATCTTTTTGTAATGGGATTTTAACCATTACCGGAAACTGACCACCTAAATCAATATAGGCTTCTTGGGTTCTGATGAACCATTCTTTGCCAGTCTTTTGACTTACGCCCGAACGCTCATCAATGCGTGATGTTGGAAAAATCTGTACTTTTAACAAGTATTGTTTGATGTCTTGATTGCTCATTTTTAATTACCTCATATTAAGGAGAAAACATTTAAACCAAATTTATGCAGCCAATCCCCAACGTTCTATCGTTGGCTCTACATACCAATCAGGACGTTGGCAACTAAAATCAATTTCAACAACTTTCATCAATGGAATGATATTATGACGTTCGTGAGCTTTTAGATTTTGCAACTGAGCTTTGGTCAAACCAATCGCCATAAGATCTTTTTCATATCGCCAAAAAGTTTGGCGATTCATACATTCCAAAGTTTCAATATATCCATCATTCAATAAATTCTTATAAAAGCTGAATATACGATCAGCTTTTGCGTAACTGATGTTACCTTTTGGAGTTACTGAAAAATAATTGTTACGCAATAATTTTTGTATGCCATCTCGGTTGTAAACATTCATCTTACTTTCTCCAACTGCTTTAATTAGGTCTTTAAACGCTTCTTGCCATAGGTCTTTTATCAGGCTTCTGCCCTGTTCTTCATATTCTTCTTGGTATTTTACTAACTTGATTAAATTTCTTGGGATTTGATGTTTATCTAAGTAACGGCTTCTTAATCTTGCTTCAAAACGGACACATTTTTTAGCAAACTCAATAAGATTAGGATTGCTTAACACATTGATTGTATTTTGTAGATATTTTTTACTTGGCGACTTTTTGAAATCTAATTTGGCTTCTTCAAGTCTTCTCTGAACCTCATCGCCTTTCAAATACACTTTTAAAGAACGGTGTTCTGAACCTGTATTCCATTCAGCAGTCGTTTCATATTCCTTGTTATGCTTAGTTTTGCGTGTTTGCCCCACTTTGACATTTTGCAAAAATGAAATAACCTGCTTTCTTACAGATTCCGAAGCGATGTGAGATGAAAATGTAACATCAATCCAATCTACTGAAGTTTCTTCAACATCAATCATCTCAAAAATTTCAGGCATACCTTTTGCAAAGGTTTCCAACATAACAAAGGCACATAATCGAATATCAGTTGAACCAAAAACATTATGACCTTGCAATAATTTTGCTGGGCTTGCTTTTAATTCAACATATGGAGGAGTTTTTAATTGATCGCTACCGTTAAAAATTTTCATCGCAAGCGAACTAAAACTACTAGGAATAGATTCATAGGGATGTGAAAGCTCTTGAACATCAAGATCGCCATCTACCTCAAACGTTACATTAGATGATTTCAACTTTATGCCTGTTCGTCTAGCTATCTCAATAAGACTATCTTTCAAAAACGAAGTCTCACCGTCTTTGCAGACGATGATATTCTCCGCTTTGAATGGTATAGATAATCTTAAAAAATCGATCATAAAATGCTCTTTAAAAAGAAAAACTTTTTTTCTAAGAAATTAGATTTAATGTAATTATAATAATCTAATTTCTTAGAAGTCAACAAAATAATTTCTTTTTTTCTAAGAAATGATATGATTTTTTAACCAAATAGATAGGAGATTGCCAAGTGCCAACCAAACATATTGATGATTTGACGTGGAAAAAAGTGCAAGAAGAACACGTTAAAGCTGTAGTCCTTACTAAAATGAGTATCAAAGATACTGAAATACTCAAAATCCTTATCAGAAAAGGACTGGAAAACATTACCGAAAATGACTACATCAACTTTGCAAACAAAAAGGAAAATAAGTGAAGTATTTCAGACTATCTTATGACACAAGACAGCTAAGCAAAAAGAGCATTGAATTCATAAACAACACGATTATTGCAGAATTGGAAAAAGCTGGTTTTTCAATACCTGATCAAACACACATAACATTAGAATTCCCAATCCCTCACGAACTGTCATACGAACAAAACATTTTCTTTCAAATTCCTCAAGAGCAATGTAGTGAAAAAGAAATCACTCTATTTAGAAAAATAGCAAGAGAGTACTTTGAACTAATCAGCTTAAACGTAGGAATATCCAAAATGGGAAGTTATGATGTATATGAAGATGAAGAAAGTTATCAAAGGCAAGCAAAACTGGTCATTGACAACTATTTACTTGAAACAGCAGATTATGAAGATGAAAACTACATCAAAGAGATTCTAGACAGCAACCAATTTTTAAAGGAATGGTTAGAAATAAAGAATAGATAACCTTCCCCTTGTTGCTTGTATTTTGTACTAATCTGTAACAATTTGTTACAAGAGTGGACTATTAAAGAGGAGTCCACTCCTCTTTAACACTACTAATGCTAGTGAAAACTTCTCTTTGTAGAATGCAAATTAGAAAATTGGGAAGTAACTTGACCATCGTTTGATACTTGAGGGATTTATGACACGAAATTATCAATTTACCATTCAACTTAGGCACCCCATTCAAGATATAAATGCCCTTGAAAAAAACTTGTATGAAGCTCAGTGTGATGATGCTTTAATTTATATTAAAGATAGCGTAGTTTATTTAGAATTTGACCGTAAATCGCCAAATAAACAATCTGCAATAGAATCGGCTATTCAAGATGTCCAAAATGCAGGCTACAGCTCTATCACTGTATATTGAATATCAACTCTAACCAGATTCATGAACGTAGTGCTAGAACCTAACACACAAAGCCTAACGCCTAGGACGATAAAAAGCCCTATACGGACTTTTCCGGTAAGTGCGGATAAATTCATCTAAATCAATTGGCACATTTGAATTTACCAGCTCATCTAAAAACTTCATAAAATGTTCAAGCTGTTCAAAGCGTTTAGTCGTAACCGACCGCTCCTCATCATTGCTGTAGTTAAAACGTACTTCTAGAGAATTAACCGTCAGATAAATTCGATGCTCGTTCAACTTTAATAGCTTAACTGTTTCATGAAAATGTTTGGGAGTGATATGGGAAAGGGTTATATCTGCCATAATTTAGCTTGAAAACTCTATTTAGTACTTGTCTTAGCAAAATACAAAGAATGCATTTTAAGGGCCTCTAACATCACTAAGTTAGGCTCTTTAGGATGTTCTAAACACTCAAGAATTAGCTTTTGGTTTGCAAGAGAAAGGTTTAGAACTGGATTGGGGCTCTTCTCTACTTTTTCCATTTAATTATCTCATCAGATGACTTTCGCATAACAACAGGTTATGTGTAAATTCTCGTGCAGTGGGACAAGCCCTATTGTACTGCACTCGAATTGTAACATAACCTGTAGGGCATTATG
>NZ_MUXW01000069.1 GCF_002015085.1 Glaesserella parasuis
AAAAAAGCCACAGAAAATGCCACTTGGGAGGCTGGAAATAAACAAGCTCAATTAGCCGGGCAAAATGCAGTGAGTGAATATGACCGCTGGAAAGCAGAGTTCGACCCTATGCAAGCAATGAAGAATGAGCAAGCTACGAAACTAGCAGAAAATCAGTCAAGGTATGATCAAATGCTAATTAGTCACGAAGATTTTTTGAAAAGAAAAAATCAACTTGAAGAACAATATCGTAGTAAAACGATTCTTGAGGATTTATCAAATTACTCTGCTGGGTTGCAAAATTTAGGCGGTGCATTTGGTCAAATGGCTGATTTAGCTGCTCAATCAATGGGCAAGCAATCTGGTGTTTATAAAACAATGTTTGCGATGTCAAAAGCTTTTGCAGTTGCAGATTCAATGGTTAGACTTCAACAAGCGATTGTGCAGGCAATGGGCGATGGAACAGCGATGACACCAGCTCAAAAATTCGCAAATATGGCTGCGGTGGCTTCGGCTGGGATGAGTGTTATTTCTCAACTGACAAGTATCAGTTTGAGCGGTATGGCGCACTCAGGGATTGATAATATCCCTAAAGAGGGAACTTGGTTGCTAGATCGTGGCGAGCGAGTTGTAGATAGCCGTACTAACCAAGATTTAAAAGCCTTTTTAGCAAATCAAGGAAACCGAAATCAAGCATCGGGTAAATCATCTGTAAATGTTCAAATCATCAACAATGGTAATGCAGTAGATGCCAAAGTTTCTCAAGAAGAAACGCCAGATGGCACTCATATCACAGTGGAATTGTTAAAAACAATGAGAGGAATCGCAAGAGAAGAAAGTCAGAATGCGATCACCAATAATTTCGCTCGTGCGGGTGGTCAATTTAGACGATAGGAGTATGTAATGCCAAAAGCCCTACCCCAAAAAATGGCAAACGAACTGCCAAAACTGGAACAAAATGC
>NZ_MUXW01000070.1 GCF_002015085.1 Glaesserella parasuis
TGCGGAAGAAATGCCGTCAAGCACAAGAGCAAGCCAAGATGGCCCTGTATCAGAGCAGATTAACTACGAAAATTGGTTGAAAAGCAAATCTCCAGGGCAACAAGATCAGGTATTAGGCAAAGGTAAGGCGGATTTATGGCGTAGAGGCGTGATTACTTTTGCGGATATGTTGGATCAGAGTGGGAGACCGTTGACATTAAAGGATTTATACTTAACACATAATTTAGACGTTGGCTATAGTACTATGAATAGCATTGAAGAATTGCGGCAAAAGGCAATTGATGTAGAACCAGAGATTACAGAAAAGATCACGGAAATTATTTCGTCTGTTGGTGCAAAAACAGCTGGATTAGAATATCGTCTGAAGTCTTTGGAGTCGCTAAAAAGAAAAGTGGAAACAGAAGTTCTTGCTGGTATTTCTGAGAAACAGGCAATCAATAGCGTAAAAGATGTTATTCGTTACACTGCAATTCTTGATGTTAATAACTTTGTGTTACAATATGACAAAATTCAGTCGGCACTTGAAAAGCAGGGGTACTTCACTGTTGTTGTAAAAAATACTTGGAAAGATAGTGCTGTTTACAAAGGTGTTAATACTTTTGTTACTACTCTGATAAAAAAGGATAATGTTGTTTTTGAATTACAATACCATACACAGCAAAGTTTTGATTTGAAAAATGGAGTATTGCATAATCTTTATGAGCAATTTAGAGATCCTGCAACACCTCAAGATGAGAGAAAAAAATTGTATGAAAAAATGCAAATATTAAGTTCGAAATTAACAGTACCTAAAGATATTCAGAAGGTAAAAGGAGTGAAATAATGTATCAATATTATTTAGCCAAAATTGGTGAAAATCAACAAAAGCTTATTCGAGGCATACCAAATGATTTTCTTTCTTTTTCTACTTATGAACCAGAAAAAGAAGATTGGGATCAAAAGTTTGGCACTTTTTGGGCTGATAAGATTTTAGTAAGTGATTTTGATGCATTTAAAGTGATCACTGAAAAAGAAGCTATTCGTTTTATTAAGGTTCACTAATGATTTCTCACAAAGCTAAATTATTAGCTAAACAGTTGCATGCAAATCAAGTGGATAAAGCTGGAAAAGCCTATGTCGAGCATCTGCAATCTGTTGCTGATGGACTTGTTCAACCAACTGATGATGAGTTAGCGGTAGCTTGGTTACACGATAGTGTGGAAGATACGACCATTTCACTTGCTCAAATTAAAGCTGAATTTGGCTCAGTTATAGCAAATGCTATTGGTGCGATAACGAAACGTAAAGACGAGCCATACGAGACTTATTTAAAACGAGTAAAAGCAAATGATATTGCTCGAAAGGTCAAGATTGCTGATTTAACTCATAATATGGATCTAAGTCGTCTAGCAAAAGTCACTGAAAAAGATATTGCCAGACAGCAGAAATATCAGCAAGCTAAACTATTTCTACTAACCTAGCCTAAGTGCTAGGTTTTTTATTGTAAAAACAAACCCCGAAGCGTTTGCAGCACTTCGGGGTTTTTCATATCCACTTAAAGCACTAAGGGGACATAAATTTAAATGAATAATAAACGATTTACCTTGCGATTTCTAGGAGTATTTCTAATGGAAACATTAAATATCAGCGGAACAGAATTACGCAAAACGATTTGGGCGGTAGTGCTGGGTATCGCATTACTTAAATTAACAGATGCGGTACTTGCGTTGTTACCGCTTTTTGTCCGATAACCTTATAAAGCAAAAACTGACCGCACTTTGATGTGCGGTTTTTTATTATCCACGTTTCGGAAGAAACACAACTCACTTAGGAAGGAAATCCAAATGAAATTAAAACTCGATGAAAACGGCAATGTTGTGGTTGTAGATGGCAAACCTGTGTATATCCACGATGACGGGAAGGAAATCCCTTTTGATGCACCGCAAGCAATGCAAAAAATTTCTTCGCTCAATGCTGAAAACAAGCAACACCGTGAGGCTAAAGAGAAAGCGGAAGCGGAAAAGGTTAGACAAGAAGTGATTAAGGGCTATGAGCAAAAACTGGCAGATGCCAAAGCGTTAGCAGAGAAAGTGCAAGGTCAATTGCATACTGAGTTGATCGGCGGTTCGTTTGCTCGCTCTAAGTTTGTCACGGAGAAACTGGCAATGCCTGTTGATGTGGCTCAAGCGTTCTTTGGTAAGCATTTTAGCATTGATGAAAACGGTGCAATTTTGGCAAAAGATGCGTTTGGCAATGAAATTTTCAGTCGAGTAAAACCAGGGCAACGAGCGGATTTTGAAGAAGCGTTAGAGGCTTTAGTGGATGCTTACCCTAACAAAAACTCTATTCTAAAAGGCTCTGGCTCAAGCGGTGGTGGCGGTGGTGCAGGTGGTTCATCTGCAACAAAACCTAAATCACTTAGCGAATGTAAAACAGATGTAGAGGCAACAACTTCATTATACACGCGTTCGGCTCGTGCTTTAAAAGATTATGGCTATGCGCAAAAAGATATTCTGCAATTTACTGAAACAATGAATAAAGCAATGGCTGTCGGTGGTGTGAGTGCTGAGGCTCAAGCAAGTGCATTATTTCAGTTGTCGCAAGCTTTGGGTTCAGGGCAATTACAAGGTGATGAATTTAAAACCATTGCGGAATCCGCCCCGATTATTCTTGATGTATTAGCGGAATACATGGGTAAAAGCCGTGCTGAAGTGAAAAAACTGGCAAGCGAAGGACAATTAACATCTAAATTGATTTTTGACGCCTTTAATGGCTCAACAGAAAAAATTAACCAAAAATTTGAACAAATGCCGATTTCATTTGGTGGTGCAATGCAACAAATGGAAAACGCATTTATGAAATTTGTAGACGAACAGAACCGCACTTTAGGTATTACAGAAAATTTAGCGACAGGTATTTCTTTTCTTGCGCAGAATTTTGAATATTTAGCCGGTGTGCTTTTGGCAATTGCAGCTGGCAATGGTGCTAAGTTTATTTCAACGTTGGTTCTTGCTCGAGTGGAAACACACAGACAAGCGCAAGCGAGTTTAATCGCTGCGAAAGCCACACAAACCCAAGCAGCGGCAGAATTAGCGGCTGCACAAGCCAAAATGAATTTGTTGAATTCAGAAATGCAATTAGTACGAACCAAGAAAGCTAGAGCAGCGATTGAGGCTAAAATGGCTCAACAAGCGCAAGTTATTACGGGGCTTATTAATGCGGAGGCAGCTGCTATGAATAATCTTGCTGCAGCCTCTCAACGCGCATCAATTGCAAGCAGTGCAGCCGCAGGAGCCAAAAATTTATTAAGTGGCGCATTAGGTCTTATTGGTGG
>NZ_MUXW01000071.1 GCF_002015085.1 Glaesserella parasuis
TGGATTTAATTTCTTTTTAAGGGTAAATGTTTTATCACAGGCATTACATTTATAGCGTTGAATATTATTTCTTATACCATGTTTGCGAATGTCGCTACTGTGGCAAAAATGACATTTTTTTGGTTCATAATTCAAAAAAAGTGGCTTAAAGCGCGTAATGTAAGGCTTTAAGCCATTTTTTAGTGGCCATTTTGTCTACTATGCCGATATTTTTGTTGGCATAGTAGGGCGTATTGATCTTTTAAGTACAAAAAACAAACGACATAGAAATTTGGTATAATTTAGTTCGCCAAAACCTAACCATCCCATACAAACTATGTCGCTTAGAACTATTTTAACAGATAATCTTTGGAAACGCCTAGCTTATTTACTTGACCGTACAGGACGTGTTTATAATAAACCTGAACATCGTAATACAGTGGAAGGGATTTTATATCGCATTCGTACGGGATGCCCTTGGCGTGATTTACCTGCTGAATTTGGCTGGTGGAACACGATTTAGCGTCGGTTCAATCTTTGATCTAAAAAGGGTGTTTGGCAAGAAGTGCTAAAATCATTTAGACAACATATTGATTCTGAATGGATTTTTATTAATCGCAGTGTCATCAAGGCTCACCAGCATTCAACAGGCGCAAGCGGTCAAAATCTGCAAGCGATTGGTAAAAGTGTGGCAGGTAATAGCACAAAAATTCATTTAGCGGTAGATAGTTGTAGAAATCCTATTGATTTTGTTCTGAGGGGGGGGGAAGTTCACGACAGTAAAGCTGCGCCTGAGCTTGAGGTATTGTTACCTGACAGTGAGACCATTGTTGCAGACAGAGGTAATGATGATATAGACTGGCGTTTATATCGTTATCGCTATTTAGTGATCTGACCCCAAAAAGTTAGACTAATTTAGTTCAAGGACTGAGTTCTGTATTCCACAGGGCTTAGTCCTTTTAATCTTACTTGAATACGCTCACGATTGTAATAATGAATATATTCGTGAATAGCTTGTTCCAGTTGCTCAAAGGTCTCAAACCGTTTACCAAAGTAACATTCCGTTTTTAAACGCCCGAAGAAACTTTCCATTGCACTGTTATCCAAACAATTTCCCTTTCTCGACATACTTTGTACGATGCCGCTTTGCTTCAAAATCGACTGATAACTTGCCATTTGATATTGCCAACCTTGGTCAGAATAGAGTATCGGCGTTGCTCCGTCAAGCCTTGCCTCAGCTTGTTTCATTATTCGGC
>NZ_MUXW01000072.1 GCF_002015085.1 Glaesserella parasuis
GGTTTGGTTTTTCTTGATAAGTTGCGGTTCAAAGGTGCCGTCACGGTCACGAGGCGTCTCAATTTCTATCTCACCTTCATCACAAATGACGGTCTTAGATGTGTAACCGTTACGTGCATTTTTACCTTTTCTAGACTAATGTTTTTCATAACCAAGATGGTCGGTCAGTTCACCATTTAACGCAGCCTCGACGGTGATTTTCTTGAGCATCCGTGAAAATTGATTGAGGTCTTCTGGTGTTTTTAGGTTTTTGGCAAATTCCGCTGCCAAGGCGTGAAGTTGTTTTTCGTTCATAATAAAATACCTGTGTCTGAATGTATTATCTCAGAAACAGGTATTTACACAAATTGTGGGAGAGGCTCATTTATTGAAATTTAATTATATTTCCATTCATTGATGATAGTTTTATACTTTCAATAACCTCTATTGATTCTATTGCCGTTTTTATATTTGATACAGGTTGTTTTCCTGTTTCAATACCTTCAATTAGACTTAAAATGGCATCTATCATTCTTTCATTTGGAGTAGTATTGTGTTTTGAATAGACTAAATCTAAATGTTCATACTTGCTACCTGATGAATTTTCACTACTTGAAAATTTATATAAATCATAAGATGATCCATTGTTGTATAATCTTATTCGCCCATTTTCGCCAAGTATGTCTAATTCAAACATATATTTCATTGGGGAAGAACTAGTACCTTTAATGAACCCAATAGAATTAGACTTAAACTTTATCATTCCTGTTCCTCCGACATCAGAAATACCGTGAACATTTCTCACAAAATCTTTTTGAATATCTCCAACAACATATTCAATATCTGAACCAGAAAAATAAAGCAATAAATCTATTAAATGGCTTGTACTCGTATGTAAAGCAGTTGCACCATAACCAACTAAAGAATAAATATTCCCTATAGCATTTGAATCTAATAGTCCCTTGATTTCTTGAATAAGATTATCCCAACGAAAAATGTAATTAACAGCGATAATAACATTATGCTTATCGCATAACTCAACTATTTCCTTAGATTATTCTAGAGAATAAGAAATAGTCTTTTCACAGAAAATCACTTTAACTCCATTCTTAATACACTCTTTGATGATATCAAAATGTGTTTGAATAGGTGTACATATACTGACAATATCAAATTTATTAGATTTCAGCATTTCTTTATAATCTGTATATCCATTTGGTATATCACATTCTTTTTGGATAGAATCTACCAAAGATTTCTTAACATCACATACTGATGATATTCGTATATTTTCAATACTTTTATATGCTTTAATATGACTCCATATGATTTTTCTGTTTGGATCTTTATCTATACCATAAGCAATCAAGCCTAATCCTATAACACCCACATTATACATATTAATCTCCATGGGATTTTTTCCTCAATGAAATAACACATCCTACAATAACGATTGCAGCACCAAAACCTTGATAAATAGAAATAGTTTCACCTAAAGTAAAGTAACCAATAAACGCAGTAGATAAGGGAACTGTTAATTGAATAATATTGAAAACAACTACCCCTTGTTTTTGAACAATATAAAATGCAAATAACATACCTGTTAGCATTCCATACATTCCAGCAAAGATTAATCCGATCAGCAAGCCTGAACTAATATCTTGTAATTGATAAATAACACCTGTATTACTTGCTAAAAGTAGATAAACAAGTCCAGATAAAGTAGCAGTGGATGCACTGATAACGATGGCATTTAATTTTTTTGCGACCTTTTTAACGAAAAGGTTTTGAATAGATTGAATAAATATAGCTGTCCCCAAAAAGAGTGACCCTGTTATAAAATCATTACCCCCACCAGTTTTGTTGCTATAAATTACAAATATCAAAGAACCAATTACAGATAAGACGCTACCAATATAAAAGCTCTTTTGTTTTACTTTTTCCCTTTCATCTTGAAAGAAAATTGCGGCCATAATAACAGCTAAAGGCATAGACATAATGCCAAAAATACTGCCTGCTAAAGCTGAAGTATATTTAAGACCATTAATAAAAAAATACATATTACCAGTCATAAAAATAGCTAACAAAAGAAGATATAAGATGATTGAAGGTTCTCTGAGCAACTTAAGTAGTTCTGTTCTATATTTTAATATACAAATAAAAACGAATAACAACCCACCAGAGAGAAATCGAACAGCATTATTATTTAAAGTATCAAAATGAATACTCATATAACGCATAATAGGAAAACCAAAACCCATTAACAAAACATAAGAAAATCTTATAAAAGAATCATTACCCATACGACTAAGCCCCATACCTAAAAGGTAAGTAAGATTAGGTAATTATAAAATATTTGTATTGTTTCTCATAGAAAAAGAGCATAGATTTTGACATCTATGCCCTTTTCCTATAATCTGTTTCGTGCGTTCTTTGCTAAGATAACACTAAGATAACAGACCCTAGACAAGTCATATCTTAGCAAAGGGTAGCTAGTAATGCGACCCTATCCCAAATTCTGTGTAAACACCCATTTCAACTTAACGGTGATCGTCTAGGCGATCATCAAAATCAATCATAAATCGATTCATCGCCGGTTTCCGGTTCTGAATCGGCATTGTCCATTTTTTT
>NZ_MUXW01000073.1 GCF_002015085.1 Glaesserella parasuis
GGTTTGGTTTTTCTTGATAAGTTGCGGTTCAAAGGTGCCGTCACGGTCACGAGGCGTCTCAATTTCTATCTCACCTTCATCACAAATGACGGTCTTAGATGTGTAACCGTTACGTGCATTTTTACCTTTTCTAGGCTGATGTTTTTCATAACCAAGATGGTCGGTCAGTTCACCATTTAACGCAGCCTCGACGGTGATTTTCTTGAGCATCCGTGAAAATTGATTGAGGTCTTCTGGTGTTTTTAGGTTTTTGGCAAATTCCGCTGCCAAGGCGTGAAGTTGTTTTTCGTTCATAATAAAATACCTGTGTCTGAATGTATTATCTCAGAAACAGGTATTTACACAAATTGTGGGAGAGGCTCGTGTCTGTCAGATTAGGTTTGATCTTCTACACATTAGCAACCATTTTGTCTACTATGTCATTTTATACATACTAAGGATTACGCTTAAACTTGCTAAAGTCAGGCGCACGTTTTTCATTAAACGCATTACGACCTTCTTGACCTTCTTCCGTCATATAGAACAACATCGTTGCATTACCTGCTAATTCTTGGAGACCTGCTTGTCCGTCACAGTCTGCATTTAACGCCGCTTTTAAGCAACGTAATGCAATCGGGCTGTTGCGTAACATTTCACGGCACCAACGCACCGTTTCTTTTTCCAAATCTGCATAAGGCACAACGGTATTCACTAAGCCCATCTCTAAAGCTTCTTTCGCATCATATTGACGGCATAAGAACCAAATCTCACGTGCTTTTTTCTGCCCAACGATACGTGCCATATAGCTTGCACCCCAACCGCCATCGAATGAACCTACTTTCGGGCCTGTTTGACCGAAGATCGCATTTTCTGCCGCAATGGTTAAATCACAAAGCATATGTAAAACGTGACCGCCACCAATGGCATAACCAGCGACCATTGCCACCACAGGCTTCGGGCAGCTACGAATATCACGTTGGAAATCCAATACGTTTAAGTGATGTACACCACTTTCGTCTTTATAACCGCCGTAATCGCCACGCACTTTTTGGTCGCCACCGGAACAGAACGCTTTTTCGCCTTGACCCGTTAAAACAATCACACCGATTTTTTCATCAAAACGCGCATCAGAGAAAGCTTGGATCATCTCTTTTACCGTTTGCGGACGGAAAGCATTACGCACTTCAGGGCGGTTAATGGTGATTTTAGCGATACCGTCAGTCGATTTATGATACAGAATATCCGTATAACCTTCGCTGCAATCGAGCCACTCAACAGGGGCATAAAGTACATCATCTTTTGGGTTTTGCATTTTGTATTCCTTTTAGTTTAAATAAGTGGATAAATTATACTAGGAATTTATGAATTTTTCCTTGATTATATACTCAGCCTCTCTTCTATGGGAAATTTGTATATTACCAAATCTTAATCCGCTCATTAATCGGACGATACATTGCATCACCTTGCTTTGTATTAAAGGCATTGTGGAAGCCAGAGATATTTAATACAGGGGCAAAAGCACGGTATTGTCCTGGGGCGTGTGGATCGCTTTTCACTTGGTGGGTTAAGGCTTGGACGGTCGCTTTATTTCGCCACGAACGTGTCCAGCTCATAAAAAAGCGTTGATCTGGGGTAAAGTTTTCCAAGATTGGGGTCACACCGTGATCTCGCTCATAACGTTTTAATGCATCATACGCAATACTTAATCCGCCCAGA
>NZ_MUXW01000074.1 GCF_002015085.1 Glaesserella parasuis
TTCTGCTCAGGGCTGTAAAATCATTTCGCTTTCTCTCGCTTATACGAGTTGCAAGCATAGCTGAAATATACTACTTTTTACTCAAGCTGTCAATCACTTTTTGAGCATTCACACCAAAAACCACTTGCAACGCCAGGGCAAGATCGAGAAAATAGATTTTGGTACTCGCAAAAAAAAGCTCCTTCGTAGTATTCTCACTAAAAAACAGGAGAACACTATGAAAGAGCTTTTTAAAAATTGGTTAATCCAACAAAATTCTAACTTTATCAACGAATGTGGTATTGATTGCATTTTGTCTAAAGTAGATAACAAACTAAGAATAACCAACGCCACAGAAGAAGAAACCGAAACACTCACAGGATGGCTTAATGCCTTTCTTGATGAGGTTTCGGTTTTAATAGTATAAAAAGTAGAAACTATCTTGGATTAAGGATTAAGATTTCCGCCTGTGTATGACATCTATTTTCATCACGAGCTCTTGTTAAAGGAGTTCCATTAAGGACTGGAACATAAGGTAGTGTACTTATAATTCTTCCATCACGAATATCAAAAGTATCTGTTGTCCATCCAGTATATCCACCATAAGAGTTTTTAGCATTAATCGTTGCACAAACATAATAATAATATGTATCTGTAATGCCGTTTGCTGTTTTCTTAGGTTTCGTAATTTCTTTATATTTCACAGAATCAGGATCTTTCAATGTATTATTATAATGTTCCTTAATCAGTTGTACATAATTTTTAGGATATGCTCCATAATCTTTAGTACGAGCCTCCTCTAACGTAATAATTTTTCCTGGGATATCTTTATTAGTAGGACTCGTTGTTTGAGATTGTGGCAACATAGGCGTACACCCAACCAATAAAGAGCTAACAAAGCCAGCCAAAATAATTTTTTTCATTTTAAACTTCTCCAAAGATATAAAGGGAATGGCAATACTATTTTAAAAACATTAACATTTCTGTGATCCATCTCACAAATTTAAAATTTTACCTTAATCAACCCCGAACCAAACACGGCCCCTTCCATAAAATCTCGTGCGGTGCGTAAACGGTTATCAAATGTAGTCGGTGAGATCTGCATTTCAAGACAAATATTCTTCTTATCCTGCCCTTGTAAAAACACCGCCATTAGCACCTGATAGGCTTCCAAATTCAAATCGTGTAATGTCATCACAGCTTCATCTAGCTTAAGATACTGTTCCTCTGACAGTTCATCAATACTATACTTTGTAATTTGAGCAGTTGCCTCACGCATAAAAGATTGTAATGATGGATAACCACGACACCCACGATGAGAAGCCCAACGACGGACCCAAACGCGTAGAATATCGTCAATGCTGATATGTAATCTAATCATTTCAACTCCTTAATCTTCGCCTTATACGTTTGAATAATTTCCTTACAATCCTCAACCGACCACTTCACAGGAGGGTGATAGCTTTCCAATGCTTCTACTCGCTCTGCCCCGATTTTACGCACAAGGTTGATGCGATATTCTGTGATATTTCCGCTCAAATGATTGTTACAAGCACTGCATTGTTTATGGACGTTGTCTTCGTTAAATCTCAGCTCTGGCATTGCTTTTACCGTGCGATAATGCCCTGCGTGATATTGACCTTGATGAAAACGCTGGCACGAAATACAAGGCTCATCTTTATCTCTTAACCGAATGTATTCATTAAAAACAGCTTGAGCATCTCTAAGCCACTCAGCACGAGATTTTAAACGTTCTCTCGTTGCCTTAACCTTTGCTCTTTCCTCTCGATTTCGCTTTTCTATTGCTTTCTGACGGGCTTTTTCTTGGGCTATTTTGGCAAGTTTTACCCCACAATCAGGACTACACCATTTTCTAAAACTATCCGCAGACTTAAACTCACCACCACAGCATTTGCATTTACGAGTTTTTACTTTTGGCTTTATCATTAAATGCCCCCAATTCTTCCTCACTCCAACGCTTACCGCACTTCAACCCAGTACATTCAAACGGCTTAACCTCATCTATCTCTGATTTCTCCGAGAAATCACGCCAGTCTTTTAAAACAGAACTACAATCAGGGCAATTCATCATTTAACTCCCCAAAAATTCCATCTGTCATTAAAATGCACCCCGTTAGAAACACCCCAAGCGGTCACATATTCGATTAAACTTGCCATTCGTTTTACACTCATTTGAGCCGTACTCTCACGAATATTCACTAATTCGCCTTCCAATCCTGTGACCAAACAAGAGCCTTCTTTCGTTGCTTCAGCGTGGGCAGAAATTAAAATGACCTTCCACGTTTCAGGCGGTAGCCATTCGCCGTTAAATTGCACCTGTCTGGCAATATCGCCGCACATTGCATGGAATTTGGCATTTTGCTCAAGGTTACGAGTAATAGGCTTCACATCAACTACTAACGGCTTTTTCTCGTCCACCGGTAACGCTTTCACAAATTCAAGGGCATTGTTTTTAATTTGCTCAGTGCGTAGAAAGTATTTTTGCTTATACTCCATACCTACCAACCTTTGTTCCATACCTACCAACCTCCTTACTTCTTAACCTGCTCTTTCGTAAAATACCCACAAGACTTCGTTCTGTTCATCGCACAATCCTTGCTGATGTTGGGGAATCGCCCTGTGTAATGACCGTTACAGCGATAAGGCTCTTCAACGTGCCAATCCCAATCATCGTTAATGCTTAAATCTTCCAGCTCTCCGCCGCACTTAGGGCATTTAAAATCATTTCTTTTTGTCATCATCAAACCCAAAAGCTCTAAACGCCAAATAAGCTAGCCATCCTGATAAACAAAAATAACCCAATAGAACAATCGCAGTGTCACTCATACCCACCTACCTTCTTAATAAAATCTAAACTGACCGACCGTTGTACAAAATCTTCCATTGTTGGATCGAACACAACGACCATCTGCCCTTTACTGTTGCCTTTAATTTCCTCGCCTGTGATAGGGTGAACAAAAGCAATTCTCCCACCAATAATATCAATCACTTCATTTGCCACGTTGTGAATATGGTTCTGATACCATTGCGTTGATTTATCGTTATTGAGCAACATCACCACCGTATGACCCTCATCACGCAAGCGTTTTGCCTGTTGAATGAATGGCGTAACGTTTGAGTAAGGTGGATTGACAAAAATAGAGAACCTTTTTCCATTATTTGCTTTCTTCAAAATTTCAGGTAATCGCTCATCAGTAAAATCATCGTGAATAATTCCTACTGCCTCTTTGAAACCAGTAGGCTCTAATTCTTTCCCAATCCACCAATTACAAAGAGCATTACACTCATTAGCACAACCATCAACCTCAAATCTAAAGCGTTTATGCAACCATCTGATGAAATACAATGGTGTCCGCCAAGTATCTTTATCAAAACTCACCTAAAACCC
>NZ_MUXW01000075.1 GCF_002015085.1 Glaesserella parasuis
CAACATCAAGACGAAAGTATGGCGATTGTTGAGATGAATTATAGCGATAATCCGTGGTTTCCTGATGTATTAGAGCAAGAACGCTTAAGGGATAAAGCCCGTTTAGATGATGCGACTTATCGTTGGATTTGGGAGGGGGATTATCTTGAAGAAAGTGAGGCTCAAGTCTTTAGAGGAAAATATCAGGAACTTGAGTTTAAGCCTTTACCTGATTTTGAAGGTCCTTATCACGGGTTGGATTTCGGTTTTGCTCACGACCCAACCGCAGCGATTAAATGCTGGGTGTTTAAGGATGAATTGTATATTGAATATGAGGCTGGCAAAGTTGGGTTAGAGCTTGATGATACAGCCACATTTTTGCAGAAAGGTATTGCTGGCATTGAGCAGTATGTGATACGAGCAGATTCAGCAAGACCTGAGTCTATCAGCTATTTTCTTGCTCAAAATCGACCGCTTGAAGTGGTGCCTGTTGTGCCGTTTATTACGAAAGAAAGCAATGTGTTTGCATTAGGTGAGCCGCCGTTGCTTGAATTGGCCTATTTGAATGTTAAGCATTGGCAATCACAATCCGATCAGGACAACATTTTAAATACCGCTCGTGTGCCGTTATTAGGGATTTTCTCCGATACTGAAGTCAATAAGCTACAAGTTGGCGGTAGTGCATTGCATTTACCAGCCGGTTCTCAAATTGCTTATATCGAACATTCAGGTAATGCGATTAACGCAGGGCAAGACAGTTTGAAAGAGCTGGAAAGCCAAATGCGTGTTGCCGGGGCGAAACTCTTAGATAAAACCGTGTTAGCAATGACAGACAGTCAAGCCAAAGAAGAGCAGGGCAAAGAAATCAGTTTATTGCGACTGTATGCGAATAAATTTGAAGATGCGTTAGATTTAGCTTTGGAATACGTTGGGTTGTGGTTGGGTATTGATGATGTCGGTAAGGTGGAAATTAGCGGTAATATTGATGACGATCTCGATCCAAATGCCTCAATGGATATGGTCATTAAAATGCAACAAGCAGGCACACTTTCAAAACAAACCGTATTTAATGAAGCAAAACGCCGTGGGCTGATTAGTGATAATGTGGAATGGGAAGATGAACAAGCTCGCTTAAATGAAGAGGGGGTAGAATATGACCTTGAGTTCGCAGGACAAACCGAAACAAAGTCTGAATAGTCGTATTGCATACGCATTAACTGATCGCAAAATTCTGCATTTTCGTTATGATGCACATCTTAGACAGCAGGTAATGAAACAGCTGAGTAAAACACAACGTGAGTTGCTCAATCGTTTAGCAGCCGCAGGTATGGATGCTTTACCTAAAAAGCAATTAGACACACTGCTTAAG
>NZ_MUXW01000076.1:0-953 GCF_002015085.1 Glaesserella parasuis
GCAATACTTAATCCGCCCAGATCCGCAATGTTTTCCCCTAAGGTGAAACGTCCATTGACAAAGATTTTTGGGGCAACTTCAAATTTATCAAATTGAGCAACTAGTTGATCGGCAAGGGCTTCAAATTTTTGTCGATCTTCGGCTGTCCACCACTCTTTTAAGTTGCCATCACCATCAAATTTTGAACCGCTATCATCAAAACCGTGAGTGATTTCGTGTCCGATAATAGCTCCGATAGCTCCAAAATTAACGGCAGGATCGGCGTTCATATCGTAAAGTGGTGCTTGTAAGATCCCAGCAGGGAATACAATACGGTTCATCAATGGGCTATAAGAGGCATTCACTACCTGTGGCAACATTCCCCATTCATTCAAATCAACAGGTTTGCCGATTTTACTTAAGGCTTCTTGGTAATTCCATTTGGCAATTTCACGCAAGTTAGCATAAAGCGAACCGCCCTGTTCTACGGTTTTTAAATGCAGTTGGCTATAATCTTTCCATTTGTTTGGATAACCAACTTCAACGATGAATTTATCTAGCTTCACTTTCGCCTTTGCTTTGGTTTCTGCCGACATCCAACTTAAATTGTCGATACGCTGATGGTAGGCTTTAACCAAATAACCAGCCATTTCAAGCAGGTCTTTTTTAGCTGTCGCAGGGAAGAATTTTTCCACATAAAATTGAGCAAATTCCTGCCCAATTTGGTTGTTAATCAAACGTAACGCACGTTTATCTAACGGTCTTTGCTGTTTCTGTCCCACCAACTGCTTGCCATAAAAAGCAAAATTCGCATCATCTAAGGCTTTGTTTAAATAGGTAGACGCATTTGAAATGGTTTTAAAGCGTAGGTAATCTTTAATTAACGCAAGATTTTGTGGGTTGATGAGCTGATCAAACTGTTTTAAGAAATTCGGCTCCCACACAATGACTTCTTCCGTATTCACCCCAACGGC
>NZ_MUXW01000076.1:1198-1663 GCF_002015085.1 Glaesserella parasuis
GTTTTTATCCTCTCAATTCGGCTTAAATCAGCTTGAATTGGGCTTAAACCAAGCTTTTCACGGGCAGTCAAATCGGTATAACTTTGATAAAGTGCTTTTAAACGTTGTGCCTTTTCATCATTCGCAAAATTTGGGTTTGAAATCACCGCTTGCAACAGCTCAACAGAACGTTTTTCATTCAATTCATTGAGTTCTGCTAAGGTTCCCCAAGAAGTACGATCAGACGGGATTTGGGTGGTATCTACCCACTTACCATTCACATAACGATAAAAGTCTTGCTGTGGAGAAACACTGTTATCCACCCCTTCGGTTAAGGTGCTTTGGTAGGTTTTCGTGGTACAAGCCGTTAAGCCTAAAGCAAGGGCAATAAGGCTAAAAGAGAGCGTTTTTTTCATTTTATCTCCTAAAAATAAGCGGTAAGATTTGACTAATGATTTGCAAAAAACTTAGTCCATCTTACCGCTT
>NZ_MUXW01000077.1 GCF_002015085.1 Glaesserella parasuis
ATAACCGTAATTACCGTCATTTTTGTGATAAATTTTGATAACTTCTTGCTCAATCGCTGCATTTTTATTGTCTTTTTCAGCAAGATGATAAAAGAACGTACTCCGTTTTAAATCAACCAATTGCAATAAAATCTCAAACGGAAATTGGTGGCGCAGTTCTTTCACGAGGCTTGCAACCACTGGCTGATGACACAGCAATTAGGAATACCAAAATGTAATGCCGCTTGCAGAGTAGAAAATTGACCTTGTTTAACCGCTTGTATTACAGATAACTTAAACTCAGGTGAGTAAACTCGTTTGCTGTGGCAAACAGCTAATCCATTGATACCATTGTGATTATACTGATTAATCCAATATCTTAATATGGTTTCCTTAACCTGAAAATGCTGACGAGTTAATGGCGATTTTTATTATGTTGAAGATAAAATTCGATCACTTGTTGTTTAAAAGATTGGGTGTATTTAGCCATAAAAATCTGCACCTTAATTAGTTGGTTGTTTAGTCCAACTTTTGGGGTGCAGATCAATTTCTATGTCGTTTGTTTTTTGTACTTAAAAGATCAACACGCCCTAGACTCTCGCTGAATACACCTTAAACTTACTCGACTTCGCTAAC
>NZ_MUXW01000078.1 GCF_002015085.1 Glaesserella parasuis
TGGAAGCAGATTGACGGAGCGGATTGGAGTGAAGTGAGAAATAAGCCAACGACCGCATCAGGTTTAGGTATTAATGATTTTGATAATAGAGTGACAGCGTTATTTACTTATCAAAAAATCGGCAACTTCGAAATCCGCAAATACCCTGATGGGACGATGATTCAAACCTATTTTTATGATGTAAATGATTTGAAAGAGTGGATAGAAAAGCAATTTACTTGGGCTGTCGCTTTTGCTGATAAACCTATGGTGATACCTAAAGTGGAGCATACCTATGGTATAAACAGCGATGTTGGTAGTGCTATTATGAGAAAAAGCACCAATGCTGTTTGTTATTATAAATTATATGAACACAACAGTGAGAATCAAGGTGACTGTCGAGTGCAATTTTTAGGTGTTGGTCGCTGGAAATAGGAGAATACAATGGCAATTTTTTATAAAGATGGTTTTTATAACAACGACCACGGCGGTTTTGTACCTGAAGGGGCTTGTGAAATTTCGGAAGAAACCTACCGCTTGTTACTTGAAGGACAAGCTCAAGGTAAGCTAATCGTT
>NZ_MUXW01000079.1 GCF_002015085.1 Glaesserella parasuis
ACTTAGTCCATCTTACCGCTTGTAAGTTCGATTGTCTTGTTAATCGTTATTCAACACGCTCGCCATGGATGGTAATATCCAAACCTTCACGTTCTTCATCACGTTCCACTCGTAAGCCTTTTGTGATTTTCTCAATGATTTTGAGGAGAATGAAACTCACGATACCACTATAAAGCACGGTAATGACCACATCTTTTAATTGTGTTAACACTTGGCTACCTACAGTCGCTTCGCCACCAAAAATCGTGTTGTTGAAGAAGATACCCGTTAAGACAGCACCTGCAATACCACCGAAACCGTGAATACCAAAAGCATCTAAAGAGTCATCGTAACCTAATTTGTGTTTGAGTACTGAAACAGCGAAGTAACAAACTGCAGCAGTGATAATTCCAATAAAGATGGCACCTTGCGGATCAACAAAACCTGCTGCTGGTGTGATACCAACCAATCCTGCCACTGCTCCTGAAGCTAAACCTAATGCCGAAGGGCGATGTCCTGCGATTTTTTCACAAATTAACCAAGTTAATGCACCGAAAGTTGCTGCAATTTGTGTTACTGCCATCGCCATACCCGCAGAGGCGTTTGCCGCCACGGCAGAACCTGCGTTGAAGCCAAACCAGCCAACCCAAAGCATTGCTGTACCCATTAAAGTGTAAACCATGTTGTGTGGTGGCATTGCTTCTTTACCATAGCCGACACGTTTGCCGACTACAATCGCAGCCACTAAAGCTGCAACCCCTGCGTTAATGTGTACAACTGTACCACCAGCGTAGTCTAAAACACCGCCTTCAGCCATAAAGCCACCGCCCCAAACCCAGTGACAAGTCGGTACATAAACCAGTAAGAACCAAAGTCCAGAGAACCACATCATTGCGGAATATTTCATACGTTCTGCAAAGGCACCTGAAATAATCGCCACAGAGATCACAGCAAAGGTCATTTGGAAAAACATAAATACGGCTTCAGGTATCGTACTAGCGTTAGGGGCAATGGTCGTCATTTCTTTAGCAAGATCTAATCCCATACCAGATAAGAATAGACGATCAAAACCACCGATAAACGCATTACCTTCGGTGAAAGCTAAGGAGTAGCCGACTGTAATCCATAATACTGAAATTAAAGCGGTTACAGAAAAACTGTGCATCATTGTGCTAAGTACGTTTTTCTTACGCACCATACCGCCGTAGAATAAGGCGAGTCCTGGAATCGTCATAAAGAGAACAAGAATCGCAGAAATCATGACCCATGCAGTATCACCACTATTTAGGGCTGATAATGGTTGCCACCAAGATGTTTCGGCATGGCTCAAAGTGGGTAAAAGAGAAAGTCCAAGTAAAATTGATAATTTTTTCATAATCATATCCTTATTGTCTTATAGAGCATCGTCGTCTGTTTCACCCGTTCGAATACGGATAACACGTTCAATCTCGGTGACAAAAATCTTTCCATCACCTACTTTGCCTGTTTTAACGGATTGCTGAATTGCGCTAATGACATCCTCGACAACATCATCACTGACAGCAATTTCCACCTTGATTTTAGGTAGGAAATCCACTGCGTATTCAGCACCACGATAGTTTTCGACATGCCCTTTTTGACGACCAAAGCCTTTGACTTCTGTGACTGTCATACCATGTATGCCAAGATCAGAAACCGCCTCTCTTAAATCATCAAGACGAAAAGGATTTATAATTGTTGTAATTTGTTTCATGGTTTAACTCCTGTATATTTTGATTAATACACTCCATTTTGGGTGCAAAAAGAAGTTAACCAATTTCTATTAAGTCAACAATAGTTAGAAATAAAAATATAAACAAAATATGATTTAATTAAACTTTATTAAATAAAATTCCAGTTTTATTGAATTTCATTTAAAAATTTAAATTGTGGAGTGAATTATGTGAAGGAAAAAGCCTTTTTCTCCCCAAAGATAGAGAGAAAAAGGCTTTATAAAATTAAGCTAATTTGTCTTCGATAAGTTTAACGAGTAAGCGGATATGATCGCTATTGGCATTTAACGCAGGAATATAGCGGTAACTTTCTCCACCCGCGTGCTCAAAGTTTTCACGATTCTCTTCTGCAATCTCTTCTATGGTTTCTAAACAGTCTGCGGAGAAGCCTGGGCAGATAACTGCCACTTTTTTGATGTTTTTGGCTGGAAAGCCCATTAAGGTTTCATCAGTATAAGGTTTGAGCCATTCTTCTTTACCAAAGCGAGATTGGAAAGAAATGTGCCACTGTTTTTCCGTGAGATCGAGTTGCTCTGCAACTAAATGTGCCGTTTTACGGCAATACTCTGCATAGAAATCGCCTTCAGTTTCATAACGAGCAGGTATGCCATGAAAAGAGAAGAGGAGTAACTCATCTTTTTCTAATTGAACGGTATTGGCGAGAGCTTTGATATATAAAGGCTCATTATGATAGTTATGGATAAATTCAAAAGGAACGACTTTCTTATGTTGTGTAAGTGCACGAGCAAAGGCATCAAACACGGAAGCTGTTGTCGTTGAGCTATATTGTGGGTAAAGCGGAAGTACAATGATTTTCTCCACGCCATGTTTAATCAAGCGTTCTACTGCACTGTCAATGCTTGGGTTGCCATAGCTCATGCCTAATTCTACGATGACATTTGGATTTTTGGCATTGAAATAGGATTGAACCGCTTTTTGTTGCTGGCGAGAAATGGAAAGCAAAGGCGAACCTTCTGCTGTCCAGATGCTTTTATAGGCTTCGGCAACTCTTGGTGCACGTTTAGGCAACACCATAAAATTGAGAATAAATTGCCATTTCCACTTGGGTAGATCGATAACACGTGGATCACTTAAAAATTGTTTGAGATAGCGTTTAACTGCAGGTGTTGTAGGTTCGTCAGGGGTGCCTAAGTTTGCGAGTAACACACCAATTTTCATTTGAGTCATAGAGTATGCCTTTAATAAAGATGAATATGCCTATTATAAGGAAATAATATTATTGGCGCTATTTATCAGATCAAAAGGCGAAAAGTTAAAGCACTTGACACTCTGCTTCATTAGCTCTAGAATTCACCGTCCTTTCGTCTGTGAAAGGCTTTTTTATTGTTTTTTATTTTAACTGGAGCTTTATTAATGGCAACTATCAACCAGCTAGTACGCAAACCGCGTGTGAAAAAGGTTGTAAAAAGCAACGTTCCTGCATTAGAGGCTTGCCCGCAGAAACGTGGTGTGTGTACTCGTGTATACACTACAACTCCTAAAAAACCAAACTCAGCGTTACGTAAAGTATGTCGTATCCGCTTAACAAACGGTTTTGAAGTAACTTCTTATATCGGTGGTGAAGGTCACAACCTTCAAGAACACAGTGTTGTATTAATCCGTGGTGGTCGTGTTAAAGACTTACCAGGTGTACGTTATCACACTGTACGTGGTGCACTTGACTGTGCAGGCGTTAAAGACCGTAAACAAGGTCGTTCTAAATACGGCGTTAAACGTCCTAAGTCTTAATGGATCTCCGTTAAGTAAGGCCAAACGTCTAAATTAATATTTAAACCATAAACTCCAGTCAAAGGCGCTTTGTCGCAAAGGATGAGTTTTGGATATCCTGAAGATTTATAATACGGAGAAATTGCAATGCCACGTCGTCGTAGTATTGAACCACGCAAAATTCTTCCAGATCCGAAGTTCGGTTCAGAATTACTTGCAAAATTCATCAACGTTTTAATGGTTGATGGTAAAAAATCTATCGCAGAGTCAATCGTTTACGGTGCGTTAGAAACATTAGCTCAACGCTCTGGTAAAGAAGCGTTAGAAGCATTCGAAATCGCACTTGAAAATGTGCGTCCAACTGTTGAGGTTAAATCTCGTCGTGTTGGTGGTTCTACTTACCAAGTACCAGTAGAAGTTCGTCCAACTCGTCGTAATGCTTTAGCAATGCGTTGGATCGTTGAAGCAGCACGTAAACGTGGTGACAAATCAATGGCAATGCGTTTAGCTAACGAACTTTCAGATGCAGCAGACAACAAAGGTTCAGCAGTGAAAAAACGTGAAGATGTTCACCGTATGGCTGAAGCTAACAAAGCGTTTGCTCACTATCGTTGGTAATAAGCTTTTGATGTTTGTAGGCTTCATCTCAAAATTTGCGATGAAGCCTATTACTATATAAACAAATTCACATTAGATTCCCAAAAAGGTAATAATAATGGCTCGTACAACTCCCATTGAGCGCTATCGTAATATCGGTATCAGTGCTCACATCGACGCAGGTAAAACAACTACCTCTGAGCGTATCCTTTTCTATACAGGTGTAAGTCACAAAATCGGTGAAGTACACGATGGTGCAGCGACGATGGACTGGATGGAACAAGAACAAGAGCGTGGTATCACAATCACCTCAGCTGCAACAACAGCGTTCTGGTCTGGTATGTCGCAACAATATCCACAACACCGTATCAACGTTATCGATACTCCTGGACACGTTGACTTCACAATCGAAGTAGAACGTTCAATGCGTGTTCTTGACGGTGCGGTAATGGTTTACTGTGCAGTTGGTGGTGTTCAACCACAATCTGAAACTGTATGGCGTCAAGCTAACAAATACCAAGTTCCACGTATTGCGTTCGTAAACAAAATGGACCGTACTGGTGCAAACTTCCTACGCGTTGTTGAACAAATCAAAACTCGTTTAGGTGGTAACTCTGTTCCGCTTCAACTTCCAATCGGTGCTGAAGAAAACTTCAAAGGCGTAGTTGACCTCATCAAAATGAAAGCGATCAACTGGAATGAAGCTGACCAAGGTATGACGTTCACTTATGAAGATGTTCCAGCAGAAATGCTTGCTGACTGTGAAGAATGGCGTAACAACCTTGTAGAAGCAGCAGCAGAAGCTTCAGAAGAGTTAATGGAAAAATTCTTCGCAGGTGAAGAATTAACTGAAGAAGAAATTAAATCTGCATTACGTCAACGCGTACTTTCAGGTGAAATAATCCCAGTTTGCTGTGGTTCTGCATTCAAAAACAAAGGTGTTCAAGCAATGCTTGATGCGGTAATCGACTACTTACCAGCACCAACAGACATTCCAGCAATCGAAGGTATCAATGAAGATGGTACACCAGGCGAGCGTCACGCAAGCGATGATGAGCCATTCTCTTCATTAGCATTCAAAATTGCAACTGACCCATTCGTAGGTAACTTAACCTTCTTCCGTGTGTACTCAGGTGTAATTAACTCTGGTGATACAGTTTATAACTCTGTAAAACAAAAACGTGAGCGTTTCGGTCGTATCGTACAGATGCACGCAAACAAACGTGATGAAATCAAAGAAGTTCGTGCAGGCGACATCGCTGCAGCAATCGGCTTAAAAGATGTGGGTACAGGTGATACATTATGTGCGCAAGAAGCACCAATCATTCTTGAGCGTATGGAATTCCCAGAGCCAGTAATCTCTGTTGCGGTAGAACCAAAAACTAAAGCTGACCAAGAGAAAATGGGCTTAGCATTAGGTCGTTTAGCACAAGAAGACCCTTCATTCCGTGTTCACACAGATGAAGAGTCAGGCGAAACCATCATTTCAGGTATGGGTGAGTTACACTTAGACATCATCGTTGATCGTATGAAACGTGAGTTCAAGGTGGAAGCAAACATCGGTAAACCACAAGTATCTTACCGTGAAACTATCCGTACTCGTGTTAATGATGTTGAAGGTAAACACGCAAAACAATCAGGTGGTCGTGGTCAATATGGTCACGTTGTTATCGACTTATATCCATTAGATCCAGAAGGTCCAGGATACGAGTTCGTGAACGAAATCAAAGGCGGTGTAATCCCTGGTGAATATATCCCTGCGGTTGATAAAGGTATCCAAGAACAACTTAAATCTGGTCCATTAGCGGGCTACCCAGTAGTGGATTTAGGTGTACGTTTACACTTCGGTTCATACCACGATGTTGACTCATCAGAATTAGCGTTCAAATTAGCAGCGTCATTAGCATTCAAAGCAGCGTTCGCTAAAGCAAACCCAGTTCTACTTGAGCCAATTATGAAAGTGGAGGTTGAAACTCCACCAGATTATGTGGGGGACGTTATCGGTGACTTAAGCCGTCGTCGTGCTATGGTAAACGGCCAAGAAGCGAACGAGTTCGTTGTTAAAATCAATGCTGAAGTTCCACTTTCAGAGATGTTTGGTTATGCAACAGACTTACGTTCACAAACTCAAGGTCGTGCATCATACTCAATGGAACCGTTAAAATATGCTGAAGCTCCAACAAGCGTTGCAGCAGCAGTTATCGAAGCGCGTAAAAAATAATTTTTAACTTTTTAAAACTCCATAGCACATAGTGTGCTATGGGACTTCATCAACAAAGGAAACTTT
>NZ_MUXW01000080.1 GCF_002015085.1 Glaesserella parasuis
GCATCGTCGGGGTTTTATTAACTTAGTTCATTAAATTAGTGAACTAACTTAATAAAAGAATTTCTTGGCAACCATAGTGCTGTGGTCCCACCTGACTCCATACCGAACTCAGAAGTGAAACGCAGTTACGCCGATGGTAGTGTGGGGCTTCCCCATGTGAGAGTAGGGCATTGCCAAGTACCCAATTTGCGGAGCGGTAGTTCAGCTGGTTAGAATACCTGCCTGTCACGCAGGGGGTCGCGGGTTCGAGTCCCGTCCGTTCCGCCACTTATTTATAAGCGAGTAAATTACTCGCTTTAACTATATGTAAATAATTATATAGGGGTGTAGTTCAATTGGTAGAGCACCGGTCTCCAAAACCGGGTGTTGGGAGTTCGAGCCTCTCCGCCCCTGCCATGTTTCAAATAAACCGATTAGTTTTGCTAATCGGTTTTTTCATTTCGGTCGACCTTCCAAGGTATTTTTATGTTAGAATTTTGCAGATTTTTACGATAATTTTATCGTTATTATGAAACCACTTGATCCTATTATTGAACAATTTCTTGATACTCTATGGCAAGAGCAGGGATTATCAGAAAATACTGTAGCCTCTTATAGACTAGATTTAGAAAGTTTTACCCAATGGCTTTCTGAACCCAATGCATTTTTAAAAGTAGACTATGTTGATCTACAAACCTTTTTGGGCGAAAGACTGGAGAAAGGCTATAAAGCAACGAGTTCATCTCGTATGTTGAGCTGTTTGCGCAAGTTTTTTCGTTTCCTTTATTTGGAAAAGTATCGAGATGATGATCCAACAGCAACACTTACATCTCCGCGTAAACCAGCCCATTTACCTAAATCATTGAGTGAAGAGCAGGTATTAGATTTACTGAATATTCCAAATACTCAGGATCCTTTAGAATTGCGTGATAAAGCAATGTTAGAACTACTTTATGCCACAGGTTTACGCGTAACAGAGCTTGTTTCTCTAACACTGGATAACCTAAGCCTGCGCCAAGGGTTAGTTCGTATCATTGGTAAAGGTGATAAAGAGCGTTTAGTCCCTTTAGGGGAAGAAGCGAGTTATTGGGTTCAACAGTTTTTTGATTATGGGCGAAGTTCACTGCTTAACGGTATACAGTCAGATGTGGTTTTTCCTAGCCGTTTAGGCAATCAAATGACTCGTCAAACTTTCTGGCATCGAATTAAGCATTATGCGTTGTTGGCAGGTATTGATAGCAATAAACTTTCTCCGCACGTTTTACGCCACGCGTTTGCAACACATTTAGTTAATCACGGTGCAGATTTACGGGTTGTGCAGATGTTACTTGGACATAGTGATCTGTCTACGACACAAATTTATACCCAAGTAGCGAAAGCTCGTTTAAAATCACTGCATCAACAATTTCACCCAAGAGGATAATATGCAACAAGGTTTTTCAAAATTTAGTTGGGCATTGGCATTTTTTTGTTTACCCAGTTCATTATGGCCATTAGCATTGCTTGTATCACCTGCATTAAGCGAAAATCCTAATCTCAGCCCAAGTCAAATTGATTGGTTTTCTACCGCATTTTGGATTTATCCTTTCATTTTATTGGCTATTGCTGGCTTGCTGCATAAATTACATCAAAAGCAACCGCTAGTAGCAAAGATAGGATTATTGATGGGCTATATCTCTTTCTACGACCTAATTTACTATATTATCCGCACCCTTTAATGAAAAATATTCATTAGCAGCCACTTTGTCTACTATACCCTTTGAATATTTATTGTATCCATACGGTTAGAAATCAAATTACAGTTGTACTGAAAGGCTATGTGGCTCTTTATACCTTTGATAATTCAACTGCAACCACTGTAATCCAACAACGGCAATCACATTATCAATTTTTCCTTCAACAACCCATTGATATGCTTGCTCACGGCTCACAACGTGGACAAGAATATCTTCGCCTTCTTCTTCCAAGCCGTAAACACCGCCGACTTGGGTGCTATCAACTAAGCCTAAAAAGAGATGTAAACGCTCAACTGCACCGCCTGGGCTGTCCCAAATGCTTAAGGCGTGTTCCACATTGCTGACGATTAAACCTGCTTCTTCGTAACTTTCACGGATAGCAACATCTTCTGGCGTTTCCCCGTCATCTACCATTCCTGCAATCAGTTCCACTAACCAAGGGGATTGGTTGCTGGTTGGATCGTAAGCACCAATGCGGACTTGTTCGACTAACACTACGGCGTCTTTGACAGGATCATAGGCAATTAATGCGGCTGCTGAGCCTTTAATCATTAATTCACGCACAATTTCACCGCTCATTCCACCATTAAATAGCTTGTGGCGGAAATACATTTTTTTCATTGTGAAATGGCCTTGATAAACCACTTCTTCTTTTAAGATCTCTAAATCTTTTTGCTGAAATTGCTGAATTTGTGTCATAAAAATTCCTTAGCTTTTATGTAAGCGTTTTGAATGAACAATATATAAAGCAACGATCATCACTAAAATAGCTAATGCAAATAATAATGTGTGCATTGCATTAGAGTGATCTACGATAATTAAACGTACCATTGCGGTAATGCCGATATATAAAAAATAGCGTAATGGAAAATGGTAGTTATATTTAAAATATTGAACAATGAGAGCTAGAAATTCAAAATATAAGAAGAAAATCACAATTTTTTCTACAATTTGAAATTTATCACTATGGCTAAAAAATAATTCAATTAATGAATATGCTTCATAGAAAAGAGAGTAAGCCAGAATTAGTCCTATCACTAAGAGTGAAAGATTTAATATCCATTGAAAACTCTCAGAAATAAATCTTCCGAAACGAGAATGTTGTTCTTCTAAATTAAATTTATTCATACTATCCTTAATTTACTTGATAGATAATTGGGTTAAGATAATCAAATGAAATATATTTCCCATTCTTCCATTGGCTCAGTTTTGGTAATGATAACATAGTCTGAGTATGGTCAAAAAAATAAGCCAAATAAAATGGAAGTTGATGATAAAAGCAGAGTTTCCCTGTTGGGCTATAGGCGGTTGTGATCTGCTGTTTACTTAATGAGTGGATTACTTCCGACAGTTTTATAATTCCAGCACCCTGTGATTTAAGCACCGCTTCTCGCAAACACCAACTTAAGTAAAAACGGCTTTCAAGGGAAGAGAGTTCCGATAATAGATGATGATTATTTATTTCAGCTATTTCTTGCTCACTAGCATAATAATGTAATAAATCGTTAAAACGACGTATTTTTTGTGGGTGTTCAATATCAATACCCACCACTTTTTTCGGGGATTGATAAGAGAAAATAATCGCAACCCAATCGCCCGAATGGCTAATATTAAAATCAATCTCGCTATGTTCAATATAAGGGCGTCCACTTTCTGTTTTAACGATATTAGTTAATAAACTTTTATCTAAATGATATTTTTCAAATAATTGATGTAACAGGAAATAAGCCATACGGCGACTTTTCCATTTTTTTATTTGATAAGCTGACAGCTTATCAAGAGATTTGTTTATATTCCCCAAATAATTTAAAAAATCTGAAGGGATAAATTCATCATTTGGAGCAAAAGCAATTTCAATAGTATTCATAGCTGTCATTATAGAAGAAAAACCCGATAACGATATTTGTTATCGGGTTTTATTGAGTATTAAATTAGCAATTTAAAAGCTAAATCAAAAATTATTTGATTTCTACTTTCGCACCAGCTTCTTCTAATTCTTTCTTAAGTGCTTCAGCTTCACCTTTAGAGATGCCTTCTTTTAATGTTGCTGGAGCAGATTCAACTAAGTCTTTAGCTTCTTTCAAGCCTAAGCCTGTTGCACCACGTACTGCTTTGATTACTGCTACCTTGTTAGCACCTGCATCTGCAAGGATAACATCGAATTCAGTTTTCTCTTCAGCTGCTTCTGCTGGGCCTGCTGCTACTGCTACTGCTGCCGCTGCTGCTGATACACCAAATTTTTCTTCCATCGCTGTGATTAATTCAACGATTTCTGATACTGATTTAGAAGCAATCGCTTCAATGATTTGTTCGTTAGTTAATGACATAACAATCAATTCCTAAAGTAAATAAGTTAAACGAGTTGAGAATACGGCGAGTAAAAATTATGCCGCTTCTTGTAATTTGTCGCGTAATGCCGCAAGAGTGCGAACAAGTTTGCCTGCCGCAGCTTCTTTCATTGTGCCCATTAAACGTGCAATTGCTTCTTCGTAAGTTGGTAATGTTGCCAAGAATTCAACATCTTGGATTTTACCTTCAAAGGCTGCACCTTTAACTTCAAACTCTTTGTTTGCTTTTGCAAAATCTTTGAACAAACGTGCTGCTGCACCTGGGTGTTCGTTAGAGAATGCAATAAGAGTTGGACCAGTAAACGTATCTTTTAAGCACTCAAATTCAGTACCTTCAACCGCACGACGTAATAAAGTATTACGAACAACACGCATTGAAACGCCTGCTTCACGAGCTGCTTTACGTAACTCAGTCATTTTCTCTACTGTTACGCCACGAGAATCCGCAACAACAGCAGAAAGGGCACCTTTGGCAGCTTCGTTTACTTCAGCAACAATTGCTTGTTTGTCTTGAAGATTTAATGCCATTGGTTTTAGCTCCTGATACACTCCACATAAATACTGTGGAATTTACAAAAAATCTCAAAAAGTAACCGCTTGAGCGACGTTTTTGAGGCTAAGGTGTACAGAAGCAGATAATTCTGTCTGTTCACCATCTACGTAGGTTGTTTTCATTAAGAAACTGTTCACACAGGTTCACCTACGGTCTTGGACGGGGCTTGAGATAAGGCTCAGCACCATCATTTACTATCCATATGGAGTAGCAATTTTGCAATTTTACCCTTAAATTTTTAGGCTGTAAACTAAAAATTCAGGCGAATATCTGGTATCTGCTCAGGGCAACCACATATGTTGTCCATTTTTCAACCTACACGCCGAGCAACAGCTCATCTCGAAATTCATCTGACCAACCGGCAGCGGTCAATTTCCCTTTTATACTCTGCTTTTTCGGGTGT
>NZ_MUXW01000081.1 GCF_002015085.1 Glaesserella parasuis
TCTGGGCGGATTAAGTATTGCTTATGATGCATTAAAACGTTATGAGCGAGATCACGGTGTGACCCCAATCTTGGAAAACTTTACCCCAGATCAACGCTTTTTTATGAGCTGGACACGTTCGTGGCGAAATAAAGCGACCGTCCAAGCCTTAACGCACCAAGTGAAAAGCGATCCGCACGCCCCAGGACAATACCGTGCTTTTGCCCCTGTATTAAATATCTCTGGCTTCCACAATGCCTTTAATACAAAACAAGGTGATGCAATGTATCGTCCGATTAATGAGCGGATTAAGATTTGGTAATTAATGATAAATAAAAAAACGCCAGTTATCAAAACTGGCGTTTAAGATAAGTGGCGGAGGAAGTGAGATTCGAACTCACGGAGGGCGTTAACCCTCGCCGGTTTTCAAGACCGGTGCATTCAACCGCTCTGCCATTCCTCCGCTGAAAACAGGCAAAATAGTATAGATAACTCTGAACTAGGTCAAGCACAAAATGATGCAAAACCGTCAAATGTTCTATTTTTCGCCTACTTAGCTGTTACGAATTAACCAAACCCCACTTTCAATATGCTCGGTGTAAGGGAATTGATCGAACAATGCACAGCGTTCAATGCGGTGAGTTTGAGTTAATTGTTTTAAATTGTCGGCTAACGTATGTGGATTGCAAGAGATATAGAGGATTCTTTCATAGCCCTGCACCATTTCTAATGTGGCTTGATCAAGCCCTACTCGTGGCGGATCAACAAAAATGGTATTGCAATCATATTGTTTCAAATCAATACCACGTAAGCGGTAAAAGACCCGAACGCCATTCATCGCTTCCGTAAATTCTTCCGCAGACATTCGGATAATTTGCAAGTTATCTACGCCGTTTACTGCAATATTATATTGGGCAGATTCTACCGATGATTTTGAAATCTCAGTCGCTAATACCTTACGAAATTGATTTGCTAACGCAATTGAAAAATTACCATTGCCACAATAGAGTTCTAATAAATCACCCTTACTATTTGCCGTACAAGCTCTCGCCCATTCCAACATTTTGATGTTCATTTTGCCATTGGGCTGCGTAAAGCTGTTTTCTACTTGGCGATAGCGGTAAATTTGCCCATCAACATTCAAGGCTTCTTCTACATAATCACAATCTAATGCAATTTTTTGCTTCGTCGCACGCCCGATTAACTGGACATCAAAACCATAGCCGATCAAGCGTTGTTTAAGTAACTTCGCTTGCTCTATCCATTCTTCTGTCAGCGATTTATGATAAAGCATTGAAACGGCGATTTGCCCACTTAATGTACTTAAATAGTCAATCTGAAACAGCTTACGTGTAAGTAGCTCATTGCCTTTAATTTCAGCCAGCAACACCGTCATCATTCGATTAATCAGTTGACTTGCAATCGGAAATTGATCGACACGGTAGCGTTGCTTAGTCGCCTGATCGAACATAATGTGATAGAGATCACCATTATCATGCCAAACACGAAATTCTGCACGCAAGCGAAAATGGCTTGTGTCAGAGGCAAAAACGTCAAGTTCAGGTGCATTAAAAGGTGCAAGTAGAGCGGTGAGATTCTCTGCCTTTTTTGCAAGTAACGCTGGATATTGATGAATTGGTAAGGTCATTTGAATTTATCAAGAAAGAAAAAGAAAAGGCTTTTTCAAGCCTTCCCACACATTATTCTGCTGAATCGTCGCCACCAAGGTCGCCACTTACATCGCCTGAAAGGGTGTAGATGCGTTTGGTTTTACTGGTTAAATCACGGTATTTAAGCCACGTTTTTTCTAAGAAAGTTTCTGTAACTTTTTCACCTTTAACAACCGCTACGAACTGTTTTTCTTCCGCTGTAGCAGGTTCACGTTCACCGTTTTCTAATGCTAAGCAGGCTTGACCAAATTGCTCTAAGGTTTGCGATTCACGAATGGTGTAATCACCGTGACGAGAGAAACCACGAGGATAATTTTTATCGTCGAAAAAACGACGTGTTACGCTAAAACTTTCTGCCATAATTGCCTCTATTTACACTTTTATTTAGAAAAATCAAAATTGGGCAAGCATTAAAGCTAAAACTTGGGAAAAGATCAATGGTTTATTGATATAAAAACAAGAAAAGAGATAGACTAACCCGAATCCCTTATAAAAACTGAGGCAGTCTGAGATATTCACACTGCCTCATCAACATTTTATTTATAATCTTGAGCCAATTTACCCGCAGCTTCTACCACCACGGAAACCGCACGATCTTCCGTGCCTTTAATGGTTGCTTCGTTTGGGATCTCTTGTTGAGTACGGTTTACGATTACACCTGCAACCATTCCTGAACGTAAGCCTAATGCAGAACACATAGTGAAGAGTGTCGCAGACTCCATTTCAAAGTTCATCACATTTAATTCTTGCCACTGTTTCAATGAACCTTGGAAATGGCGGTAGATTTTGCCTGTGAATGTATCGTAACGCTCTTGACCTGGGTAGAAGGTATCAGATGATGCGGTAATACCAACATAAGGATCGATACCTTGATTTTTCGCAGCTGCATAAAGCTCATTCGTACAACGGAAATCAGCCACCGCAGGATATTCTAATGGTGCAAAATGGCGACTTGCCCCGTCTAAACGTACTGCACCTGTCGTTACCAACACATCACCTACATTAATATGCGGTTGGATTGCCCCTGTTGTACCAATACGCAAGAAAGTACGCACGCCTAATTGAGCAAGCTCTTCAACACAGATAGAAACCGATGGTCCGCCAATACCTGTTGAGCAAACCACAATTGGCTGACCGCCTACATAACCTAACCACGATGTAAATTCACGAGTTGAAGCTAAAAACTCTGGATTATCCATTTTTGCTGCAATACGCTCACTACGAGCTGGATCGCCAGGAACGATAGCAACTTTTGCCCCTTTTAACATTGCTTTGGTTAAGCCAAGATGAAATACCTCTGACATAATTGACTCCTTTTGAGAAAAATTCGAGTAATCTAACCGCTTCATTCTACCAATCAAGCGATCAGAATTGCGATCTTTTTTGCAAACCAATGTTCAAAAATGTGAACAAGATCAACTGGAAACGTTTGCTTGAGGTTTAATTTCTCTCAAAATTGGGTTTTGCATTGAAATTAGGGTGTCTGTTGATTGAATTTCATCAATGCCCTGAATTTTAGTAGCTAAAACATAGTGCAATTCTTGAATGGTATGGGTCATCACTTTAATAAAAATAGAGTAATCCCCCGTGGTGTAATAGGCTTCAACCACTTCATCAAACTCCTGCAACTTTGCAATCACCTTTTCATAATCCTTCGCACTTTTTAGAATAATCCCAATAAAACAGCAGACATCATAGCCCAGTTTACGCGGATTAATGCGTACTTTAGTGCCTTCAATAATTCCTGCTTGACGCATTTTTTCAACACGAACGTGAATTGTCCCTGCACTCACCCCAAAATTTTTTGCCATTTCAGCATAGGGAACTCGAGCATCTTGGGTTAAAACTTGCAGAATTTGTTGATCCAGTAAGTCAATCTGCGATGTTGCCTGATAGTTTTTATGCATTTTCTGTTCCTTTTCTATCTTTTGTTAGAAATTAACTAAAATATAGCATAAATTATTAGATGATATCTAATATAGATTGACTTTGTTTGATTTTTTTATGTAAGTTGTTGCGTTTATCAAGAATTAATTTAAATTACGCACATCTCTTACAGAATTTATTCAAAAGGAAATTTATTATGCAAAAATCATTTATTCTTCAACAACAAGAAATCAGCTTTGTTAAAAACACCTTTACCCAAAACCTCATCGAACAGTTAGATATTATTGAAGTACAAGGTCCAATTTTAAGTGAAGTAGGCAACGGTATGCAGGATAACTTATCAGGTATCGAAAAAGCGGTACAAGTGAACGTAAAATGTATCCCAGGTGCCGTTTATGAAGTAGTTCACTCACTCGCTAAATGGAAACGCCACACCCTTGCACGTTTTGGTTTCCAAGAAGGCGAAGGCTTATTCGTCCATATGAAAGCATTACGCCCAGATGAAGACTCACTCGATCCAACACATTCTGTTTATGTGGATCAATGGGACTGGGAAAAAGTGATTCCAGCAGGAAAACGCAATTTCGACTACCTAAAACAGACTGTTCGCTCAATCTACCGTGCAATTCGTTTAACTGAATTAGCTGTTGAAGCACGTTTTGATATTCCATCTGTATTACCAAAAGAGATTACCTTTGTTCACAGCGAAGATTTAGTGAAACGCTACCCAACATTAACCAGCAAAGAGCGTGAAAATGCGATTTGTAAAGAATACGGAGCGGTATTCTTAATCGGTATCGGTGGCAAATTATCAGACGGCAAAGCGCACGACGGACGAGCTCCAGACTACGACGACTGGACAACGGTATCGGAAGGCGAATATAAAGGCTTAAACGGCGACATCTTAGTTTGGAACGAACAACTTGGTACGGCATTTGAATTATCATCAATGGGTATCCGTGTTGATGAAACCGCACTACGCTTACAAGTGGCATTAACAGGCGACGAAGACCGTTTAGAAATGGACTGGCACAAAGATTTATTAGCAGGACGTTTACCACTTTCAATCGGCGGTGGTATCGGTCAATCTCGTATGGCAATGTTCTTATTGCGTAAAAAACATATCGGTGAAGTGCAATCAAGCGTATGGCCGAAAGAGATGTTGGCGAAGTTTGAGAATATTCTTTAATATTATCTCAAAAGCAGGCTAATATTTTTCCAGCATAGTAGACAAAGTGGTTGCTAATGAATATTTTAATTATTCTTAGCAACTCTTTTTATTTAAAAAAATCCTTTATAAACATAATCTTATGTCTTTTCATTAATCCTGTATGATGCGATAATTTTTCCTTTAGTTGCCCAAATAAGTTTTCAAGTCTATTTGTCGTTTTTTCGATATTTAAATCGC
>NZ_MUXW01000082.1 GCF_002015085.1 Glaesserella parasuis
GACTTTCTAAGGCTTATCAACTTAACCAAGCCGCCGTATATTTTCTTCAGTTCAACAAAATCGGAGTTTATTCGGTTTATTGAGTATATGCAGGAAGATAAAGTGGATAATTGGCAAGCATTCGATGGAGCAAAGCGGATTGTGGTGAATACATCTACAAATTGTAGAGGAAAATATGAAGATAACTTAGTGTATAAATTCTAAGAATAACGCCCTTTAAAGTTGGTTTAAAGGGCGTTTAAATTTAATCTAATTCAGATAATAAACAATAAAATGGCGGTGCTGATGGGGCAAGGGTTGAAGTAAATTGCACAACGCTATCTTTGCGACCATCTTCAATAAAACGAATATTTAAGAATGCAAGATTATACACAAAGGTTTGTCCCCGTCCGTTTGGTAAGGTGTATTGTGAACCGTCAATGGTAAAACGTTGTTCTTCTCTTACTGCAACTAAGGCTAACTCTAACATCATTTCTTGCTCAGTTCTCATTTTGAAGGTTGTCATTTTAGGCTCTCCTGTTTTGCTTAAGTGATGACAGGATTACTCTGTTAGCCCTGCATAGCAAGTTTAGTTTGAGTGAAAATAACTAAGTGCGGTGTATTTAGGCTGGGGAGGTGTAGGCGGCTAGAGTGGGGTAATGTTATAAAGATATTTACACTTTATTTTGCATAGCAATATGATTTTTATACTATGCAAAATATTTTGTAAAGTTATGCAGAAAATTTTGCGAGTTTATATATCCGGCTGATATTCGTAA
>NZ_MUXW01000083.1 GCF_002015085.1 Glaesserella parasuis
GACTTTCTAAGGCTTATCAACCTAACTAAACCACCTTATATTTTCTTCAGTTCAACAAAATCGGAGTTTATTCGGTTTATTGAGTATATGCAGGAAGATAAAGTAGATAATTGGCAAGCGTTCGATGGAGCAAAGCGGATTGTAGTGAATACATCTACAAGTTATAGCGGAAAATATGAAGATAACTTAGTGTATAAATTCTAAGAATAACGCCCTTTAAAGTTGGTTTAAAGGGCGTTTAAATTTAATCTAATTCAGATAATAAACAATAAAATGGCGGTGCTGATGGGGCAAGGGTTGAAGTAAATTGCACAACGCTATCTTTGCGACCATCTTCAATAAAACGAATATTTAAGAATGCAAGATTATACACAAAGGTTTGTCCCCGTCCGTTTGGTAAGGTGTATTGTGAACCGTCAATGGTAAAAGGTTGTTCTTCTCTTACCGCAACTAAGGCTAACTCTAACATCATTTCTTGCTCAGTTCTCATTTTGAAGGTTGTCATTTTAGGCTCTCCTGTTTTGCTTAAGTGACGACAGGATTACTCTGTTAGCCCTGCATAGCAAGTTTAGTTTGAGTGAAAATAACTAAGTGCGGTGTATTTAGGCTGGGGAGGTGTAGGCGGCTAGAGTGGGGTAATGTTATAAAGATATTTACACTTTATTTTGCATAGCAATATGATTTTTATACTATGCAAAATATTTTGTAAAGTTATGCAGAAAATTTTGCGAGTTTATAT
>NZ_MUXW01000084.1 GCF_002015085.1 Glaesserella parasuis
TTCATCAACAAAGGAAACTTTACAATGGCTAAAGAACAATTTAATCGTGGCGATAAAGTCCACGTAAACGTAGGTACAATCGGTCACGTTGACCACGGTAAAACAACCTTAACAGCAGCAATCACAACCGTTCTTGCAAAAACTTTCGGTGGTGCTGCGCGTGCGTTTGACCAAATCGACAACGCACCAGAAGAGAAAGCGCGTGGTATTACCATCAACACTTCACACGTTGAGTACAACACAGCAACTCGTCACTATGCACACGTTGACTGCCCAGGACACGCGGACTATGTTAAAAATATGATTACTGGTGCGGCACAAATGGACGGCGCAATCTTAGTAGTTGCAGCAACAGATGGTCCAATGCCACAAACTCGTGAGCACATCTTATTAGGTCGCCAAGTAGGTGTTCCATACATCATCGTATTCTTAAACAAATGCGATATGGTTGACGATGAAGAGTTATTAGAATTAGTTGAGATGGAAGTTCGTGAACTTCTTTCACAATATGACTTCCCAGGTGATGACACACCAATCGTGCGTGGTTCAGCGTTACAAGCGTTAAACGGCGTGCCAGAGTGGGAAGAGAAAATTCTTGAATTAGCAAACCACTTAGACAACTACATTCCAGAGCCAGAGCGTGCGATTGATAAAGCTTTCTTATTACCAATCGAAGACGTATTCTCAATTTCAGGTCGTGGTACAGTAGTAACAGGTCGTGTTGAGCGTGGTATCATTAAAGCAGGTGAAGAGGTTGAAATCGTTGGTATCAAGGATACAACTAAAACAACTGTAACTGGTGTTGAGATGTTCCGTAAATTATTAGACGAAGGTCGTGCGGGTGAGAACGTTGGTGCATTATTACGCGGTACCAAACGTGAAGAAATCGAACGTGGTCAAGTATTAGCTAAACCGGGTTCTATCACTCCACACACAGACTTCGAATCAGAAGTTTACGTATTATCAAAAGAAGAAGGTGGTCGTCATACTCCATTCTTCAAAGGCTATCGTCCACAGTTCTACTTCCGTACAACTGACGTAACTGGTACTATCGAATTACCAGAAGGCGTAGAGATGGTAATGCCTGGCGATAACATCAAAATGACAGTAAGCTTAATTCACCCAATCGCAATGGACGAAGGTTTACGTTTCGCTATCCGTGAAGGTGGCCGTACCGTTGGTGCTGGTGTTGTTGCGAAAATCATCAAATAATCTGTTTTTAGTTTAAGAAGATTAGATTGTTATCTTAAGGGCATAGTAGATAAAACGGTTGTTAATTCGTCAAAAACTATGCCTATATGACAAAGTGGTTGCTAATGAATATTTTAATTATTCTTAGCAACTCTTTTTATTTAAAA
>NZ_MUXW01000085.1 GCF_002015085.1 Glaesserella parasuis
GGTAATTTCTATTTGGAAGAACCTGCTAAAGATGGTTCGATTAAGTTAATTCCAGTGGTGAATGTTAAAGGTAAATTCTCAACCAAAACGCAAAATCCAGATGGCAGTATTACGCTTAAGTCATTAGCAGTAAAAGTGAATTTGGCAAATAAAACTCCGATGGTATTAGGTAATGTCGCTGAAGGGGTAGCAGATACGGACGCTGTTAATGTGAAACAGTTGAAATCTGCGAAAACTGAAGTGGAATCTACCGATCACAGTGTGGTGATTAAAGAGCGTCAGGGCGATAATCAGCAAATCGTGTATGATTTGGCGGTTGCTAAAACGAAACTCACTGCCTCTAAGGATAAACGCACCATTAGTGCAGCAGATAAAAGCAACCATTTTGCGACAGGAGATGAAGTCGCAGTAGCAATTAATACCGCAACCGCAGCCGCAAGAACTGAAGTTGAAGCGGGTAAAAATGTGAAAGTGACTTCAAAAACGGGTGCAAATGGTCAGAATATTTAC
>NZ_MUXW01000086.1 GCF_002015085.1 Glaesserella parasuis
TCCATTCGTAGTTTTGATCTTTGGTTTGGCGACAATGCTCAATTTCAGCAAAAATAGCGGTTAACTCTTTTGGATTTGGCACAATCTCGGTATTTAACCAACGAGCAAATGCCTCGTGATCCATTGAACATTTGGCAATAACGCCGTGCATGGTATGTGTAAATTGGTATTCCATCATTTTCTCCTTTCAAACAAGCGGTCGGATTCGTTTGGTTTTTTGCAAAATATTATAACGAAGTGGCCGCTTGCAACTACAACTTAACCTTTCTTCAAAATCTCTTTTAAAAATCTTGCCGTATGGGATTTCTTATCTTTTGCCACCTCTTCAGGCGTACCTTCGGCGATAATCTGTCCGCCACCGCTACCGCCTTCAGGACCTAGATCGACAATCCAGTCTGCCGTTTTGATCACATCTAAGTTATGCTCGATCACCACAATGGTATTTCCTTGATCACGCAAGCGGTGCAATACGGTCAATAATTGTTTAATGTCGGCGAAGTGTAATCCTGTCGTTGGTTCATCAAGAATATAGAGGGTTTTGCCCGTACTTGTAACCCTTCACGCCCTACACTAAAGCTGATCGTACATTGCTCTAAGCGAGACGTTTCAAGCACCCATTTACCATAACGGCGAGCTTGCCCACGAGAAGTACAGGCAAACGCAACGATTTTCTTCACGTTATAGCCATAACGTTTGATCATCGCATCGTCTGCCACATACTCAATCGCTTTTTGATAGTTGTTACGTTCGTCGGCATATTCCACTTCAACAGCAGTAAAAATGGACTTAAGCGGTACATACTGGCGATTAAATTTACCGTCAATAACGTTCGCCTGAGTAAATGAGCAGACAGGATCGGCATTTCTGTCTTGAATAGCGGTTAATTGCGTACCATTCCACACTACAATCGCACGGAAAACCGACGCCATATCCGAAATCACCGAATAAGCATCACGTTGCTCTGTCAGCCATAAATTTGCCACCATTCTCGGCTCAACACCGCCATAGCCGTCTGGTACTTGTTGATCGCAGTATTGAGCAATCTGATACAACTGGAATTTATCAATGCCATAATCGCCTAAACGTTGCCCCAAGCCAGCTAATTTGTTGGTGACTAAATCGTAAAAAGGCACACGGGCAGATAATCGCCCTTCGCTGTGGTGTAACATCATTTGATGACCAAGGTAAATGCCTGCGTGATTAGCCACATCACTACCAATTTGCAGTAACACAATATCGCCAAGCTGGGGCTGTTCTTCAAAATCTAACCGCTCAAAGCCAAAGCGGAGCAAGTTTTCTTCATACAAGTTGCCTGATTTAAACCATTCAAACTCGTACTCCACATCGTCAGGCAAATCCAATCCCGACAACATATAGGCATCAAGTAAGATATTGCGACAATCCTGCTTGTTATTCTCAAACTGACGACCGACAAGCGGTGCGATGGGGCGGAATTTTTGCAAATTGCCATCGCAAACCAACCAAAACGGCAGATTTAACCGCACTTGGCATTCTCTGTCTGCGGTTGATAGATAAGGCAAACCTTTCTCGGTGTCTGAATCAGGGTGAGAATGAACAACCGCCACAATCTCGCCCACGCTTTCCGCCCGAATCCAATCATCAGGTGAAATTTCAAAATGATTAATCAGATCGACAGCCACATTTTCACAAGGAAAATAACGTAACTCACCGCCCTTAGAAACGACAAAACCGCAACTTTCGTGCGATTCTGAGCGTTTGGCGTGATATAAAATTTGTTCTGTAAAAGAGATATTTTGCATTATTGTATACAACCTATTTACAAGTTAAGATTTAAGCGTATACTTACTGTATACAAAAAGGATAACCACAATGATTCTCTCGTTTAAACATAAAGGCTTAAAGCTATTTTTTGAAACAGGTTCAACAGCAGGTATTCAAGCTAATCACGCTTCTAAATTGCGTCTTCAACTTGCGACACTAGAAAACGCTGAAACTGTTTCTGCAATGAACTTTCCTGGTTGGGATTTACACCCATTACAAGGCAATCTTGTTGGACATTGGAGTGTCAAAGTCAATAAAAACTGGCGTTTAACCTTTAAATTTGAGAACGGTCACGCAGAAATTGTGGATTATCAAGATTATCATTAAGGAGTTGAAGAATGAGAATGTTTAACCCGCCACATCCAGGCTTATTGCTAAAAGAATACCTAGATAATGCCGACACTAGCATTACTCAAATTGCTAAACAACTTGGTGTCACTCGTGTCTGTCTATCTCGTATTATCAATGAAAAATCAGCAATAACCCCTGAAATGGCACTTCGTTTAAGTCAGCTATTGCCTAATACCACACCCAAATTATGGTTAGGTATGCAAGCAGATTTTGATTTGTGGCAATTAGAACAGCGTGCTACATTTCACATAGAACCGCTATTTGCTTAAGCCCCATACTGCGTCGTACTTGGAAAGCCCCCAAACGGTAAAATGGCGTTAGCCCCGAATCTCAGCTTGCAACCACGCAAACAGTGGGAACAAGCGTCTTTTTTCG
>NZ_MUXW01000087.1 GCF_002015085.1 Glaesserella parasuis
CAGCAGGTGCTGACGGTACAAGCATTGTTCAGAAAGATACAAATAATCAACCATTGAAATCTGCGGATTATAAACTTGATGGCACAACGGTTAAAGCCAAAGATGCAGAAGGTAATGACTTAACAACAACCGTTAAAGCAGATGGCGTAACGGCAACGGATAAAGACTCTAAAAATACTGTCAATGCAGATGGTATGACTGTTGGTCCGAAAGACGAAAATCAAACGGATAAATCAGCTGCGACTTATAACAGAGATGGTGTAACGGTTAAAGGAAATGACGGTGCAGATGCAATTGTCTTAACTAGCAAAGAAGGTCAAGATGGTAAAACAACTAACACCTTGGCACTTAAAGGCCAAAATGGCAAAGATGCAGTAAGCATTACTTCGGGGGCAGATGGCACAGCACCAGAAATTAGCTTTGCTAAAAATGGTGAGGGTACGGATGCTAAAGGCACGGGCTCTATCACTGGCTTAAAAGATGTTGAACGTAATCCAGACGGCACGGCGAAAGACAGAACGGCTGCAGCGAATGCGGGTTATGTCGATGATCGCTTAAAAGAAATGAACGATAGAAAACCGTTTGAGTACTTTGAGAAAGATCCTGTAACAGGCGAGGTAAAAACTGAAACTGTAAATGGTAAACAAGTACCAGTTACGCTTGTTCGCGGAAAAGATGGTAAATTCTATAAAGAGAGTGACTTAAAAGGGAAAGTTTTCGATCCTGCAACAAATACATATAAAAATGCAGATGGTACACCTGCAACATTAACTGAGGTTGCTTCAAATAATGTTACTGTTCAAGCAATGCCATCGGATGCAAGCAATACACCAATTGCGATGAGCAATGTGGGAAGTGGTTTAGGTTTGAAAGATGATGCTGAATCAAATAAAACGGCACTTACCCCTACAGATGCACAAAAAGCTATTGCTGGTGATAACAAAGACGGTAAAGGCGGCTTATTGGCTCAAACGGGTAATGCGTTAAATAATGTAGCGACAGTGAAAGATTTACAAGCCATTGCACAAGCGGGCTTAGACTTGACGGGTAACAACGCCGATACCACTGTACATCGTCCATTGGGTACGAAGTTAACCGTTGAGGGTGAAGGCAAATGGAATGGTAAGGACTCAGCGGCTAATAACCTTTATGTGGAAGCGCAAGTGGCAGATAACAAACTTGTTGTGAAAATGAACAGGGATTTAACGAACTTAAATTCTGTGACTTTAGGCACTGCGACAATGACTGGTGATAAGAATACAATCAACCTTACTGGTGCAGGAGAGAAAGTCGAGGAAGAGTTTGTTAAATGGGACCCAGTGACTAAACAACCTATTCTTGATGAGAATGGCAATCTCCAGAAATATAAAGAGAAAGTTGATCCTCGTGTGAAACTGAGTGGTATTGCTGATGGTGATATTTCACCGAATAGTACTGATGCAGTGAATGGTCGTCAAGTTTATGTTTTAACCTATGGTATGAAGTTCTTCCACACCAATGATGGTCATAATGCAGAGGAGCAAATTAACCATAAGTCGAATACAGTGGATTCAAGAGCTTCAGGTTCATACTCTACTGCAGTTGGTTACAAAGCTCACGCGAAAGGGGAGAGTTCTGTTGCTTTAGGTAACGGGGCTACAGCTGGAGAGCAAGGCGTGGCTATTGGTCACGGTGCTGTGGCGTCAGGTAAACAATCTATTTCGATTGGTACCGGCAATGTGGTGAGTGGTAATAACTCAGGTGCTATTGGTGACCCTAATACAATTAAAGCAGATCGCTCTTATGCATTAGGTAATAATAACCAAGTGAATGCAGGTCAATCTGATGTGTTTGTTGTCGGTAACAACGTGAAAAACACAACCAGCAACTC
>NZ_MUXW01000088.1 GCF_002015085.1 Glaesserella parasuis
ATGACAAAGTGGTTGCTAATGAATATTTTAATTATTCTTAGCAACTCTTTTTATTTAAAAAAATCCTTTATAAACATAATCTTATGTCTTTTCATTAATCCTGTATGATGCGATAATTTTTCCTTTAGTTGCCCAAATAAGTTTTCAAGTCTATTTGTCGTTTTTTCGATATTTAAATCGCCATACTTTTCATAGGTAAATAGATAATCCATATAACGTTTAAAACTATGATAAGCACTTCTTACATTCCGATGTTTATAAGGATAATAGCCCTTTTCATTCGGTTTATCTGACCGTTCTTCTAAAAATGCTTTATGTTTTAAATACCAATGATGTAATCGTAAATAGACGTCTTTTTTAGAACTCTGTTTAAGTGTCAATGCAATAATTTTTAATTCTTTTCCAGCTATAGATTGATGTTTTTTTCTTAATGCTCTCATCACAATAGCTACCATATGAAAATGACACATTTGCGTCGGTGTATCCAATAAATCTTTCAATATACCCCGTCTGCCGTCGCAGGTAATTCATTGAATTATATAGCCTTTTCCCTTAACCTATTCAGAGCAAGTTTGTAGTAAATATCTTTTTCGGTTCGCACAAAGTAATGTGAAATCACATTATTTGAATTAGAATCCATTAGCACTAATACGCCAAAATAACGACAGAAAAACGTTGTATCCATAATGATGTTTAGGTATCGATTTGAAGGTGGTTTTAAAGCTGTTTTAGGGGCTTTATCAATATATCTTTGAATAGTTCTAACCGAACAATGATATTTTTCGGCAAGTTGTTGATAGGTTTGTTTTCCGGATGTGTAATCAGTCCAAATTTTAATTGGATCTAATTTAGATTTTAAGATAAACGTTTTATAACATTCATTACAAAAATAACGTTGAGTATTATTTTGATTTCAAAATATAATCA
>NZ_MUXW01000089.1 GCF_002015085.1 Glaesserella parasuis
TTGTTTGGCGGTATGAGATAACAAACCGCTACCACCAAACACATCTACAATCGTCCAGCCTTCGCCGTCGCCTTTGATATTATCGTTTAAAATTTGGCTGAAATGCTTAAGAAGCATCCTTTTTTGCCCCACAAATGGGAGTGGGGTTTGCTTATAAATTGTCATAATACACTCCTTGCAATTGCCTCTAAATCATTGGGGGAGAAGCGCCAAGCCTCTTTAATGCCCAACACCTCGCCACACCACTCACTGCAAAAATAACGGTTGTTGCTGTGAGTATTGCGTAGCACCACGCCCAACGCCCCCCAAAGGTCATACTTTTTGCCGTTGGTTTGCTTAAAATAGGCTTTGATTTTTGCCTCGGTTACATTTGATAGCTCAATCAAATCCCACTTGGATGCGTCATCTACATCAATTACTTTACAGCGTACGCCACCATCACGGAGGCTTGAGCTGTAGCAGATGTAACTTACCTCAGGCAAACAGCGATCGCCGCTTTTGTAGCGGCGTTGCTCAACAGCCATCTCGCAGTGGCTATATCTGCCTTTTGTGGCGAGGCGGATAAGTTTATCCACCCAGTCCCCTTTACCTTTATAAAGCGCAAGATACACTTTACTCATTACGCACCTCATAATGTACGGTAATTGCCTCAATCTCTTCTGCCGTTTTTGCCGCCTTGAGCAAATCCTCAAAGTGTTGGCGT
>NZ_MUXW01000090.1 GCF_002015085.1 Glaesserella parasuis
TTATCTCATACCGCCAAACAACTCAAGCCACAAGCAAGGGTAATTTACAACGATTTTGATAATTATGCCGAGCGTTTACAACATATACCCGACATTAATCAACTACGCCAACAATTAGCTGTTGCCCTTGCTGATTGCCCCAAAGGTAAGCGGTTAGATAAGACGAAAAAATTGCAACTAATTGAGATTATTGAAGCGTTTAAGAGATATAAAGACCCACATATTCTATGTTCTTGGCTATTGTTTAGCGGTCAGCAAGTGAAGAGCATTGAGGAGTTATATACTCAAGATTTCTGGCATTGCTTACGGCAGAGTGATTATCCAAGTGCAGAGGGTTATCTTGATGGTGTAGAGATTGTTTGCGAGTCGTTTCATCAATTAGTGCCGCGTTTTTCAGGTAAAGAAAAGGTGTTACTTGTGCTTGACCCACCCTATCTTTGCACCAAGCAAGAAAGCTACAAACAGGCAACCTATTTTGATTTAATTGACTTTCTAAGGCTTATCAAC
>NZ_MUXW01000091.1 GCF_002015085.1 Glaesserella parasuis
CATAACCTGTAGGGCATTATGAGAATTTTGATAAGGGAAATTTAAAAGATTATTTTGCGGAATTTAAGTTTATTGTCATCACGTTATCGACACGTTGTCACGATTTATTTGTAAAAGCAACCCCAAGTTTTTGGTTCGCATTTGCTATAATTTTCCGTGTCTTGCGCGCTTTCAATATGTAAGTTTTTGGTATCAAGTGCTAAGTGGTTGATATTCGCCGTCGCCCCTTTTAAGGTTGTGGTTTCATTTGCTTTCATGGTTAAACGGTCGGCGTTAATTTCCGTGTGGTTTTGTACCTGTGAATCGCTATTGGAGTGCCCTTTACCGATGCTTACCGCGCCTTCAATATCTAACCCCGTTGAGCCACCCGATTTCCCCACAAACCCTAATACTATTTTTTCTTTTTGCCGTTTATCATCTTCATAAAACGGCGTTTTTCTTGCCACTCTCTTGAAAGCAAATCTCTCAAGCGGTAGTTTTCTGCTTTTAGTTCCTCAATTTCTGCTTGTAATTGCTCAATTAGCTCAACTTGTTGCTTTTGTTTTCTGAAGTTAAACATTTGATAACCTTGAATGAAAATCTGAAAACTTACAAATAATCCTTGCTTAGTTATTACTTGTAAACTATAATACACTTGTTTTCGCAATAGGGCGGAAATAAGAAGAGCGGCTTTCACCGCTCAACTAAATATAGGAACTAGGATTATGTTAGTTAAAGTGTTAATCCTTATTATCCTGTTATTGGTAAGCGTGCCAGCTTACTAAGGATAGCGTAAGACCTAGCGGGTGCCACCGCTAGGCAGTTCCTAAACTATACAACCAACGTTTTAAAAAATCAAGTAGGTAACTATGGCAAATTCAATGACTGAACATTCTCGTAAACTTCGCTCTAAAACGGCGAACGAATATAACAAACGTATGCTTGCTGAAGGCAAGGTTAAGCAATTTTCTGTGCGTATGGAAACGCCTATTGCGGACGAATTTGCGTCAGTACTTGCTGAAATCGGTGGAACGAAAGCCGAAGCCATTAAAAAACTTTGTGAAATTTATCGGCAAAATAAGGCGTAGCAATACGCCTGTTGGTTAGGCATTTTTCAGGGTCAAGATGAAATCTGCCAATGCTTTTAAAAAATCAGGTGTAAGCCACATCATTACGCACATTATGATCAATAAACTGATAGCCCAAACATAACGTTTGGCAATCTTTGATTTATCCATTAGTTCTAACATTTTACAAATCCCCTCCATTACGCTAAAATCTATCTGCATTTGGAAGTTCTCCATTTGTTATTCATTCAGTTTATGTCCTCTTAGTGCTTTAAGTGGATATGAAAAACCCCGAAGTGTTACAGCACCTCGGGGTTTGTTTTTCGTTAAAACTCTTAATTAAAAGTATTTTGCGTTATTACTTGTATTACAATTATTACCATCTTATACTTATTCCAACACATTAATGTAAGAGGATAACACGATGGCATTAACAGTAAGACTACCAGACGAATTACAACAACGCTTAGATCATCTCTCCGTTCAAACAGGACGAGCAAAATCTTTTTATGTTAAAGAGGCATTAGAAGCCTATTTGGAAGATTTAGAAGATTTGCTCTTAGCTAATGCTGTTCTTGAGCGTGTCCGTTCAGGTAAAGAAAAAACCTATTCACTAGAGGAAGTCGAGAATGAGCTTAACTTGGAACGTCATCTTAGCGGAAACCGCTAAAAAGCAATTAGCCAAACTCGCCAAGAAAAATCCTCAACAGGCCCAACAAATTATCCGCTACCTCAAAACCTTAGCGACGCTCGAAAATCCACGAGATCGGGGCAAAGGTTTAGTTGGCGATTTATCTGGAATGTGGCGTTATCGTGTAGGTGATTACCGCATTATTTGCCATATTGATAATGGCGAATTGTTGATAACTGCCTTAGAAATCGGGCATCGAAGAGAGATTTATCATTAATCAAAACCGAAACGCTCATAGAATGGCTTAACGCCTTTCTTGATGATGTTTCGGTTTTGATAATATAGTTCAGTATTCATTTGATAAACAACGATAATAAAGCAATCATTAATATAAATAGAATAATAATTTTTAAGATTTTAAATGTAAACAACGTAGTTTTAAGTAATGTTTTTTTAATACCCTTTAAGATAAAAAACATGGTTTTATTGTAAGAAAAACTAAAAAAACACCCAATGTTTTAAAAATTAACAGACCCTATCCCAAATTCTGT